>JBEKYC010000077.1:0-33291 GCA_049511415.1 Bryobacteraceae bacterium | reverse complement strand
GTGACGTTTGGCGTGACGCTGCTCAGGGTGCTGGTAAGCAGGCGGTTATAGATGTAGCGCGAGGTGTAGTTGCTGTTGTTCTGGTACAGGTAGGTGTTGGTGTACGAGCGCGCGGGGGTATTCAGGTTGCCGTAATCGTACACGTTGCTGGTCAGGACGTTGGCATAGGAATCCTGCGTCTGCACTGTTTCGGTGGTCTGAGTCCAGGACTGGCCCTCGTCGAGCACAGTCTTCAGCGTCCCGATATAGTAATTCAGGCTGGTGGGGTCTTGCACCCAGGTGTAGTACTCGTGGCGGATCGGCGTGGCCCCCTTAGACGGCCGGTACTGAATCTCGCTGAGCAGGCCGGCAGTGAAGACCCAGTAGCGCTCCGCGCCGCTGGCGTCGTCGAGGGTGGCGTTGGAGCCGTTTCCGGGCGTGAATGAATATGTTTCCGCGCCCTGCTGCGTGTTGGTCAGGAGATAGCGGTTCTGGACCTCGCGCGTGGTCTCGGACCCGTAGGCGCAGTTGGTGTAGGTCCAGCTCAGGTAGCCGCCCTGCGGAAACTGCGCCTCGATCAGGTCGCCGTCTTTCAGGGTTGTGTCGTACGTGAAGTTGTACGAGTAGCCGAGGCCGGTGAAGGTGAATCCGGCCAGAAGGCTGGTGGTGCCGTAAGACGCGCCGTTGGGCGAATAGATGGGCTGGCCCTGGTTGATGGTGAAGGAATAGTTCTCGGGCGTGCCGACGTAGTTGGTGATGCTCGAAAGGTACGACAGGCCGTTGCTGCCGGTGGTGTAGCTGAATGCGTAGGAGTGGTAGAGCAAGTCGCCGGTGCCGCTATCGGTGTACTGGACTGCGCGCGCGTCCTCGATCGACATGATGCGCGCGCTGGAATCGTTCCAATTCGCGCCCGCGCCCGGCATGTAATGGGTGATGATCTGGTTGCCGTTGCTATCCTCGACGGCGGTCGGGTACATGGTGCCCGCGTCCGGTTCGCCGCCGGCCGAAACGCACCCCATCACCCAGAAGGAGCCGTCGCGGAAATGCAGCAGGTTGGTGCTGGCGTCGTACCAGACGTAAATGCTTTCGGTAGAGCTCCAGACGGAGCCGCTGTTCTGGTTCAGATGATACTGGGCGCCCGTGGAGTCCGTGAAGAGGTAGTACTGGATCGGGAACGGCGTGCCGTAGGTGCTGTAGACGGGCGTGAGCGATCCGAGCATCAGTTGCCAGCCGAAGCCGTAGCCGGTATCAACGCCCATCGGCTCGATGCCCGAGGTACCGGTCACCCAGTTCTGGGAATTGTAGGTGAGGCCAAAGGAGGCGGAGAGTCCGGCGCGGCCCACCGCCTTGATCAGGGGCACGGAGTAGTTAAGGTTGCCGCTCAGCATGTCGATCTGCTCGCCGGCGCCGCCCCAATACGTGCCGGTGGGCCGCACCCCCACGCGGCGCGGATCGAGCGTACCGGCGGCGGGCGTGGTAACGGTGAAGTACGAGGTTGGGGAATCGTTACGGTGGTAGTCCTGCGCGATCACGCCGTAGGTGTAACTGGTATTCGGCTGGACCGTGGAATCGGAGAACGAAGCGTCGTAGCTGTAGAACCATACACCGTCATTGCGCTCGATGGCGTAAAGCGCGATGCCCACGCCGTTGGAATTATCGACAGCCCCCTGCCACTGGGCGAAAACGCTGGTGGGATTCACCGTCACGGCGAAGGTGCTGGAATTTACGGCAGACGGTGCGACGTTGTCCCAAGGGCCCAGCATGGCCAGCGTAATTGCATTGCCGGAGGGCATGCTGCGGCCGCCGATGCCCGGCATTCCGGTGGAGACCGTGACGTTGGCGACCCACATAGTGTTCCCGTCCAGGATCATATAGACTACGTTTCCGAGCGCCGCCGTGCGGATTTGCATGCCGTCGTGGCAGGCGACGGGGGTGCTGAAAACCTGTGTGACGCTGCTGTTGACGGACTGGAAGGCGGCAAGGGTCGCGGTGCACGCGCCGGAGGAACTGAAGGTAGGGTTCTGCAACTCGACGGAGAAGTAACTGCCCGTGCCGGTGATGGCGTTCGACGTGGCCCGCACGTACTGCACGTACACGCCGCCGCTGGCCTTCAACGAGAGCGTGCTGTTCACCTCGTAGTTGGTGCTGGATGGGCCCTGCACGGTGACCTTGGAGATGAGGCTTCCGCCGGTGGAAGATGTGGCGCTCAGTCCCCAGGTAGAGAGCACCGACAGGGTCCCGTTCTGCGTCCAGTTGGTGGTGTTGATGCTCTGCAGCGTGTCGGTGAAGTAGTACTGGTAACCCGTTGAAGAAGAATCGCACTGGATGGTGCGCGCACCGGTATCCGGCAGGCTGGCGACGTTAGTCGTGGTGCCGCCGTGCCGCGCATAGATGCTGTGTATCTGATTGTCCTTCAGGCTTGCGGGCGTGGGCAGGTTGAAGCCGTGATATGCGCCGTTGGCCGAAGAGCACACCAGATCCGAGGGCGAAATAAACGAGACAGAGGCGCGGTTTCATTGGACTGCCACCCCGAAGTTCTGTAAGGAGAAGTTCTTACGGAAGGGCCGGATAGCCGCCTCGATGGTCGCTGAAGGCACGACGCCTTTCTCAAAGACCAAAACGCCGGCCGAGTTGTCGGCCATGATGGCCGCCAGACCCGCACGGTCAACCGCCACAAATTCGGCGATGGCGTGCTGGCCGTCGTCGCTCGGCTCGAACGTGAATGCTATGATTCCGCTGCGCGACGGCGGCCCAGCCGTCGGTGCCGGGGCGTGCTTGGGCCGGATGGGGTCGGCGGGCGTGCCGGCTCCCTGCATGGGCAGGACCGCCACCACGCGATGGTAGGACCAGAGGGGATCGACTCGGTGCTGCGCGGTAAGAGCAACGAGGATGGGGAGGCAGGCTAATCGGAGACACGAAAAACGCGTACGAGCTTCTCCACTTACACTCGGCTGGGGTTTTGGAACTTGCGGCGGTTTTCCAGGGCTAGGGAAGCCTGTAAGTTCGATTCGGGAAGGAAACCCGCAATCAAATTGAACTTACTGCGGAATTGCGGCTAAGTCAAGGAAATTCTTCGTTACAAAAGCAATATGCGGATAAATGGGTCTTATATAAACCAATTAGAACGTCTGCCCGATTGAAAAGAAGAACTGGAAGCGGCTGATGCTCTGCTCCACGCATCGGGTCGGCTCGGTCTGGCAGGGCTTGGTGCCGGCATTGAGTAAGTCGTTGAGGCTGCCTTGGAAGCCGATGAAGTGGGGCGGGTTGATGCTATAAGCGAAGTCCACGCGCACCGGACCTATGGGCGTGCGGTAGCGGATGCCGAAGCCTACCGCTTGGTTCGTGTAGTCGAAATCGGAAAGGCCATGCTGGTCGGCGCGGAACGAAATAGTCGCGGGGCTGGTGAAGACGTTGCCCATGTCGTGGAACAGAACGCCGCCGATGTTTTCTCCCAGCAGCGGAAAGCGGAACTCGGTCTGGTTCATCAATAGCGCGGTGCCACCCAAGGGAAAACCGGTGGTGGTGTCGCGGGGTCCGGCCTGCAAATCGGGGAAGCCGCGTTCGGAGGTGGCGCCGCCGGAAAAGAAGTGCTCGGCCAGGGGGATGGCTTCGAGCGGATCGGTGACACCGTGGAGCGGATGGATGATGCCGAAGCTGGTGGCGCGCGCGAGGACGTATTTGCGGCCGATGGGATGATAGGTGGCGTTGCGCGCCAGGAAGCGGCCGAAGGTGATTTCGGAACCGAGGGCGCGTGGCGCGGCCTCGATATCCAGCGTGTTGTAGATGCCTTTGCGGGTTTCGATGGGATCGTCGCGGCGGTCCTGAATCATGCTCCAGGAGAGCGATCCCACGCGGTCCGGCTGGGAGAACAGGGGGATCAACAGCGGCGAGATTTTCAGCGTGGCTTGATCCACCGTGACGTGGCGGTAGGTGTAGCGGTAGAGAAACGTAATTGATTTCGAGAGACGGTCGGAAAGCTGCACGGAGCCTTCCTCGCGCTGGGCGGTGAAGGTGCGGACGTCTTTGCTGTTGTCGTAGAGGATGGTGAAGGAGAGGGTGAGCTTGTCGTTGCCCAAGGCATGCGGCGCGGTGTAGTTGACCAGGGCGCGCTGCTCCAGGGTAGAGACGCGGCCGCGGAAACTGAGGGTCTGGCCCACTCCCCAAAGATCGAGGCGCGAGACGTCGAGCGAAACATCCGGCGCGAAACCGGTCTGGCCTTGGGGGGCCTCCAGGCATTCCGAGCAGCCGCCGATGCGGGCGAACTCGGCGCCGAAGCCGGTGGCGATGGAGTATTTGCGGGCCTCTTCTACGTCGTACAAGACATACTTGTCGCTGGTGTCGCCATCCGGGTTCTGGATGGCGGTGTCCACGCGCGCGAAGACGCCGAGATCGTAGAGCTTGCGCTGCGTATCGCGCATGGCGTTGGGCGAGAGCGGGTCGCCCGGCTTCAATTCCATGTTGCGGTCCACCAGGCTGCGGCGGGTGCTTTCTAAGCCGCTGATCAGGATATCCTTCACGAATTGCTGCTGGCCTTCTTTAATGACATACGTGAGGTCCACCTGGCGCCGATCGGAGGCCTCCTTGGAGCTCCATTCGAAAGTCGCATTCGGGAAGCCGCGGGTGGAGTATTGCTCCAGGATGGCGTCGCGGTCGACGGCGACGTTGTATTCGCTGAACGGTTGGCCCTCCACCGAACTCAGGTCCGCCAGCAGGCGGGCTTTGTCCAGTTTCTCCGCGCCTTGTACGTCCAGGCTGTGAATGAAATATTGGGGGCCTTCGGCGATGTCGATATAGACGGCCAGGTTTTCGGGCTTGCCCTTGTAACCATCCACGATTTTGTGAGTGACGGCCACGTCGCGAAAACCGTTGGATTGATACAGGCCGGCGATGTTTTGTTCGTCACGGCGGAGCAAGGCGCCACTATAGCGGCCGTGGCGGAACTGGAGGAGCGAAGCGCGCACCAGGAACATGCGCTCGCGAATGGTCTGGGTGCGGAAGTAGCGGTTGCCGCGGATTTCAATGGCCACCAGTTTGTGGCGCGCGCCGGGGTTGATCAGATAGTCGATGGAGGCCTTATCATTGATGACGCGCTGTTCCTTGTATTCCACTTCGGCGTCGAAGTAGCCTTCGGACTGAAAGTAATCCCGCAGGTTGCGCGAGCCTTCGAGCAGCAGCGACTCATCCACGGTGTGCTCCTCAAAAATCGGGATCAACTCGCGCAACTTGCCTTGCGAAACCTTGAAGCCGACGGCCCGAACCTGCACCTGCGGTCCGGCATCGATGTACACGGACGGCCGGCTGCGCCGGGAGTCGGTGTCGAACTGCATGCCCTTCAGCGTCACGCTGGCCTCCAGCCGTCCGCGCTTCTCGTACCAGGAGCGAATCTCGGCGACGCCTTTGCTGACGCGCGACTGGGTGACGCTGCGCCAGCCGCCGATCAGCCAACGGCGCCAATGGGTGGCGCCGATCAGATCCTGGACCGGAGCTTTAGTGTCACCGGAGAAAGTGGGAGTGGAGAAATGCGCGCGCGGGCCGGAGTCCACCTGGAAGCGCACACTGGCCTGCTGTGTTTTCGGATCGTAGGAAACTTCGGGACGAACCTGCCCCTGATACAGTCCGTTGTTTTCGAGCAACTGTTGGATGGCGGCGCGCGCCGGCTCGACGGCGGATTCCTCGAACGGCTGGCCCAGATCGAGGCGCGTGATATTGACGAGTTGGCCGCGATTCGGCGGATCGGAGACATGCCCGGTGATCGAGACATCGCCTACGAACCAGGTGTTCCGGGTGACAATCCGGACCCGCACGCCACCCGCGGCGGCTTCGCCATCCACCTGGATATCGTCATATTCGCCCGTGGCATACAGTTTTTCGATGGCGGAGTGGACGTCGGCCATGCGCAGGGGAGATCCCTTGCGGAGAGATATGACATTAGCCAGTTCCGCCGGGGTGAGAGGCTGATCCGCCGGAACGAACTGGATATCGGCGATAGGCTGGCCCTCGTACCTGGCGGTCTGCGCCGAAAGCATTGGTGCGAAAGCGAACAGAATGAATGAGAAGGCCAAGCGCAAACGCACTTTCCCCATCATAACGGAGTGTTCGCGGCCGATCCTACTGCACATTCACCTGCTGCCGCGTGTGCCGGCTGAGATACCAGCACGGCGGATCGCCGAAGTGCGGAAACAGGGAGTTGACGCAGGTCTGGGGCGCGGGCGGATCGAAAGTGTATTCCATTTTGCGGTCCTTCTGCGGAATGGCATAGGACTGCGCGACCATGACGCTGCCGAATTGCTGCCGGCTGGGAATGCTGTAGCGCAGCGAGAGGTAATCGGCCGCATAGAGCAGCACGGCGGCCAGCACCAGCCAGCGAACGGAGATAAACAATATGCGCTTCAAATTTTTAGAAAGAGGCGGCGCCGGTACATCCAATATAGGATAAGCCAGTAGCAGAAGAGCATGGCCGATCCCAGCAGGAACGGCTGCAGCCCAGGGCCCAGAACGCGAAATGCATCCGCGCCGAGATGAATGCGGAGCGAACTGGAGACGAAGCGTTCGCACAGGTGCGCGATCAGGTAAGCGGCGATGGAGTTCATGCCGATCACCACCAGCGGGAAAGCCCACTTCCGGTAGCCCTTGACATCGATTACCCAACTGAAGATGGCCGTGAAGAGGAAGCAGACGCCGCCGCTAAATAGAGTCCAACTGGGGGTCCAGATGCGTTTCACGATCGGACAGATGCCGGTAAAGTGCAGCAGGAGTCCGGAGGCGATACCGGCGGCGGCGGCGATGAGCAGTTGTGTCATGGGAATGCGCGGGGCGCCGGCGCGCAGCCAGCGGCCGGCCACCAGGCCCAGAATCATGGTGCCCAGCGTGGGTATGAAGCTGAGTGTCAGGTACCCGCCCTCGTTGTAGACAAATGGGTGCGATCGCGGGAACAGGTTCAGGAACCACTGATCGAACGCATTGCCAAAATTCGCATTCTTATTCCAATGCGCGGCAAAGCCGGAGTAGAAATGTTGCCAGTTGGCGGGGACGCCGACCGATTGCCAACTAAATCCGGCTCCCGGCACGGGATAGAGCGCCCAGGCCAGCCAATAGCCTGTCAGTATGACGGCCAGCGCGGTCCACTGAAGGCGCGGTTTGCAGAACCCCAGCAGGAACAAGATCGGGTAACCCAACCCGATCTGCGTGAGGGTATCTTCGAACGTAAAGTAGGTGCGCGGCGCGTACATGGAGCGCAGGAAGATTCCCAGGGCGACCAGCAGAAACGAGCGCCAGATGGCATGCGCCCACATCCTGCCGAACGTGCCGCCCTTGGCCAGGCGGCTGGCGATGGAATATGGAAGAGCCACGCCTACCAGAAATGAGAATGACGGCTGAATCATGTCGTGCAGCGAGCATCCGGCCCACTCGACGTGGGTCTGGTTGTATCCGAGAAAGGCCCAGAACCAGTTGCCTGGAAATGCTTGGGACACACGCGCCAGTTCCAGAACTTCGGCCATCATCAGCAGCATCACAAAGCCGCGGTAAGCATCCACGGCGATGTTGCGGACGGGTTTTTGAGGAAGTCGAATCGATTCGGCCGCCACGGAGGCGGGTTGGATGGTTGCCTGCACGGGTCACCTCCCAATCGGGTTCAGAATAGACGTTATCACAAACGCCGGCGTGACCATCGGGCGCAAGGTTCCAAATGTTGTAGAACACACAATTTGGGGGCCAGGGGCGCATTAATGTGCCTTGACCGTGGGCACGGAGGCACATACAATTCAGTTGCAGCGCAGCAAGGCTCCAGGTAAGGAGGATTCTCCGTGTCTCTGCGAATCTTTGTGCTTTTGTTACTCGTCGCCGCTCTAGCTTACCCTCAAGCGATTTATCAAGGGGGATCTGACTACGGATGGTTCAACTGTCCGAACACATATTACAACAACGTGGTCAATTGGGATCTAACTGCCGCTCAAACCCAGATCAAGAGCCAGTTGGCGTCGATGTATGCCAATGGGCAGCGCGTGCTGCGCGTTTGGCTGTGGTACATGGACGGCGGCGACAACTGTACCACCACGGAACCGCTCGGCACTAGAAACTTTTATGTTAACTCGACCGGAGGGAACCTGAGCGCACAATGCATGAGCAATCTTACGGGGTATCTGGCGGCGGTCAAGGCGGCCGGCTTTACGGGCGCGACATTTGTTTTTGGGCCTGGGGGCGAGAATCTTGCGCAGAACTGGCCGACCGACTGGTCCACCAACCAGTCATACTCCGCGAAGTATTGGGGGCTGCTGAATGAAGCTTGGGAATTGATCGAAAATGTTCAGCCCGTGGCGCTGGCGGCAGGGCTGGGGGTGAAGATCGATCTGTACAACGAGGGTATCCCGCCGGCGAATCTCTCCGCCTACTCCGGATGGGTGCTCTACGACCAAATATTGTGGGGTTGGTACAAGGATGCATATGGCACCGCCAACACGGTCGGATATTCTTTTGTCGGGGGCACCGCAGCCGCGGCCAACATGCTTCCGGTAATCTACGACATTCCTTATGAACCCAACCAGGAATATCCGCCGGTCTTCGACATCCACCTTTACCCGCCGACCGGACAATCCCAGTCTTATTATGGGACGACGTGGACGACCCTCAAGAGTCTTGGATTGACACAAGGTTGGATTATTGGCGAGGCCTTCTACCAGGACAGCGACGAGGCCAGCGGACTGGCGGCCGCGCAGAAAGAATACGGAAACACCGTCTACATGCTCGAACAGTGGCCGATTTTGCGCTCGAACCAGGGCGAGTGCCTGGTCCCTCCCTATTCATTCACCACGTACATGAGTTATGGATGGTGATCCGTTCCGGGTTGGCTGGGTCGATACGGGAAAAGAGTGCACAATCCGAACCTGATAGCCCGCGCGAGCGCGTTCCATCCATGGGACGCGATGGCGCCGGCGGCACTGTCCGCCATCCTGCGGCACGGTCCTTTTCGTAATTCTGTGGAGACCGGCTGCGGCGGAAGCACGATCGTCCTGTCGCACGCCAGCGAACACCACATCGCGTTCGCCATCGAGGGCGATGACCATACCATCAGCGAGTTGCGCCGGCAAACGGATTTCCGGAATGCGAACGTAATTTTCGTCGAGGGGCAAACCAAAGACACGCTGCCAGGATACCGGTTTGACGATGCGGTGGATTTTGTATTGCTCGACGGGCCGCATGCCTACCCGCTGGCGCAGATCGAGTTCGCGTACCTGTTTCCGCAACTCCGGGTTGGCGGATGGCTGGTCCTGGACGACATCCAGATCCCATCGGTCCACGAACTGTTCCGTTTCCTGCGGAAAGAACCTTACCTGGTCCTGGAAGAAATAGCGCTTCGCACGGCATTTTTCCGGCGTATTGGCACGTTCGAAGGCGGACCCGACGGCTGGGCTTCCCAAGGTATTAATGCACACGCGATCTTTCGCTACGCCTGGAAGGACCGGTTGCGCCACTGGCTGGGCCGAGCCTGACGGAGTCCGTGTAACGTGCCGGAATCGACGATTTAACAATCGTACGGATTGGTGTAACGTGCCTGCAAGCGCATAAAAACAAAAGCATTGTATTGTCTTAACCGTAACAAACATGATTGGCACTTGCCGGATCGTCTAGTCAGGATCTACTATACGTTCACAATAGAGGAATGACGTGCAGGGATGCACCACGATAGCTGGTTAATAAACAAGGTTAGTTTTTGCTTCCAATGAAAGGGAGAGGATAATGTTGAATTTGCGCAGATTGGCCCTGTCGGCTGTATGCGTACTCTTGGCGCTGTCCGCATGGAGTGGAACGCTCCGCGCGCAGCAAGTTTTCGGTAGTATTTTCGGAACCGTGACAGACCCTTCGGGCGCCGCAGTAAATGGCGCCAAAGTCACGATTGTAGACACGCAGAAGGGCACCAAGTTCGAAGCCACCAGCAACGAGTCGGGCAACTACACCGTAGGCCACCTGATTCCCGGCACCTATCAGGTCACAATTGAAGCATCCGGTTTTCAAAAGGCCGTGTCCAGTCCGGTCAATGTGCAGGTCGATTTTGCGGCGCGCTACGATGTGGCCCTGCAGGTCGGTAACGTTACCCAAGAAGTCGAAGTGACGGCTGCCGCGCCATTGCTCCAGTCCGACCGCGCCGACGTTGCGCAGACTTTCACTTCTGAGCAAATCGAGGAATTACCGAGCATCGGCCGCAACGCGCAGGCCATGGAGCTGCTGAATCCTGGCACGGTGCGCCTGGGATGGGCGCATGCTTCCGACGAGAACCCCCAGGGCAGCCAGCAGATGGAAGTGAACGGCCAGTTGTTCAGCGCCATGGGCTATGAGTTGGACGGCACGACGAACCAGGATCCAATTCTTGGAATTATCGTCATCAATCCTACCTTTGATTCGTTGGCGGAAGTTAAGCAGGCCAACCAGAACTTCGACGCCGAGTTTGAATATGTAGGCGGCGGTATCGCCACGTATTCGACCAAATCCGGAACGAACACGTTCCACGGTGATGCGTTCGATTATATTCAGACGAACTCGCCTGGGTTTAGCGATTTCGGGCGGAATCCTTTCACCGATGCGAATCCGACGTATCACCAGAACCAGTTTGGCGGTTCGATCGGCGGACGCATCATCAAGGACAAGCTGTTTTTCTTCGGCGATGCGCAGTTGAACCGGCAGTCGCAAGGCGGCTCGGTTCTGACGACGGTTCCGACCGCCGCGGAGCGCGCGGGCAATTTGAGCGACTGGCTGGCAGCCAGCCCCACGTATCAGATCTATGATCCCGCCAGCGGCAACGCGAATGGAACGGGCCGCACGCCGTTTACCGGCAACATTATTCCCGCCAGCCGTCTGAGCGCCCAAGCGCAAGCCCTGATGGCTTACTTCCCGCTGCCCAACACGGATGTGGCAGGCACCAGCTACACCAACAATTACAGCGCCAGCGGCGCGGTGGGTATTACCGGAAACCTCTGGAACACTCGCTGGGACTATTATTTGAACCCCAAGAACACAATTTTTGGCCGGTATAGTTATGCCGCTTACACCGAGCAAGCCCCTGGCGCGTTCGGCCTGGAAGCCGGCGGGCCGACCATCGGTAACTATGCGGGTGACTCGCAAGCTCTCAACCAGAGTCTGGCGGCCGGCTGGACCTACACGGTCAGCCCGACCCTGGTCAACGAGTTCCGTATCGGCTACATGCGCTATCACGTCTTCGACGTGCCCAACGGCTATGGAACGGACCCGGCAACGCAAGCCAACATCCCCGGCATGAACCTGGATCAAACCTACACATCCGGTATGCCGGCCTTCTACATCAACAACCCCACAGGCCCTTCCAGCGATCTGGGATACGCCCTCGGCATCAACCAATGCAATTGCCCGTTGACGCAGAGCGAGCGGCAGATCCAGTTCGTGGACAACATAAATAAGATTCACGGCAACCACAGCTTCAAGTTCGGTGCGGATTTGCGGTACGCCGAAAATCTTCGCGTACCCAGCGACACGCACCGCGCCGGTGAAACCAGCTTCAACGACCAGATTACGGGCGACGTCCAGACCGCGGGCGGCCAGCCAGTGGGCGGCCTTGGGCTGGCGAGCTTCCTGCTCGGCGATGCGTCCAGCTTCGGACGCTATGTCAGCAGCAGCACGAACGCCCAGGAGCGTCAACCGCGCTTCTTCTGGTACGGCCAGGATGAATGGCGTGTCAATCCCAAGCTGACCGTTACTCTGGGCTTGCGCTGGGAAATGATCTTCCCGGAGAGTGTCAATGCGGCGGGTAACGGCGCAACGCTCGACCTGCAGAACGGTTTGATGTATGTGTTCGGCGTCGGCGGTGTCTCCTCGCACGGCATTCAGAACATGAACTGGCACTTGCTTGCCCCGCGCGCCGGCATTGCCTACCAGCTCGATCCCAAGACGGTAATCCGGGCGGGCTACGGCTGGTCCTACAATCTGGGAACGTTTGGATCGACCTTCGGGCACAATGTGACCCAGAATCCGCCGGTTCTGACTTACCAGACGGTCCCCCAACCGGAGAGTTTCGAGCCTATTTTCAGCCTGTCGGAAGGGCCTCCGTCGCCGCCGACGGTGACAGTTAGCTCCAACGGAACATTCCCGCTGCCGGCCGGCGTCAGCCCGAAGTTCCGTCCGAATGAAATGACCGTGCCAACCATCTACCAGTACAACTTCACGGTGGAACGGCAGTTGACCAACAAGATTGTGGCCTCGGTAGGCTATGTCGGCAATTCCAGCCGGCACCAGTTTATCGGGACGGGGCAAACGGTCAATCCGAACGAACCGATCTTCTATCCGGGCGTCACGAATACGACCCTCGACAGGCCTTACTACTCGCTTTACGGATGGTCGCAGGATCTTTCGTATTACTGCAACTGCTCCAACGAGCAGTACAACTCGCTGCAAGCCACGGTGAAAGTAAATGCCCTCTCGGGCTGGACCCTGCAGGGCAGCTACACTTACCAGACCCAATATGGCGACGGTTGGGGCTACGATTCCAACTACTACTTCCTGTATGGCGGAATCGGGCCGGTGCCTGTAACCAGGGCGGAGGGCCAGGGCAACGACTCCCTGCTGCCGCACAATCAATTGACACTCGCGCAGAACTACGATATTCCGTTTGGCCATGGGCGGAAGTACGGCGCCAGCATCAGCAAGCCGGTGGACGCCGTTCTCGGCGGTTGGACGATCAGCGGGATCACAACCTTCTATAGCGGTATTCCGTTTGAGCCGAGCTTGGAAAACTATGGGTCGGGGACGCAGCCCAACGCCGGGCCGAACAACCGGCCTATGGTGGGAAGCGGGGCGGTGTACGCCGCCAGCCCGAACCGCAATCAGTGGATTGTGGGCTGTCCGGATCAACAGTGCACCTCTGGACCGTATCTGTTTCCGGCATCCAACACTTTCGGCAACTACCCGATCAACACCCTGATTGGTCCGCACTTCATCAATCAGGATTTCTCGATCATGAAGACCTTCCACCTCACCGAGAGGGTGACGTTCGGATTGCGCATGGATTCGACCAATTTCTTCAACCATACAAACTTGGGCGGTCCGAACAACGACGTGCAGAGTCCGCAGGTTGGACAGATCACCAGCATCGCATTCGGCGGCAATAACGGAGTGGGTATGCGCAAGCTGCAGTTCTCGGGCAATATCCGGTTCTGAGCGGCGTAGACCAAAGCAACACGAAGTAAGACGGCCGGCGGGGCTTGTGCTCCGCCGGCCGTTTTCTTTGTGCCCGTAATAAACATCACATTCATTCCAGCCAAGTAACAAAACCTCTTCCAGATGCGCCGCCTACACGACAAGAATTTGTGGGGTCGGTTCGTTTGCGCAGCATCGCAACCATAGGTGCGTTGGTGCTGGTATCGCTTGTGCCAGACTATGCGGAAGAACCTTGCGCGAGTTGCCACGCAGCGGAGACCGCGCAGTTCCGCCGCTCTCCCATGGGACGATCGGTAGGACCTCCCTCGGTGTTCCAAGAAGCGCGCCTGGCCCACAAGCCCTCCGAGAGTGTGGTCAGCGTCCAACGCCATGGTTCGCGTTTGGAACATAAGCTAGAACGCCATGGAGTAACCGCGACTTATCCGGTTGGTTATTCGGTGGGTGCTGGAATCGTCGGATACAGTTATGTCGTCCGTGTGGGCGCATATCTGTTCCAGTCTCCGCTCTCTTACTACACCCAAACCCGGGGCTGGGATTTCACACCGGGCTACGAAACGGATTCGCACCTGGACTTCACCCACGAGATCACAAGCGGCTGCCTCTTTTGTCATACCGGATCGGTGAATCTGGCCGCGGCAGGCGCAAACCAGTTCGCCGAGCCGCCATTTACGCCGATTTCCTGCGAGCGCTGCCACGGATCCTCCGCCGCGCATCTGCGCAAGCCGGTGCCTGGGTCCATTGTGAATCCGGCGAAACTGCCCCTCCGCGAGCGGGACAGCGTCTGCGAACAATGCCACCTGGAAGGCGTGACGCGGATTCTGAACCCCGGCCGCGATTGGTGGGACTTCCAACCGGGGCAGCCGGCGGAGAAAACCTTCGTCACTTATCTGGGGCCGTCGAATCGCAGCAATCTGCGCGCGGTGAGCCAGAGCGAACTGCTGGCCCAGAGCCAGTGCGCCCGGCAAAGCGGAGGGCGGCTGTGGTGCGGCACCTGTCATAATCCGCATGCCGCGGAATCGGGAAGGGCCACTGCGGTGCGCCAAGCCTGCTTGTCATGTCATGAATCCCTATTCTCTTCGGGACGGCATCGGGCTGCCGAAGAATGCGTGAGTTGCCATATGCCACGAATCCGTGCGGGCAATGTCACGCACGCCGCGGTGACGGATCACAGCATCCCGCGCCAGCCACTCACGCCGGCGCAGGAAACCGGCGGGTCCGTCCCGCAATTAAGAGCGTGGCGCGAGCCGGAGCTTGGTCTGGTCGCGCGCGACCTGGGACTGGCCTACTTTGAGTTGGCGACCGACGAGCATGCCGCGGCTGACTTAAACCAGGCGTATCGGATCTTGTCGCGCTTACCCCCGGACGAGGCTGATGATCCGCCGGTGGATGCCGATCTGGCGTCCCTGATGCTGGTTCAGAACCAACCCGGCTCCGCCATCCAGTTGTTCGAACGGGCCTCGGCCCAACAGCCTGGCAACGCCCGTTATGCCTATTGCCTGGGAGTAGCATTGTGGCGGGCCGGCCGGGTGGGCGAGGCGATCAAGGCGCTCACCCGCGGCATACAACTCGATCCGTCGCTGCCGGATGCGTATCTCGAATTGGCGCAGCTATATCAAAAGATCGGACAAGCGTCCGAGAGCCGCCGCGTGATCCAGGAGTACCTGCGATTCATGCCGCAAAACATCCGCCTGCGCTCGGCGGACTGAATACCGGCGGCGCAATTGCGATAATAGATGCATGCTGCGGGGTTGGCGTGGTTATGGGCACGCGTTCGCGCTGACGGCGGCGATGGCGTCCGGTCAGGCGGCGAGTATCACCTTTTACCATGACGTTGCCCCCATCGTTTACCAGTCTTGCGCGCCCTGCCATCGACCCGGTGAACCGGCCCCATTTCCGCTGCTGACTTACGCGGACGTGCGTAAGCATGGCGCACAAATGGTTCCACTCCTGAAACGCCGCTATATGCCGCCGTGGCTGCCCGAAGCGGACCATGGTGATTTTCAGGAAGAGCGGCGCCTGAGTGACGAGCAAATTCGCGCCATCGAGCAATGGGTCCGGCAAGGCATGCCGGCCGGTTCGCCGGAGGATGCTCCAACGCTTCCGCGGTTTGTTCCCGGCTGGCAGCTTGGCGCGCCGGATCTGGTGCTGAATGCTGCCGCCCCCTACCGCTTGCGCGCGGACGGGCCGGATGAGTATTGGAACTTCGTGCTGCCGCTCAAGGTCGCGGCCACACGCTGGGTGAAGGCCATTGAAATTCACCCCGGAAATCCTCGCGCCGTGCATCATGCCAACCTGCTGATTGACCGCAGCCGTTCGGCGCGTGCGCGGGAAACGGCTCCTGGCGCCGGCTTCGGCGGCATGGACCTGAACATCGAGGCGGATACCTTCGATCCCGACAGTCACTTCCTGTTCTGGAAACCCGGTGGCACGGCCTGGGAGGAGCCGGATGGAATGGCGTGGCGCGCGGATCCAGGAACGGATCTGGTTTTGAATGTGCATATGCAGCCTACAGGCAAGTCCGAAATGGTGCAGCCGTCGGTCGGTCTGTACTTCACCGATCAACCCGCGACCAAATATCCGATGCTGCTGGAACTGGAGGACGATGGGGCGCTGGACATTCCGGCGGGTGTGGCGGACTTCGCGCTAGGCGATGACTTTGTGGCGCCCATGGACATGGACTTGCTTGCCGTGTATCCGCACGCGCATTACCTGGGCCATCTGCTGGAAGGCTACGCGACCTTACCCGACGGGACCCGCCAGTGGATTGTACGCATTCCGGATTGGGATCCGAACTGGCAGGCCGTGTATCGTTACCGGGCGCCGGTGTTTTTGCCGAAGGGGACGGTGATTTCCATGCGCTATCACTACGACAATTCGGCCGGCAATCCGCGCAATCCCAATCAGCCTCCGAAGCGTGTGCGCGGCGGCAACCAGGCCACCGACGAAATGGCGCATCTCTGGCTGCAGGTTCTTCCGCGGGGCGATGCTGACCGCCGAAAGGAATTGCAGGAAGCCATCATGCGGCATCGGCTGGAAAAATATCCGGGCGAGTTCACATCGCAATTCAACTTGGGGGCGCTGATGCTGGCGAATGGGGATCGTACGGCCGCCGTCCGGTACCTGCGCGGCGCGATAGCGGCCCGGCCGGATCATCCGGTGGCGCTGAATACGCTCGGCGCGGCGCTGCTGAGCGATGGCAATGCGGGGGAAGCGATCGGACTTTTTGAGAAGTCGCTGGCAGCCAATCCACGCTATACCAATGCCCGCTACAATCTGGGCAATGCCCTGGCCTTGCAGCAACACTGGCTGGAGGCCGCGGAACAATTTCGCAAGGTTCTAGCGGAGAGTCCTGACGATGCGGGCGCGCGGCAGCATCTGGGCGAAGTCCTGCGGATGTGGGGCGATGAAAGCGCGGGCGCGGGAAAGCTGGACGAGGCGGCTACGCATTTGCGTGAATCACTCGACTTCCGGCAAGAGGATGCCGCCCTGCACAGCGATCTGGGGACGATACTGGCCCGTCTGGGCCGCTTTCGCGATGCCGTTCCCGAATTTGAAACCGCGCTGCGCCTGGATCCCACGCTGGACACCGCGCGCCGCAATCTGGCAGCCGCGCGCGCCAGGCTGGAGCGCTAAGCGATGACCCCGCTGTTGCTCCTGTTCCTGCAAGCCGGCAGTTACCCGGAGGGTGTCAAGGCGTATGCCGAGCGCCGCTTCGCGGACGCCATACCGCTATTGGAAAAGGCGGCAGCGGGGGGATCGCAAGCACTGGCCGCGCAGTATATGTTGGGCAATGCCCTTCTGCAGGCGCATCAGGCAGACAAGGCTGCCGCTGCGTTCGCGGCACTGTTTGAAGTGCGGCCGGATTCCGCGGCGGCGCACCTGTTGACGGCGGAAATGATGTTGCGCTTTGAGATGGTGGACGACGCCAGGAGGGAGGCTCGCCGCGCGTTGGAGCTCGATGCGCATATTCCGCAGGGTCATTATATTTTGGGCGAGGCCGGGCAGTCCCTTGAGGAAATGCGGGCGGAGATCAGGATCAACCCGAATTTTTCGGCGGGCTACTATCGTCTGGGCGAGATCCTGCTGCGCGAGAAGGCCTGGGACGATGCGATTGCCGCTTTGCAGCGTGCCATCTGGCTGAATCCGAACCACAATGGGCCGTATCTTTCGATTGGAAAAGCTTACCTGGCGCAAGGCGACGCCGCGGACGCGGCGGCCGCTGCCCGCCACGCGTTGGATATGAATCCGCGGGATCCAGCCGCGCTCCAGCTTATGGAACAGGCTCGCGCCGCGCCGGCCGGCCGCCCCAAGGAACCGGCTGACCCCGGGTTCCTGCGCGGGCGCACCGAATACGTCGCCGGACATATTGCGGCGGCAGTTCCGCTGCTGGAGAAAGCCCGCGCCGCCGGCGTCGATAACAACGAGCTGTTCTTCATGCTGGGTAATATCTACCTGCAGTCGCATCAGATCCCCAAGGCGCGCGCGGCGTTCGGGGAGTTGTTCGCTGTCGCTCCCGAATCGGGCGCGGCCCGATTGTTTACCGCACAAATGCTGATGCGGGCGGAACTGGAAGACGAGGCACAAGTGGAATTGGAGGCGGCCGTGGCGCACGAGCCCAATCTGCCGCAAGCGCACTACATGCTGGGAGAGCTGGCCATCTATCGCGCGCAGATCGACAAGGCGGCCAGCGAATTGAGCCGCGAGATCGCCCTGAACCCAGACTTTGCCCTGGCTTACTATCGTTTGGGGGACGCCTATACACACCGCGAGGATTGGGAGCACGCCGTGCCGCCCCTGCAGCGGGCCATCTGGCTGAACCCCACCTATAGCGGACCGTACATTCTGCTGGGCAAAGCTTACTTCAAGATGGGCGATTTGACCGAAGCCGAGCGTTTGCTGCGGCGGGCCTTGCAGATGGATCCACGAAACGCCTCGGCGCATTATTTGCTGGGCCGCACGCTGATCCAGGCGGGACACGCGGATGAAGGAAAGAGACTGTTGAAGGAATGGGAGGAACTGCGCGAGAAACCCGGCGCGGCGGCAAATTAGGACAATGCTCATAGAGATCGGACACGTGGAGGCAATCTTCCGGTATCCCGTGAAGTCCATGCGCGGCGAACGACTCGAGGCCGCCGAGCTCGGTTGGCACGGCCTCGACGGTGACAGACGCCTGGCATTCCGGCGGATAGGCGACCGCAGCGGGTTCCCATGGCTAACAGCAAGCAAACTTCCCGACCTGCTGCGGTTTGCTCCGCAGCGCTGTGAAGACGGTGCGCAGCAGGGAGACCTTCCTACGCATATTCGCACGCCGGATGGCGAAGAGATGACTGTCTTCGGGCAGGACCTGGCCACTGAGGTCGGACACCGGTACGGGAGTCCTGTGCAGATGATGCAGTTGAAGCATGGCATTTTCGATGAAGCGAACATCTCCGTGATCGCCTCCGATACGGTGCGCGAGATCGGACGACTCGCCGGGCGGAGCCTGGACGTGCGACAATTTCGCCCGAATGTCGTAGTTCGTTTACTGCGATCGGTTCCTTTCCAGGAGGACGAGTGGTTGGGCGGTGTGCTGTCATTCGGCGAAGGGGACGACGCCCCGGCCATTACCGTCACGCTGCGCGACGTGCGCTGCTCGATGGTGAATCTTGACCCGGACTTAGCCAGTCCTGCGCCAGAAGTGCTGAAGGCGGTCGTTCGTGCGAACCAGAACAACGCGGGAATCTACGGCGCGGTCGCTCGCATCGGCCGGCTGGCGGTCGGGCAGACCATACACCTGCGTGCGGCGACTGAGGAAAGGCGTTAGTCCAATATACTATTGCCCTAATTAGGCGGGGTTTGGACCGGCCAACGGTCGAGCAGTGTTTTGGCCCCGGGATATTTGACCTGCGCGTACTCCAGTTTGATCTTGGCTTCGCCGGTCCATTTACCCTCCTGGACCAGCACAGTCCCAAGCATGTAATTCGCCTTGAACGAGTAATTGTGGGCTTTCAAAGCTGCCCGAGCGACAGCTTCGGCCTCGCCATAGCGATGCTGGCGGCAGAGCAGCGCAACCAGATTCGCGAAGCCCAGCACATGCTCCGGCGCCATGCTTGTCAAATGACGTAGCGCGTCGATGGCCTGATCGATTTTGCCGGCCGCTTCCAGTTCCAGCGCCAGATTGTTCCAGGCTTCGAAATACTGGGGATCGTGCGCGACGGCCTCGCGATACATAGCGGCCGCGGCATCGTGCTGATTCTTCTTCGCCAGGCGCTCGGCGTTTTGCGCGGATTTTCGTGCGGCATCCCACGGTTTGTGCGTCTGCACCGTATGCGTCGCTATGGTCGGATCATCCGATTCTTCAAACGTGAGAGAACGCGGCGCTTCCGGTGCACGCCCCGGATGGCCCATTTCGCTGACGGCGGTCAGCGCGCGAGTGGTATTAGGATCGATGCCGGCGCCCTGCGCGTACAGCGCCGCAGCCGGCAACAGGGCCGCTATAGTCGCGCAAGCGATTCGCATCATTTCGCACTGTCAGTCTTCTGCAGCATCTTGCCGAGTTCGGCCTCTTTGGTTTCCTTGACTTGTTGCCCTTTCGCGAACGCGGCCTTGCTGCCTTCCAAATCGCCCTTCTGGCGCAAGAGTTGGCCGAGCGTGTTGAAGGGGCCGGGGTCCTCGGGCCGGTAACGGATCGCCGAGCGGAGCGCGGTCTCGGCGCCCGCCAGGTCGCCTTTCTGCTTTAGCGCGGTGCCCAGCATGAAGAAAGCCTCCCCGTAGTCCGGCCGCAAGTCAATGGCGGCTTGCATTTCCTTGGCCGCGTCATCAAAAGCGCCCGTTTGCCAGTACGCAATGCCCAGGGTGTAATGCGCCTCGGCCAGAGCAGGATCCAGTTCCAGCGCGCGCCGTAGTTCCGCTTTGGCGCCTTCGATGTCATCTTTGTTTTTCAAAGCGACACCTAAATCGTAGTGTGCACTGGCCTCGGTGGGATCGCGTTGGACGGCCTCCCGCAACTGCTCCACGGCGCTGTCGGGATCGCCCTTCTCTATGTAAGCAAATCCCAAGTTGATGCGCGCCATGTTGAAGGAAGGATCGGCCTCCAGGATTTTGCGGAACTGCGCGATGCCTTCATCGGCGTGGCGCGTGTTGACGAGCGTAGTGCCCAGGTTGTTGCGCGCATCCGGATCGGCGGGGTTCAGATCCACGGCACGCCGGAACGCTTCCACGGCAGCCGCCAGATCGCCGCTTTTCTGCAGAGCCAGCCCCAACGAGTTCCAGCCGTCCGCGTGTCCGGCATCGGCCGCGACCGCGGCGCGTAGGTGCTGCAAGGCATCCGCATATTGCGCTTCCGACGCCAGGGCTACCCCCAAACGGTACTGGTAGTCGAAATTGCCAGGATCGAGCGCGGCGGCGCTTTGCAGATGGGGAATACCGTTGGCGGCATCCCGCGACAGCCAGTACAAGGCGCCCAAATGAAATTGCGCGGGAGCGTATTTTGGATCCAGTGCGAGCGCCTCCTGCAATACCCGGACGGCTTCTTCGCGGCGATGCAGAACCGCGAGGAGGAAGCCTACCTGATCCTGAAGGCGGGCTGACTTCGGGTCGAGGGCGGCGGCCGACTGGTATAGTGCCAGAGCCCCAGCCGCGTCGCCTTGCGCCTTCAAAGCGACGGCGCGGGACTCCAAATCCGCGGCCGTGTCTTCGGCAACGGCGATCGCCAGAAACGTCAGCAGTAACCCGAGGAGCCGCACTTGGCTCTATTATACTGGACGTATACGGAACGGCGAGGGCCGGTCTCGCAAGCGCAGGCGTGCATGGCCGCCTGTGCCGCTGTTACTTGACTCCGGCTCCGCTTTTTCCTAGACTTAGCGGTGTTGTTAATCATAGGTTAAATGAACGATACTGGGGCAACTGCGACGGATCGGGATGCGCTCCACGCTGAAATCGATAAGTTAAACCGCAGCTCGATTCTGCATGGATCCGAATCGCTTTGCAAGCTTCTGAAGTACCTGGGTGAGCACTCCCTCGATTCGCCTGGGACGGCGTTGAAGGAGTACCAGATCGCCACGGAAGTGTTCGGACGTCCTGCCGATTTTGATCCCCGTCTGGATTCCACCGTGCGCGTGCAGACCGGGCGGCTGCGGTCGAAGTTGGCGGAGTATTACTCCGGCGAGGGGCTTTCCGACCGGCTGTTGATCGAGATACCAAAGGGTTCTTATTCGCTGACTTTTCACTCCCGTCCGGCGGCCGAAGCGCCTACGCCCCTGCCGATAGCTGAAGTGCCCCCCACTCGCCCGGCGCGATCCTACCCCCTTTCCTGGTTTTTCCTCTCCATCGTCGTTGGCGCCGTAGTCGTCGTGATCATTTCGGTCGCCATAGCGCGGTATCTGACGCCCACTACGCCGATATCGGGCGACCCGATCCCGGCCGCGCTCAAGACGTTCTGGGAGCCTTTCGCGAGTGGCCTGGACGCGCCCCTGGTGGTCTACAGCAACGCCGAGTTCGTGGGCCGTCCGGAGACCGGACTGCGCTACTACAATCCGGCGCTGGATGCCGGCAAGCCAATTATGGATCACTATACCGGAGTCGGTGAGGTGATGGCCGTGCACGAGCTCGACCGGGTGTTCGCCAGCCTGCAGCATGCCGTGCGCATCAAGCGCGGGCGGCTGCTGACTTGGGACGACGCCAAGACCAGCGATCTCATCTTCATTGGGTCTCCATCCGAGAATCTGTCTCTACGCGAGTTGCCCGGCACGCAGGACTTCGTATTCCGGCGCCGGACTGCGCCCCCGCGGGCGGGTGACCTGGTGATCGCCAACCTGCATCCCGAGGCAGCGGAACAGGCCGAGTATCTGACTGCGGAACCACTCACAGAAGATTACGCGATTGTGGCGCTAACTTCGGGACTGAATCCCACCCATCGGGTATTGATCCTGGCCGGCATCACCACGCTGGGCACTCAGGCTGCCGTGGAATTCGTATGCCGTGCCGGCCGCCTGGAGGAGCTGTTTTCCAGGCTGGGACCCGCGGCGCGCCGGCATGTTCCGCAGTTTGAAGTGCTGTTGCGGGTGAAAGTGAGCGGCGGAGTCCCCGTGCAGTCGGAAATGTTGTCTTTGCACGTGCATCCGAAGGGGACCTAGTGCCGCGCTGGCTTCTACTCGCCGGCATGGCCTGGCGTCTGATGGCTCAGACGCCCAGCGTGCAAGATCTGGAGGCGACTGGCCGGCAGCGGTTGGCCGCGCGGGACGCCAATGGCGCGCTGGCGGCTTACGAGCAACTGGCCAAATTGGCGCCGAAATCGGCCGTGTATCAAGACGAGGTCGGATTTCTGCTGGCCGCTACGAAGCGCACCGCGGAAGCGGTTCCGTATCTCGAACGCGCCACGCAACTGGATCCCAAAATGGCGCAGGCGTGGTATCACTTGGGCGCCGCGCTGTGGATCATCGGGCAACCCGATCCGGCGTTGCACGCGCTACGCAAGGCCGTCGATCTGGCTCCGCGGAATGCCGATTACGGCTTGCGGCTGGGGCAAGCTTACACGGACACGGGCCGCTATGACGCAGCCGTGCGCGAGTTGGAACTGGTGGTGAAGCAGGCGCCGGCGAACGGTAGCGCATGGAAATCGCTGGCCACCGCCTGCATGCAGCAAAACCGCTACCGCGAGGCGCGCGACGCCTACCGCCACGCTGTGGAACTCGATCCCAACAACGACGAGGTGCGCAACAACTATGGCAACGCACTGGTGAAGTCCGGCGATCCCGCAGCGGGGCTGAAGGAATTCCGCCGCATTCTGGAACACGACCCGCACAATATCCGCGTGCAGGTGAACGTGGGATACGCCTATATCGCTTCCGGCGACATGCAGGCGGCCATCCAGCATCTCTCATCCGTGACTCGATACTACCCTAACGACGCCGGTGCGCACTACGACCTGGGGATCGCGTACAAATCGATTGACGATCTGCCACACGCGCGCACGGAGTTGGAGAAGGCGGTCACGCTCGATCCGGCGCTGGCCGAGGCACATTACAGCCTGGCGCTGACTTACATCGATGCGGGTGTTCCGGCGAATGCCGTGGAGCAACTGCGTGCCGCCGTGGCGCAGAGGCCCCAGTACATGGAGGCGTGGTATCAACTCGGCAATACGCTGATGCAACAGGATCAGCCCGAGGGCGCGATCGAGGCGCTGCGGCACGCGGTGACGTTGGACGACCAGAATGCCGCGGCGTGGAACAATCTGGGTCTGCTGCTGCGGCGCAAAGGCGATAAGGCGGGCGCGGATGCCGCTTTCGCCAGAGCAGCCGCGCTACGACAGGCGGAGGAGGCGGCGAAGGAACAGAAGCTGCAGCAGGGCGCGAAAAAATAGTCCTAGAATAGAATGCCGGCTACTTGCTCGGCTACGCCGCGTAACTTCTCGCTCAGGGCCTTGGACGCTTGCGCACGATCCCTGCTGGAAATCCGCACGACGAACGCCTGATCGCGTACTCGTCCGGTGACCTGCGCTCCACTCCATCCGGCCTTATCGTCGTATGCGCACGCGGCGGCTTCGTTTCCAATGGCTTCCAGGGATTCGGATCCGGCCGGGCATCGCACATGGGGCGCGGTCATCGCTGTGACTTCGATGCGCAACACCGTCTCATGATCGGCTGTTTGCCTGACGAACTCACAACTTGTGGGCGTGACCGTCATTCGAACTTCGCCGCCCAGGACTCCGGCGGCCGTCGCCGCGTTCAGCCAGGGGCAACGTTCGGTTGCCGCAGCGATCCCAACAAATAATGTGACGATTGCTAGGATACGTGCGGGCGTAATGCCTCCGATTTTAAAATCTTGCCGCCCTCCTGGATCACATACAGCCTGTTGACTTCGAGGTCTTTGATCACATCTACCTGGCCGCTCAGCCAGCGTATCTCGACCTGATCGACCTTGGTGGCCTGGTCCAACCCAAAGTGCATGCGCAGATCGTTTTGGGAAAAGTAACTGCCGCCGCTGCGCAATTCGTCCATCTGGGCCAGCGGCTTGACGGCCTCGGGCTTCATTTTCGCCGTTACCGTGACCCGGGTACCGATGCCGGTTCTATTCGACTTGACGCCCTGCAGCTTGATCTTGATCCAGTTGCGTTTCAGCGTGGAATCGCAACGCAAGAGCTGCGGAATCGCATTGACGCAATTCACGGCAATGTCGAGATCGCCATCGTTGTCGTAGTCGCCGAAGGCGCAGCCGCGCGCCGGCGCGTTTTCCAAAATGCCCGGGCCGCCCTTATCGGTGACTTCCTCGAAGCGCCCGTTCTGCAAGTTGCGGTACAGGTACTTGTGCTCGGCATACTTGAGATCGGCATTCGACTTATCGACTTCCGGGTACACATGACCGTTGGACATGAGTAGGTCGAGCCAGCCGTCATTATCCATGTCGAAAAAGCCTACTCCCCAGCCGAGTAGTCTGGTATTCACTCCTAGTCCGCTTGGATAAGTGCGATCTTCGAAGGTCGCGTCTCCAAGATTCGTGTACAGAGAGTCGGTATCGCCGGCGAAGTTAGTCTTGACCACATCCAGATTGCCGTCCCGGTTATAGTCTCCGATGGAAACGCCCATACCTGCCTGGGGCTTGCCTTCGGGCGAAAGCGCGGCGCCGGATTCGATGGCGATGTCCTTGAACGTCCCATCCTTCTGGTTCTGATACAGCGTGGCCGTCGAGGAATCGTTGGCCACGTAGATATCGGGCCATCCGTCGTTATCGAGGTCGGATGCGGCGACGCTCAGGCCATACGTTCCCGGCGTGTTCCAGATGCCGGCCTTCTCGCTGACGTCGGCGAACGTGCCATCACCGTTGTTGTGATACAAGATGTTCTTGCCGCCGCGCAGACCTGGCGGCCCGCAGGCTACCATCAGCCCCTTATAAGTACACGGTCCGGCTTCCGGCGGCGGCGCGGTCTTCAAATCAAAATCCACATAGTTGGCCACAAACAGATCCAGGCGCCCGTCTTTGTCGTAATCCACGAACGTACAACCGGTGTTCCAACGGATCTTGGGACCGGGTTGGATCAGGCCGGCTTCCTTGGTTACGTCCGTGAACGTGCCATCGCCGCGATTGCGGTACAGCGCGTTCTGTCCGTAGTAAGTGACGAACAGGTCGTCATAACCGTCGTTATCGTAATCGCCGACGCAACAGGCTTGGCCCCAGCCCGTGCGATGCTCCAGCCCGGAACCCTTGGTTACATCGGTGAAAGTGCCGTCCCGATTGTTCTTAAAGAGGTGGCAGCGCGGCTCCTGTCCGGCCGGAAAGCCTTCCAGACGCCACCCGTTGACCAGGAAGACATCCAGCCAGCCATCCTGATCGAAATCGTAAAACGCCAGACCGCAACCGGTGGTTTCAAGAAGGTACTTATTCTTCCCTTCCCCGCCATATATTGTTTTGACGGCCAGGCCGGATTCCTTCACCACGTCCACGAAGCTGAGACCCAGCGGAGTCCCTTCGATAGGAGACTTGGGACCGGGCGGGGCCGGCATGGCTTTGGCACCGTAGCTGCGCTCCACCGGTCCGGGGAGCTTCTGAGCCAAGGTTAGTAAGTCGGCGAAGGGTAAGACCAATGCTGTGCGGCTCAGGGAGCGTAAGGCCTGGCGGCGGGTATGTCTCAAGAGTAGGTCTCCATCATTTGGGCTGGCCTCCCGCGGAAATGGGAGCCTCGATCGGCAGGTCGGTATGCGTGTGCCAGGGTACGCTTTCCGTGGAGATCTCAGGGTGTTTGCGGAGAAACTCCAGCGAATACGTGGGAGCGCCGGGATCGACTTGCTTGGTCGCAAACATAGCCGCCTGCTCCGCGGCCTTGTCTTTCATGCCCATGCGGCGGTACAGGACGGCCAGATTGTAGTGCGCGGCGAGGTCATCCGGGTCGATGGCCTGGAGCTTTTCGAACTGCTCGCGCGCCTCTTCATAGCTGTGCCGCTGATAGTATGCGATGCCCAATTCGCGCCGCGCATCGCGGGCTTGCGGATATTGTTCGACAACCCGCTGCAGGTCGGCCACCTCTTCGTCCCGATGGCCCTCGCGCCGCTCGACCAGCGCCAGATAATACAGCGCGCGGCCATTGTTGGGAGTGAGTTCCAACGCCTTTTCCAGACCGGGACGCGCGGATGAGTATTTCTCCCATTCGATATAGGTCTGCGCCACGTTGATGTAGCCGTCCGCGTAGTCCGGACGCAGCTTCACGACCTGATCGAAAGCATGCATGGCGTCGGCGTATTGCAACTGATCGAGAGAAGCGATGCCTAGGTTATTCCAGCGCATCCAATCGGGATTATCCATCGGCTCGCGGCCTCCTGGCGGGTTATCACCCAGGTTCAGCACGCGGGTTCGCGACGCCAGTTCCACCACTGGGTAGGCTGGGTGATCTTGGCCGAAGATGTTGTTCAGGTAACTTTGCCGTAAGTGGCGATAGTTCACACGCGCCGTGACGGTGATGGGTCCCTTGGCATCGGCGGGTATGCGGAACTCGTAGCGCACCAGCGCCGAGCGTCCCGCCTGTATGGTGTTGTCGTAGGCCACCGAGTGAATGGTCCAGACTTTGTGGTTGTCCACAAATTCGCCGTCCACATTGACAGGCCGGTTGGTGAAGCTGTGGGCGCGCTCGTCGAGCGATCCATCCGGCTTCAGGAAGCCGCTGTGATAGATTTCGCGTCCGCCGGCGTCCGTGGCCTGGAATTCGACCCATGGCTCGTATAAATCGCGCACTTCGGGGAGCAAAGAGTGGCCGATATTCTTGTTTTGTATGACCACCATCACCTGCACTGTGTCGGCCGGGGACAACTTGAAATCCACCGCGCCGAGCGGCGCCACCATAGCCTCGCCGGCTTTTTGAATCGCGAATAAGTCGATGTTGAGGTAGTTGCCGGATTTAAGAAACTCGACTGTCTTCTGTAACTGCTCGTCGAAGCCGTAATAGAAAGGCACGGCGGTATTACCCGCCGGCCAACGGTGCGACACCAGCGTGCCGTGCTTGGCGCCGGGCTCGGGGAGCGTAATCGCAGCACGCCGCATGTGACAATCCTGGCAGGTAGTGAAACCGGCGGAATAATAAGTCAGCGGATTGCGGTTGGAAAACTTGGAGTTCTGCCACTCGTCGAAGACCGTAAAGGCGCGGATGAACTTATAGTCGTTCAATGGATTCGGCAGGTTCGCCTTGTGACACGCGGCGCAGAATTCCGGCGTGCGGTAGAAGGCTTGCATCACGGCGCGCGAGTGACGGTCGGGATGTTGGCGAATCTCTTCGTCGGGCACTTCGCCGGGAATACGGTTGCCATCCTCATCGACCATGACTGACGGCACGCCCATGACGAAGCCGCCATTCCCATTGGTGGATTGGAGCTTCTGAATGGAGTGGCAGGTGGAGCATGTGAGTCCATCCTGGTCGAAGCTGCGGTCGACCTGGGAATCTTGAGTCAAGCCGCCGGAGAGCACGGCTATGGGATTGTGACAACTATCGCAGTGGCGTGTGAATTCGATCCCCTTGGTGCGCAGCAGAATATTTACACTGGTGCGGTAGAAAGGCGTGCGAAAGGAATTGGAATGTAGCGCCTGCCGCCATTGGGAATACGCTTCCTGGTGACACCGGCCGCAATAAGTCGCGCTTGGAAACGCGGTGGGCTGGATGAAGTCGTTACCTGCGACGGCGGCGTTGCCAGGCGTCGAAAGCTGATCCGCTCCAAACTGGAAATTGTAAGTCTCGCGTATCTTAGCGGCGTATTTCTTACGATCGGTGTCTTCGTCCGATTGCGCCCACGAGGCGGCACATCCCACGAACACAGTGGCCGCCAGGAACGCCAGCACGGATTTCACTCGCATGTGGCTACCTCGCCCGGGGTATGCGGATCAGTATAGCAGGAACCGCCGTTACTCGTAGCGCAGGGCTGCGATCGGATCCATGCGGGCCGCCTTGATAGCCGGCAGCAGGCCGCGATCAATCCGACGCATTCCAGCATCAGCGTGGAAGTCATCACGGCGGCCTGCGAGATCTGCAGATGGATGCCGCCATCGCCTCCAACAGGAACTGCCACAGGATCAGACGAATTTGCCATGAAAGTCATTTATATGGCCGGATACGCATAAGATGGCCGATAGTTCCGTATAATGAGGTCGTGGATAAGTTCTTCGTCCAGAATTTTGGCTGCCGGGCTACCCAGGCCGATGGCGCCGCGCTCGAGACGCTGCTTGCGGCCAAGGGGCTGGAAGCGGCGAGTAAGCGCAGCTATGCGGACCTGGTGGTGCTGAATACGTGCACCGTCACGCAGGCCGCGGACGATGATGTGCGGCAGACCGTGCGCCGCGTGCATCGCGAGAATCCCGCGGCGCGCATCCTGGTGACGGGATGTTATGCGCAGCGCGCTCCCGAAGAACTGGCCGCCATGCCCGGTGTGGAATGGGTCGTCGGGAACTCCCACAAAACCCAGATCGCGGAGTTGGTGAGCGCCGCGCCCTATCACGGGAACATCTGGGTGGGCGATATCTTCGCCCAGCACGATTTCCTCTCCGCGCCGGTGGAGGACGCCGCCGGCGAGCGCACGCGTCCCAATCTGAAGATCCAGGATGGCTGTAACAATCGCTGCTCGTTTTGCATTATTCCGTTCGTCCGCGGCCGCAGCCGCAGTGCGCCGGCCGAACAGGTGATCGAACAGGTGCGCGGGTTGGCGGCGCGCTATTGCGAGGTGGTGCTGAGCGGCATCAATCTGGGCCGCTGGGGACGCGAGCCGGGCAGCCATATGCGCCTGGCGGATCTGATCCGGCGGTTGCTGGATGAAACCCAGATCGCGCGCCTGCGGCTCAGTTCCATCGAGCCGATGGACTGGTCGGACGATCTGCTGGCCCTGATGGCGTCGTCGCCCCGTATCGCCAAGCACGTACACGCGCCGCTGCAGTCGGGCGCGGACCGCATCCTGCGCCGCATGCATCGCAAATACCGGCCGCGGCATTACGCCGATCGCATTCTGAAGGCGCGCGCGCTGATGCCGGATTGCGCGGTGGGCGCGGACGTGATGGTGGGCTTCCCTGGAGAGACGGATGCCGATTTCGAAGAGAGCCGCCAGTTTATCGAGAGCCTGCCATTTACTTATCTGCATGTGTTCACTTACTCGGAGCGTCCTGGAACGCCGGCCGCTGAGATGGCGCAAGTGCCGATGCCGCTGCGCAAGGAGCGCAATCGCGTGCTGCGGGAGTTAGCCGCGCGGAAGAATCTGGAATTCCGCCGCAGTATGGTGGGCCGCCGGCTTTCGGTGGTGACGTTGAACGAGCCGCGTGCGTCTTTGAGCGGAAATTATCTGAAGGTGGAACTGGCCAGCGCCGCCGAACCCAACCGGTTGCTTGAGGTTGAGATCGGCGGCATTAATGAAGGCGGACTGAGACAGGCGGAAACGCCTGCCCCGCCACAGTTCGTGCTACTGGCTGCCGGCTCCGGTGGCTGCGGTACCTAGTAACTCGTCCACCAATCGCTGCGCACCATAAAGCTTCCGCAGTGCCTCGGTCATACCCCCCGTATGCACGGCCACCGCGCGATTAGCCGTCTCGTCGTAGACAAAATCGCCTACCAGCGACTCGATGTTGCCGTCGAAGATCAGCCCAACTATGTCGGCATTGCGATTGATCACCGGCGATCCGGAATTGCCGCCGATAATGTCATTGGTAGTTACAAAGTCGAGCGGCGTGGAAAGATCCAGCTTATCTCGTTCCTCCTTGTAGCGCGACGGCAGATAGAACGGACCTTCGAAATCGAAGCCGGTGGCGCGGTCGTACAAGCCGTAGAAAGTCGTCTTGGAAGGCGCTTCCGTGCCGTTCATGGGATATCCCTTCACCTGGCCGTAAGAGAGCCGTAAGGTAAACGTGGCGTCGGGATAAGTGCCCTTGCCATAAGCTGCGAAGCGCGCTTTGCCGAGCTTCTCGCCGGCCGCCTGCTCCACGCTCTGCACATTGTCTTCCTGCCACTTGATCTGTTCGCGCCGCATGGGGTCGAGCGCGCGTTGCAGGACGATCATGGGGTCGGTCGAGGCCGCCACGGCTGCCTCGCCGCCGTCCACCAGTTGCTTGCGCAACGCCGGATCCGCCAGCTTGGTTCCATTCACCAGTTCGGTTGCCGCTTCCTTGGGCGAACGGCCATGCAGCACGATCTTCAGGAACGGATCGTTGGGTCCCAGTTCAGCCACCTCGGCTTCGAGCGCTCCCGTCATGCGCGCGATCTCCATGGCCGGATAGATGGGCGCGCGGGAGAACAGCCGGAATTTCATCGATTCCAATTGCGCGTCGTGAAAGCCCTGCAGGCGTTCGCCATCCGGCTTCTTGATTTCGGCTACATAGTCCACAATCGTCGCGGCCGTGTTGCTGAGTTGCGAATCGGTGCTATGGAAGAATTGCTCCTTCACGCGGGTGCTCTCTTTGCGCGTGGCTTCCGCAATGGCGCCCCACGCGTCGCCGTAGGCTCGCTTCCATTCGGCATTGGCCATCACTTTGGCTTTGAAGTCTTCTTCGTCTTTCTGCTTGGTCCCCATCACGTTCTTGTCCAGCAGGCCCTTGTAACGGCCTTCGAAGGCCTTGACGCTGTTCTGCAGACCGAAGATCATGGAGGCCGCCTGGCGCGTCTGTTCGGCGCCTTGCGCGGAGTAAGCCTCCAGCACGGCAACGCGGTTCTTCAGCAGTTTCAGAATCATCGGCTCCACGTAATCGCGCTCGAATTCAAGCTGCGCCACCGTGTCCAGCCGTTGCGTGCTGCCGGGATGCCCCGGAACGAACACCAGCTCCTTATCGCCCGCGCCCTTGGGATTCCACTTCAGATAATCCTTGCTGTCGATGGGCTTGCCGTTGTCATACACGCGGAACAGCGCCATATCCAGGTCGTAGCGCGGATAAGTGAAGTTATCCGGATCGCCGCCGAAGAACGCCGCCTGATCTTCGGGCGCGAACACCAACCGCACATCGGTGTATTTTTTGTAACGATAGAGCCAGTATTCGCCGCCCTGGTAAAGCGTCACAACGTCGGAACGGAAGCCGGTCTTGTCCAGGCTCTCGCGCTCGATCTCGGCAATCACCGCCTTGCGCTTGGCGAATTCCTCTTCGGTGTTCTTGGCCCCCTTGAGCGCGGCCTGCACCTTCGCGGTAACGTCCTCCATGGAAACCAGGACGTTGACTTCCAGGTCCGGCGACTTCATCTCCTGGCCGGGCGTGGCCGCGTAGAAGCCATTCTTTACGAAATCGTGCTCGGCGGTGGAGTTCTTTTGCAGTTGGCCGCGCGCCACGTGGTGGTTCGTGAGCAGCAGACCGTGGGGGCTGACGAACGAACCGGAGCCGCCGTCATTGAGCCGCACGCAGGATAGCCGCACGTGGTCGAGCCACTCGCGAGTGGGTGTGAAATGATATTTTGCCTCCAATTGCTTGGTGGGGGGGTTGTCGAACGTCCACATGCCCTCGTCGGAACGCAAAGGCATGCAGCCCAGCAGCAGGCCGCAGGAAGCGATGGCCGCCAAGCGGCGGCGCAGTTTGGATGTTTGCATATCTGGAATACCTCGGATTTGGGTCTAAACATCTATTATACGGCCAGGAAACGCTTCGGATATGGAACTCCGATATAGATGTTACAATTTCGAGCTTGGGGGGCGACACATGGACAACGACAGCGCCTTTCTACGCAACCTGGTGGGCAAGCGCGTACGGATTGTAGCCGTGGACGAGGATGAACTCCCGCCGTTGACCTTGCGGGAGATCTCGGGCTTCGGAATTGTAGCCGAAGATACCATCGGCGTGCACTTCTACCCTTGGACGGAAATTGTGGAGATCAGCGCGGCCCGTAGCGCCGCCGTCTGGGAGCCACTGCCGTCGTAGGGCTGCCTGCTGGTTTGCATGCCAGCGGCAGTGTTCGATTATGGGATTAGGTTCGTTTGGTATACGCGCGTGGCGCAGGATCAGGAGGGCGCGCGCGAGGCTGCGAAGCAGGGACCTGCCATCGCTTAGCGTACGCTGGTACGAGGAAGTTATCATCACTCACAGTGTACGACCCCGGTGTGGCTTAAAATCGGTAAGTCCTGTATTTTCTGGCGGTATAGGCTTGTGAACGGCGGTGAGGGGTTACCGGGGGCGGATCGTCAAGCCGATGCTCAGGTAGAATCAAGCGATGAGGGTTCGTCGAGTCTTCCTCAGCTCCACCGGCGCCGATTTGAAGGGTTACCGCGAGGCGGCATATGCGGCGCTGCAGAAGCTGGATGACTGGAAAGTCGTCCGGATGGAGGATTTTGGCGCGCGCGATTGGGACGTGGACACCTTCTGCCGCGAGCAGGTGAGGTCCTGCAACCTGTTCATAGGGGTTATCGGGCACCGCTTCGGCGAGGGTCCCGAGGATTCCGAAACGTCCTTCACGCAGCGTGAGTACCAGGCCGCTGTGGATGCGAAGGTGCCGCGGCTGCTGTATCTCGCGCCGGACGACTTTGCGGTGCCGGCTAACCTGCGCGAACCGGAATGGAAACTGGATGCCCAGGATGCCTTTCGCAAGCGGTTGGCCGAGTGCAAAGATGAGATCCTCTCGATGGGCTTCACCAACCCGGACAACCTCGCGACCAAGATCGCCACGGCTGTTTATAACTGGGACCGCCAACCTTCCAGCGGGCAGGACGCAACGCCGTATTTGACTGCCCTGCGGGAAGAATGCGCTTATATCGACATTCGCGGTTTGAAGGTGGGCAACGAGTCGGTCTACCGTTTTGCGATCGACAAGCTGTACACGCCGCTGACCACGGTCATCGCGAGCACCGAGAAAGCGGAGGAGCGCAAGCCGGTACCCTTGCAGGAAGCGCTCACACAACCGCGCGTGGTGCTGGTCGGCGATCCCGGCGCGGGCAAATCCACCTTCCTGCGGCGCATCGCTTTCGCCGCATGCAAAGCGCACCTTGGCCAGGACGCGCTGGACGCCGCGAATCTGCTGCCCAGGCCGTGCCCGTTCCCCATCCTCATCCGCGCGGCTACACTGGCCGAGTTCATCCGGACGCATCGCTGCACGGCCGATTATCCTGTCGACGAGCACGATCCCGCATGGCTCACGCACTTCCCGGGCGTCGGCGACCAGCTCGGCGGCGATTCGCTGCTGATGCTGGACGGCCTGGACGAAGTTGCCGACCCCGTCCGGCGCAAGAACATCGC
>JBEKYC010000076.1:0-53400 GCA_049511415.1 Bryobacteraceae bacterium | reverse complement strand
GGCTATATGCGGCAATGCAACATTGGCGATCGAGCTGTCGAGCACCTCCATGAACGCGGCGAGTGCAACGGTTGACGCTATCAGCCACGGGTTGACCTTCGGCTTCCATTGACTATCCGGAAAGGCCGGGGCCATTGTCACCTACCGATCTTGCGGCCGCAGCGTCGAGATTCGTCTCGGCGTCGACCTGCGTGAACGATATGTCGGAGCCCGAGTGCATACCCTTTCCCAAAAATGCCGTATTTGCCTCGCCAGCCAAGTCGACAAACTCGCATCCCGCGTGAATGCACACCACTGGCGAGCCTACTGCGATCAGCAGCGATTGATTCTACCGTCCGCATGCCGAGCTGTTCGGCTCCCAGGCCTAGACGATGGTCGTGAGCGGCAGAAAAATGAAGTCCAGTACCAGCGGGACGGGACCGCCGTGCAATGCCTGCTGCATGTATTTCGGTGATTTACCTCACTGCCAGGGTGTCAATCGAGAACAGAAGTATCGAGTGTTCTCTTTCTCAAATAGCATGTGCGAGGCCATTCGGACTTGGCGGAAGGGCTTGGAAATGCGGGTTTAACCGCTGCGCCGGCGATGCAAAGACCGCACTCATCCCGGCAGATTCTGCACCTGTGCTGGACTGAACGATGTTCTCATTGGTCCTGACCCTTCCCTCCCCGGCCTCCGCTGAGAGCGAGTCTCTTTGTTCGGCCGCCGGGAGCAGTGGTTTCGCCATTGGGGATCACGCATTACTGCGGGAAACACCGGGGGGATAGAGCGTTCATCGTCTGGCGGGAAACGGCAAAGAAGGCTCTTTTAGGCTACACTGTTCGTCAATGCTCCACGGCTGGGACAACTTCCTCATGACGGCCGGGGCAGCCTCCGCGACTCTGATCGGGTTGCTGTTCGTCGCCATCACGCTCGGCGCCGACCTATCCACGCCGCGCGGAACGCAGGGCACCCGCGCCTTCCTGACGCCAACGATTTTTCAATTCGGCGCCGTGCTGTTTCAGTGTCTGGCCCTGCTGGCGCCGTGGCCGTCCGCGTGGGTGGCCGGGATCGTTCTGGGCCTTTGCGGGTTGACCGGCTTCATCTATCAGGGTGCCGTCATTGTCATGCAGCGCAAGGCCGAGTTCGCGTCGCTCGATTGGGTGGACTTTGCTCTGTTTTCGGCCGCGCCGGTGCTCAGCCATGCGGGCTTGATCGCCGGAGCCGCCGGATTGATTGCCGGCAGCTCTTTCGCGCCCTACGCGATGGCGGGCGCGATCAGCCTATTGCTGTTAACCGGCATCCGCGGCGCCTGGGTCCTCACCTTGTGGATCGCCAGCAACCGGGACAAGATCAAGACATAGCGCCACTGACGTGCGGTCTTCCGTGGCGGGAGTAGGATCGCATAGCCTTGGCTCTTATTTTCTGCCACGGGGCAAAGCCTGAGGTAGCCTCCGGGGCGCGCATCTCCTGGGAGCGATCAGTTGCTTGCCCTCCTTTGAGACTTGTTGTTGGATGCAATTCTAATATTCTTTCCACTGGCCTCCGGCCATAGCGAAATTGAAACGCGCCTTGTAACCGGCGGAACCATTCCCTTCACCGACGTAGTACTATGACGCTGCCTTTCTTGCTATCCGGTTAGGATTATCCCGCATCCGTCGGCATTCGGACACTGGCCCAAACGGAGTTGGGGGAAGTGCCCCGAATTACTCCCCATAAGTCGGCTTGCGTCTGCCGATCCCGCGCTGATCACGCCCTCCAGGTAGTCCACCCGCCACCCACAACCCACCCCCCCTCACAACCCCAAAACCGGCCGCCCCCAATGCCGCCCCGCCATCGCACCCGGATACGCCTTCCGCATCCCCCAACACGCCAGCGCCACCGCCAGCACCAGGTCGTCGTGCGTCCCCTCCCGCCACGCCCCGTATTGCTCGTTCCCAGCCATGCTCACCTTCACCCGCATCTCCGCTAGCTCCGTCACCAGCGTCCGCCCAAGCTCCAGCCGCGCCGCGATCTGCAGCCCCTGCTGCTCCAACAGCACCCGCAGCCCCGTGATCAGGTCCCGCTTCGGCACGTGATAATACCCGTTCGTCTGGTTCTCCTGATATCCCGCCGTGATCAGCGCCGGCACCAGCCGGCACGGTAGCCGCTCCGCCCGCAACATGTCCACCACTGGCCGCCCCACACCCGTCGCATCCACGATCAGGTGACACGCGCCCGCCACCTGCGGCGACCGCACCACCTGCCCGGCTCGCCCCACCACCTCGGGATACGGCGTACCCAGCGGCAGCCGTTCCAGGTAACGCAGCCGCGCCGCCACCTCCTTTCGCGGCGCCCAGACCGCCTTGTCTAACTCGCCCACCGACTCCACCCGCTCCACCACCGCGATGGCCGTGAAATCGTGGCTCTGCCCTAAATCCAATCCCACAAAAAACCGATTCATGGTATCCGTCTAGCCGTCTCCCCAACCCCCCGAGTCACCGTGTCTCCGCGTCAATCCAAAACCAACGGCTCAATCTCACCCGAAAACGCCCCTTCCACCAGCCCCCGATCGAACACCCCGCTCACCGTATCCACGAACTCGCACAAATACTCCTGCCGGAACCAACGCTCCCCCATCGCCCGCTGCTCCTCTTTTAAGAAGGATGCTTCAATCCGCTCGCACTCCACCGCCGTCACCCGCACCCGCTCCCATTCCGGACCGCCGTGCATCCACGTCTCGTAGAAAAATCCTCGCTTCCCCCAAGGCGTGCTCATCAGCCACAGCCGTCCCCCGCTCACCGCCAGCATCGGCCGGATCGCCAGGTACATTTCGTCGCTCACCCGCGACGCTTCGTCCACCAGCAGCAGCGCAACCGCCGAAAAGCCTCGAATCGTCGCCTCGTTCCCCGGTAGCCCGATAATCCGCGACCGGTTCGGCAGTTCCAGCGAAATCTCGTTGTCCCCGTCGCCCTTCGGACGCTGTCCCAGCCGCCGCACGAACCCCTCCGCCTTGCGCAGAAACTCCCCGCTCTGCCGCGCGCTCGGGCTCACCACCAGCGTCAGGCTCTCGGCTTGGCTCCACGCCTGCTGCACCGCCATCGCCGCCGTGATGGTCGATTTTCCCCATTGCCGCGTGCAGTTCAGGATTCCCCGCCGGCTCGTGCTCTCGAGTACACTCGTCTGTAGCGTATCCGGCTCGAACCCCAGCACCCGCTCGAACCACCCAGTCTCGTTCCGGGCGCTCGGTTTCTCCCGCGCCACCCACCGTCCGTGATCGTTGACGTCCCACAGCCCCAACCTAACATCCGCCTCCGCCGGAATCGACGCCGGAAGCCCTCGCCAAACGCGCCGTTCACAAGCCTATACCCATAGATAATAAACGACTTACTAACTTTTATCGACACTTCCGTCATACACTGTGATCAGCATGACGACGACTACTTCATACCGGCGCCTCCGCGCCTTGCGCGCCAACGGAGCCCGTTCCCGCGGCCCCCGCACTCCCGAAGGCAAAGCGCGTTCCTCGCAAAATGCCATCCGCCACGGACTTCTTGCCAAATGCGTGGTCCTCTCCGGTGAGTCCGAGGAGGGATTTGAGGCCCTTCTTTCGCAACACCAGGCCCGCCTGGCGCCCGCTGACGACGTCGATAAGGGCTTCATCGACGAGATGGTCGCGGCTAGTTGGCGCCTTCGTCGCGCCTGGGCTTTGGAAACTCGCCTCCTCGATGGCGCCGTACAGGATCAGCCCCCCGGCGACGATCTCAGTCGCATCGCCGCGGCTTTCTCCAAGCTCGCATCCGGCCCCGAATTAGGCCTATTACACAGATACGAAACCCGCTTACATATGAACTATCAGCGCGCCCTCCACAACCTCTTGATCCTGCGCCAGGCGAGTATACCAAACGAACCTAATCCCATAATCGAACACCAACCAGCCCTCCCGGAGCCCGCCGCCCCGGATGATCCTGCGGCAAAACCCTGAGCCGCGTCCCCAGTTCCAGCGCGCCCGCAGAGAATTCCCCGCCCGGTGCCCCACTAAATGGGTATCACCATGCGGTTATGGATACTCCTCCTGGCGAGCGGATTCGCCGCCGCGCAGACGCCGGATCCGGCGTACGAACCGCTCAACCAGGCCTACGCAGCCCTGCGCGCCCACAACTACGAGGCGGCCGTCAGCCTTTTCTGGAAGGCCATCGCAGCCGCCCCCGAACGCCCCGCCATCCGCAAAGATCTCGCTTACACATACTTGAAAATCGGCGAAAACATCGCCGCCCGCGACCAGTTCCGCGAAGCTATGCGGCTCGATCCCAAGGATTTCCACGTGGCCCTCGAATACGCGTTCCTCTGTTACGAAACCAAGGAACAAGCCCAGGCCCGCCGCGTCTTCGATCGCGTCCGCAAGGCCGGCGATCCCGAATCCCGCATCACCGCCGAGCGTGCCTTCGAAAACATCGATCGTCCCCTCGCCGAAGGCATCGCGCGCTGGACCAAAGCCATCCAAATGAGCGGCGACAGCTTCAGCACGCATTTCGAGCTGGCCACCCTTGCCGAACAGCGCGACGAATTGGAACTCGCCGCGCAACATTATGAAAAGGCCTGGCGTCTGCTTCCCGATCGCCGCTCCGTGCTGGTCGATCTCGGCCGCGTGCTGAAATCCCTGAATCGAATTGAGGACGCCAACGCCGCGCTGTTAGCGGCGTCCCGGGGAGGCGAGCCCCGCGCCGCCGAATCCGCCCGGGAACTGCTCCCTTCTCGTTATCCGTACGTCTCCGAATTTCGCCGCGCCCTGGATCTGGATCCCAAGAACCTGGACCTGCGCCGCGAACTGGCCTACCTGCTGCTGCGCATGAATCATCAGGCCGAGGCCGAACAGGAATTCCGTACTCTCACCGGCCTCTCCGAAACCGACTATCTCTCCGCCGCGCAACTCGGTTTCCTGCTGCTGGCCCGTGGCGATGCCGCGGAGGCCATGCCCCTGCTGGAACGCGTCATGAAGGGCGCGGACCAGGATCTGGCCAATCGCGTGCGCGCCGTCCTGCGTCTGCCGCAAACACTCAAAACCCGGTCGGCCCAACCCGCGCCTTCCATCGACGCCAAGGTCATGGCCGAGCGCAGCCTCAACGCCGGCTTCATCCGCGATGCGCTCAAGTATCTCCAGCTAGCCCAGGAAGACGATCCCGCCGATTTCGCCGTCATGCTCAAACTAGGCTGGGCTTACAATCTGCTGCACAACGACCAGCAGGCCATCCGCTGGTTCGATCTCGCGCGCAAGAGCCCCGATCCTAAAATCGCCACGGAAGCCAACACGGCGTACAAGAACCTGCGCCCGGAGTTCGAAACCTTTCGCACCACCCTCTGGACCTACCCGCTCTACTCCACGCGCTGGCATGATCTCTTTTCCTACGCCCAGCTCAAGACCGAGTTACACCTGAAGTTGCCGGTTCATCCCTATGTGAGCCTCCGCTTCATTGGCGACACCCGCGGCACGATCAGTCCTGCTACCAGCGGACTGCCGCCGCAATATCTTTCCGAGAGCGCGCTGATTCCTGGCATAGGCGTAGCGACCTCTGTATGGCACGGCCTCATGGGTTGGGCCGAAGCCGGTTCTTCCGCCGGCTATCTCACGGGACACGTCGTGCCTGACTACCGCGGCGGACTTGCCTTCTCCAAAGGCTTCGGCCATCTGCTGATGTCCAAGACCAGCGGCCTGTTCTACGAAAACTCCGAGGACGCCATCTTCGTCAGCCGCTTCGATAACGACTTCCTGATGTACTCGCAGAACCGCGTAGGCTACACGCCCGCGCTGGGCTCGCTTCAGTCGCAATTCTATTGGAACATCAATCTGACCCTCGATCAGAAGCGCGAGCCTTGGGCCAACTTCATTGAAACCGGCCCGGGCATACGCTTCCGCGTAGCCGCCATGCCCACCTCACTGTATCTGACCTTAAATTACTTGCGTGGCAGTTACACCGTAGCGGGCTATCCCTACGGCCCCTCCTTCAACGACTTCCGAGCCGGATTCTGGTATGCATTCACTCATTAGCATTTTTGTAGTGACCGCGGCGATAGCCCATGCCGCCCCCATCCCCACCTTCGCCGTCCTGTCCGACGATAAAGGCGGCTGGCCCCTAATCCTCGAATCCGTCGGCTTCCTGCCCCAGCCCGCCGCTAATGCCCGCATCTTCGTTCTCCGCGCCGGCTCTGCCGGTTCCACCGAATGGCCCGCCCGCGTCGAAAACGGCGCCTACCTCATCCTCGAAGGCGAATCCTCCACCGCCGAATCTTTCGGCTTCCGCCCTTCCAAGGACAACGTGCGCGTCGCCAGCCTGGAAGACGTACACCTGCCGAAGCTTTCTATCGTTTGGGAGAAAGGCTTGGAACTGCCGCGCTACGAAATTCCCGCCGAAGCCAAAGTCTTCGCCAAGGAGCGCTGGACCGGTGCCCCCCTGGTGGCCGGTTTTCGCCGCGGATCGGGTGCGGTGCTGTGGGTGGGCATCTCGCCCGGCGAGCGGGGCTACGAGCGTTTTCCCTACCTTCTTCACGCCCTTTCCGATCTCGGCCTCGATCCGCCTTTCCGCTCCACCCGCCTCTGGGCCTTCTTCGATTCCTCCTACCGCCTGCGCGTCGATCTCGACTATTTCGCCGCGCGCTGGCGCGACGCCGGCATCGCCGCCCTGCACGTGGCCGCCTGGCATTTCTACGATCCCGATCCCGAACGTGACGTCTATCTCAAGCGCTTGATTGCCGCCTGCCACGCCCACGGTATCCAGGTCTACGCTTGGCTGGAACTGCCGCACGTCAGCGACAAATTCTGGGACGAGCACCCCGCATGGCGCGAAAAGACCGCCGTCCTGCAGGATGCCCAGCTCGATTGGCGCAAGCTCATGAACCTCGCCAATCGTGATTGCTTCCAGGCTGCGGCTGCTGGCGTCAATGACTTGCTCCAGCGCTTTGATTGGGACGGTGTGAATCTGGCCGAGCTGTATTTCGAGTCGCTCGAGGGCCTGGGAAACCCCAGCCGCTTCACGCCCATGAATGATGACGTCCGCGCGCAGTTCCGCGCCGCCGGCGGCTTCGACCCCATCGAATTATTCGGCTCCCGCAAGGACGCCGCCTCCCAGCGCGCCTTCCTCGATTTCCGCGCCCAGCTCGCCCGCGACATGCAGCAGGCATGGCTGGGCCAAATCGAGAAGATGCGCCGGGTTCGCCCGTATCTGGACATCGTGCTGACGCACGTCGACGACCGGTTGGATACTTCCATGCGCGACGCCATCGGCGCCGACTCGGCCCAGCTACTGCCGTTGCTCGATAATCACAACTTCACGTTCTTGGTCGAAGATCCAGCCACGGTGTGGAACGAAGCGCCCCAGCGTTATGAAGAAATCGCCCGCCGTTACCGCCCGCTCACGCCCCGGCAGGATCGCCTGGCCATTGACCTGAATATCGTCGACCGCTACCAGAATGTCTACCCCACCAAACAGCAGACCGGCGCGGAGTTATTCGAAGTCGTGCATGCCGCGGCGGGAGCCTTCGCCCAGGTTGCGCTCTATTTCGAAAACTCCATCCTGAAGCTGGATCTGCCTTTGCTGCCGGCTGCGGCCGCCGTAGTAAGCCGCGTGGAAGTAATCGGGCCCAAGCTCATGATTGAATCTCCGCACGGTGTCGCCATGCGCTGGTCCGGTCCCGCCCTGGTGGATGGTCAACCGTGGCCGATCCAAAGCGACACGCTGATATACCTGCCGGCGGGTGCGCACTCAGTCGAGTCAGGCGGCGAGTCACCCAATCTGCGTGTAACCCACTTCAACGGCGAACTGACCTCTGCCCAACGGATCGATAGCCATGCCATCGAGTTGTCTTATAACAACTCCGGTAGAGGCTTCGCTATCCTGAACCAGCTCCCTGGAATAGTCGAGATCGATGGCGCCGAAACCGCCCTCCAAACTGCGGCTCCGAACGTTCTCATCCTGCCCCGTGGCCAGCACATCGTGACCCTCAGAGAGGCGGCGCCAAACGCGCAAAGAGAATTGACTAATGGGCCAAAGCCTTCTCGATAGCGGCCGTCACCTTGGGATCGTCCGGCTTCACGGGCGGCTCAAACCGCTCCAGAATCGTCCCGTCCTTGCCGATCAGGAACTTGGTGAAATTCCACTTGATGTCGCCGCCCTTGGCTCCGGTCAGATACGCATAAAGAGGTGCGATATCGGATCCCTTCACGGAAATCTTGCCGTACATCGGGAAACTCACGCCGTACGTGCGCGTGCAGAAGCTCTTGATTTCCTGATTCGTGCCAGGTTCCTGGGACATAAAATTATTGGCGGGGAAGCCTGCAATCACAAAGCCCTGGTCCTTGTACTTCTCGTAGACTGCTTCCAGTTCCTTGTATTGCGGCGTGAACCCGCACTTGCTGGCCACATTTACCACCAGCAGCACTTTTCCCTTATAGACGTCCAACGGTGCAGGCGCCCCGTCGATGGAGTTCAACGTAAATTCGTAAACGCTGGCGGCGCCGAAAAGCGCGGCTGCGCAGGCAAACAGCGAAATGACAAACAGCATCCTTTGCATAAAAACAAGTATACGGCGTTTTGAGTCCGTTGCGGCACGCCGCTGGCCTCGCCCCTGAAACACAAATGCAACTTTTATCTGCGATCCTGGATGGAGGAATCGCCCATGACCGGTCCTCTCTCCGCCGATGAACTCCGCAAGATCGACGCCTATTGGCGCGCCGCCAATTACCTGTCGGTAGGCCAGATTTATCTTTATGAAAACCCGCTGCTCAAAGAGCCGCTGCGCCTCGAGCACATCAAGCCGCGCTTGCTGGGCCACTGGGGCACCACGCCCGGATTGAATTTCGTCTACGTGCATCTGAATCGCCTGATCCGCATGCACGATTTGAACATGATCTATATCGCCGGCCCGGGCCACGGCGGTCCCGGACTGGTTGCTAATACCTACCTGGAAGGCACTTACAGCGAGTATTATCCCAACGTCTCGCGCGACGCCGAAGGTATGCGCCGCCTCTTCAAACAGTTCTCCTTTCCCGGCGGTATTCCCAGCCATGTGGCTCCAGAAACGCCCGGATCCATTCACGAAGGCGGCGAATTGGGCTATTCCCTGCTGCATGCGTATGGCGCGGCATTCGACAATCCCGATCTGCTGGCCTGCTGCGTGGTCGGCGACGGCGAAGCCGAAACCGGATCGCTCGCTACAAGCTGGCACTCGAACAAATTTCTAAATCCCGCTCGTGATGGCGCGGTGTTGCCCATCCTGCATCTGAACGGTTACAAGATCGCCGGCCCCACCGTGCTGGCCCGCATTCCCGAAGCGGAACTGACAGAGTTGTTTCACGGCTACGGACACGAACCGTATTTCGTGTCCGGAGACGATCCCCCAAAAATGCATCAGCTCATGGCGGCCACCATGGACCAGGTCCTGGGCCGCATCCGCGCTATCCAGAAGGACGCCCGCACCAACGGCTTTCGCGAGCGCCCGCGCTGGCCCGTGATCGTGATGCGCACGCCCAAGGGCTGGACCGGTCCGAAAGTAGTGGACGGCGTTCCCATCGAAGGCACCTTCCGCGCGCATCAGGTGCCCCTCTCCGAACTGGCCACCAAACCGGCGCACATCAAAATCCTTGAAGACTGGATGAAGAGCTACCGGCCCGAGGAGCTGTTCGACGAAAGCGGCGCGCTCATTCCCGAGTTGCAGGAACTCGCCCCGAAGGGCACCCGGCGCATGGGCGATAATCCGCATGCCAATGGCGGCCTGCTGCTGCGCGATCTGAAGATGCCCGATTTTACCGCTTACGCGGTCGAAGTGCTGAAACCCGGCACGGCCGTGGCCGAAGCCACCCGCGTCATGGGCCGCATGCTGCGCGACGTCCTGAAGTTGAACGCGGGCGCCGCAAACTTCCGCGTCGTAGGCCCCGACGAGACGGCCTCCAACCGTCTGGACGCGCTTTTCGAAGTCACCAATCGGGAATCCACGGCCGAGATTATTCCCGGCGACGATCACGTCAGCCCCGACGGCCGCGTGTTGGAAGTGCTTAGCGAAAACATGTGTCAGGGCTGGCTGGAGGGTTACCTGCTTACCGGCCGGCACGGCTTCTTCTCCTGCTATGAAGCCTTCATCCACATCGTCGATTCCATGTTCAACCAGCACGCCAAGTGGCTCAAGACCACGCGCCACATTACCTGGCGGCGCCCCATCGCCTCGTTGAACTACTTACTCACCTCGCACGTCTGGCGGCAGGACCACAACGGATTCAGCCATCAGGACCCCGGCTTCATCGACCACGTCGTGAACAAGAAAGCCGACGTGGTGCGCGTATATCTTCCGCCAGATGCCAATACGCTGCTGTCGGTCACCGACCACTGTTTGCGCAGCCGGAACTACGTCAACGTGATCGTGGCCGGCAAGCAGCCCGCTCTGCAGTATCTGGATATGGAATCGGCCATCGAGCACTGCACCACCGGCATCGGCATCTGGGAGTGGGCCAGCACGGATAACGGCGTCGAGCCGGACGTAGTCATGGCCTGCTGCGGCGACATTCCCACGCTCGAGACTCTGGCCGCCGTGGACTTTCTGCGCAATCGTCTGCCCGACCTGCGCATCCGCGTGGTTAACGTGGTGGATCTGATGACCCTGCAGCCCTCCACCGAGCATCCCCACGGCCTGTCCGATCGCGAATTCGATTCCCTCTTCTCGGCTGACAAGCCGGTAGTCTTCGCGTTTCACGGCTACCCTTGGCTGATCCATCGGCTCACTTACCGCCGCACCAATCACGACAATTTCCACGTGCGTGGATACAAGGAAGAAGGCACGACTACCACGCCCTTCGACATGACCGTGCTGAACGATCTGGACCGCTTCCACCTCGCCGGCGACGTGATCGACCGCGTGCCGCGCTTGCGCAACATCGCGGCCCACATCAAGCAGGACTTGCGCAACAAACTGATTCAACACAAACGCTACGTGATCGAGCATGGCGACGATATGCCCGAAATCCGCGATTGGAAGTGGCCGTACTGATGAAAATCCTGGTGCTTAACGGCGGATCGAGCAGTTTCAAGAGCAGCCTGTTCGAGGTGACCGGCCTCGATGGTGACCCCGCGCCCGATCCGCTCTGGGAGGCGCGCGTCGATTGGGAACATCATCCCGGCACGGCGGAAATCCGCATCAAGTCCGCCGGCGCCATATCCAACCACAGCGTTCCGATCAAGGCCCCGCTCGACTCGCTACAGCCGTTAATGGATCTCCTCCCGCATCGCGAGGAAATTCGCGTCGCCGGCCATCGCGTGGTCCACGGCGGCCGCAAGTTCCGCGACAGCGCCCGCATCACGCCCGCGGTACAGGCTGGCATCGCGGAGATGGCCAGCTTCGCTCCCGAGCACAATCGCCTGGAATTGGAAGCCATCGAATGCATGCAGCGGATTCTGGGCCCGGACGCCGTGCAGGTGGCGGTCTTCGATACCGCATTCCACGCCAGCCTGCCGCCGCCCGCCTATGTCTACCCCGGACCTTATGAGTGGTTGAGCAAAGGCATCCGCCGCTACGGATTCCACGGCATCAGCCATCAATACACCTCGCGCCGCGCCGCCGCCATTCTGGGCCGCGAGCTGAAATCGCTGCGCATGATCACCTGCCATCTGGGCAACGGCTGCTCGCTGGCGGCCATCCGCGACGGCGTGAGCATCGACACCACCATGGGCTTCACGCCGCTCGAAGGGCTCATGATGGGCACGCGCTCGGGCACCATCGATCCAGGCATCGTCATTCACCTGGTGCGGCACTTGGGTTATCGTGCCGACGAACTCGATCGGGTGCTGAACCAGGAGTCCGGCCTGCTCGGCGTTTCGGGCGCGTCGGGCGACATGCGCACGGTGATGGAGGCGATGGCCCGCGGCGATGTGCGCGCGCAATTGGCTTTCGACGTTTACGTGCACCGATTGTGCTCAGAGACCGGTGCGATGCTGGCAAGCCTCGGCGGTCTGGATGTTCTGGTCTTCACGGCGGGCGTGGGCGAGAACAGCCCGCAGGTGCGCGCGAAGGTGGCGGAGGCGTTTGCGTTTCTGGGCATCAAGCTGGATGCGGCGAAGAACGCCGAGTCGCCGGTTGACGCGGATATCGCCGCGCCGGATTCCGCCGTGCGCCTGCTGGTAGTCCACACGCAGGAGGAATGGGAGATTGCCCGCGAGTCGTTCCGCGTGGCGAACGCTAATCCGGAGATCCCCGCAACCCACTGCCGTGAAACGGAACTGTAACGATCGCCGGGCCGGGTTTTTCCCGAATGAATCGGGTCCACGGGGACTGCCGTAACAGTATTTACAAGTTTTTGCTCTTTTGCGCCGCGCCTGGGTGTATACTAGCCCAATCTGGGCTTCCATTACGGTAGGGTAGGGCATTTCGAAAACTGGATTCCGGCACCGTTCGCCGCTCTCTCGCCGAGAGTGTGTCTCCCCGCGCCCGGACAAATGGAGAAATTATGATTCGAAAGGTAAGTCTACGTTTGTTGACGACCGTCGCCTGTGCGTCGGTGATGACAATGGTCTGTAGCGCGCAGGCGCCACTCACGCACCACGTTTGGGATTTCATAACCGACGGACGGGCGCCCTTGGTGGGACACCTGCCTGGATCGCAGAACATGCGATTGGTCCTGGCGCTGCCGTTGCGAAATCAACCGGCCCTGCAGAGTTTCTTGCAGGACCTTTATAATCCCTCGAGCCCGTCTTTCCATCAGTTCCTCACGGTGAGCGAGTTCACGGCCGCCTACGGTCCCACCCAGGCGGACTATAACGCTCTCATCGGCTTTGCGCAAACACACGGTCTTACGGTTGTAAACACGTCGGTCAATCGTGTGAACTTGCGCGTAACTGGTACGGCCGCGGCTGTGGAAGCCGCCTTCCACGTCTCGCTTGGCCTTTACAAAGACCCCGACAGCGCCAGCCGCACTTTCTACTCTCCCAATGTGGAGCCCACACCGGATCTCTCGATTCCCTTGTGGCACATCACCGGCCTGGACAACTACGCCATTCCGCATCCGGCTTTGCAGCGCCTGCCCGCGGGTGCGACGCCTAATGCCACCACTGGTTCCTGCCCCGAAGCTTCATTCTGCGGCAGCGACATGCGCGCGGCATATTACGGGGGCACGCTCACCGGCACGGGCCAGTATTTGGGTTTGCTCGAGTTCTACGGCACGGATCTTGCGGACTTCAATACCTACTTCACCAACGCCGGACAGACCAACACCGTTCCCATCGATCTGTTATCGGTGGACGGCACCAGCACGAGCTGCCTTGATGCCGACGGTTGTGACGATACCGAGCAGACCATCGATATGACCCAGGCAGTCAGCATGGCGCCGGGCTTGGCCAAGCTGACCATGTTCATCGGGGACTCCGATCCGCTCGACGATTCCGGCATCCTCAACGCCATGGCTACCACTGAGCCGCTCAGCGCGCAGTTGAGCTCTTCGTGGACCTGGCGCCCGCAGGATTCCTCAACCGACGATCCCTACTTCGAGGAGTTCGCGGCGCAGGGGCAGAACTTCTTTAACGCTGCCGGCGACAGCCGCAAGTGGTCGAAGAGCACCTATACCTTCCCGTCGGACGATGTCTACGTCACGTCCGTCGGCGGAACCGACCTGACCACTGTCAGTGCCGGTGGCGCATGGGCTTCGGAAACCGGCTGGTCCGACAGCGGCGGCGGCATTTCGCCGGACAAATTTGCCATTCCTTCCTGGCAGGTGGCCACGGCCGCGGGCTGCACCTCCTGCTCCCAAACTTATCGCAACGGTCCGGACGTCTCCGGCAACGCGAACTATACTTTCTACGTTTGCGCCGACCAGACCACTTGCTCCGCCAACCTGTACGGCGGGACCAGCTTCGCCACGCCCATGTGGGCCGCTTACCTGGCGCTGGCCAACGAGCAGAATGTGGCGAATTACGGCGCCACGCTGGGCTTCATCAATCCGACGCTCTACACCACCGGCCTGGGATCCACTTACGATGCCAATTTCCATGACATCACCAGCGGCAATAACGGCTTTTCGGCCACCGTCGGCTACGATCTGGTAACCGGCTGGGGCAGTCCGAACGGCCCGGCGCTGATCAATACGTTGTCGCCGCTGCCGTCTGCCAGCTTCACCCTCAAGGCTTCATCCGGCACGGTCAGCATTGCCGAAGGCACTTCCGGCAAACAGGTGATTACGAGCACCATCGCGGGCACCTTCGACTCGGCTATCGCGCTAACGGCTTCCGGCATGCCCACCGGTGTGCACGTTGTCTTCAGCCCGACGTCGATCCCCGCGCCGGGTGCCGGAAGCGCCGGCATGGCTATCAAGGTTGGTAAGGTCACCCCGGCCAACTACACCATAACCGTCACGGGCACGGGCGGAGGACTCCTCGAAAGCACTTCGTTCACGCTTACGGTTACCAAGTAAGCTGGAGTTCCGTACCAATTCACCAGGCCGGACCCGCAAGGGTCCGGCCTTTTTTGTGTCCGCTCTGTACGAATTGTAACCGGATGCCTCAGTCCCGCACCTAAGACTTCGGACATCAGACATGCGACTACTTCCCCTGGCTGCCGTCCTCGGCACGTGCGCTGCCATGGCGCAGGACCTTCAGGTTCCGGCCGGCACGAAGGTAATGCTGGCCCTGATTGGCGCGGTCCAGGCGCGATCGGCGCAACCCGGTGATGCAATCTACTGCGAAACGTCTTTCCCTGTGGCGATCGATAACCGGATGGCGATTCCTGCCGGCACTTACTGGAAAGGTAACATCGACATACTGGTAAGACCCAAGAGACTGAACCAGCAGGCGGAGTTTCGCATGCACTTCACCCAGGTGATCTTCGCCGGAGGTTATACCATCACCTTTCCGGACGCCCAGTCCGCCGTCGCCGCTCCCACGGTTACAGTGAGTACCCGGAGCGACGTCCTGCTCGACAACGGTACGCAGTTTGAGGTGGTGTTGCAGAAGTCTCTGGTCCTCGATTCGGTGCGCGTCGCCGCCGCCGTGGCGCTCTCCAAAGCTCCCAACATCGCGCACTGGAAGACCGCCAGCCAATGCCGGACCATTCCAGGCACACCGGGAACGCCGGGGACTTACATTCCCGGCTCTCCCGGGACGCCATCCACCACCATACCTGGCGGCCCAGGCGTAGGCCCCATCACGATCCCGGGGATGCCTGGCACCCCCGCGACGTACATTCCTGGAAGTTCGGGCTCGGGCCCCATTCCCTGCCCTGCCGCCCCGGCCACCAGTTCGCAGCCCGTGGCCCACAAGGAATCCTTTTCTATAACCCAGCCAGTTACCGCCGCCGGCCGGCAGTTACTCCCAGGCACTTACCAGGCAAGTTGGACCGGCCTGGGGCCCCTCGTGCAAGTCATAATTGGGAACCACGGCCAGGTATTGGCAACGCTGCCCGCGACGGTCGTGGCGGCAAGTAAGACACCCACCGCCGATCCGCCCTTGCGCCATAACCCGGATGGTTCGTTCTCGCTGCAAATACTGCAATTCCAGGGGCAGCCATTTGCCCTGCGTTTCAACTGACAGGAGCCTCGCCACATGCGCCTATTAGCCATAATTGGATTGTTCGTAGCTAGTGTCTATGAAGCCCCGGCACAAATCACGGTTCCCGCAGGGACCAAGGTTCCCCTGCGTCTGACCGCGCCTCTCGATTCCACGGCTGCGCATCCCGGAGATCCCGTGCGCGCGAAAGTGGCTTTTCCGGTAACCGTGGGAGACGCAGTGGCGATCCCTCCCGGAACATTTATCGAAGGCACGATCGACAAAGTTACCCGACGCGGCCGTCACGCCGGCTTCGACGTCCATTTCACGCAACTGACTTATGCAAACGGGTATACAGTTTCGCTGTCTTCCGCCTCTGCCGACACGAGGGCCGCCTTTGCCTCGCCGCTGGGCCCGTCGCGAATGGCCAACAGCTTCGCGCCGCAACAGACCCAGCCGACGTTTCCCAAGTTATCCATCGACAAAGGCGCAATCATCGGCGCTGCTGTAGGAATAACCGCGGCTGCAACCGTCACTACCATCCTGGTGGCCCGCAGGGGCCATGGGATCGTGCTGAACGCCGGCGCAACTCTCGACATGACTTTGATGAATACTTTGGAACTGGACGCCGCCAAAGTGGCCGCCGCCGTCGCCCTTCCCCCCGCGTAATAGTCAGCACGATAGAATCGGCGGTGGACCCTATGCTTCTCGCCGCGCGCCTTACCGCCGCTGTTCTGGCCGCCAGTCTCTGCCTGACCGCCGAACCGATCCGCCTGGATCCTAAAAACCCGCACTACTTCCTGTTCCGCGGAAAGGTGGTGGCGCTGATCACCAGCGGCGAACACTATGGCGCGGTCATGAATGCGGACTTCGATTATCATCGCTACCTGGCTACCCTCGAAACCGAAGGCATGAACTACACGCGCCTGTTCGGGGGCAGCTATCGCGAAGTGCCCGCCCAATCGTTCGGCATCCTGCGCAACACCCTGGCGCCCGCGCCCACTCGCTATCTCGCGCCCTGGGCACGAAACGGGGAGAAGTTCGATCTGGATCACTGGAATCCGGACTATTTCACCCACTATCGCGACTTTCTTTCGGAGGCCGCGCGCCACGGCATCGTGGTCGAAGTGACCTTGTTCTCGTCTCACTACCAGGAGATGCATTGGAAAATCAGCCCGTTCAATCCGGGGAACAATGTCAACGCCACACCCGCCATCGAATGGAAGAAGCTGCATACCCTGGAAAACGGCAACATCCTGACGTACCAAGAGCGCTACGCGCGCCAGTTAGTGCGTGAGGCCGCCAGCTTCGACAATGTGATCTTCGAAATTCAGAATGAACCGTGGTCCGACCGTCCGGCTCTGTCCGCGGTCGTCAATCCGTACTTGGCCCTGCCCGGCCGCGATCAGTATCCCAACTCCGTGGACTTGGCAGATCCGGCTTCGCGCGCTTGGCAAACGCGTGTCGCCGGGTGGATTTCGAGCGAAGAGAGCGGACTGCCGCAACCACATCTGATTGCGCAGAATTACTGCAATTTCCGCTTTCCCGTGCGCGATCTCGTGCCGGGCGTTAGCATCGTCAACTTTCACTATGCCTATCCCGAGGCGGTAACCGCCAATTACGGCCTGCGTCAGGCGATCGCTTACGACGAAACGGGATTTCTCGGTCACGACGACGGGGCCTACCGGCGCCAAGCTTGGAATTTCATGTTGGCCGGCGGCAGTGCATTTGACGCCCTCGACTATTCGTTCTCCGTGGGCCACGAGGACGGCTCCGATGCCGAGCCGAATGGTCCCGGCGGTGGCAGCATCACGTTTCGGCGCCAGCTTCGCATTCTGAGCGATTTCCTGAGCCAGTTGCCGTTGGAGGATCTGGCGCCGGATACCCGCGTGGTCCAGCACGCCGGCGGAGCAGTCGCGCATGCTCTCTCCAGTCCGCGCGGCGACTACGCCGTCTATTTCGATGGCCCCGGGCTCGCGGTGGCCTTACTCGATCTGCCGGCCGGATCTTACTCCTACGAGTGGGTGAATACAGAAACGGGGAAAGCGGAACAGAAACAGGTATTCGCCATCGATGTTCGCATGACCGTACCGCTGAAGCCTCCAGCATATCGGGATGGCATCGCTTTGCGCTTGCGTTTGGCGCGCTGACCACAGGCGTGGCAGGTTTCGCACTTTCGGGTGCAGATGTTGCCTTTCGAATAGACCGTGTTTCCGTTTTGCCGGTCGTTTGAACACATTGGCTTCAGAGCCCGGATGTCCCATACCACACTTCGGCCTGCAATCTGCCTGACCTGACAGCGGGAATGCGGGCCCGGCTTTCGTCAACAAGCCCTTCGGCCTTGGAAAACGAGGTTTCCTATGCGACTGGCACTCAGAAACGCTGTGTTGTGCGCGGGTCTTTCCTGCGTGGCAATGTGGGCCCAGTCGCCGGACTGTGCCGGACTGCCGATTGTGTTCACCGGCAATCAGTTTCCAACGGGCAATTTCTTTTCTAACTTCGACAATGATTGCTATAACATTGCTTTCTCCACCGGAGATGGGTCCGGCGGCCAGAAGGGCGACCTCAATAGCGTCTATAACAAGCTATATTACAATGTCAATCCCGACATGCCGCCCTATCAGCTCATCATCCTCGGAAACTTTCCCAATTCCCGATATTTTTCCGTCACGGTCTACGACAATCACTCGGCTGTCTCACAGAATCTGACCGATGTGAACATCGTGCCCTTAACCGCCAAGGAGATAAACCCGTTCCAACCCGGAGTAGCTTATGTAAGCGGGCAACAGTATGCCATACCGATCAACTTGGGCGGAACTCCGGGAACCATCGAAACAGGCTGCAGCATGACGGGTTTTAATGTGAGTGTGAACGGGTTGGATGGCACGCAGCGCCATCCATTCATGAACTGGAACTTGAATCCGCTATTTGCCGCCACGAATCCCCCGGAGCACGAAGTGGACACGCCGAGTCATACGAATCCAAACCCGGCTGGGGCCATTATCATCCGCAGCTACCTTAATATGACAGGCACGAAGCCTGGTGACCAACCGCACGTAATCGTGCGGGATGTCGCCTCAGGCTGCGCCTATCCGGCGGCCTACGTCAATTCGACCATGAACGCGGTAACCGCTAGCCAAACTGTCGGCAGCACCTGGCTGCATCATGGACAGTCGGAGGAGCACAATGCCTACGAAGCCTGGTTCGGCGCCAATTGTTGGGGCGCAATCCCCGACAGCAGCATACAATGGGCGCGCGGGCCGGAATACACTTCGGGGGGCAACCCGGACGCCGGCTATTCGTACGGAAATGTGGCCGTGGGTCTACCACAAACGCTGCTCGATACGGGCGAGGTGATGCGATTGCGCTTCCGTGTTCCCACCACGCCGCCTACGCCCTGCACCAGCGGCTGTTCCCGCACCGGAGACGAGCAGATCCGATATGTGAGCATCTCGTTCCAGTCGGAAGGCGGAATTACTCTGGCCAGCCTGCCCGATCATTGCCCTACTGGCTCCACCATTCCGTGCGCCCCCTTGAACCAGGATCCGAACGGCTACGTCACGCTGGTGGTGAGCACCGGCACACCGCAGCCAGCCTGGGTCAACTCGGCCAATGGCTACACCTGGTTGGATCTTTCCAAGACGGGAGATTCGAATTATATGGATTGGAACCAGATCGCCATTCGGAATATCCTGCCATCCAGCACATTTGAGTGTCCGGCCAGCTATGTTCCGTATCATGACGCTCAGGCGACTACGGCGGGAGCGGGGGTCATGGGCCTATACGCGCCGGTTGTCGATTATCCTGTCGCCGCCAGTCTGCCGAGTTCGGCTAGCCCCATCACTGGCCCTAGTACCTGCGCGGCGTTTCCCAACGGAACGCCGAATGTTAGCCCGTCGTGTCGGGTGCTGGCGCCGCCACCCATTTCGATCTCGTCGGTGACCACGCAACGCACTTCGGCAACCGGAAAATTCGTGGTACAGACCCAGCCTCCGGTGAGCATTTCGGGCGCCGGTTTCGGCAGCTTTCCACTTGGCTTGCCCTACACCGGCAATTCCAATTTCCTTGAGATCACGGACGCCACGCAGAACTGGAGCGCCGGATATACGGGGAGCTTTTGCAATGCCAACGTCGGCGAGTGGACCGACACCTTCATCTCCGTAGTCGCTAACGTGAATCAGGACGGCGCCTGTCCATTAGTTGATGGCGACCACATCACGATCACCGTGTGGAATCCACAGGACCTCTCTACCGTCACATACAAAACAACGGTTACGACGCAGTAGCCTCGCGCAAGACTTGGCGACAACGAGAGGCCACCCCACCGGGACGCCCACCTGCTTCAGTGCCGCCATCGCCGCCACACCCCAGCCGACCCGCTTCGTGAGCCTGCCGATTCCAGCCAGCGGCCCGTTCGGGCATTACGGCCACACAGCACCAGGCCTGCGTGAAACCCGGAGACCGCACCTTGATCGGCGGCAGTTGTATGGGTCGCAACCTGCGCCATTGCCAACAGCGACGGCTCGCTGCTGTTTAGTTTGCAGAATTCTCTTCTACCCATCGGCAAAAACGGCGCAATCGAGCGGCCGCCTCCGGAGCTTCACCACCGTGCTGCCGCTGGTAGCACGAAGATCTACCGCATTGGCGCACTTATCTGACTTATTCGGTTTTCTGTTACAACAAAAGAATCCTGGAGGACCGTCTGCAAGTCACGCCGCGCATCCCGCCTGTCTGGCTGTTGGGCCTCTCGAACTCCACCGTAGGTCTCAATAGCGGGATCGCGTTCTTCGTCGTGCCCCAGTTGCTGGCTGCGCAACACGTTCCCGAGGCGGTCATCGCTGTGATCACGGCTGCCGCGATGTCATCGAATTTCTGGCCGGTTGTGTTCGGTCCGATGCTCGATGTTTGGTTCAGCCGGCGCTGGTATGCGACTGTTTTCGCCGCTCTCGCCTCGATTCTCGTCGTTGTCGCGCTGCTGAACCTGCGCCATCCCGCCGTGCTGGCGGCGGCCCTGGTAGCGAGCGTGGCGGCGGCCATGCTTTTCACGACGGCGCTATGCGGATGGCTTTCTACAGTCTGCCGGCATGATGACAAGAACCAACTCAGTGCCTGGGTCAACATCGCGGTGATCTCCGGTACCGGTGTCACATCGGCTCTGGGAGGTGAGTTGTACCGGCATTTGCCGGATTGGCTGGCGGCATGTCTTCTGGGCGCCATCGTATTTCTTCCCACGGCGATCTTTCTCTCCATCCCTTGCGCGGGCCCGGACGCGCGCTTGGCCGGCGAAAGTTTCCGTGAGTTCGGCCGCGAAGTCTTAGCGCTCTTGCGCCGCCGCGAAGTGCTGATCGCGCTCGTGGTCCTTCTTTCTCCTTGCAGTTCCTTCGCGCTCACCAACCTGCTCGGCGGCCTCGGCGCCGACTTCCACGCCACGGCGCGCGTGGTGAGCCTCGCCGGCGGCGCGGGCGCCTTCTTTCCAGGTATCCTAGGATGCCTGTTGTTTCCAATTATCGCCCGGCGGCGGTCGCTGCTGTTGCTCTATCTCGCCGACGGCATTCTAGGCAGCCTCTTCACCCTGGGCCTGATTTTCCTGCCGCATACTCCAGTAACCTTTACCCTCGCTCTCGTAGGCGAATATCTATTTCAAGCATTCGCTTTCTCCATTCAGGTCGGAATTATGTTTGAGACCATTGGCCCAAACAACCCGCTGGCTGCAACCGCCTTCACCGTTCTGTCGGCGGCCACATATGTCCCAATTACATACATGATGGTCGCCGACGGCCGGGGTTACTCGATGGGTGGAATTGCGGGCAGCTTCGCAATGGATGCCGGTATCAGCGTGGTTTCGTGCCTGCTGGTCGGTTCTCTGCTCTACCGGCTGAGTGGCAAGTCATCCCACCTGGGCGTTCCAGCCGTCGAAGGGATCAACACCCTGACCCAAGAAGACTGACAAACCGCCCGCCCGTCCTCACCCAAGAAGAAATCTGCCAAAGCGCCGCATTCTCGATTCAAGGCTGGACGTTTGTATAAACAGGAACTGCGCTGCGTCCGACGTTTTTGTAAACCACGCCGCCCTTCATCACAAATGCCACACGCCGGACGGCCGTGATATCCCGCAGCGGATCGCCATCTACCGCGATGATGTCCGCCTGCAGGCCAGGAACAATCGAGCCGATCTGATCCGCCATGCCCAGTGCTTCCGCGCCCACCGAGTTTGCCGAGACCATCGCAGCCATCGGGTCCACTCCACTGTCCCTCACCCGATTTATGAAATCCTCCGCGCTACGGTCGTGCGCACCCGCCAACGCGTCCGTACCGTAAACAGTCTTCAGCCCCGGAACGCGCGACGCGCGGTTGATGAATTCCTGGTGCGCCCGGATGAGCCCTTTCATCGCGGCGAAACCTTCTTCGGTGTAGTAGGGTGCGGCAAAATACCTGTACTTGTACAGGAGATAGGTTTCCAACAACAGCCCGGCCTGAGGGTCCAGGTATGTCCCACGCTCGGCCATCAATCTCAAAGCCTCATCCGACGCCCGAGCGAATTGAACTTCCGGCCGAACTTGGCGCGAAGGCACGGCTGTGTCACGGCGGGCAACGTCTTCCGCGCAGTGTCGGGGTCGTCTCTATGGACAGTTAGGGACGCACGGTGGATACAGCGTCGCCTTACAAAGTGAAGGAGGCTGGCCAGTTGACGCACCCCTTGGAGTGACAAAGTTTTAGATCAGAACTTTCGCATAGCCGTGGTAGACTTTCTCGATATGAGCCGACCGGACCCGCGCAAAGCCATGGGTATGCTGGTCGTGATATTTGCGCACTCACTGCTGTTTGTAGCGCGGAGTCCCCGCCTGAACTGGGATCCGGAAGCCGCCAACCGCTATCGGGCAGCGCGGCGCGCGTGGCCGGCTCAAACATTGAAAGAAGCCAGAGCCCAGCAACTGGGCGATGCCAGCCCCGGTGCGCCGCCGGTTCCGGTGGAATCGTGAATATCTCCGAGGTCTTCATCAGGCGGCCAGTCGCCACCACTTTGCTGACAGTCGCCATTGCGCTGGCTGGCTCGGTGGCGTTCCGGATACTGCCGGTGTCGCCGCTGCCGCAGGTCGATTTTCCAACCGTATCGGTATCGGCATCATTGCCGGGCGCCAGCCCCGAAACCATGGCCTCTTCCGTAGCCACGCCTCTGGAACGGCAGTTCGGCCGCATTGCATCGGTGACCGAGATGACCTCGTCGAGCAGCCTGGGATCGACCAGCATCACCATGCAGTTCGATCTCAACCGGAACATTGACGCGGCGGCGCGCGACGTGCAGGCGGCCATCAACGCGGCGCGCGGCTATTTGCCGGCCAATCTGCCGATGAACCCCACTTACAGAAAGGTGAATCCGGCGGATTTTCCGATCCTGTTTCTGGCGCTGACCTCACCCATCCTCTCGAAGGCCCAGATGTACGATGCCGCGTCGTCCATCATGGCGCAGAAGTTGTCGCAAGTAACCGGCGTGGGCCAGGTGGCGGTATGGGGAAGTGCGTTGCCCGGCGTGCGAGTGGAACTGAACCCCACGGCGCTGAACAAGTATGGCATTGGCTTGGAGCAAGTGCGGGGCGTGCTGGCAGCTGCCAACGCCAACAACCCCAAAGGACACCTTTCCGACGGTCAACGCATATGGGAGGTCGGAGCGAACGATCAAATCTTCAAGGCCGTCGACTATGCGCCGCTGATCGTGGCGTACCGCCATGGAGCGGCTGTGCGGGTCTCGGATGTGGGCGAAGTTTTGGACTCCGTGGAAGACCTGCGGAACTCGGGCTATGCCAACGGCCTGCCATCCGTGCAGGTGGTCATCTTCCGCCAGCCGGGCGCGAACATCATTGACACGGTAGATCGCATCCGCGCTATGCTTCCGCAGTTAGAAGCATCCATCCCGAAATCCATTCGTATCCAGGTGGCGATCGATCAGACGGTTACCATCCGCGCCTCGGTGCACGACGTGGAAAGAACGCTGCTGATCTCGGTAGTGCTGGTGGTGCTGGTGGTCTTCTTCTTCCTGCGTAACGTCCGCACCACCATGATACCCAGCGTGGCCGTTCCCGTATCGTTGATTGGAACATTCGGCGTGATGTACCTGCTGCACTTCAGCATCGACAACCTATCTTTGATGGCACTGACCATTTCCACCGGCTTTGTGGTGGATGACGCGATTGTGGTCATCGAGAACATCACGCGCTATCTGGAACAGGGCATGCATCCGTTTGAAGCGGCGCTCAAGGGAGCCCAGGAGATTGGATTCACAGTGCTGTCCATGAGTTTGTCCCTGATCGCCGTCTTCATTCCGTTGCTGCTGATGGGAGGCATCGTGGGCCGCCTCTTCCGCGAATTTGCGATCACCCTGTCGGTGGCTATTTCGGTTTCGCTGGTCGTGTCGCTCACCACCACGCCGATGATGTGCGCGCACTTGTTGAAAGAGCACACCGAACATGGCCGGCTGTACCGGTTTAGCGAACGTTTCTTTACCTGGATTATCAATACCTATGGGACTACGCTCGCGGTGGCGCTGAAATACGCGCCGGTTACGCTGGCTGTCCTGATCGCTACGATTGCGCTGAATGTTTACCTGTTCATTCACGTGCCGAAGGGCTTCTTCCCGCAACAGGACAACGGACGCGTCAGCGGCCAGATTACAGGCGACCAGGATATTTCGTTTCAAGCCATGGACCGGATTGTGCGCCAGATGGTGGACATCGTGGATAAGGATCCGGGCGTCGATACAGTCAGCGGATCTACCGGCGGCTCAGGACCGGGAGGTGGCACCGCCAATCAGGCGCGTATCTACATGTCCCTGAAACCGCTGCAGGAGAGAAAAGTCGGAGTGGACCAGATCATTGCCCGGCTGCGGCCCAAACTGGCGCGTATACCGGGCGCCACTCTCTACATGCAGGCTTCGCAAGACCTGCGAATCGGCGGGCGCTCCAGCGCAGCTCTTTATCAATACACCATGATGTGCGATAACCTGCAGGACCTGAACGCGTATGCGCCACGCATGCTGCAGGAATTGAAGACCATACCGATCATCGCGGACGTAAACAGCGACCAGCAGAACCGCGGACTGCAGTATATGGTGGTGTACGACCGCAATTCCGCCGCGCGTTTCGGCATCTCGGCGCAACTGTTGGACAACGTGCTGTACGACGCCTTCGGGCAGCGCCAGGTATCCACCATGTACACGACGCTGAATCAATACCACGTGGTGATGGAAGCGGCCCCAGCGTACTGGCAGAATCCGCTGTCGCTGCGCGATATCTACGTGATGTCGCCGACTGGAACAGAAGTGCCTTTAAACGCCATCGGCAGCTACTCCCCAAGCACCGCGCCGCTGGCAGTCACACACCAGGGCCTGGCGCCTGCCACAACCATCTCGTTCAACTTGCAACCGGGCGTGGCGCTGGGAGATGCGGTGGAAGCCATTACCAAGGCGGCGGCCACGGTGGGCCTGCCACACAGCATCCAGACCCGGTTCGCCGGAACCGCTCAGGCATACCAGGATTCGCTCGGCAATGAACCGATCCTGATCGCGGCCGCGCTGGCGGCGGTTTATATCGTGCTTGGAATCCTCTACGAGAGTTACATCCATCCGATTACGATTTTGTCCACGCTGCCGTCGGCCGGCGTAGGCGCGCTGCTGGCGCTGCTGCTCACGCACACCGATCTGAGCATCATCGCGATGATCGGCATCATTCTGCTGATCGGCATCGTGAAGAAAAATGCCATTATGATGATCGACTTTGCCTTGGCCGCCGAGCGGTACGAAGGTAAGAGTTCCCGCGATTCGATTTTCGAAGCCTGCCTATTGCGCTTTCGCCCCATCCTCATGACTACCATGGCCGCCGTTCTGGGCGCTTTGCCGCTGGCGCTGGGCAGCGGCACCGGGGCGGAACTGAGGCGTCCATTGGGCATCACCATCATCGGCGGGTTGCTGGTGAGCCAGATGCTGACCCTCTACACGACGCCGGTGGTTTATCTCTACTTTGACCGTCTGCAGCATTGGTGGTACCGCGTGCGCTACAAGGAATCCGCCCAGCCCCGTACGCTGGGATCCGAAATCTGAAGTGAAGCTCTGCTCCATTTGCCTTGCGGCTGCTGTTGTCGAGCACTTGCAGGGGTGGTGCGCATAAGCCAAGCGCATTTGCAGCCGTATGCCAAATCAAGTACCGCTGGATCCCTCATACTGCGGCGTTTTATATACACTTGACGCACCAGGACGTGGTCACATCAGCGCCAGCGGCAAGCGGGATTCACGGACCTTCGTCTGGGATCTAACTTATGTCCACTCAGTCTATGATTTTACTTGACTGAATAAAACATTTCGCGTAGGATATCAGAACGGCGGAAATTGTGGCGTTGAAACCGTGCTGGTTTTGACCGTTGCCTGATTAAGGGGAGACTCAGAGGTTCGACCGCTCAACACACAGCAATAACGCCTGTAAGTCATTTGAGCGCGCGAGGTGATCGGTATTCGGCCCGGCGATCCCGTCGCATGGCGTTGCAGCCATTAGTGTGTCTGGGCTGAGAAACGTGCGAAATGAGGGGCTCGTTGTGGCAGCCTCGATTTCCAGCGAAGCAAATAGATTACAGATCGCCATGCGGAGGTTCTTATATGTTTGAATTGCGGCGTCTTACGATGCTCTTGCCGCTCCTGTGTGTGTCTCTTAGTCTTTGGGGTCAGAGTTCCGAGGTTTCCGGACGCATCGTAGACGCGTCGAATGCTGCGGTCCCAAGCGCCTCGGTAACTCTCACTCGCGTCGAAACGGGCGATAAGCGCTCCGTGCTTTCGAGCTCGGAAGGGTATTATGCATTCCCCCTGATCCTGCCCGGGATGTATGACTTGGCCGTGCAGAAAGAAGGGTTCGCGTCGCAGGTCCGCACAGGAATCAAGGTCGAGACAGCCGTTATCAGCACCGTGGATGTGCAACTGGCGGTGGGGGCGATTACGCAGGCAGTTAACGTGGAGGCCACTGTTCCGCTCTTGCAGACGGAAACGTCTTCGGTTTCCAATGTCGTCGAGAACCAGAGCATCGTGGATATGCCGCTGATCGACCGGCGGTCCGCACAACTGACCCGCATGAGTGGATTCGTGACCACCAACGGCGCCGGGGCGAGCGTCACTTTCGCCATCGCGGGAGGGCGCGGCAACAACGAGAATTACGTGGTAGATGGCGGAACGGTGCAGAACCTGACGCTGGGCGTCCCTACGCTGATGTTCGATCCGCCCGTGGAATCCGTGCAGGAGTTCAACGTGGCTATCAGCAACTATTCAGCCGAGCTGGGACGCACCGGCAGCGCGGTGGTTCAGATGACCACCAAATCCGGCACCAACGAATTCCACGGTTCGGCTTACGAATACTTCCGCAACAACGATCTGGACGCGCGCACTTTTTTCGCCAAGACCAACCCGATCTTGCGCTACAACCTGTTCGGCGCCAGCCTGGGAGGTCCTATCAAAAAGAACAAGACGCAGTTTTTCTTTAATTACGAGGGCCGGCGTGAGATCACGGCAGTTACCGATGTGCTGAACGTGCCGACGCTTGCGGAAGACGGCGGGAATTTTTCGGCGGATTCGTACGTGGTGAAGAACCCCACTACCAAGACGCCGTTCCCCGGCAACATCATTCCCACTGCCATGCTCGATCCGGTCGGCGCGAAACTGGCGGCGTTTTATCCGGCGCCGAACGTGCCGGGCGCACCATCCGGGAAGGGGAATTTCCTGGCCAATGATCCGACCACCACGATTGTGAACGATTACGTGGCGCGCGTGGATCATATGTTCAATGACGCCAACCGCATCTTCGGGCGGTTTCTGGCGCAGCCGGACCATGAGTTGACGGCTTCCATCTTTCCGACGCCCGGGACAGATTCCTTTGGTGTACTGGCGCACAACTATTACTACAATCCTTCGGGAACCTGGTATCACAACTTCTCTCCCACCAAGATCAACGAAATGCGTTTCACCTATTCGCGCCGCCAGGCTTTATCGATTTCGGCGGGAGTGGGGACGACCATCGATGAGCAGATCGGGTTGACGGGTGTGAACCAATCCTTCTTCCCCACCGTCAACGTCAACGGATTTCAGGCGCTCGGCAACACCACGCAGCAGCAGCGGCTGCAGACGCCCATCATCAGCGACTCGTTTCAGGACAACTTGAGTATCGTGCGCGGCAAACAGCAGATCAAGCTGGGGATTGAGTATCGCTACTCGTCGAATCTCGACCGGTATTCTCCGACCGCGGGCGGCGACTTCACATTCAACAATACCGCGACGGGCAGTGGATTGGCGGCGCTGCTGCTCGGCTGGGTGGATCAGGCCAGCCTGCTGGCGACTTATCCCCTGCACACGCGGTCGGACTCCTACGCCGCGTTCATCCAGGACGACTGGCGGGTCACTCCGCAATTTACCCTGAACGTGGGGCTGCGGTGGGACATCGACCAACCGCGCTGGGAGGAGAGTAACCGGCAAAACTCATTCAACGAGACGGAGATCAACCCGGTATCGGGGACGCCGGGAGTCATTACTTTCTCGGGCCTTGACGGCCTGAGTAAATATGCCAATAACTGGGATCTGCACAATTTCGGCCCGCGCTTGGGCTTCGCCTGGAACATCAAGGATAAGTGGGTAGTGCGCGGCGGCGGAGCCATTCTGTATATGGGCGAATACGATCAGGCTACGCCCATCGTGGCCAACACCGGTTTCAGCACGCAAGGCAGCTTCGTTTCGCCGGATAATGGGATCACACCAGCGTTCATTCTGGCGAATGGAATGCCCCCGGTTTCGGCCCCGACCGTAGCGCAATTGACTCCGGGATACGGAGCGGTGGCGGTGGGACAAAAACCGACCACCTCCGTGGCCTTCTTCCAGCCGAATCGCAACACCGGTTATCTCTATCAGGCGAATCTGGACATCCAGCGCCAATTGAAGGGCAATATCCTGGTGGATCTGGGTTATCTAGGCACCTTCGGACACGACCTTCCGGCGCCCGACGCGCAAAGCATCGATCAGGTTCCCACAAATGAACTGGGGCCGGGCAACGCGCAAATCCTGCGGCCGTTCCCGCAATTCAGCAACGTGCAGATCATCGCCGCGGATATCGGTAAGTCCTGGTACAACGGAGTCAACTTAGGAGTCCAGAAGAGATACTCCAATGGCCTGCTATTTACGGCTAATTATACTTACTCTAAGATGCTCGATACAACTGACTCTCGCAACGAGCTGGCAGCGTATCCCGGCATAGATGCATTTACCAATTACTATAACCAGGCGAGCGACAAAGGGCTTTCAGGTAACGACATCCGGAATCGCCTCGTGTTCAGCTCGGTGTATGAACTACCGGTGGGCACGGGCAAGCGCTTTCAACCGGGCGGGAAGCTGCTGAACGGACTAATTGGCGGCTGGTCGCTGGGTGTCATCTCGGAGCTGCGCACGGGCACGCCACTAAGCCCCGTTGAACTGAACAATCTGACCAATTCATTTTCCGACGGCGTGCGGCCGAACGTGGTGGGCAATCCGGGTTTGCCGGGAGGCCGTCCGCTCGGCAAACAGTTATTGGAGTGGTTCAATGTGAGCGCGTTCGCCGCGCCGGCAGCGTACACCTTCGGGGATGCCGGCCGAACTTTTGGCGAAGGGCCCGGATCGATCAGCTTGGACACGTCGCTGCTGAAGGATTTCCCGATTCGGGAGAGAGTGAAGCTCCAGTTCCGCCTCGAGGTGCTGAATGCGCTCAATCATCCGAGCTTCGCAAATCCGAATACGCAGCAAGGCAGCCCGACCTTTGGGCAGATTACCAGCCTGGTAGCTGGGAACCAAGCTCGCATCTTTCAATTGGGAGCGCACCTGAAGTTCTGACGAATCCGTGCGAGGCCATCATGCAGGAGTTGGCTCCGGGGCATAAACGGGAAGCGCGTGAGCGATTGGTCCACGATCTGGCGAAGACGCCGGTGGCCGGGCGCCGCCAGTTTCTCTCGGGAGCGGCGTCGGCGCTGGTGGCGGCCGCGGCCGGAAAATCGAATGCTACCGCCGCCACGGCCGGGGCAGACCCGGGCAATCTGAAAATCACCGATCTGAAGGCGACCATCCTGCAAATCGACCACCAGGATTGGACCACGCTGGTGGAAGTGCGCACGAATCAGGGGCTGGTGGGCCTCGGCCAGACCACCTTTCGCGCCACCCCCAAAGTGCTGTACAGCATCCTGGAGAACGTCCTCAGGCCAGTCATCATCGGCCACAGTCCCTTCGAGTACGAACATTTGTGGTCGGAGATGTATCTCAACAATCTCAAGTACGGAACCAACGGAGCGCTGCTGCTAGCCATCTCCGCTATCGATTTCGCGCTATGGGACCTGATGGGCAAAGCCGTCAACCTGCCGGTCTATCGCCTGCTCGGCGGCAAGTTCCGCGACCGGGTCCAGGTTTATGCCAGCCGCTCTGAACGACGGACGGCCAAAGACGGGGCCAAGGCCATTGCGCAGCAACTGGTGGAGGACGTGGTTCCGGCCGGCTTCCATGCACTGAAGGCGCACACGCACGTGACCACGCCGCGCGGCTACGATGCGGACATGGATGCCGACTACACGGTCGAAGAGATCGCGGAAATCCGCCGCCTGACCGGGCCGGAGTTCAAGATCATGGTGGACGTGAACAACGCCTACACGCCGCAGCAGGCCATCAAGGTGGGGCGCAAGCTGCAGGAACTGGATGCCTTTTGGCTGGAAGAACCGGTCGAGCTATTCGATCTGCAAGGTTTGGCGCGGGTGGCCGACGCGATCGACGTGCGCGTAGCCGCGGGCGAGCAGCAGTTCAACCGCTGGGAGTTTTACCGGCTGATCACCGAAGGTCATGTCGATATCATCCAGCCCAACGCTTCCATTTGCGGCGGCATTACGGAGATACGGAAGATCGCGGCAGTGGCGTCGCTGTTTGAAGCAGCCATCGCCTCGCACAACACACTGAATGGCATCCCGACGACGGCCGCTCTGCACTTTTGGGTATCCACGCAGAATGTGCGCTACCCGCAGGAATACGATTTCCATAAGGTGCGAACCGATTTCGGAGCGCGCCTCGTGAAGAATCCCGTCGTGGCGAAAGACGGCTACCTGACTCCGCCGGAGGGTCCGGGCCTGGGCGTCGAGTTGGATGCTGCCGCGGTGGCGAGTTTGACCGCATAAGGAGGTAACGATCATGAAACGGAACGGCTCGATCTTTCTGTTCGCGGTAACGGCTTGGGCGGGGGCGTTGTTTGGCCAGGAACCGGCTTCCTACCGGGTCCTGTTGGGCGTCAATGATTCCCAGACCACCAGGTGGGACGGTTCCATCGCTGTGACGGGCGGCGCCACCTACACGCTCGAAGGATGGCGCTTCGAAGCCATCGATGCGACGGACGGCAAATTGTTTCATATCTCCACGCATCCCAACGCCACCGGTGACGCCACTATTGTCGCCAATGGTTTGATCGTGAACGCGGACGGAGTGACCGCGAACACGGAATTCCATTTCACGACGGCGCAAGGCGATTTTCGCTTTAGCGCCTCAGAGGTGCCCTACAGCAGCGGCATCTATAAGCTCGGCGGACGCGTGTTCATCGACCGGATTCCGCGGGCGCGGCGGCTGGCGCAGACTCCCGAAGAAGAAGACTATCCGTCGCTAGCCCCGGGCCGCAATGGCGAAGTCTGGCTGGCTTATGTGCAGTTCCATCACAACCCCGACCACATCAAGTTGCGCCGGACGCTCAAGGAGGCTCCCAAAGACTTTTCCGAGTTCACCACTGCCCCCGGCGGCGACCAGATCTGGGCGCGCAAATATTCGAACGGAACCTGGGGCGAGCCGATTGCGATCACGCCGCCCGGCGGAGATTTGTACCGCAGCGCGGTCGCGGTGGATGGCAGCGGACGCGCTTGGGTATTCTGGTCGGAGAATCACGGTGGAAACTTCGATGTCTTTGGCCGGGCCGTGGACGATTCCGGTCCCAAGGAGCAGGTACAAATCTCGAAAGAGCCGGGGTCCGATATCGATCCGGTGGCCGCCACCGACTCAACGGGTAAGGTTTGGGTAGCGTGGCAAGGCTGGCGCGACGGGCGCGCCGCCATCTACGCCGCCTCGCAAAATGGCAGCGGGTTTTCGGCGCCCGTGAAAGTTTCGAATTCGTCCCGCAACGAATGGAACCCGGCGATCGCCGCGGATCGCAGCGGAAGAGTCGCCATAGCATGGGACTCTTATCGCAACGGCAACTACGATGTGTACGCACGCACGTGGGCGTCGAACTCGTGGGGCGCCGAGGTGCCCGTCGCGGCGTCCGCCGCCTATGAAGCGTACCCGTCCATTGCATTCGATCCTAACGGCCGGCTGTGGATCGCCTATGAAGAAGGCGGCCGCGAATGGGGCAAGGATTTCGGCGCCGATGTGACGCCCGGCATCGCGTTGTACCAGGGACGCGCGGTCCGGCTGCGCGCTTTGGAGCCGGACGGACGGCTGGTGGCGCTCGATTCGGACCTGGATGCCACGCTGGCGGGAGTGCCCAGTGCGCGCGCCGACCGCATCGGGAGCCAGGCTGACTCCGAGTCTTTCAACCCGAATCCCCGGCTCGCCAAGCAGAGATTGCCCGATGGCGGATTCCCCAACGCGGCACGCGCGTCTCGCAACACTCTGCCGCGCCTGGTGGTGGATGCCTCCGGCCGATTCTGGCTGGCGTTCCGTTCGCCGAATCCCACCACGCGCAGCCCGATCGGCACGGTCTGGGCCGAGTATCTGGTATCGTTCGACGGGAAGGCTTGGAGTAGGCCGGTCTTCCTGAATCATTCCGACAATCTGCTGGACAACCGTCCGGCTCTGGCGGCCTCCGCCGCTGGGAAACTGCTGATCGTGAATTCCTCCGATGGCCGCCGCATCTGGCATGGCACGCAGGGCACATCGAGTCCCGGAAACCCGGATCCAAATTCCACGGTCGATCCCTTCAACAACGATCTGTGGAGCGACGAAGTGGAATTGGGCGCCGGGAATCCAAGCATTCCGGTGGTGGCGTTAGGCCGCGAGGCGCGGCCCGAACCGCCGACTGTGGATGCGGCCGATGCGGCGGGCATCCGTACGCTCGCGGACTATCGCGCGGGTCCGGATAAGAATCTGCACATCGTGCGCGGCGAATTTCACCGGCACAGCGAGATATCGAGCGACGGCGGCAACGATGGAACCATACTGGACCAATGGCGCTACATCCTGGACGCCGCCGGCCTGAACTGGGTGGGTTGCTGCGATCACGACAACGGCAGCGGCCGCGAATATTTCTGGTGGCTGATACAGAAACAGACGGACATTTTCTCGGCGCCAGGAAAGTTCGTTCCCATGTTCGCCTACGAGCGCAGCGTGCAATATCCGGAAGGGCACCGCAACGTGATCTTTGCGCAACGCGGCATCCGGCCTTTGCCGCGCTTGCCGCTATCCGACGAAAACGAAGTGAAACACGCTCCCGATACGCAGATGCTCTACGCTTACCTGAAGCAATTCAACGGTATTTCCGCGTCGCACACCAGCGCCACCGGCATGGGGACGGATTGGCGCGACAACGATCCCAACGCGGAGCCCGTGGTCGAGATCTATCAGGGAATCCGGCAGAATTACGAGATGCCGGATGGGCCGCGCGCCAACAACGAGAAGGATTCCATTGGCGGCTGGCGGCCGAAGGGCTACGTGAACCTGGCCCTGGAGAAAGGCTATCGCCTGGGCTTTGAATCGAGCTCCGATCACATCTCGACGCACATCAGCTACTGCAATCTGCTGGTCAAGGATGTGAACCGCGCCTCCGTGCTGGAAGCCTTCCAACAAAGGCACGTCTACGCGGCCACGGACAACATATTGGCGGATGTAGAGAGCGGCACGCACGTGATGGGAGACGAATTCAGCACATCCGACACGCCTTCGTTGAAGATCAAGCTGAAGGGCACCTCGAAATTCGCCAAAGTGGTCATTATCAAGGACGGGAGTTACGTTTACTCAACCGCTCCGAACACAGAGTCCGTGGACTTTTCCTGGCGGGATAATCAGCCGAGCGCTAAGACCAGTTATTACTACGTGCGCGGCGAGCAGGATAATGGCGAGATTGTTTGGGCGTCGCCTATGTGGATTACTTATACGGGTAAGTGAGCCCTGTCCCCGGCAAGGTAATGGAGAGACGTCCACATGAGTATTGGAACCGGCGCGGGGGTGCTTAGTCTGTGCCAAATCCCGCTCTAAAACACGCTCGCACCGAAAAACAACCTGAAGAACGACGGCTGATGAAGCCCCGCCTGGCGCCACTGGCTCAATTCGCAGTCGGTCGGCGCCAATTCCCTCGGCCGCTGTGTTGTGATCAGACCGACGATCACGTCAGGCCGGTGACTATGATAAAGTTGGTCGAGAGCACGACGGCAGGTCGCACCTTTGTTGCGTCGCTGCCGGGAAACGCGCCGACCACCACATCGCCGGGTCTCAACGCTCTTCGCGCTCCTGCTGGTCAAATCGGGTTAGAGACGCGGCCGTCGCTTCTCGGAGATCCTCCTCCGACCAGGAGTCCGACCACTCGACGCGCTGGCCGCTACCGAGATCCGCAAGCTGCTGAGCCCAATCCAGCACTTTTCTGGCCTCGTCAGCCGGAAGTTGCCGCACAACCCTGATGAGCGATTCTTCACTCGCACTGAGAACCATGCTGTTCGTATTGTACGCTTTTTGGGGACGCTGAAACGCCAATCTGGACTTGGCGTCGGACGCACTGCGGAGGCTTAGCGACTATAAGCCAGGATCGAGCGGGCACCTGCCCAAAGGCTGAGGTTCATATTGCTTTGGCCGACGTGGCGCGAGAACATGTTACATAATGAGGAACGAGGCGGAGGTCTTCGCCGACTTAAGAGCATTGTGCCGGTCACCGGGTTACGTTCATACCCTCGCCTACATCTGTTTTCGCGACAACATCGTTCGTTATTCGGGGCAAATGCGCCCGAAGGACATGCTGGCAGTGTTCTCACCCGACCGCCTCATCCGTACCGAGATTTCGACGCTCATAGGCCTAATGGTCCAGGGCGAAATAGATTGGACGATTCCGTCGCCCAACGCCGTGCAGGAACAGATCGACCGCACGGACTCCTTGCTCAAGGAGCTGCATGAGACATTTCTTCCATCCATGTCCGGCGCAATAGCGGAACAAGCCAACGCTGCCGTTGAGGACCTCGAACTGTTGGGTCGTGGCGAGTTCCTACGTGAGGCGATCTTTTTACGGCGGGGAGTCGGCTTACAGCTTCCAATATCGCGATTGCGCGCCACCAAAATACGCGGCAGATGACGCCTGGTTGAAGGCGCACCGGGGATTCTCGATCTTCGATGCTAGGACCATCGCTCTGTCAATTTCGCGGCTGCAGGAACAGAAGCTCATGGACACCAGGGCACACATGGCGATGATCCCGCCGGAGGAGTGGAGCATCCTCCCCGGTTACACCTTTTGCGTGGGAGAGGTTGCCGAGGCATCCGGGATGGAGGAATTAACCGTGGAGTCCGTGCTAGACGCTTTCGCTCTGCCCCCTGCCGAAAAGAACGGGGCCTTTCGCGCGCTCGATGACTTCAACATAGCTAACGCCACTCCCCTGCTCCGATCCGATAGTAAATTCGTTCTGCTTCAGTCCTACAGCCTCGTTGAAGCGCTCTATGAATCGCCATTCTACTGGATGGTGGCTGACAAGGCTTATGCGCCCACTGCAATGCAAAACCGGGGGCGCTTTACGGAAACCTTCTGTTGTGATCGGCTCGAGTTGGTTTTCGGCAAGGAGCGCGTCCACACAAACGTGGATATTTTCGAATCAAAGGCGAGGAAGGTCGGTGAAATCGACGTTCTCGTGCTCTTTGGCGACCGGGCCGTGATCGTTCAGGCCAAATCGATGCGGCTGACGCTGGAATCGCGCAAGGGCAATGATAGCCGAATCCGAGATGACTTTGAAAAGAGTGTCCAGGATTCGTACGAGCAGGGTCTCACGTGCGCCAAGAGAATTACTGATCCCGAGGTCAAGCTTGTTGGGTCCGACGGCCAGAAGATTCCGGTTCCAGACCGGGTGTCCGAGATCTACATTCTGTGCGTGGTCGCCGACCACTATCCCTCACTCCAGTTTCAGTCCCGCCAGTTTCTCAAATACACGCAAACCGACGTCATCCAGTCTCCTATGGTGCTGGATGTCTTTGCGCTAGATGCGATAACGGAGATGCTCCCATCGCCGCTGCTTTTTCTTAGCTACATCAACCGCCGGGTCGGCTACACGGAACGGCTGATGGCAACGCACGAGACGGTCATCCTTTCCCATCACCTGAAGAAGAACCTGTGGATCGAGGAGAGCGTCGATATGCTGATGTTGGACGACGATATCTCCGTGGACCTCGACGTCGCGATGGCAGTGCGGCGAGACGGCGTGAATGGTCAGGGGACGCCTGATGGTATTCTCACTCGCCTGAATTCGACTACCGTGGGGCGCATCATCACTGCCCTTGAGAGCCGTCCCGAGCCTGGAGTCATCGATTTCGGGTTCCTGCTGCTGGCGATGAGTGGAAAGGCGACTACAGACGCAAGCAGGGGCATCGATCGGGCTGCCAAACTGGCGCGCAGAGATCGGCGGACGCACGACATATCCCTCGGCTTCGACTCGCCCAAGAGTGGGTTCACCGTGCATTGCAGCTTCGATGGGTTTCCGGTGGCGGAGGCTCAACTACGGCGTCACTGCGAGCTTCGTAAGTATTCAGAAAGCGAAGACCTGGTTCGGTGTCTGTCTTCATCCAAGCGATCAATCACTCAGGTTCGGGTTCAAGCTCGACCATGAGTGGCAGCGTGATAACCATCTGGAACGTTTGGCGCGCGACGCTGCCCCGCCTGCAAATCTCAGCCAAGCAATTGAGGCGAGCACAAAGCAGTCGAAAGTCGGACGCAACGATCCATGTCCTTGTGGCAGCAAGCGCAAGTACAAGAGGTGCCACGGCCGATAAACGGGCTGAGACCGCCATCGGAAACAATGCCTCTCGTTGAGGTCAAAAGTTGGGTGGATGCAAGGGGATGACCGCCCCACCATCGCTATTGCTTGTACGTGATCCAAAGCGGTGAGGCCCAGACGATCTCCCCGTTCGCCTGCTCACCGCGCACATAGTAGTAGCTGGTCTTCCCGTTCTCGGCAGAATTATCCCGCCACGAGAATTTGACGGTCGCCGTTCCGGGCGATGCCGTGTACACGTAGCGGTTGTCCTTTACGATCGAGATCTTGGAAAACGGTGCCGTGCCCTTCAGATAGACGTCCAACTCCGGGGACTTCGTCGTCGTAAACACATCGCCCATCATGTAGTCGCCGCTGTGCACATCCGCCAGAATGTCGTCCGTCGCGGCGTAGACGTGCCGCTTCTTGAACGCATCCAGCACCGCTTCGCGCGACGTGTCCTTCACATACAAATTGCAATAGCTCATGTGCGTCGAGATGTGGTCGGAACTGGCTTCGAACGCCAGCTTGTAGCCTTTCTCCAGAGCAAGGTTGACGAAACCCTTGGGCCTCCAGCCACCGATGGAGTCCTTGCCGTTATTCGATCGCGGCGCTTCCGGCATTTCGTAGTTCTGGCGGTCTCCCTGATAGATTTCGACCACCGGCTCGACGAGCGGATCATTGTCGCGCCAGTCCGTGCCCATGGCGGTGGCGCTGGTATGCGACGCCGTAACGCCGTCGAAAAACTTCAGGTAGGCGTAGAGCATCTGCGTGTCCGGCGCGTGACCCGTGTAATTTTCCTCGGTAATGGGGAGCCGCGGCAGCGGCCGCACACCGCGTTGCGCGAAGATCATGTTGCGATGCCCTTCCGGATACATCACGCTCCTTTCGTAGCTGAACATGGGCGTGAACTTAGCCGAGTGGAAAACGTCTGTCAACTTCTGGGAAATCCACCAGGAGTATTCGCGCGCGTCGCCGTTGTCATGATCGCAGCACCCCACCCAGTCCATCTTGGCGGCATCGATCATGTAGCGGTACTGGTCGATGATGGAGCCGTCCCATGCGCCGTCCATGGATATCTCGCTATGCCGGTGGAACTCACCGCGCATGATATGCAAACCGGCAGGACTGCGGTACGCGCGCAACGTCTGGGCAGCCTGGCTTTCGCCGGGGTCCGTCGTAGATCCGGATACGGCGGCAGCCCCAGCTTCTTTCACACTGGCCACGCCGCTGGCCGGCCCGAGAGAGATTTCGTTCGCAAACAGATCGTTGTTATACGGGTCCTCCGGGATGCTGGGATCCATATAAAGCGGAAAGCTGCGTTGCACCGAACGCGGACCCAATAAACTCGCGGCCATATTGGCTTCTAATTCGATCACGCGTTTCCCCACGAGCTGATACTGGCTGCGCCAATCCGACGAACCGACTATATCGAGCGTGCCTCCGGCGCGCGAAAACAGTGCCGGCCGGTTATCCAGCAGATTGTCGGAATGAGTCAGGAACACGGGCTTCGACCAGGACTGGCCGTCGTAGGACACCACGTATTCAAACCACACCGTGCCCATGGGCGCCCACCAGATCGGGTAGATGGTGCGGTATGCCAGCCAGATGCGGCCGGAAGCATCCACCAGCAGGCGCGGATAGTTGTTGTGCGCAGCGGTCACGTTGGCAGCGGCCTGGTTGGGACGGCGGTTCTTCGCGGAATCGCGGTGGTTGTCCAGATCCTGAGCGTCCTTTTGCGCGTTCCATGGATCGTCATATGGCGAAGCGGCGACTCCGGGCAGCACGGTTCCTACATCGCCCGCGGTCTCCACCACGCGGCCGCTCGGCTCGAATCCGCGCAGCCGGATCACGCGCCCCTGGTAAAGCGCCACTCCGGGGGTGTTATAAGCGCCGAAATCTTTGCCCCAGCCCTCACCGCCTTCTTCGTACGCCACCCACAGACCGCCGGAAGGATCGTAGGCCAGCGACGGGTACGCTTCATAGCGCGCCGTCGCGGCGACCGCGGTTTCCGGACCCCATTGGCCGCCCGCCACGCTGGAGCGCATGAAAATGTCGTAGTTGCCGTTGCGGTAGGAATCCCATGCCACCGTGACCCGTCCGCTGCGATCCGCCGCGATAGCCGGATTCCATTCGTTGCCCGTTGAGCTGGAAATTGTCATCGGCGCGCCGAAACCGCTGCCCTGCTGACTGGCTGCGAAGATCGAAGCCTTGCCGTCGCGCCATCCCTGCCAGGCTACCCAGACGCGCCCGTCGGAAGCGGCAACCGCCACCGGGTCCACATCCGCGCCTGCCTCGCGCGTAATGCGCACGCGCGTGCCCGGTTTGCCCTTCTCCACCGCGCGCGCCCAGATATCGAAATTCCCCTTGTCATTCTGCGACCAGAACACCCAAACCCGCCCCGTCCCATCCGCCGCGATTGCGGTTCGATAAAGATCCAGGCCCGGCTCGGTGATGGCCAACGGCGCGCCCCACTTCTGTCCGTCGTAGTGCTTCACCAGGATCTGGTCGCCACCGGTCGGTTGTTTGAGCGGCGCGAAGTCCTTGATGGGCTTATCGTGGTCCGCGCGGATCTTGTTGTGATCCTTGGCATGTTTGAATTCGACGTACGCCAGCCATGCATTCCCGCTCTTATCGAGAGCGACGGACGGGTAATCTTGCTCCTCCGGCGTGTCGGTGAGGCGCGTCACGGGCGGCACGCGGTCCACTTGTACGCGCCCGTCCAGCAAAGCGATCGATTTGCCGTACGGAATCTGCGAGAGCTGAAACGAAAAATTGCCTTGCGCGGTGGTGACGTCGATCGTCGCATCCTCGCGCGCATCGCTCAATTGCGCCACCACGCCGTTCGCCACGATGGTTTTTCCAGGCGTGTAAAAGATGCCGCCCAGGAACAGCTTCGCGGGATGCGTCGCGGCCTTCCAGGCATTTCCGGTGATGCTGTCGCTGTCGTCGAAACGCCACGGTTCCATCGCGGAAACCTGCGCTCCGCGCACCGCCAGAGAACCGTCCCAGCGGACGGATTCCTTATCCGTTACGCCGAGCAGAATCCGTACCCCCACGCGATTCTGCGCGACGGCAGAACCGGCGAAAACGCCCCAAGCCAGGGCCAAAGCAAATGCATATCGAAACGAACGAGTCATGATGTCCTTGGTTCCGCTTATTGTGAAGCGTGCAGATTTTCAGCCAACAATCGATCGATCGAGGCTGTGAATTCGCGCTCTGCCTCGGCGCGCAAAGCGCCGCTGGCGTGTCCCGGAAAACCGGCGTGTACGCCGCGCACCCGCCCGTCGCGGCCCAGGATGAACGTGGTGGGCCAGCAGTTCAGATTCACGGCCTGCGGGAGTTTATCATGCAACTCACCCGGCTCGCCCGCGATCAACACGGTGTACTCGATGCCATATTGCTTGACGAACGCCCGCAGCCGCTCCGGATTCTTCAATTGCTCGGCCTCCTCGAACGACAGCGCCACGATCTCCACACCCTGGTTGCGATACTGGCGGTACAGCGCGGCCAGGAAGGGCGCCTCGTCGTGGCAGTTCGGACACCAGCTTCCGGTAATGTTCACCAGCACGACTTTGCCTTCGAAGCGCGCATCGGTATTCGAAACCAGGTGGCCGTTCAGATCCGGGAAGCTGAAACGCAAGGGCTCGGAGACTTCCTTAACGGTGGTATGGTGCTCGGGGTCCGTCGGCTCCGGAAGGCCTTTGGCGCGTGCTACGTCTGGGCGCACTGCGATCAGCTCTTTCTTGTCCTTGAAGCCGGATAGAGTCACCGCCAGTGTGCCATCGCTCGACGGCGTCAGCACCAGCAGCGCCGGGCGCGCGCCCGAGAAATGGCTCAGCACGAACCTACCGTCGCGATAGCTGCCGGTGAGCGCGCCAGTATCGCCATCCACGCGCAAAATGGCAGCCGATACATCCGCGCCCGTTTGTCTCACGATCAAGCGCCAGGCGGATTCGCCTTTGGGGCTTTGCACCGCAACTTCCCAAAGACCGGCGATCGAAGGCGCCGCGCTTTCCGCTTCTCTCGGCGCGACAAACGGCCGAGCTTGGAATACGTACGACGCGCGCGCGGATTTGTATTGGCCTGCGAGCCGCCCGTCTTTCAGGGTGGCACGCAACTGGGTGGCGTATTGTGCGAAATCCAGAACCAGGCTGCCGTCTTCGAAGCGCCCGCCGGTCGAGACGACCTTGTCGTCGCCATTGAAGAAGCAGCCGCTGATGTTCGATCCTTCGCCGGAGATGTCCATGCGGAAAGGAATTGCAACGTCGTTGAGTGTCACTGTGGCTTCCCAACGGCCAGCCAGGGACTGCGCCCCCGCAGCCTGGGCAAACAGCAGAAGGGCAAAACCAGAAACGACGCTTTTTACTCGATAATCAGACATGCTTGGCTACCACCTTTTCATTGAGTTCGATGCCTAGGCCGGGTGCATCCGGAACGCGAATCCGGCCGCGTTCGAAGGTTTCCGGCGGGGAGACGAGATCACCGCGCCTGGTAACCTCACCCCAGGCGTATTCGAGGATCTCGAAATTCGGTAATCCGGCGGCAAGTTGCACACTCGCCGCCATAGCGACCGGCCCGCTCGGATTGTGCGGCGAGATTTCGCGGCCATGCAATTCGGCGAGGGCTGCAATGCGGTGCGCTTTCATCAGTCCGCCGCCGTATTTCACGTCCGGCATCAGAACGTCGCTGGCGCCGCTGGCCGCCAGGGCCTGGAATCCCGCCATGCCGAACAGCCGTTCACCGGCTGCGATCCGCTGCGGGATGGATTGCCGTATGTGCGACAGTTCCTCGATGCGCGTGGGGGCGACCGGTTCCTCGTACCACGAGAGTCTCTGCGCTTCCATCCGCCGCGCGGTCTCTACTGCCAAAGGAACGTCGAAGAGGCTGTGGCAATCGATCATCAAATCGCGCTCGGGGCCGATGGCTTCGCGTATCGCCTCGACGCATGCGACCCCCAGATCCGCCGCCTTGCGGATATCCGTGGCGGCGGGGTTCGAAGGCGGGTATCCGTCGAAAGGCGCGGCCTTGACGGCCTCGAAACCTTCGGAAGCCGCCCGGGCTGCGTTGGCTGCAAAACCACGCGGCGAGCGATCGTCGGTCGCGCGATTAATGTTCGCGTATACCTGCACCGCGTCGCGCAATTTGCCGCCGAAAAGCTGGTAGACGGGCGCGCCGAAAGCCTTGCCCGCCAGATCCCAAAGGGCATGCTCGATGGCGGCGAATGCAACACGCTGAGGCGGACCGCCGGATTTCGCCATGGACCATCCGCTCTGCCGGTACGCTTTGATATCAAACGGAGACCGGCCCCGCACCAGCTCAAAGCACTCTTTCAACGCAGCCTGCACCTCTTCCCGCGCGCCGCCCTGCGACGCTTCGCCTAACCCGGTTAGCCCGAGATTCGTCTTCAGGCGGACGAACGTCCAATCGCCGCGGGCGTTGACCGGCACCACGAATACTTCGAGCGCGGTAATCCGGAGGTTGCTCGCCGCCAGAGAGGAGCGCCGCAGCAACGGCAGCGACAGGCCCAGAAGAAAGGCTCTCCGGCTATGCATCGCGCGGCCTCAAATACCACTCGATCGCCTCCGCCGTCCGCAGGCCGGGTGCTTCGGCAGCCGCTTCCGGATGCGTAGCCCGGAACCGCGCCAGCAATTGACCGGCACACTCCGCGGCGGCCTCGGGATAGCGGCTCGCGACATTGTGAAACTCACCCGGATCTTCCTTCAGGTCGTACAGCCGCACGATCCTGCCAGGGGTCGGATTGTCGGTCTCGTAGCCGTCCGTGCGCGCGCGTTTACCGCTGCAGTGGATGTACTTCCATCGATCCGTGCGGATGCAGGCTTCTTCGTTTTCCAGATATTCGCTGAAGATGGCTTGCCGCGGCGCGGCCGGCTTCCCGCCGCTAAGATACGGCCGCAAACTTTGCCCGTGCTGGATCGTGAAACGCTCCGCGCCCAACAGATCGAGGATGGTCGGCGGCACATCCACCGATTCGGTGAAATCGGTGACCTTGCCGCGCGCAATGCGCCCCGGCCAGCGCATGATCAGGGGAACTTGCAGAGCCGGATCGTAGCAGCAGTGCTTTTCGAAACGGCCATGCTGGCCCAGGCTGTAGCCATGGTCCGCCATGTAGACTACCAGCGTGTCGCGCTCCAGGCCGAGCCGCCGGAGCCGATCGAGCACCACCCCCACATTTCGATCCAGATAATGCACCGACGTATAGTAGGCTGCGATGATCCCTTGCTTTTCTTGTGGGCTCAAGTCGCGGAAGACCAACGGAATCTGCCCGGCGTCTTCCGCACCCACGGTAGGCACCGCGAAGTCGGCCGGGTCGAACAACGTGCAATCTTCGATCGGAAAGTCGAAGGGTGAATGGGGCTCCTGGAAGCTGACCCAGAGCGCGAACGGATCGGCTTTATGTTCATCCAGAAAATGGCCGGCTTGCTCCGCCACCCAGGTGCTGCGCATCTGTTCGTAGCGGCGCGGGAAGGGCAGTTTCTCGGCGTTCAGCCAGATGCGCGCGGGATCCTGCATCGGGTGCCACGCCGGCTTGGTGCGAACCGGCGCGAAATCCGGCACCGGCCCTACGGCATCCGACCATCGCTTCTGAACCACATCTTCGGTCCAGGCGGTCGCGAAGCCGTGTAGTCCGGGCCGCCCGGGAGTGTTGAAGTGCATCTTGCCGAACACGGCCGTGTGGTATCCGTGCGCTGCCAGCGTTCTCGCCAGGGTCGGTCGGTCGTCCGCCAGAGGTGTCTTAAGCACCGTCACGCCCGCGGAGTGGGGCAACTGGCCGGTCAGGATGGATTGCCGGGAGGGCGTGCAGACCGGCGAATTGCAGTGATGCCGGGCGAAATGGGTTCCTTCCGCAGCCAGACGGTCCAGGTTGGGGGTCTGAGCCTGGCGATTGCCTTGCGCGCCCAGGACGTATCCGGCATGATCGTCAGCGATGATGAAGAGCAGGTTAGGCTGCCGGTCGCGCGCGCGCGCCACCCGCGGAACCGTCGCGGCACCCACCACCTGCATCAGTTCTCTTCTCGAAATCACTTCTATACAAGGTAGCTGTTTCGTTGCAAAAAATCTAGTAATTCGATAGACTGAATTCCTTCATGCAGCGCACCACCTTGTCTGGATTCTTTCTGCTGGCCGGTTTGTCGGGGTGGGTCTTCTTTCGCGGAAACGCCGCTCCCCAGAACGTCGCCCCTTCCACACCTGCCGTCTCCCTTCTGATTATGCTCGGCGAGCACGCGAAATCCGTCGAACATTGGGACGGCTCGATCACCGCATCCGAAGGCGAGTTAACCGGCGTGGAGGGCCGCCAGTTTTCGAAGAACGACTCCATCACCAGCCCGTCCGCCTGGAAGTGCGCCACGCGGGAGGATGCGGTCGCGCCTTACCCCGATGCGCACTATACCGAAATGCAGCCCGGCTCCGTTCCGCCCATCCGGCATCACGCGGTCGGCATCTATGCCACCATTCGTTCCGCATCCGACCCGCGAGTTTCCGTTCAGACCGCGCAAGGATCGTTTGATTTCGCATTGTCGGCCGTCGGCCGCGACCCGCAGCCGTTCCTGGATAGCCGCGTCACGGTGGCCCGCGTGCCGGCGGTCGAGAAGTTGAGCGGCCCCGATTTCGAAGATGACGAGCCGTCCATAACCGCCTTACCGGAAGGCCGGCTGGCGGTCGCCTGGGTGGCCTATCGGGATCGCGCGGATCGGGTCCTGCTGCGCGTTCTCGATCGGGGCGTGTGGAGCGCGGCGGAGGAGGTCACACCCAAAACCGCGACCATCTTCCGCACCGCCCTGGCGCAAGATAAGAACGGCGACCTCTGGGTCTTCTGGAGCCAACTGGATGGCGACCGCTGGCAGATCTGGGCGCGGCGCCGGTCAGGCACGGCATGGCAAAACGCCGCTCCGCTCACCACCGCAGGGTCTAACACCTTCCTGCGCGCCGCGGCGTCGGCGGATGGCAGCGTGTTCGTTGCCTGGCAAAGCTATCGCGGCGGGCAGAGCGATATCTTCTTGAAGGCCTACCGCGAGGGCGCCTGGTCCGACGAGGCGAAGATCAGTGAATCCCCAGCCAACGATTGGGAGCCGGCCGTCGCCGCCGCGCAGGATGGCACGGCCTACATCGCATGGGACACGTACGACGCGGGCAATTACGACATCTGTTTCCGGTCCTGGCGGCACGGCGAACTGTCGCCGTTGAGTCATGTCACCAGCGGTCCGCAGTTTCAAGCGCACGCATCGGTGGCGGTCGACGGCCAAGGACGCGCATGGCTGGCATGGGACGAATCCGGCGTGAACTGGGCCAAGGATCAAGGCTTCCTCATTCCGACACCGCTGGCCGTGCCCCTGCATGGCCGCCGGAATCTTCATCTGGCGCTGTGGAACGGAGGCACGTGGCTGGAACCGCGCCAGCAGCCCGCTCCGGTTTCGCCGGACGATTTGCAGGCAAACGCAGAGCATCCGCAGATGATCTTCGATGGCGCCGGCACGCTGGTCATACTCTTTCGCCATTGGACGCGCCGCAACGACCGCACCATCGGCAGCCTGATCAATTGGGACAATTACGTGACGCGTTTCAATGGCGAATCCTGGTCCACGCCGCTGCCGCTGGCCCACAGCATGGGCGCGATCGAAAAGCACGCCGCGTTGGCGCTGGCCGCGGATGGTGGCATTCGGGCCGCCTGGATGACCGACAATCGGCCGTTCGCCACCCAGGTGCCGCAGAACGCGGACGTTTATTATGCGAATCTCGGCCCGGCACAGCCGGCGCTGGCGGGGGCGGCGGAGTTGCAGCCCTATGCCGACCCGCAGCCGGAAGGCATCCCCGTGCATCCCCGCGAACCTGAAAACGTCCAGACGGCGCGCAGCTACGTCCTCACGGCCGGAAGCAATCAATATCATCTCTATCGCGGCGACATGCACCGGCACAGCGATTTCTCGCCTGACTTCAAATACGACGGCTCCATCATCGAGCTTTACCGCTACGCGCTGGATGCCGCCGCCTTCGACTACCTCGCGGTCACCGACCACCAGGCCGGCTACGATCAGGAATACACGTGGTGGCTGAATCAAAAACTGGCGGACCTGTTTACGGTCCCCGGCTCGTTCACGCCGCTCTACGCCTACGAGCGCAGCGTGCCCTATCCAAACGGCCATCGCAACGTAATCTTCGATCATCGAGGAGTGCGCACGCTGCCCATCCCGCCTGACGAAATGTCCGGCAAGATTGGCGCCGCCGCGCTCTACGAATACCTGCACAAGAACGACGGCATCTCCATGCCGCATTCCACCGCCACCAACCAGGGCACCGATTTCCGGGACAACGACCCGGAGGTGGAGCCTTTGATCGAAATTGCCCAGGGGTATCGTAATAGCTATGAATACGAAGGCGCGCCGCGCTCTGCCACGCGCTTCAATCCGCCGGCGCAGAAGAGCGGATTCGAGCCCGCCGGGTTCTGGTGGAACGCTTTGGCAAAGGGCTATAAGCTCGGCGTGCAATCGAGCTCCGACCATTGGTCCACGCACATTTCGTATGCATTCCTGGTGGCCACGGATTTCACGCGCCAGGGACTGTTGGACGCTATCCGCAAGCGCCACGCTTACGGCGCCACCGACAATATCGTGCTCGATTTCCGCGCCCAGTCCGGCGGCGCCACCTACTTGATGGGCGATAGCTTCCGTGCCGGCGCATCGCCTCATTTTCTGGTGCATGTGTCCGGAACCGCGCCGATCCAGCAGATCGATCTGATCAAGAACGGCAAATTCATCTATACGCCGCGTCCGTTGACGAATCAGGCCGACTTTGAATTCACGGACCGCGATTTCCGCCCCGAGAAAGCCTGGTATTATGTCCGCGTGCTCCAGCAGGATGGCCAACTCGCCTGGAGTTCGCCGATGTGGATCGAGCCATAACTATGTCCACAGCCGTGTCCGCCACCACGCGCAGACAATTCCTGGGAGCTGCCGCGGCCGCCACCGCCGCCCCGCAGCAGAGTGTCCGGTCCGCACGAAGGCCGAACATTATCTACGTGCACTCGCACGATACCGGCCGCTACATACAGCCGTTCGGATGCGATGTGCCCACGCCCAACCTGCAGCGCCTGGCCGGCGAGGGCGTGTTGTTCCGCCAGGCTTTCAGCGCCGCGCCAACTTGTTCGCCCAGCCGCGCATCCCTGCTCACCGGGCAATGCGCGCACTCGAGCGGCATGCTGGGCTTGGCGCATCGTGGGTTCGTTCTGCACGATTACCGGCAGCATCTGCTCTACACGCTGCGTGACGGCGGGTATACCTCGGCCCTGGCCGGCATCCAGCACATCGCCAAGCGGCCTGAGATAATCGGCTATGATCGCGTGCTCCCGACGGCCAGCACCAAAGTGGCCGATGTGGCCCCGGTAGCAGTCGAATTCCTGAGGAACGCTCCCAACCAGCCGTTTTTTCTGGACGTCGGATTCTTCGAAACCCATCGCGTCTTTCATACTCCCAGCCCGCAGGACGATGCGCGCTTTACCAAGCCGCCCGCGACGGTCCCCGACACGCTGCGCACTCGGCAGGACATGGCCGCATTTCATGCCAGCGCCAGAGCGCTCGACGCGGGCATAGGGGACATCCTGCGCGCGCTCGAATCCGCCGGGCTGGCGGAGGAGACCCTCATCATCTCGACAACCGATCACGGCGTCGCGTTTCCCGCCATGAAATGCAACCTCAACGTGCATGGCACCGGGGTCTCGTTGATTCTGCGCGGTCCGCAAGGTTTCCGGGGCGGCAAGGTTTCGGATGCCATGGTGTCACAGATCGATCTTTTCCCCACCATTTGCGATTTGCTCGAGTTGCCGGCGCCCGCCTGGCTGCAAGGCCGGTCGATGATGCCCATCATTCGCGGCGAACGGTCCGAGATCAACGATCGGGTTTTCTCCGAAGTCACCTATCATGCGGCGTACGAGCCCAAGCGCGCCGTGCGCACCGGGCGTTGGAGTTATGTCCGAAACTACGGCGGACGCGGCCGGCCGGTGCTCCCAAACTGCGACGACGGTCCCAGCAAAGATGTTTGGCTGGAAGCCGGCTGGAGCGGCCGCGCCGTACCCCCGGAAGAACTCTACGATCTGGTGTTCGATCCCAACGAAACCCGCAATCTCGCCGACGATGCGCGTCTCGGCCCGGTGAAGCAGGAGATGAGCACGCAGCTCGATCGTTGGATGGAAACGACCGGGGACCCGCTGCTGAAGGGACCGGTGCCGGCCCCTCACGGTGCCGAGATTAACGATCCGGATGGAGTCTCGCCGCAGGAAACGCCGATCAAAGTTGCCTGATCCGGGTTCACTCGGCGTAATCGCGGACGCAACGGAAGCCTGTGTTGGTCGTGGAACTGTCGGGCGTGTTTGAGGTGCGCGCCGCTACCCGATAGCGATTGCAGTAGGAAGCGTGGCAAAGATAGGATCCGCCCTTCATGACTTTGGCCGTTCCACTGGGGGGTCCCACCGGGTTGACACGCGTGGCGATCCGATGAAAATCCGGCGAGAACCAATCCAGGCACCATTCCCACACATTGCCCGCGACGGAATAGAGTTCGAATCCATTGGGCGGAAATGCATCCACGGGACAGGTCCCCGCATAGCCGTCTTCCGCGGTATCGTGCGTGGGAAACTCGCCCTGCCAGATGTTGCATAAATGGCGGCCGGCGGGAGTCAGATCGTCGCCCCAGGGATATAGTTTCTGCTCCAGTCCGCCGCGCGCCGCGTACTCCCATTCGGCCTCGGTGGGGAGGCGCTTTCCGGCCCAATCCGCGTACGCACTTGCGTCATTCCAGGAGACGTGCACGACAGGATGAGATTCCCTGCCGTCAATTCCGCAGCCGGGATCGGGATGGCGCCAGTCCGCGCCGTCGACGCGTCGCCACCAGTCGAGATTGGGGACCGGTTCGGCGGCGGGACCGCCGTCTTTCAAGTGGCCGGCGAAAACGAATGACCAGCCGAACCGCTCCGCTTCCGTACGATAGCCGGTGGCCTTCACGAACTCGCCAAACCGGCGGTTGGTAACCGGGTAGGGGTCGATATAGAAAGGGTCGAGCGTGACCGTGCGCACGGGGCCTTCGCCATCCGCTGGATATCCGACGGCGGCATCCGAGCCCATCAGGAATCGGCCTCCATCCAGCCGGACCATATCTTCGGTCGAGCCGCTGATGGCGCGCCGGCGTGTGGCCGAGGCGGTCTGCGAGATGGCGAAAAGCTGGGCGCGCTGCTTGCTCGGCACGCAACAGGGATTGGGCTGGGGTGTCATGACGCCAGCGACACTTTGCGGATGACGGCGCGCGCGCGCAGTTCTTCCAGGCGAACGCCTAGCTCTCGATCCTGCTGCACGCGAAGCATGGCCGATTCAATCTCAGGACGGGCTTCCTCGAAGCTGCGCACGCCCTCGGCAATGTGTTCGTGTACCAGGACAATGTGAACGCCGAACCGTGTGCGAAATACGCCGCTGAGTTCACCCACGGCCGCGGCGAACACGACGGCGTCAAATTCCTCCACCATCGCACCGCGCGCAAAATAGCCCAGGTCGCCGCCGTTCTCGGGACAATCGGAATGCCGGCGGGCCATTTCGGCGAAATCGGCGCCGGCCAGTAACGAATCCCGCACGCGCGCCATTACTTTCTCCGCGGGTGATGAATCTTCGACCTCCGCCACGTTCTTGACTATCTGAAACACATGCACCATTTCCGGACCGCGGAAGGCTTCCCGGTTCCGCTTATAGTATTTGCGGACATCCTCCAGCCGGGGCGGACGGAGGGCCGTGAACCAGCGCTGTAGAAGCCGATCCAGCCGCAGGCGGCGCTCGATCTCGGAGCGCAACTCCAACGTAGCCACCCCGGCGCGGCAGCCCGCGACGCCATCGGAACGCGGCGTTATCGCGATGAGCGCCTCTTGCACGTCCACCTCGGCTATCGCCAATCCTAGGCGCCGCGCTTCCTGATCCAACAGCACGTGATCGATTACGATCCGCTCAGCCTCCGCAGCCAGTTGCATCTCCTCTTCAAGACTTCCGGCCGATCCGGACTCCTGGCGCAGCAGCGCAGCCTCCCGGCGGATGCGTTCGCGTGCGATTCGTTCTCCATTGATTTCCAGAACCGTCATTTGTTCGCTGAGATCCTGCGGGCTAAACTATAATCTACTATGTCAATCGACATTTTGCGCCGGCGGGAATTTCTGGGCGCGGCCGCCGCGGCGATGCTGGCGGCACAAGCCCAACAGCGCTCTCCGAACTTCATCGTAATTCTGACCGACGATCATGGCTTCGGCGATCTCGGGTGCCAGGGCGCGCGGGACCTGCGCACTCCCAATCTCGACCGCCTGGCCGCCTCCGGAACGCGCTTCACCAACTGGTATGCCAATGCGCCGATGTGCGCTCCATCGCGCGCAGGTCTGCTTTCCGGTTGCTGGCCGCAAAGAGTGGGCGTGCCCGTGAACGGCCGCTTTCTGCCGGAGGATCGCGACACCATCGCCAGTCTGCTGAAGCAGCGCGGCTACACCACGGGAGCGGTGGGCAAGTGGCACTTGGGCGACGAGCACGCCTCATACCCGCGGAAGCTTGGCTTCGACAGTTTTTTCGGGTTTCACGCCGGCTGCGTCGATTACTACTCGCATCGTTATTACTGGGGCGAACCGAAGCATCCGAATTATCACGATCTCTGGCGCAACGAGCAGGAAGTCTTCTACAACGGCGAATACCTGACCACCCGCCTGACATCGGAAGCCAAACGGTTCATCGCCGAGAATCAAGCCAAACCGTTTTTCCTCTACCTGACCTACAACGCGCCGCACTATCCCATGCACGCTCCCCGGGAGTATATGGAGCGCTTCGCCGGCCTCGATCCGGAGCGGCAGGTGTATGCGGCAATGCTCGCGGTCATGGATGACGGCGTGGGGGAAATCCGCGCGCTTCTGCAGAAGCTGAGGCTGGATGCGAATACCGTGATCTTCTTTGCTTCGGACAATGGCGCCACCCGCGAAACCCGCGCCGGATTGCACGATCAAGCGGCGACGGCCGGACACAACGGCCCGCTGCGCGGATTCAAATTCAGCCTGTTTGACGGCGGTGTGCATGTGCCGGCCATCTGGTCGTGGCCGGGAATGATCCGCGAGGGGCAGGTCAGCGGGCAGATTGGCGCGCATTTCGACGTGCTGCCGACATTCCTGGAAGCTGCCGGATTGCCCGCCGCGAATCAACCGCAAATCGATGGCATCAGCATCCTGGAGCATCTCCGCACCGGACGCGCAATCGACCATCCTGCACTATATTGGAAATCCGGCGGGCAGACGGCCGCCCGACTGCGGAACTGGAAGCTGGTAGTGAAAGGCTACACGGCCGACGGAAGCCCCCGGCAATATCAGCATTTGCAAGGAGAGGACGAAGTCTTTCTCAGCGATCTGAATGCCGATCCGGCGGAGAGCCGGAATCTGCGGCGCGCCAACCCGGCGATGGTGGATGAGCTGATGACCGGAATTGCGGGCTGGGAGCGTGAACTGCCGGACGACAAAAGCACCGAGTAATTACCTGCCGTAAAGGCACAGATCCTGTGTGGTGGTCGTGCGCCACTGGTCAATGGGAGGCGCGCCGGTCTTCTGGAAGAAATCCGTCAGGCGCGCGCGCAGGGCGGTCAGTTGGGCGGCGTGATGCGGGTCGTCGATAACATTCTGGCGCTCGCCGGGATCGGCTTCCAGATCGAACAACTCGCTGGGCCACTCTTTGGTGCGCGCCACGTATTTCATGTTCTCCGTACGGATACCGCGCACGTATTGGTATTCGAAGTACAGCTCGTTGTGCCAGGAGGGCGATTCGCCGCGCAGGAAGCGCGCGTAGCTGCGCCCGACGCGATGTGGCTCCGGCGCGGCCTGTATGCCAAGGTAATCCAGCAACGTGGGAAAGAAATCGTAGGACGACACCATCGGCGTGGGGGTTTGGCGGGCTGGTATGCGGCCAGGATGATTCCAGATTAACGGCACGTGCAGCGACGTGTCGTACATGTTGATGGGAACGGTTGCATTGCCCTTGCCCCAGATGCCGTGATGTCCGCAGTTGTGGCCCTGGTCCGCGCTGAAAATGATCACGGTGTTTTCGCGGATACGCAGCTCTTCGAGCCGCCGCAGAATGCGGCCGATGTTGTAGTCCATGCCCGTGACCAGCGCGGAGTAGCTTAGCTTGCTTTCGCGGTTGTTGAAGTCGTCCAACATGGGAAATCGGTGGTTGCCCATGATGGTGCGGGTATGCCACGGATGAATCGGCTCATTGGGGAAACAAGGAAAACTGGAGTTGTTGTAATAGCGCCGGTAGTCCTCCGGTTGGTAGTCGTAGGGCACGTGCGGAGCGTAGAACGGACAGTAGAGGCAAAACGGCCTTTCGTGGTTCTGTTCGACAAATTCGAGAGCGTAATCGCCCACGTGATTGGTCTTGTAGCCCTTGGTGGGAACCTGCTGGCCATTCTTGACGAATACCGGATCCTTATAGGTCCCTCCGGCGCCGGGCACGGTTGCCCAATAGGAGAAGCCGGCCTGCGCATGCTCGTCGCCGCCCATGTGCCACTTGCCGGTCAGGCCGACGGTATAGCCGTTGCTTGCCAGGACATCGGAGAACGCGGTTTGACCTTTCAGGAACGGCCGGGCCTTGGGGCCGACGCTATCGTCACCCATGAGCCAATCCTGCACGCCATGATGCGACGGAAGTTTCCCCGTCAGGTAGGTCATGCGGCTGGCCGAGCATACCGGCGTACAAGCATAGGCGCGAGTGAAGCGCGCGCCTTCGGCCGCCAGACGGTCCAGATTCGGGGTGTGCATGTCCGAGCAGCCGTAGCAGTTGGCGGCCCACGAGCCATGGTCGTCGGTCAAGAAGAAGATCACATTGGGCGGGCGGGGAGAGGCGCGCATTGCGGGAGTCAACAAAGAAGCCAACCCGGCTTGGAGCAACTGGCGTCGATTCGGCGAATGCTGATCGGACATGCTCCTATTTTGGCATAACGTCTATGGCTTTACTATACATATCGCTCAGGGCTTGAAGCTCCTCGGCGTAACCAGGCAACCACCTGAAACACCCTCCGGCCGGAGTCCAGGCCTGCACCGTGCACCTGGCGAATTTGGGCTACGGTCCTACCGAGATTGCCGAACGCATCCAACTGCCGGCCGCGATCTCTAAGAACTGGTCGAATCATGGATATTACGGCAGCTTGAAGCTGGGATCGCGGGACGTTTACCAGCGGTATCTGGGGTTCTACGATGGCAACCCGGCCAACCTGGATCCGTTGCCGCCGGCCGATCTGGCGCGGCGCTACGTGGACGCCATGGGTGGGGCGGACGCGATCCTGGCCAAGGCGCACACCGCCTACGCCGCGGGAGACTATCGCTGGGTGGCGGAATTGCTGCACCAACTGGTCTTCGCCGATCCGAGACTCGATCTGCATCTGGCGCGCGGGGTCCTGAATTATGAATTCCGCCCGCCGCGGCGGACGCCGGCGCTGGCGGTGCGCACTACCCCCCCGATATTCGATGGATTGGTCAGCGGCGAACTTAGTCTGGCAGATCCCCGCGGGAGGGGGCAAGCGGGCACTAATGGAGACGCCTCGGCTTGGACGGCATTCACCGCCTTGCTGGACGACTTTTCCGCCGATTTTCCGGTTGTCACGAAGCCGGTTTCCAAGCCGTAGCCGTCGCAACTTGACAAATGCCTAGTCCGATCGGTTACCATTTCTTAAGTCAGCCGATAATATCCATAGCTTTAGTAGACACTTTTGCTAAGCAATGCGAAGTTTAGGGGCCGTCTTGATTTTCGCCTGTGCCGGATTGGTGGCGCCAGCCGCCGACCACTGCGACAGCGGCATCTCGGCAGCCCGGCATGCGGTCGCTCCCGCGGCGTGGAGCGTGGGCCAGGGCGAGAAGTCAACGGCAGGAATGCTCCA
>JBEKYC010000075.1:0-35234 GCA_049511415.1 Bryobacteraceae bacterium | reverse complement strand
CCGGTCGATCACGGGCTTCAATTGCCCCCGAAATACAAACTGCAGCGCCCGGTGCAGTTCGCCCATGGTGCCCATAAACGACCCCAGCACCGAAAGCTGCCGGCTGAACAGGAAGCGCAGGTCCAGTTTGCTGTCGTAGCCCGTGGTGGCGCCGCACGTCACCACGCGGCCGGCCGGCGCCAGCGATTCCAGGCTCTTCTGCCAGGTCGCCGTGCCGACGTGCTCCACCACCACATCCACCCCGCGCTTGCCGGTCAGCTTGCGCACCTCGGCCGAAATGTCCTGCTGGTAGTGATCGATCACGTGGTCCGCGCCCAGTTCCCGCGCTTTGGCCATCTTGGCTTCGCCGCCCGCCGTGGCGATCACGCGGCAATGGAACAGCTTGGCGATTTGAATCGCCGCCGATCCCACGCCGCTCGACGCCGCCAGCACCAGCACATCTTCGCCCGGCTGAAGATTGGCCCGCGCCATCAGCATGTGCCAGGCGGTCACGAACACCAGCGGCACCGCCGCCGCCTCTTCGAAACTCATACTATCGGGAATGCGGATCGCACTATATTCCGGCGCGGCCAAATACTCCGCGTTGCCGCCATCCGCGCGATAGCCGAACATGGTGTAGCGGCGGCACAGATTGTCGTTGCCCGCGATGCACTGCGCACATTGCCGGCAGCTCAGCCCCGGCGAGAGCAGCACGCGCCAGCCCTTCTCCACGCGCTCGCACAGTTCGCCCACTTCCACCACCTCGCCCGCGATGTCGCTGCCCAGAATATGCGGCATGTCGAACTTCATGCCCGGAATGCCGGCGCGGACGAAAAGGTCCAAGTGGTTGAGCGCGCAGGCGCCGACGCGCAGCAGAATTTGATTGGCTTTGATGCGCGGCTCGGGTACGTCTTCGTAGACCAGCACTTCGGGCCCGCCGTGTTGGTGTATGCGTGCGGCTTTCATCCAGTCCAGCGTATCAACTGCCGCGGCATGCTGGTATGCTGATGGTTCGGGGAGGCGCACATCGTCAAATTCTGCGTGCTGGCGAGCGGCAGCTCCGGCAATTGCGCGTTGCTCGCCACGGGCCGCACACGCATTCTGGTGGATGCCGGCCTGAGCCTGAGGTCCCTCGCCCGCCGCCTGGAATCCATCGGCGAACCGGCCGCCATCCACGCCATCCTGGTCACGCACGAACATTCCGATCACATATCCGGCTTGGCGCGATTGGCGCGCCGACTGCGCATTCCGGTCTACATCAGCCGCCTCACCGCGCCGCGCATCGAGTGGGAAACGGACGCGCCGCCGCTCGAATGTTTCCAGGCCGGCGCCAGCTTCACCGTCGGCGATATCGAGGTGGACAGCTTTTCCATCCCGCATGACGCGGCCGATCCCGTGGGATTCTGCTTCCACGCCGAAGGCATCAAAATCGCAGTGGCCACCGATCTTGGCTACCTGACGGAATCCGTCAAATTTCATCTGCGGCGCGCGCACATGATGCTGCTCGAATCCAATCACGACCTGGAAATGTTGAAGGTCGGCCCCTACCCCTGGTCCGTAAAACAGCGCGTGATGAGCCGGGTCGGCCACCTTTCCAACGACATGATTAGCGACTTCCTGCTGCACGATTTCGACGGCGCCCCCGCGCGGCTGGTGCTGGGGCATCTGAGCGAGCACAACAATCACCCGGAAATCGTGCGCCTGGTGGCCAACCAGGCGCTGCAGAAGCGCGGCCTGGCGACGCCGCTCGAAATCGCCAGCCAGTTGAAGCCCACGGAGGTTTACACGTTTTGATCGCGCGTTATACACGGCCCGCCATGGGCCACATCTGGACCGATGAAAACAAGTTCCGGCAATGGCTGGAAGTGGAACTGGCGGCCGCGGAGGCGCTGGCGGATATGGGCGTCGTGCCGGTGAAAGCCGCGCGGGCGCTGCGCGCGCACGCCTCCTTCGATACCGCCCGCATCCTGCAAATCGAAAGGGAGGTGAAGCACGACGTCATCGCCTTCACTACGGCGGTGGCGGAGAGCATGCAGGCCGCCGGCCAAGCCGAGGATTCGCGCTGGCTGCACTACGGCCTCACGTCCAACGACGTTGTGGATACCGCCCAGGCTTTGCAGATCCGCCAGGCTTGCCAGATCCTGCTGGCCGGTTTGGAACGCCTGGAAGCCGTGCTGAAGCGGCGCGCCTTTGAGTTCAAGGACACCGTGCAGATCGGCCGTACCCACGGCGTGCATGCCGAGCCGATCACGTTCGGGCTGAAGCTGGCCATCTGGTATGGCGAAGCCGGGCGCAATCTGATCCGCCTACGTGCCGCCGCCGAGGACCTGCGCGTGGGCAAGATTTCCGGCGCCGTAGGCACATTCGCGCACATCGGGCCGGAAGCCGAGGAACGCATTTGCGCCCGGCTGGACCTGAAGCCCGCGCCGGTGACTTCCCAGGTGATTCAACGTGACTTGCATGCCGCGCTCATCGCGGCGCTGGCGCTGGTGACCGCCTTGTGCGAGAAGATCGCGCTCGAAGTGCGGCATCTGCAACGCACCGAAGTTCGTGAAGCGGAGGAGTACTTCGCGCGCGGTCAGAAGGGAAGTTCCGCCATGCCGCACAAGCGGAATCCGGTAACCTGCGAGCAGATCTGCGGCCTGGCGCGGGTGGTCCGGGCCAACACCCAGGCCGCGTTCGAGGATATAGCACTATGGCACGAACGGGACATCTCGCATTCCTCCGTCGAACGCATTATTCTGCCCGATTCCACAATCCTCACCGACTATTTACTGGAAAAGACCACCAACCTGGTCGATCAGCTCCTGGTGTATCCCGAGCGCATGCGGCGCAACCTCGATTTGACCCGCGGACTGGTATTTTCCGGCCAACTGCTCTTGGATCTTGCGGCCGCCGGAATGTTGCGTGAGGCGGCCTACCGGATCGTCCAAACGCATGCCATGCGCGCCTGGGAGCAGGAGTCGGACTTCCGGGCAGCCGTCCAGGAGGACCCTGAAATCCGCGCCGTTCTGACCCCGGAACAGATCGCCCACAGCTTCTCCCTGGAGCGCCAACTGCGTAACGTGGATGTCATTTTCCGCCGTGTTTTCAATTAATTAACGCAGAATTCACAGATCCGGACAGCGCTATCATTTTTTACTCGTAATGTTTTGGCTTTTCGGCTACAGTATAACTGTACAGCGATGCCGAAGAGCCTGGATTTGGCCCGCGTCTTGGTGGTGGACGACGAGTTGTCGTCGCGGTTAACCCTGCAAACCATCCTGGAAGCGGGCGGCTATACCGTGGACGTGGCCGGATCGGCGGATGAGGCTATCTCCAAGCTGGACCAGGGTCAATACGAACTGGTCTTGAGCGAAACCGAGATGGAGTCGCCGCAGGCCGGTCTGCGCGTGTTGTCGCATGCCCGCATAATGGAATATAAGCCGGCCACCGCCCTGGTTACCGCCTACCGGGAAGCCAAGGCCTCGCGCTATCCCATGGGTGATGAGCAGCAGGTATCCATCAATACGGAAAACGTTTCGGCTCTCCTCGGGCGGGTGGCTGAGTTGATCGGAATGCGGGCCTGGCAGCGCTCCGCCGAACGCGCGGCGCAAGCCTAGATCGCGGCCGCAATCTCCCGCTCCAGTTCATCCAGGCCCCCCGAAAAGAAGTGGTCGCGGGCTTCCACCCAGATCAATCGCTTGGGTTCGGCGACTTGCGCCAAAAACGCCTCCATGGCGGACGGCGGGCCGTGCTCGTCATGCGTGCTCTGGATGAAGACCTTCGGCGGCGCGCAGTCTGTCATTCCCGCCGGATAGCGCAAGGCGGGATAGCCTAACGCGATCACCCGCTCCGCATCCGCCAAGGCGCATCCTAAGTCCAGCGCCACGCGCGAACCGAAGGAGAAACCGGCCAGAGTGTACGGCAGGCCGGAATACCGGTTCCGCAGCCAATCCAGAGCGGCACGGGCGTCGTCGATTTCGCCGATTCCGTCATCGTGGCGGCCCTCGCTCTTCCCTACGCCCCGAAAGTTGAATCGCAGTGCCACGTAACCCGCATGACGCAGTGCCCGCGCCGCCCGGTAGACCACTTTGTTGTGCATGGTGCCGCCGAACAGCGGGTGGGGATGGGAGATCAGCGCCACCGCCCGTGGCTCGACGTCTTCAGGGGCCTCCAGCAGCGCTTCCAGTTTGCCGGCGGGACCGTCCAGCAGATGGCTTTCTATGCGGCGCGCCACGGGTGAGTTTCGGAGCTATCCGGCAATCGCGTAGTAGCCGCTTTCCGATTGCAGGTGGACGCCCTTTCGTTCCACTGTGACCTTCAGCTTGTGGTATTTGCCATCCCGGACGCTGGAGGGTTGGTACTCAACGGTGTAATTGGTGCGCGCGGCGGCTTGGATTTGCGAAATCGCCTTTTGCATGTCGATGGTTGAAAACGCCCGGCCGCCAGTGGCGCTCGTGAAAATGTCCAGCGAATCGCGGCTCAGGACTCTGTTTTGCACATTGATGCCCGGCTCTGCCGTATACACGGTGATATCCGACTTTACGAACTGGGCGCCGATCTGGCGCAGCGTCGGGCCGCCGTCGAACCAGGTCCGGTCGGCGAACTGGATCGAGCTGGGTATGCCGTAAGTCACCCAAAGCAGTTCCTTGGGACCCGGCAGCGCCGTCATGCGCGTGCGCAGGTCATCCAGCGCGTGACACGTGGTGTCGAAGCGCGCCGGGGTGTAGAACTTAACTTCCAGGGGCTTTAGCTGGGTTACCTTTTGCATGGCGGCATCCAGCAATTGCGCCACGTTCCCCGGCCAGCCGGTGGCATTGTCACCCGTAGCCCGTATGCCATGAACTGCGTACAGGCTACCGTCCTCCACCAACAGGTAAAGATAGACCGGATCGGTCGCCGGCAGATGCGCCAGGGAAGTCTTCATGGCCGTCCAGATAGCGCCCCGCGAATCCAGGTTCGAGTTCATCAGATCGAACAGGATGACGATCGGGCGGGGACTCTCCGCCTGATTCAAGTGAACCGCGGTCACCGGCTGCCGCGAGCCGTTGTCGAGCACTTTGAAATCCGCGGCGGCAAGATCCGTAACCGGGTTACCGGCCGAATCCACCGCGACTACGTTGAGGGCCATTGTGGTTGCCGGCTGCTGCGCGAACAGAGTCAGACCGGACAACACGAAAGCAGATGCCAAACCAGGGGTAAGTTTCATGATGCTCTTCCCTTTCACCATCATAGGACGGCCCCCGGCGGTGGCCGGGTACCACGCATGCTAGAATCAGAACTAATTCCGGCTCATGCCTGAAATCCTTCCCTCCATCCTGGCCGCTGACTTTGCCCATCTGGGCGAGCAGATCGCGCAAGTGGAGCGCGGCGGCGCGACCATGTTGCACGTGGATGTAATGGACGGCCATTTCGTGTCCAATCTCACGCTGGGACCTCCCGTGGTGGCTTCCATCCGCAAAGTTACGCGCCTCACGCTGGATGTCCACCTGATGATTACCGATCCGGACAAATACGCGCCTATCTTCATTGCGGCGGGCGCCGGCCAGGTGAGCGTGCACCAGGAAGCGTGTAAACATCTCGACGGCACTTTGCGCGAGATCCAGCGGGCGGGCGCAAAGGCCGGCGTAGTCATCAATCCGGCGACGCCCGTGGCCGCCATCGAAGAGGTGCTCGGGCTGGCCGATTATGTCCTGGTGATGAGCGTCAACCCTGGGTTCGGCGGCCAGCAATTCATCCCTTACACGCTCGACAAGGTGCGGCGGCTGGAAGGGCTCCGCCGCGACCGCCACCTGTCATTCGCCATCGAGATTGACGGGGGTATTACCAAAGAGAACGTAGGGGAAGCCGTGCGCGCAGGCTGTGACTGGATCGTCACAGGGTCTTCCGTCTTTCACACCCCGGACCCCACCGCGGCTCTGGCCGAATTGCGCCAGGCAGCTTCCAGGGCCAAGGATGGCTACTGTTGAGGCCGCCCGGGGCGTGGCTCCCATGCTGGCCCGGCAATTGCTATCCTGGTCTAAAGCAAAATTAGAAAGAGCAACACCGCAAATGATGCATGCACGTGGAATCTATCACTTGGCGTTGGTGGCCGTCGCGGCCGTCCTGTTATCCTCCTGTGGCATTCGCCGCCACAAGTACGCGGACCCCATCACCAAGAACAGCGAGCAGCCCGATAAGGTGCTGTTCGACCGGGCCATCAACGACATCGAGCATAGCCGCTATGAGATCGCCCGCCTGACGCTGCAAACCCTCATCAATACCTACGACAGCAGCGAGTACCTGGCCAAGGCCAAGCTGGCCATCGCCGATAGTTGGTTCCGCGAAGGCGGCGCCCACGGCCTGGCACAGGCCGAAGCCGAATACAAGGATTTTGAACTGTTCTATCCCCAAATGGAAGAAGCAGCCGAGGCGCAGGAGCGCGTTTGCGACATTCATTACAAGCAGATGGATAAGGTCGACCGCGATCCGATTCATGCCATCCGCGCGGAGGACGAGTGCCGCCAGTTGTTGCTGCGCTGGCCCAACAGCAAATTCGCCCCCGAAACCCAGCAGAAGCTTCGTAACGTGCAGGAGGCTTTGGCCGGGCACGAATATGCCGCGGCGATGTTTTATCACCATAAAGGCAGTTTCCCCGCTGCCGCCAACCGCTTGACCGGCATGGTGGATCAGTATCCCCTGTTCAGCCAGTCCGACGAAGCTCTCTGGATGCTGGCCGATTCCTACTACCACATGGGCGACCGGTTCGAGGACAAGCAGGCGGATGCCTACACCCGCATCGTCAAAGACTATCCGCTGAGCGAACATGCGCAAGCCGCCAAGGACAAGCTGGCGTCTATGAAGAGGCCGGTTCCGCAGCCCGATCCGGTAGCCTATGCGCGCATGAAGTATGAACTGGAGAATCGCACCAAAACCAGCTTCGTGAGCCGCAGCCTGGACATGTTCCGGCAGCGCCCGGATACGCACGCGGCCGCCAAGTCCGGCACGCCCACCATGACGGCCATGCATCCGGGTATCCCGGCCAGCGTGCCGCAGATCCCCGGCGCGGCGGCGCCGGCGGGCGGAACCGTGGGGGCGTCCACTTCCAGCGATGTGAGTGCGGCCGTGAGTACCGATTCCAAGGAACTGGATACCCGGCCCGACGCGCGCGCCAACCCGCCCGCGGGAGGCATCGCAGCCGCGGCTCAGCCGGTCACGGATCCAAACAGACCGGGCGAGCCGGCGGTTGTCCAACAGCCCTTCGCTACGAACCATCCGCTCACCGAGAAGGATCGTAAGCGGGCCATGAAGAAGGCCCAGGAAGCGGCCAAGAAGAAACAGAAGGAAGCTGCCAAGCGTCCGGGAAACCCGCAGCCTGCTACGACCGCCCAGCCCGCTACCGCGCAGCAGCCCGGCGCCGCACAGCCGCCGGCGGCTCCCACCACACCCCAAACGCCGCCGCAGGATAAATGATTCGCATCCTGCTCGCCGACGATAGCCCCCACGCGCAGCGCATGGGGGAACAGATCCTGACCCAGGAGGGCTTCGAGGTGGTCACCGTCAGCGACGGCGACTCGGCCCTGCTGCGCCTGGAGGACGTGGACCCCGACCTGGTGCTGGCCGACGTGGTCATGCCCCACCGCTCCGGCTATGAGATCTGCCAATACGTGAAGATCAGCCCGCGCCACCGGCATGTGCGCGTGCTCCTGGCTGGCAGCGTCAAAGATCCGGTGGATGAAGCCGAGGCCCGGCGTGTGGAAGCCGACGGTGTGGTGCAGAAGCCGTTTGAAGCATCGCTTCTGCTGGGCGCCATCAAACCGCTGGTGGAGACCGCTGCCAAGGATCGCGGCGCTCCGCGCACCGCGCCGGCGGCCGGTAAACCGGCGGCTCGTAAAGTTCCCACGGTGGCCCTGATCGACCCCGAGCGGGTGCGCGCCGCCGTGATCGTCGCCCTGGACGCCTCCCTGCCAGCTATCATTGAAGAGATCACCGAAAAGGTGCTGATCGCGCTGAACACCCGCTAAACATTTATGCCCGATAACAGTTTCGACGTAGTCTCCAAGATCGAGATGCCGGAAGTGAGCAACTCCATCCAGCAGGCTCTCAAAGAAATCCAACAGCGCTACGACTTGAAGGATTCCAAGTCCTCCATCGAGCTGAATGAGAAGGATCACAAGATTCTCCTGGCCAGCCAGGACGAATATAAGCTGAAGGCCGTCATCGAAGTGCTGGAAGGCAAGCTGGTCAAACGCAAGGTGCCGCTGAAGGGCATGACCTACGGGTCCCTGATCCCGTCGGCGGGATCCACCGTAAAGCAGGAAATCACCCTGCAGCAGGGTATCCCCATCGAGAAAGCGCGCGAAATCGTGCGCACCATCAAGGACAGCAAGCTGAAGGTGCAAGCCTCCATCCAGGGCGATCTGGTGCGGGTCAGCGGCCGCGACCGCGACGTGCTGCAGAACGTCATCAAGCTGCTGCGCGACAACGATTTCGGCATCGATATGCAGTTCACCAATTACCGTACGAATTAATCGCCGTCGTTTCAATCACCTGCAGCTATTGCCAGTTCGCCGCCGAGGTCACGCATGCTACCGTAGCTGGCGTAGAGCAGGCCCTATATGAAACTTGAAACCGCGAAAGAATTCAACGAACGCTACGATCGCGAGAAAAAAGAGTGCGTCGCCCGCCTCGAGACGATTTATCACCCGCTGGGTCCGTTGGAGAAGATGCTGGTGGGATGGCTCGCCCACTCCGAGTGGATGCTGAAAAACATCCAAACCATGATGGCCTATTGCCAGGCCCGGAACGTGCCCGAGCCTCACGGCCAACAGGTTCTTGATCAACTCGCCAGATCTCATCAGTGGCACCGGCGTTCTCTGAAGCGCACGGAGAAGCAACTGCGCGGCTACCAGAAAGCCCGTTTGCGGGCGGACAAACTTCTTCCAGTGTACAAGCCGGTCGAGTATCTCTACGTGCAGTGAAGCACAGCGGCGAAAAACCCGTCGCCGGGGTCGCGTCCGGGAAGCCGTTCGCTAACTGCCATCACCGTAGCTTCGGGAACCGCGGCGACCACGTCTTGGTTCTCCTCGCGCTCCAGCGAACAGGTGGCGTAGACCAGTAGTCCGCCGGGCGCCAGCACCCGTCGCCCTTGTTCCAACAGGGCAACCTGGCGGGCGCGCAGATCCGGCAGATCGGCAGGCGTGAGGCGCCATTTGATCTCCGGATTGCGGGCCAGCGTGCCGGTGCCGGAACAAGGCGCATCGATCAGGATGCGGTCGAACCGGCGCGCGAAAGGCAGCGGCTGCGTTCCGTCCAGTTGCACCAGATCGATGCCGAGCGACTTCAGCGGCGCCAAACGATGGAAGTGAACGTCGCAAGCCACCGCATGTACGCCCGCCGCCAGCGCCTGCGCGGTCTTATTGCCGGGAGCGGCGCAAAGGTCCAGGAAGCGCATGCCAGGCTCCAGGCGCAGCAGCGGCACGATGGATTGCGCGCCGATATCCTGGATACGGCCGGTTTCCGAATTGACGTACGTTTCGGGGGCATGCAGGTTGGCGCGGGCGATGGCCGCCGCGGTTTTCGGACCATATTGCCGATCCCAGCGCTCCAGCAGCCACTCGGGATGCGCCAGCTCGATGGCGCGGTTCGGCCAGTCCACCGGATCGCGATTCACTTTGCGCAGCACGGCATTGGCGAATCCCGCGGCGGACCGCTTGCGTGCCCGCTTGATCAGCTCGACGCTTTCGGACACGGCGGCATGCGGGGGGACGCGATCCAGATAACGAAGCTGGTAGATTCCCATGCGCAGAATCAGCCGCACCGGCACGTCGAGCCGGGTAGCCGGTTTGCCGGAATACCACTCGATCAGGTAATCGAGCTGCGACTGGTAGCGCAGCACGCCGAAGACGATTTCGGATGCCAGGCCGGCGTCGCGCGAATCTAGATCCCCGGCGCGCGCTGCCAGCAGGTCGCCGGCATAGCCGCCGCGTTCGACCGCGGTCAGGATTTCGAATGCCAGCCCGCGCGCGGGAGAGAGCGGCATAGCTCTAGCTCCGCAGCGCCTTCACCACGATCCAGGCCTTCTCGGCCGCGGGCAGCGAGATGCGCCGGCTGAAGACATCGTAGTTGCTCCGTTCGATGCGATCCAACAGCCGCGAATAGATACCGATCAAGGCCGCCAGCGAGGGCCGGCTGGCACGTTCCACCAGGCCAATCAGGGCCTGCGACTCGCGGTAATAGTTGCGCGCGCGTGTGGCCTCGAAATCCATCAGATCGATGAATTCGGGCGTCCGCAGCCCGGCGCGCAGGTCTTCGGCAGTGACGCGGAAGCGATCCAGATCTTCCGCTGGCAGATAGATCCGGCCGAGCGACGCATCCTCGCGGATGTCGCGCAGAATATTGGTGAGCTGGAACGCGATGCCGCACTTTTCGGCCAGCGGCAAGGCTTCCGCCGCGGTGTACCGGAAGATGTGGATGATGGTCAGGCCCACGGTGGAGGCCACCTGGTAGCAATAGCGGTAGAGTTGCGCGAAGGTTTCGAGGCGCCGCGGTTCGAGGTCGGAGGCGACCCCATCGATCATCTCGTGGAAATATTGCGGCGGAATGCCGTAGCGAGTAACCGTATCGTGAAAGGCGGGGAGCACGGGATGCGCGTCCGTATGCCCTGCCAGTGCCTGTTCCAGCGCGGCGCGCCACTGGTCGATGGCCGCGCGGCTGGCGCCCGGTTCGTCGCTCAGATCGTCGCAATAGCGCATGAAGGTGTAAATGGCGCACATGGCATCGCGCTGCGGGCGGGAGAGCAGCACGAAGGAATAGTAGAAATTGCGCGCACGGGTGCGGGCCACGCGGCGGCAGTGCGCGTACGATTCCGCCAGCGGAATCATCAGGCAGCCCGCGGGATCGCCAGGCGCGCCAGCGAGCCGAGCAACAGCCAGACGCGCTCGGCCTTGGAAATGGCCGGCCGCTGCGCCAGGACGTCGTAATCCTGCGCGGCGATCTTGTCCAGAACGCGCATGCCGCCGCGGCTGAAGAGGTCGATATCCAGCGCCAGGCGGCGGTCCACCATGCCGGATAGCGGCAGCCCGGCCTGGAAGAATTCGCGGGCGCGCGCCACGATCTCGCGCATCACTTCGCGGAAAGCGGGAGTCATGCGGCGGGCCGAGAGATCGTCGAGCGTGTAGCCGTGGTGGGCGAGCACTTCGAGCGGAATGTACACGCGATCCTTTTCCAGGTCGGTGACAATGTCCTGCCAGAAATTGGCCAGTTGCAGACCCGTGCAGGTGGCGTCGGAGAGTCGCTGGCGGGCGGGATCGGCATAGCCGCAGAGATACAAGACGAGGCGGCCCACAGGATTGGCGGAATTGCGGCAATAGCCGAAGAGATCTTCCCAGCCGGGGTAGCGCGCGACGGTCTGATCCTGCTCGAAGGCCTGGATCAGATCGGCGAAAGGCGCGCGCGGAATCGTGTGGCGCGCGACAGTGCTTTGGAGGGCCACGAAGACGGGATGCGTCGCCTCGCCGGCGTACATGGCATCCAATTGTTCGCGCCACCAGGAGAGCAGCCGCAGGCTCTCCGCGCGGTCGCCGATTTCGTCGCCCAGATCGTCAGCCCAACGGCAATAGGCGTAGACATTGTAAAAATCCTGATGCAGACGCTTGGGCAGCAGGAAGCTGACCACCTGGAAGTTCTCGTAATGATGCGTGGCCAGCCAGCGGGTGTAGCTCTCGGCTTCGGCGTGCGTGTAGCGGGCGGCGGCCGCGTCGGGCGAAAGCAGGTACTCCCTGGGCGGCAGCAGAATCACGGAATAATCGCCGTCTTCAGGTGACCGTTATGGCTCATCAGGTGGCGCATGACTTCCAGCAGATTGGTCAGCGGCTCTTCACTGTTGACGAAGTCGCGGGACGTGATATCGCCGCGCGTCACCAGGTCCAGCGCCTTGCGGATGTAATGCGGCGTGTGATGGAAGCTGGCTTTGCAGGTGATTTCGGAGTAATGCAGCAGGTTGGTGTCGAACATCACCCGGCTGTCGTTGGGGCAGCCGCCAAAGAAATTCAGCGTGCCCCCGCGGCGGACCATATCCAGCACCCAATGCCAGGTCTCCGGCTTGCCGACGGCCTCGACGGCGATGTCGGCGCCGCGTCCGCCGGTCAGATTGCGCACGGCTTCGACGGTATTGGCGTGTTGATCGGCGCGCACCAGCTCGTGGGCACCCATGGCTTCGGCGCGCTCCAATTGCGTGCGGCGGCGGCCGATGGCGATCACGCGGCAGCCGTACAAGCTGGCCAGGCGGACGAACATCAAGCCGATTGGGCCGAGACCCAGAATGGCTATCGTATCGCCGGGCCGCGGGGCGGTTTCCTCAAATCCTTTCAGCACGCAGGCCAGCGGCTCGATGAGGGCCGCATCCTGATAACTCACGGCCTGCGGGATGACGTAGGTGTTGCGCTCCACGATGCGCGCGGGAATGCGGATGTATTCGGCGTAGGCGCCGTTATTAAACAGCAGGTCTTCGCACAGGTTCTGCAAACCCCGGCGGCAGAAGAAGCACGCCTCGCAAGGCGCTGAATTAGCGGCTACCACGCGGTCGCCGACCGCGAAATTGCGGACATCCTTGCCCGCAAGGACGATATCGCCCGCCAGTTCATGCCCAAACACGGCGGGAGGCACGATCATGCGTGCGTGATAACCACGCTTGAAGACTTTGACGTCGGTGCCGCATGTGAGCGCGACCCGCACCCGAACCAGGATGTCACCGTCTTCGATCTGGGGAACGGATACCGGCTCTACCTGCAAGTGCTCCTTGCCATAAAGCACGGCAGCCATCATCTGCGTATTCACTATAACCACCTCTGTGGCTGAACGATAATTTTCAACGATTCCGGACCGGGATGCAACGCTAAATCGAATCCTGAATGGATTTTAACAAGAGGCAACCGGTGCGAAACGAGTTTTTCCACAGGCAAAGTGCCGCTGAAAACCAGTTCTGCCGATTCTTTCTGCAAGTCAATGGAGGCGCTGTAACAACCGAAGAGAGTGCGTTCGCCGACGCAAATCGAAGCGCCGGAAAGCTCCATGCGCTCGGTTTCCGATGTCTGCGCGAACAGGAGGATCCGCGCACCCGGGCGGGAGAAGCGGATGGCCTGCTCCACAATACCCGGCACGGAGGCCGCCACTACGACCAGATCCGCGCCGCGCTGCCCGGTAAGACGCCGGATTTCGGCATGGACGTCGGTTTCGCGGGGATCCCAGGCTTCCTGCGCGCCGCACTCGCGCGAGAGCTCGCGCCGCGCGGCAATGGTGTCAGTGGCCACCACGACCGCGCCCGTGCGTTTGAGCAACATCGTGAAGAACAGGCCAATGGGTCCCTGGCCGATGATCAGCGCCACTTCATCGGGTTGGGCCGCACACTGCACCACGGCCTTCAGACAGGTATTGACCGGCTCGACGAAGCTGGCGCGTTCGAAGGAGACACCTTCCGGAATCTTTTCCACGCCGCGCTCGACGATCCAGTCCATAGCCTTAACGTATTGCGAGAAGCCGCCCCCGGCGGGTTCAAATCCGGCAGTCACCCCTACCTTCTTATAGATGGGGCACTGCGCGTAGAGTTTCCGCCGGCAATAAAAACAAGTCCCACAGGGAATGTGGTGGAAAACCACTACCCGGTCGCCCGGCGAGAACCGGCGCACCTCGCGCCCCGTGCGAACCACGACTCCTGCCGTTTCATGACCATAGATGCGCGGCGGCGCCAGGAGGTTGTACTCAATCTTTTTCAGATCCGTGTGGCAGATGCCACAGGCTTCCACGCGCACCAGGATTTCACCGGGACCGATCTCGGGGGTGGGCACTTCCTCCACCGACACAACACTTTGGCCTTTGTAAACAGCCGCGTGCATGGTGGACGGAATGGTCCAGTCAGAATCGGCAGCCGGCAATGAACTCTCCTAATGTACGCGTAGCGATGCCGCACGATCGGCCCAACCGGAACAATTCCGGAAAAGCCTTCCAGGGGTTATGTAATGCTGACTTTAAAATTCTAATTGTACCGAAGTGCCCGTCGGAACGCAGAGCCTTGTTGAAATCAATGGTGAAGTTTTGGGCGGCGGTATCTGTAACGGATTTAATGCAGAAGAAGGGGAGGCCGTAGCGGGCGGCGCGTTCAGCTACGCCAGCGGCTTCCATTTCAACGGCTACGGCTCCCGTGGCGCGCAGCGAGGCTTTCTCCGCGGCGGTGGTGGCCACGTGGTCGATGGACGCGATGGCGCCGTCCCGCGCGACCACCACATCGCCAATTTTGAGCGCCGGGTCCAGCGCTCCGCAGAAACCCATGCTGACGACCGCCCGCGGCCGGCATTCAGGCACGGCGACTTCCACCGCCCGGGCCGCACGCGCCGCGCCCGCGCCATTGGCCACCATCCAGAACTGGCGGCCGCGGGATTCCGCGGATCTGGCCCACTGGACCGGCCACGCCAGTTTGTGCACGCCGGTACACAAGCCCAGCAGGCCCGAAAACTCGCGCGGCTCAGCAGCCACTAACAATATCCGTTGCTCCGAAACCATTCGACGGCCCGTTTTAAGGCTCCCTCGGCGGGGCCGGGATTGAAACCCAGCTCGCGGGCAGCCTTGGCATGCGATACGAACATTTTCTTGCGCGCCATGCGGACCGCGTCAAGCGGCGCGCGCGGCGGCTTGCCGGTGAGACGCGCCCAGCCGGTGGTCACTACGCCGGCAGCGTAGGCCACGGCGTAGGGCAATTGCAGCGTGGGCGCACGCAAGCCGGTCAGCGCCGCCAGCTTTTGCAGGATCTGGGCCAGCGTCAGATTTTCCGACCCCAGAATGTAGCGCTCGCCGTTACGGCCGCGCGCGGAGGCCAGCACATGTCCCAAGGCCACGTCGCGCGCGTCCACCACGTTCAAGCCGGTATCGATAAAAGCGGGCATGTCTCCTTTCAAGAAATCCAAAACAATCTTTCCGGTCGGTGTCGGCTTAATATCGTGATCGCCGATGGGGGCCGTAGGATTCACGATTACGACCGGCAATCCCGCGGCCGCAAACTCCAGGGCCAGTCGCTCCGCCAGGAATTTGGAGCGCTTGTAGGCGCCGTGCATTTCCTCCAGCGCGACGGGACGATCTTCGTCGCCTTCGCCATCCGGCAAGACACCGATGCATCCTACCGTGCTGGTATACACCACGCGCTCCGCGCCGTTCTTGCGGGCGGCTTCGAGGACGTGGCGGGTGCCATCCACATTGGAGCGGTACAGTTCCTTTTCATCGGCCGCCCACAGCCGATAGTCAGCCGCCACGTGAAAGATGAGGCCGCATCCGGCGGCGGCGCGGGCGACCGATTCCGCGTCGCGCAGATCGCCGGCGACTGGTTCGACATCCAGTTCGCGGATCTGGCTGGTGGGGCGAACCAGGGCCCTCACGTGATGCCCGCGGTCCACCAGGAGCCGCGCGACGTGCCAGCCAAGGAAGCCCGAGACGCCGGTCACCAGAGTGGGCTTCACATCACTTCAACGCCCAGGTCAACATTTTGAGATTGTCGGCGAGGCTGGCGTTGATACCCAGCGCGGCGGAAGGTTCGAAGCCGCAGTGCATCATGCAATGCTCGCAGCGCGGGTCGTTGCCCGGACCGTAATCCTCCCAAGGCGTCTGGGTCATCAGGGCTTCGAAGGTTTTGTAATGGCCGTCGGTGATCAGGTAGCACGGCCCTTTCCAGCCCTTGGTGTTGTAGGTCGGCGTGCCCCAGGCGGTACAGGGAAGCTCGCGGGCGCCCTTCAGATAATCCAGGTAGAGCGGCGTCTGCTTGATATAGAAGCGCTCGGCCAGCCGGGAGATGTCTTTGAATTTCTCGCGAATATCGTCGCGCGTCATGAAGATTTCGCGGTCATCCACGGCCGAATATCCATAAGCCGGGGCCATTTGATGGCCATCGAGGTTGAACTGTTCGAGGTATTCGAGCAGCGCCTCTATTTCCTTCATGTCGGTTTCCTTGTAGATGGTGGTGTTGGTGCACACCATGAAACCGGCGGCCTTGGCGGCCTGGATGCCTTCCATGGCTTCGCGGAAGACGCCTTCGCGCTCTACGCAGATATCGTGGGTTTTCTCCAGTCCGTCCAGATGCACATTGAAGAAGAAACGCTTGTCGGGCTTGAATTCGTGCAAGCGCTTCACGATGAACATGCCGTTGGTGCACAGGTAGATGTTCTTGTTGCGCTCCAGGATACCCGCCACGAGTTCGCCGATCTGCGGATACATCATGGGCTCGCCGCCGCAGATGGAGACCATGGGCGCACCGCATTCATCCACGGCGGCCAGGCATTCTTCGAGCGGCACGCGCTGCGTAATGGTGGATTCGTACTCGCGGATGCGGCCGCAACCGGTGCAGGTGAGGTTGCAGGCGTGCAGCGGCTCGAGCATCATGACCAGCGGGAACCGCTTGCGGATCATGGGATGCGGTTGGCGCTCCGCGCGTGGGGCGGATGCCCCATGCAGGATGCGGAACGGATTGGCGGCATCCGGCGGGGCGGCTACGTCCTTCTGCCACTCGGGACGCGGGCGCAGGCGATTCTTAAAAATGTAGCCGGCCATATTGGCCGTCATGGATAGCGGGAATCTCATATGTGCTTCACGAATTCAGAGAGTGCGATCAACGGGAAGTAGAGCCGGTAGTAATGATAGTTCAAATAGAAGACTTTGGGAAAACCGGTGCCGGTAGCCAGTTCTTCGTCCCAGCTTCCATCGGGGCGCTGGGTTTCGAGCAGATATTCGATGCCGTGGTGCACGCTGAGGCTGTTGGTATCGCCGCCGGCGATCAGGCCCATCAAGGCCCAAGCAGTTTGGGAAGGCGTGCTTTCCGCCGGCACGAAGCCGCCCTCATCATAGCTCGAGCAACTTTCGCCCCAGCCGCCGTCGGCGTTTTGGATGGAGCGCAGCCATTCGCCGGCGCGCAGAATGCCGGCTTCGCGATCATCGTAGCCGGACGCGCGCAAGCCGCGCAGGGCAAAGCAAGTGCCGTAGATATACGCGACGCCCCAACGGCCGTACCAGCTTCCATCCTGCAACTGATTTTGCACCAGAAAATCGACGCCGCGCTTGACGGCGGGGTTCGTGCTACCCAAACCGTGCGCGCCTAAAGCTTCCAGCACGCGCCCGGTAATGTCGGGGCAGGTGGGATCGAGCATGGCGTTGTGGTCGGCAAACGGGACGTTATTGAGGAACTGCCAATTGTTATCGACATCGAAGGCCGCCCAGCCGCCATCTTTGCCCTGCATATCGAGAATCCACCGCAGCGCCCGCCGCTGGCAGGCTTCCTGGGCGGCCGGATCGGTGGCTTGCGACCGGCTGAGGGCGAGCAGGATCATGGCCGTGTCGTCGATATCGGGATAGTGATCGTTGCGGAAGAAGAAGCCCCAGCCGGACGGCTCGGTTTTGGGCCGTTTGACGGACCAGTCGCCCTGGACGCGGACTTCCTTGGAGAGGATCCAGTCGGCGGCCCTCCGCAAGGCAGACGACACAAAACGATCGTCTGCCCCACGGGACTCACTTAGTGCGAAACCCGTGATGCCGGTGTCCCAGATCGGGGAAAAGCAAGGCTGGAACAGGAAGCGCTCGCCGTCATCGATCATGAGGCGATCAAACTGATATCTGGCTTCCTGGCTGGCGGGATTATCCGGCGCATACCCGAGGGCGTCGAGAGCCATGATGGCGTACATCATGGGGGGATAGATGGCGCCCAACCCGTCGGAGTTTTCACAGCGGGCGAGCATCCATTTTTCGGCGGCGGCGAGGGCCTTGCGGCGCATCGCGCGGGAACCGTGTTTCTCCCAGAACTTGAAGAGACGGTCGGCGGCCAGGAAGAAGGTGCGCCAGGAAAAGAGGGAATCGCCGCGCTGGAACTCGAGGCTTACACCGGGCTTATACAGCTCGTCGAGATTGAAGCCGGTGGGCACGGGGCGGCGCGGGTTGCTCGAATGCACGATAGCGAGCGACACCACGATGGCGCGCGTCCAGGCCGACATCTGATACAGGAAATTACCGGGCAGCAGCATGACCTCGGGCGGAATCGAGGGGCAGAATTGCCGCGGGTACATATCGAACAGGCTGAGGTTGATCTTGACGTAGCTATTGGCGGACTGAATACCGCCCAGCGCCAGGATCCGGCCGCGAGCCTGCACAAGGCGCGGATCGCCGACGGGCACGCCAGCAATTTTGAGCGCGAAATAGGCTTTGACGGTGGCGCTGATCTCGGACGGCCCGTTGACGTAGATATTGAAGCCGCCATCGGGCAGTTGCCGCGCCAGAATGGAACGGACGGCCTTGTCAATGAGGGGGCGCGTGGGAGGGTTCCAGGCGGCGCCCTGCGGCGGATGCATCCAGAGCTGCAAAAGGATGTAGTCGGATTCGAGGGTGGTATCGGCCGTCAGGTCGGCGCACCAATAACCACCCGGATCCTGCAAGGCCAACAGATGATCGGCAGTGCGTTGGGCGGTCTGCGCCGCCGCGCTGACGAGGGTTTCTTGTGCGGTCGCGGTTGATGTACTCATCATGCGGAAATGGTCGTCAAACCGGGCACGGCCCGGGTCAGTTCCGATGGCAGGGAGAAGCGCACATCTTCATCGACCAATTCCACTTCTTCCAGCCGGTGAAAACCTTGGTCCCGCAGAAATCCGACCAGTTCTTCCACCAAGTGCTCCGGTGCGGATGCTCCGGCGGTGACCGCCACATTACGAACTCCATTCAGCCAGGCGACATCAACTTCTTCGTAGTCATTGACCAGATAACCGCGTACGCCGGCATTGGCGCTGACCTCGACCAGGCGTTTCGAATTGGAGCTATTCTGCGATCCTACCACCAGTAGCAGGTCGCAGTATTCGGCCACGCCTTTTACCGCCATCTGGCGGTTTTCGGTGGCGTAGCAGATATCTTGCGCGGGGGGACCCTGGATGAGCGGGAAGCGCTGTTTAAGGCGGGCGATGATGTCGCGCGTTTCATCCAGGCTTAAAGTCGTTTGCGTGAGATAGCGCACGCGCGTCGGATCGGGCAGCGCGAGGCGGTCGACATCTTCGACGGTTTCGACGAGGTAGCTGGAATCCGGAGCTTCGCCGAGGGTGCCGATGACTTCGTCATGGTGGCTGTGGCCAATCAGTAGGATGCTGAAGCCATCATGCGCAAAGCGGACGGCTTCCAGATGGACTTTGGTGACCAGAGGGCAGGTGGCGTCAATCACCTGGAGGCCACGGGCAGCAGCTTCCTGGCGCACTTCCGGCGCCACGCCGTGGGCGCTGAAGATGGCGCGGGCGCCGGGAGGCACCTCGCATACCTCTTCAACAAAGATGGCTCCGGCTTCGCGCAACTCCTCGACCACGTGTTTGTTATGAACAATTTCCTTGCGCACGTAGACGGGCGGGCCGTAAACATCCAAGGCTATTTTGACCACATCGATGGCGCGCACCACACCCGCACAGAAGCCGCGGGGCTTCAGCAGGTACACTTTCTTCTCAGGGCCGTGGTTGGCGGCTATAGGTTTTAACGGCATGCAGACGTTTCGGATCTCTGAATCCTTCGATTATACCAGGGGGGCGGGGGTTGCAGTTAAAACGCGATTGGGCGGATTTGGGCGGAATTGAGCTTAGGCCGGCGCGCCGGCCCGAATTGGAGGAACGAAACCAATTTGGAACTATCCCCTTAAAATTGTTGCGATTGGACGGCGGGATCGGAGGCCGTTCCCCACATACGATGGGAACACGGGCAGATGCGCGGCGGGAGGGGCGAAGGCTGGAACAGGCTGGGCGGAAAGGGGAAAATCGGAGGGACGGGCGCGTGACTTGGGTGTTGCCAGCCCGCCCCACCGGTTTCGAGGGAACGCGGCCGATCAATGCGTAAGGGAGGGTGGCGGGACGTAGCGCAGCACGGTGGTCAGGTCGATGCCGCGGATGATGCCTTCGGCGTTATAGGTCAGGCCCCAGGAATCGATGGACGACATGTCCGGGAAGATGCAGGCTTCGAGGACGTTGAAGGGGTAATCCTTGCCAACCCAGCCGCCGCCGGCGCCGGTGATTCCACCAAAGAGGTCGGATCCGCCGAGGGAGGAACAATAGCAGGACGCGGGGTTGCCTTCACAAGATCCCACGGGCGGCTTGGCATAGTAGGCGAGCACGGCCAGAGTGGGCTTGGTGGTGTAGAGGGTCTCGAGCTCGACGTGGATAGTCGAGCCTTTGGACGAGTAGGCGCAAAAGTCTTTCGACCCCGAGAGCCACAGCCAAGTGGAAGAGGGGCCGTTGGTGCCGTAGACCGGCGCGCGTTTGACAACTTCGCCCCCGGTGCTGGTGCAATAGGCGGCGGCGGCGCCCGTATCGGGTTCGGCGGCTTGCAATCCGGCCGCGGCGACGAACAGCGTGGCGCCGGCGGCGATCAGGGATAAGCGGTGCATTTCAGTTCTCCTTGTTCGCCGCCAGTGTACCAGTTTTCACTGGAAGCGGGGCGACGCAGAGACGGGCGGCTGTTCGGGCGAGGGCTTCGCAGGTGCCCTCGCCCAGCGGAATGCCATCGCGCCGGCGGAGAGCTTCGCTCAGCCGCTCCGGGTCGCCGGCTACCAGAACTTCGCCGTAACCGGCGGCGGGCGCGGACGATTTGACGGTAGCCACCAGCCACTCGATGCGGCGGGTGAACTCTTCGACCGGCATAAAGCGGGCGATGTCGATGGCCAGGAACATATGACTGATGCGGGTGGGCTTGCCGTGTATGCGGATGCCGCCGACTTCGATGCTCATGGCGCCGCCGCTCAACGCCGCGCAGAGGATCTCGACGAGCATGGCGAGTCCGCTGCCTTTATATCCGCCCAGGGGCATGGGCAGGCCGCGCACGGCAGCGTCGGTGCTGGTGGTGGGCACGCCTTCGGAATCCATGGCCCAGCCGGAAGGAATGGTTTCTTCACCGTTGGCGAGAGCTTTGAAGATGCGGTTGTTGGCGACGGTGGTGGTGGCCATGTCGAGCAGCCAGGGTCCCGGGACGGACATGCAAATTGGGTTGGTGCCCAGGCGCGGCTGCTTGCCCTGCCAGGGAGCCACGATGGGGGATGCGTTGCACATGACGATGCCGAGCATGCCGGCGGCGGAGATTTTTTGGGCCCAGCAGGCGGCCGCGCCGAAGTGATTGGCATTGCGCGCGGTGACCATGCCGAGGCCGTGTTTGTGGGCGAGGTGCACGGCATGCGCGCAGCAGGTAGCGGCGATACATTGGCCGGGACCGTTGGCGCCGTCGTAGGTGAGGCACGCGCCCGACGCGGAAACGACCTGGCCCACGGCATTGGGATCGAGATCGCCGCATTCCACCTGCTCGACGTAGTAAGGCAGCAACTGCACGCCGTGGGAATCCACGCCGCGCAGATTGGCGGCTACGAGCGATTCAGCGATCAGGCGCGCGGCGGGCTTGGGGTAGGCGGCGGCTTCGAGGAGCGTGGCCGACCAGGCGGTGAGATCATCAGGCGGGATGAGGGGCATGGCGAAGAACCAGCATAGAATAAGCATGTGCCCGCATTCACCTTTGAGCAAGCGCGCCGGTCGGTGATGGATACTGTGCGCGCGGCGCATCCGACGCCGGCCAGCGAGAGTGTGGCGCTGGAATCGGCGGCGGGGCGCGTGCTGGCGGAGGGAGTTCTGGCGGATCGCGATTATCCGGCGGTGGCGCGGGCGGTGCGCGACGGATACGCGGTGCGGACGGCGGACCTGCCGGGAACGCTGGACGTGATCGGCGAGGTAAGGGCGGGCGAGATCTTCGGCGGCGAAGTGGGACGCGGGCAGGCGGTCGAGATTATGACGGGCGCGCCGGTGCCGCGGGGCGCGGACGCAGTGGTGATGCTCGAATACGTGCAACGGGACGGCGCGCGGGTGATGGCGGGCCAGAGCGCCGATGCGGGGCAGTTCGTCAACCCGCAGGGATGCGAGGCGCGGTCTGGCGAGACGCTGCTGCATCCCGGCAAACGGTTGGATTTTACGGATATCGCGATGCTGGCGTCGATCGGGTGCACACGGGTGCCAGTGCATGTGCGGCCGCGGGTGGCGTTGATCGCGACGGGGGACGAGATTGTGCCGGTGGGGGAGACGCCGCGGGCATTCCAGATTCGCAATTCGAACGTATATTCGCTGGCGGCGCAGGTGACGCGGGCGGGCGGCGAGCCGGAGATCCTGCCGGTAGCGCGGGACGAGCATGCGCATACGCGGGAGCTGATCGAGCGGGGGTTGCAAGCGGACCTGCTGCTGCTTTCGGGCGGAGTTTCGGCGGGCAAATACGATATTGTGGAGAGCGTGCTGGCGGAATTGGACGCGGAGTTCTTTTTCGACCGGGTGCTGATTCAGCCGGGTCAACCGTTGGTATTTGGGTGCGCGCGGGGCACGTTTTTTTTTGGGCTGCCGGGCAATCCTTCGTCGACCATGGTGACGTTTGAGATCTTCGCCCGCGCGGCTCTGGAACTCGCGGGCGGGCAGCAGGATGTGGGATTGATCATGCCCTCGGCGCGTCTGACGCAGCCGTTCCGGCACAAGGTAGGGCTGACGCGATTTCTGCCGGCGCGCTTAACGGCGGATGGCGCGGAGGTGACGCCGCTGGCGTCGCGCGGGTCGAGCGACGTGCCGGCGCTGACGCGGGCCAATGCGTTTGTGGTGGTGGAGGCGGATCGCGCGGAGTGGCAGAAAGGCGATTGGATCCGGGTGCTGCTTAAATGAAGAAGCTATCGCACTTCGACGATGCGGGCGCGCCGCGGATGGTGGACGTTTCGGACAAGCGGGAGACGCGACGGACGGCGCGGGCGCACGCCTTCGTGAAGATGGGGGCGGAGGTGCTGCGGGCGCTGCCGGAGAATCCGAAGGGGAATCCGCTGGAGATCGCGCGGATTGCGGGGATCGCGGCGGCGAAGAAGACGGCGGACCTGATTCCGATGTGCCATCCATTGATGCTGACCCACGCGGACGTGGAGGTTACGGTGGAGGCGGGCGGGGTGCGGATCGTGGCCCGGGCGGCGACGACGGCGCAGACCGGAGTGGAGATGGAGGCGCTGACGGCGGCGGCGGTGGCGGCGTTGACGGTGTACGACATGACCAAGGCGCTGGACAAGGGGATCGAGATTCAGGATTTGTATTTGATGGAGAAGACGGGCGGGAAGAGCGGGGATTTTCGGCGGGACGGAGCGGTGTCGGCGGCGGACGCTGCACGGCGGCTGGCGGCGCTCGGAGGAAGTATGCCCGGATTTGTGCAGCCCAGGCGCAGACGCACGCGGCCGGTCGACGGCGATTAGATTCTGCTAGTGCGTGGATGAATCCCGCCCACCTACGCAACGCCGCCGAGTTTGCCGGCGGCCTGGAGGCGGGCATCCACGTGGTTGAGGCGGCGGGTGAGGGGCGGTTTCACCAGGGGCGTATGTGGGATACCGGTCAGGTATTCGGAGATTTCCCAGACATCTTCGGCAGCGGTCATCCAGCCGAGGCGGTCGAAGCGCGCCAGATTCACGGGGCGGGAGTAGTTGCGGAGAGTTTTCTCGCCGGCCAGGTTGAAGTAGTGTTCGAAGTAGGAAATGGCCAACTCGCGGAGGGTGCGATAAACGGGTTCGCGGAATCGGAGACCCGAATAGTTGGATTTGGCGATAGCGCCCCAATGGCCGTGCTGCCGGAAGATGGCCAGCACGTGATCGTCGTCGCGCACGGCCTCCAAATCCAGGAGCAACGGGGGATGGCCTTGGACACGCAGGGCCGCGGCGGCGAACAGAGCACCCTCGAGGCAATGCGCCAGCCGGTCACGCAGGACTCCACGCGGCGAGCGACACGTCGGCCCGTGGATTTCCTTGTTATAGCCGATCTCGCAATCGAGGAAGAGTTGGATCTTCTCCGGCGTCCGGAGGCGACGCAAGGCAGCGAGCTCGTCCCGGCTGAAGCCGTTGAACGGACCGTTCACCCGCGGAGAAGAGCCCGTTTGGCGGCACGGCGGGCTTTCAGCCGCGCGTTGGCCTTTTGTTGCTTCTCGTAGGCAACGATCTCCTGGCAGGCGTCGCACCGTTTCCGGATGCGCGATTTCGTCGTGAACGTCGCGCCACAGCGCCGACAGGACTTGGTGATCGTTTCGTCAAACGGAAGGATGCCCGGTTTTTGGGGCAATAAGTAAGAATAATGAAATTCGCAATGGCTCATTCTAAGCAACCACCCTCATCCCAGTGCCGGACTGGGCGAAATCACGCACCCAACTGTGGACAGACCAACAGTCCTGCCCATTGCAACCCCACAGTACCTAACAGGCCCGCAAGTCCGGAATGCGTTCGGACTCGCGCGCCGAAATGACAGTGCTGCAAGGAGTTGCTCAATCTCCGCCCATGGAAAGCTTCTCCCCACGAGTACCGCGAACCACGGCATGCCCGCGACTCCACTCGTACAAGCTCCTGACGGACCCACGATTGTACTGTTTCCCCATGCATTATTGCAACCGAAAAATTTGCGGGCGGCTTCATGCCGCGCTGGCTGGCGCAAAAGGCTCGGCCCGATCGGTCAGTTCCCATGACAGGTGATTTATATAAAATAACAAAACCGGCTCGGAATAAACGGCCTGAAACTTCTCGAATACGCGTTCCGCCCAGCCCTCGGTCAAATAGCTCTTGGCGTTGAGATCTTTGTTGAAGAAACCGCCTTCATGCGGAACGCCGAGAAAATCGAGCACGGCCGAGATCATGTCCAGGTGTGATACTAGCACAGTCTGGGCCAGATCTTTGGCGAACTGCTCGTCGTGCTCGCCGAGACGGGCCCAAAATCGGGGGACATGTTTGTGCAGAGTCTCGGTATTGAGCTTGGCCAAATGCGCGCTGGCCTTGAATGCATCGTAGAGCTGGTAGGTTTTCAGCTTGCCGATGGAGATGCTGCCAATCAGTTTGGCAAACCCGTTCTCGCCAAGCTTCAAATAGACTTCCGAAAGCTGCATTAAAGGCCAGATTATCACATGCGGTAGAATGAATGCGTTTGGCCATGAGCAACATAATCATTCTGGGCGCGCAATGGGGCGATGAAGGCAAGGGGAAAATGGTGGATCTTTTCTCCGAACGCTTCGATATAGTAGTCCGATATCAGGGCGGGCATAACGCCGGGCACACGGTGCGCATCGGCGATGCGAAATTCGTGCTGAAGCTGATACCGAGCGGCATCCTGCGGCCGGGGAAGAAATCGGTGATCGGGAACGGGCTGGTGGTGGATCCGGCGGCGCTGCTGGAGGAGATCCGCATGTTGGAGGACGCGGGCCTGCGGGTGGAAGGCAATCTGTTCATCAGCAACCGGGCGCAGGTGCTGCTGCCCACGCATCGCTGGATGGAGAAGGCCGGAGATGCGCGGCCGGGGCGGGTTTCCATCGGGACGACGTCGCGCGGCATCGGACCGTGCTACGAGGACAAGATCGCGCGGCGGGGCTTGCGGATCGGCGATTTGATGGATCGAGAGGTATTCGAGCCTTTGTTCGATACGCTGGTCGCGGAACACAAGGCGGCGGCGCGGGCCTTGGGCCTCAAAGGCGAGTGCGACACGAGCGGCGTGCGGGACGAGTACGAGCGGCTGGCGGAGCGCATCCGGCCGATGGTGTGCGACACGGCGAAGCTGCTGCACGACGCCATGGCGGCGGGCCAGCGGGTGATGTTCGAAGGCGCGCAAGGCACGATGCTGGACATCGACCACGGGACGTATCCGTTCGTGACTTCTTCGAGCGCATCGGCGGGGGGCGCGTGCACGGGCGCGGGCGTGCCGCCGACTTGCATCCAGGGCGTGATCGGCGTGTCGAAGGCTTACATTACACGGGTGGGCGGCGGGCCGTTTCCGAGCGAGGCGTTGGATTCGTGGGGGGACCAGATCCGCGAACGGGGCAACGAATTCGGATCGGTGACGGGGAGGCCGCGGCGCTGCGGATGGTTCGACGTGCCGCTGCTGCGCTACGCGGCGATGATCAACGGCTTCGACAGCCTGGTGGTGACGAAGCTGGACGTGCTGGACGAGATGGAGCAGATCCCGGTGTGCGTGGGTTACCGGCTGCACGGGCGGGAGACGTGCGAGATGCCGGCTACCATCAAGGATGTTTCGGCGCTAGAACCGGTGTATGAGTGCCTGCCGGGATGGCAGACGTCGACCTTCGGCGTGGGGGAGTACAGCGAACTGCCGGCGCGGGCGCGGGATTACGTGGAGTTTCTGGAGAAGCAGAGCGGGGTGGAAGTGGGCTGCATTTCGACGGGACCGGAGCGGAACCAGACGATTGTGAAGGCGGGGTCGCGGTTCGCGGGGTTGTTGGAGTAGGGTGGAGCGGCGCCCGAGGTGATCCCACGCCGACTAATCCTGGCGGCCATGCAGGTACAGCTCTACGCGGTCGGTCGTGCAAGTGGCCAGGCCGGCGCCGAAGAAGTGGTGGTCTTCGGTCGAGATAGGGACGCCAAGCATGAGGGCCACTGCCGCAATCGGCCAGTCCTCGATATCACGCACCGCCATACGTTCGCGGGCGGGTTGCTCGAAATCGCGATATAAGGCTCGATCCACAATCTGGATAATCGACCGGAGTTGGTCGAGCGCCGCGATTCCGCAAGCAGGGTCTACGCCGCGGCTGATCAGCACTTCCGAGACATACTCACCAGAATCCTCAAAACAGATGTCAGGCGTAGAGAAGGCAATGCTGTCCTCGTACGTTTCGATCAGGGTACGGACACGGCTGCCCAAGGCGGCCCGGATGAGGATATATTGGCATCCACTACCAGGCCTCTGCCGGGGATCATCGGCGTTTGGCGGCGCGCCACCGTCTGAAGTCCGCAACGAGGTCGTCTTCCGTGATTCCCTTCGCGGCCAGGAGTTCGTCAAATTTTGCGGCTACTTCTTTGAGCGCCGCCCGTTCTGTTTCGGAGCGCTTGCGGCGGGCTGGAATGAAGTATCCGATGGTATCTCCGTGCCTCGTGATGGCGATGGGAGCATCGCTCTCCAATAGATACGCGGCAAGATTTTCGCGAAACTCGCGGATACCGACGGCGATGGGTTCCATGGCAACCTCGTGCGTACAGGGCTGTACACATTTTAGCAAAACGGCCGTTGCGGGCGCGGGATTACGGTGGGGGTAGGCTGCATTTCGACCGGGCCGGAGCGGAACCAGACGATTGTGAAGGCGGGGTCGCGGTTCGCGGGGTTGTTGGAGTAGATTAGGCTAGCGCCAGTCCTGCGATCATGCCAAATGTAAAGAATTTCAGCGACGTCTTGCTTCAGCCGATAGACGATGACGTAAGGCGGAGAAACGAGCTCGCGGGTGTTTTTCCGTTCTCCCGGTCTACGGTGACTGGGGCGCAGGCTCCGGGATGCGGCCGGTGGCATCGGCCCACGCCCAGGCGACGGCGGTGAGTGAGCCGAGGATGCCGGCCACGGCGCCGATGATGCGGGGGCTGAAATACTGCGAGGCGATGCCGGCGGCGGCCATCGACAGGATCATGACCGACCAGCGAAGGGATTCCATAGTGGAGAAGACGCGGCCGCGAAATTGATCGGGCGTGTGACGCAGTAATTGGGAGTAATTCAGCACGGAGCTGATGGCCATGCCGACGCGGGAGAGACAGATGGAGGCGAGCGCGAGGGCGTAGTTATGCATCTGGCTGAAGGCCACGTAAGCCAGGCCGTGACTGAGATAGGCAATGGAAATCGTGCGCTTGTAGCCGGCATAAGTGGCGCGGCGGCCGGCGATGTGGCCGAGCCATCCGCCGATGAGCAGGCCGACGCCGGCGAAACCCCAGATGGTGCCGATGCCGGCCGCGCCGCGGGCGAACACCTGCTGGCCGAAGAGAGCGAAGAGGATTTGGGCCGCGCCGCCGCCCATGGCCCATCCGACGGAAATCATGCCGATCCAGAAGACCAGTGGTGTGGCGCGTATGTAGGCGAGGCCGGCGACGTATTCGCGCCAGGGGCGGACCATTCCGGTTTGGGCATGCCCGCGCGCGGGAACAAAGCCTTCGGGCGTGTGTAATTGCCAGACGGCGAAGGCGGAGAAAACGAAGGAGAGCGAATTGATGACGAAGGCCCAGGCGAAACCGAGGCGCGCGACGGCGAAACCGGCGAGCAGGGTGCCGGCGGTGAGGGTGGCCCATTGGGTAGTTTGGGTCAAGGAGTTGGCGGTGTGCAATTCGGCGGGACTGGCGATGACGGGCAGGATGGCGGCGCGTCCGCTGGTGAAAAAGGGCGAAGCGAACATGAGGAGCGCGCTGAGGGCGTAGAGGAGCCAGGCGGCGGGATGACGCACGGTGAGGATGAAGGCGAGGGCCACGACGGCGCGGACGAGGTCACTGGCGAGCATGATGCGGCGGCGGTCGAAGCGGTCGAGGATGACGCCGGCGACGGGTCCGGCGAGCACGGCGGGGATGGCGCGGGAGAGCATGACGGCGCTGACGACCAGGCCGGATCCGGAGACCGACATTACCAGGCTGAAAACGGCGATGTTATTGAAATAATCGCCGGTTTCGCTGACTATCTGGCCGAGCCACGTATAGCGGTAGTTGCGGTTGTGCCGCAGGAGGGAAATGAAGTCGGCGGCCATTCCTTCCGATGATAGCTTTCCCTGTCGGGGGAAACAGGGTTTTGGCCACAGATGAACACGGATAAACACGGATAAATCCCGGGGGGAAGGTTTCGGATTGCGGCCGATGAGACAGATATGGGCCAGGGTTCCGGGGCTTTGGTACAAACCGACCGGAAGGGGCTGCTGGCCAGAATTCCCGCATTTCCACCGATCGTGTTGCGATTGTTGGATCTGCTCGCGCGAGACGATGTCGAGATCCGGGAACTGGTGGCGCTCATTTCCTCCGATCCGGCGTTTTCGGCGCAGATCCTGAAGGTGGCCAATTCGCCGCTATTCGGGTATCGCGGCCAGATCGATTCGCTGCAATCGGCGCTGGTGGTGCTGGGTCTGCGGCGCGTGCGGGCCTTGAGCATGACCGTGGCTACGTCGAACCACATGAAGGCGGTGCTGCACATTGAAGAGTTGTCGCGGTGCTGGCGGCACATGCTGGCGTGCGCGCTGCTCACCGACGAGCTGGCGCACAACTGCGGGGCGTTTGAAGACCGGGCTTACACCGCCGGTCTGCTGCACGACGTGGGGCGGTTGGGGCTGCTGTTGGCGTATCCGAAGGAGTATGCCGAGCTGCTGCGGGACGCGGGGCGGAACGCGCTGGAATTGTTGGATTGCGAAAGCCAAACGCTGGGCATGGATCATTGCGCGGCGGGGCGGGTACTGGCGGAGCAGTGGAATCTGCCGCCGGATTTCCAGATTGTGGCGGCGCGGCATCACGATCCGCAGAACAATTCCGAAGTGGATTTGCTGACGCTGGTGCATCTAGGGTGCCGGCTGGCGGACAGTTTGGGATTTTGGGTAGTGGAGCCGCTCCAGGCAAGTTCGCCGGAGGAGATCCAGGCAAGCCTGCCGCCCCTGCTGGCGAAGCGGTTCCGGATGGATGCCGACCACTGGCGGGAGACCGTGGAGCGGCGGATTCACTTCTACGGCGATCCGGACGGGGCTCCGATGGAAGCATTTGCGCCGGCGCCCGAGCCCGCGGAAGAAGCCGGGTTGCACACCGACGAACTGGCCAAGCTGCACCTACCCGATCCGAACGAAGGAAAGTCTCTGCCGCGCGAACTGCTGATGCTGGTGGGCATCGGCTTGTTTTTTACGGTGCTGATTGTGGCGCTGGTGTATTTCGCGGTGAAGTGAGGCTCACTTTTGGGGAACCGGCAGCGGACAGAACGCGCCTTCGGAAAAACCCTCCGCTTCGCAGCCGAAGGCGTGATTGAAGCGGGCGCGGAAATTCTCCCAGGCGATGGCGGCGGTCAATTCGACCAACTGGCGATCGTCAAAATGCGCGCGCAAGGCGGCGAATAATTCGTCGGGGACGTCGACTGGCGTGGCCGTCATGGCGACGGCGTAGCGCAGGGCCAGTTTTTCAATCTCGCTGAATTCCGGGCTGGTTTCAAATTGCGCCAAGGCCATCAGTTTGGCCTCGGTCACTCCCGCTTTTCTGCCAACGGCAGAACCGATATCGATTCAGAACGGGCAGCCGATCAGGGTAGCGGTTTTGAGGTCGACCAGGGCTTCCAAGGACGGATCGACGGAGCGCATGCCTTCCTGCGCCAGCTCCATGCCGCCGAGGGCCGCGAGCAGGCGCGGCTGGTATGCGGTGATACGCACAGACTCGGGCACGCGGCCGAGCTTGCGGCGGGTGGCGCCATAGACGGCGCGGGTGAACAGGCTGGCTTGCTGGTCGGCGATCCCCTCGATGCGCGCCATATCTCTATTGTTACACTGAAACACTGATATGCCGATGCATGAGCACGTCCTGATCACCGGGGGCGCCGGTTTCGTGGGGTCGAATTTTTCGCTGGCGCTCAAGAAGAGCTACCCGCGGATGACAGTGACGGCGTTCGACAACCTGCATCGGCGCGGGTCGGAATTGAACGTGGGGCGGCTGCTCGAAGCGGGGGTGAAGTTCGTCCACGGGGACATACGGTCCCTGGCCGACTTGACGAGCCTGGGGGAGCCTCCGGACCTGATTGTGGAGTGCTCGGCGGAGCCTTCGCCGATGGCCGGATATGGCGGATCGCCGGCGTATGTGATCGACACGAATTTGACGGGGTGTTATCACTGCCTGGAACTGGCGCGGCTGGTGAAGGCGGATTTTGTGTTCATTTCCACCAGCCGGATCTACCCATATCGGCTTCTGAACGAGCTGGCTTACGAGGAAGGGCCGGACCGTTTCCAGCTTGCGGCGGCGCAGAACGTGCCGGGCGTATCGGCGGCGGGGATCCGGGAAGATTTCCCGCTGGACGGCGCGCGTTCGCTTTATGGCATGACGAAGCTGGCGGGCGAACTGCTGGTGACCGAGTACGCGGACGCTTACGGGTTCCGGTATCTGATCAACCGCTGCGGGATTCTGACGGGGCCGTGGCAGATGGCCAAGACCGACCAGGGGGTGATCGCGCTATGGATGGCGGCGCACTATTTCCGGCGGAACCTTTCTTATATAGGATTTGACGGGAGCGGGCGGCAGGTGCGGGACTTTTTGCATATCGACGATTTCTGCGAACTACTGGTGGAGCAGATCGGCAACTTCGAAACGTATCAGGGGCGGCTGTTCAACGTGGGCGGCGGGTTGGAGTTCAGCCTGTCGCTTAAAGAGACCACGCGGCTGTGCGAAGAGATCACCGGGAACAAGCTGGCGATCGCGGCAGTGGCGGAGACGCGTCCGGCGGACGTGCGGATTTATTTCACGGATCATGGGCGGCTGACGGCGGTGAAGGGGTGGCAGCCGGCGCGGGATGCACGGAAGACGCTGACGGATATTTTCCAGTGGATTCGGGGGAACGAGGCGGTACTGAAGCACGCGCTGGTGTAGCTTTGGAGGAACTCAGTTCCGGGCGCTTAGCGCGGTTTTGGGGACTACCTCAAAGAGCAGACTGTCGCCGAACTGGCCGCGGAAATTCATCTGCGCGCCGTCATCCACCAGCTTGAAGATCAGCCAGTCGAGTGGATCGTGCATGGGGCCGAAGACCATGAAGCGCTCGTGGGTGGTGACGAAGCGATCATAATCCTCGATGCGGCCGCGGATGGGGAACCAGCGGCGCAGGATGGGATAGCCATCGTCGAAAACGTTGCTGCCGGTATAGCGGAGCGCGGCGCGGGGGTCGCGCAAGAGGAACAGGCGGGAGGACAAGTCCGGTTTGGCGTAATGATCCACCTGGAGGAAGAGGGTGGCGTTGCCGATGACGAAGGGCAGTTCTTTTTCCACCTGATCGGGAGCCAGGCCGCGGATGGCGAGCGACTGGGTGGTATCGTCGGGAGGCGCCCAGAATGAATTCGTCAGAAAACCCGCCAGAAAGAGGGCTATCAGGAGCGCGCCCGTGATGCCGCGGTTGGCCGTACGGGTGTAGGCCAGGAAGGTGAAGGCGATGGCGAATCCGATGACTGCCGGCAGGCCGTAGCGGGTTTCAAAGACGTGCGTGAGGGCCAAGGCTAACACCACGACGCAGACCGGGATGGCGATGAATCCGGCGGCGGCGGCCCACTCGTGCGCGGGGATTTGCGCGGGCGCGGCATCGGGATGCGGTTCCTCACGGCGGGCAGGGAACAGGATGGCGGCGAATCCGGCGAGCCAGGTCCAGACGGCCGGGCCCAGGACCATGATGCAGAATTCCCACAAGGACGAGCCGCGGGGCTCAAATTTTGCATTGTGGAACGCGAAGCCGCTGTTGGCATGCATCAATGGCAGATAGGTGACCACCAGCGGCATGGGCGCGGCGATGGCCAGCCACACCGGCCAATCCACACGACGGGCCCCGAGCGTACGCACGAACTCACCCAGGCACAGCGGAACGAATAAGAGCACGGCATAGCAGTGACTCATCAGAGCGCCAGCTATGGCAAGGCTGAGGGCGAACAGTGCCCACGTGCGGCGATTTTTCTCACACGCGGTCTGCCAGCAAACCAGGGCAAGGGCGGAGAATCCCAGAACCATTCCATAGGCGCGAGCCTCGTAGGCATAGCGGGCGGCGCCGGTGATCCAGGGGAATACGGCAGCCACGAGACCGTAGAGACCATTGGCGCGGCGGGAGACGAAGCGGAAGAGGCAGACAGTCATGACCAGAAAGCCGATCATGGCCGGCAGGCGGGACGCGATGGGACCATCGCCGAACAGGCGGAAAGAGGCGCGGGTAGCGAGGTACAGGAGCGGCGGATTCAGGTCCGCGCCCTGCTTCAGACCGGCCCACACAGCCGCCATGCTGGGCAAGTGGGACATGTAGTAAGTGAATAACTCGTCGTACCAGAGAGCCTTGGAGCCGGCATGCACAGCTGACACGGTGGCGCATAACATCAGCAGACAATAGAGAAAGAAGTACTTGCCGGCCTCAATACGGTCGGCGGCCCGGGCGGCATAGTTCCGGCAGGAGTTCAACAGGCGCACGTTCCCACATAGTAAACCGTGGTTATGCTTCCCTGGATATCTACTTTGGTTAACTCCAAAGGGATAACTTCCTTGAGATTTCGCAGTTAACCTTTTGCACCATGGCATCCGGCCGAAGCGGTATGGTTAACTGAATCCGAACCATGGATTTCGAAGTGTCGGTTTCGGTAGTGGTACCGGTGTACAACAGCGCGGCGGGACTGCACCTGCTGATCGAACGGCTGGAGCCGGTGCTGACGGCTTGTGCCAGGCAGTTCGAAGTGATTCTAGTTAACGACGGCAGCCACGACGGGAGCTGGGAAGCGATCGGCCAGTTGACCGAGCGTTACGTATTTGTGCGCGGGATCAACCTGATGCGTAACTACGGGCAGCACAACGCGCTGCTATGCGGAATCCGGGCGGCGCGCAACCAGGTAGTAGTGACGATCGACGACGATCTGCAGAATCCGCCGGAAGAGATCCCCAAGTTACTGGCGAAGCTGGCGGAAGGCTACGACGTAGTATACGGCGCGCCGGCGCGGGAGCAGCACGGGTTGTGGCGGGACCTGGCGTCGCAAGTGACCAAGATCGCGCTGCAGAGCGCGGTGGGAGCCGAGACGGCCCGGCACGCCAGCGCGTTTCGCGCGTTCCGCACGGAGGTGCGCGGCGGCTTCACGAATTTTCAAGGCCCGTTCGTTTCGATCGACGTGCTGCTTACCTGGGGCGCGTCGCGGTTTGCGGCGGTTACGGTGCGGCACGATGCGCGGCGCTTGGGCCAATCGCAATACACGCTGCGGAAACTGATCCGGCACGCGTTCAACATGATGACCGGCTTCAGCGTATTGCCGCTGCAAGTGGCCAGCGTGGCCGGGTTCGTATTCACGGTATTCGGATTCCTGGTGCTGGCGTTCGTAATCGGGACTTACTTCATGCGCGGCGGCAGCGTGCCCGGCTTCCCCTTCCTGGCCTCGCTGATCGCCATGTTTTCGGGCGTGCAGATGTTCGCGCTGGGGATTATCGGCGAGTACCTGGCGCGCATGCACTTCCGCATGATGGACCGTCCGGGTTACGCCGTGCGGCAGCAGACTACCGTACCGGTGGAGCGCGCGACACCGCGCCTGGTAGCGGGGATGCATGCCTGAGATTCAGGCGGACCTGGCGAGCCTGGAGCGCGCATTGTGGCCGGCCTCCCCGGCTGCCGAGGTTACGCCGACCTATGTGCCATTCAACCGGTTTTCGAAGACCGGGGCGGAGTTCACTTACATACAGCAGGCCATCGACGAAATGCACGTGAGCGGCAACGGCCGCTTCACCAAGATGTGCCATGCGCTGCTCGAAGAGATACTGGGCGCGCCAAGGGTGCTGCTGACGACATCGTGCACGCATGCGCTGGAGATGGCGGCGCTGCTGCTGGATATCCAGCCGGGCGACGAAGTGATCGTACCGTCGTTCACGTTCGTGACGACGGCCAGCGCTTTTGTGATGCGAGGCGCGCGGCCGGTATTCATCGACATCCGGCCCGACACGCTGAATCTGGACGAGTCGCGGCTGGAGAGCTTGATCACACCGCGGACGCGGGCCATCCTGCCGGTGCATTATGCGGGTGTGGGGTGCGAGATGGACGCGATCCTGGAAGTGGCGGGGCGGCATGGCGTGCGGGTGGTGGAAGACAACGCGCACGGCCTGATGGGAAAGTATCAAGGCCGGTACCTGGGGACCTTCGGCTGCCTGGCTACGCAGAGCTTTCACGAGACCAAGAATTTCACCTGCGGCGAAGGCGGCGCGCTGGTGATCAACGATGCCGGCCTGGCGGACCAGGCGGAGATTATCCGCGACAAGGGGACTAACCGGCGCCGGTTTCTGCGCGGCGAAGTGGATAAGTACACCTGGGTGGGACTGGGATCGAGTTATCTGCCTTCGGACATTCTGGCGGCGATCTTATACGCGCAGTTAGAAGCGCGGGAGTCCATACAGGCGAAGCGGCGGCGGATCTGGGAACGCTATAACATGCGTTTGCGCGATTGGGCGGCGAGTTATGGAGTGGGGCTGCCGGTTGTGCCGGCGCATTGCCAGCAGTCGTATCACATGTTCTACTTGATGCTGCCATCGGAAGACAGCCGCACGCGGTTGATCCAGCACTTGAAGGCGCGGAACATTTTGAGCGTGTTTCATTATCTTCCGCTGCATCTTTCGGAGATGGGATTGAAGCTGGGCGGCGAGGCATGCGCCTGTCCGGTAACGGAGGATGTGAGCGGGCGATTGCTGCGGCTGCCGTTTTATAACGGGCTGAGCGAGGGCGAGCATGCGCGGGTGATCCGGGCGATTCAGGAGTTTGAGC
>JBEKYC010000074.1:0-35542 GCA_049511415.1 Bryobacteraceae bacterium | reverse complement strand
TTCTGGAGCGAGAATCCGGGGCGCGGCGCCGGCGAGTGGAAGGAGCACATGATCGAGACCGGGTCGCCGGTGGAGTTTGCCTTCCTGGTGGATCTGGACAACGACGGCAAGGCGCGCGAGGTGCTGCCGGAATTTGGCGATCCGAACATGCCGCTGGCGTGGTACGAGGCGCGCGGCGGCGAGTTCGTCAAACATATAGTAAGTCCGAAGAGTTGGGGACACGGCATCGGCGTGGGCGATGTAAATGGCGACGGGCGCAACGATATCATCACGCCCAAGGGGTGGTTCGAAGCGCCGCCCGATCCGCGCAACGGGGACTGGAAATGGCACCCGGATTTCGATCTGGGCGATACCGGATTCATCTATGTCTACGACGTCAATGGCGACGGGCGGCCCGACATCATTACGTCTATGGCGCACGATTACGGCATCTTCTGGCTGGAGCATGGCGCGGACGGGCAGTGGACCAAGCACATGATCGACGAAAGCTGGTCGCAGGCGCATGCCATGACGCTGGTGGATCTGAATGGCGATGGCCAACCCGACTTACTAACCGGGAAACGCTACATGGCACATAATGGCCACGATCCCGGCGAGCGCGAACCGCTGGGCATTTACTGGTACGAATTCATGCGGTTGGATGGCGGCAAGCGCATCGAGTGGGTGAAGCACGTAGTGGACTACAGCACGCGCACGGGCGGCGGAATGCAGATTCCGGTGGCGGATCTGGATGGCGATGGGGACCTGGATTTCGTGGTGGCGGGGAAGAGCGGGCTGTTCCTGTTTGAAAATCTGACGAAGCGATCGATGCGCTAAAACCTGATATAAACAGGACTTAATTCGCTGTCGCTAGTACGCTATATACCAAAGTTTAATCTGGACGTAACACGCGCGCAGCTTTTTTGGTCTACTAATAGTATATGGGTCCCCGAACAACACTGCTGGCTCTGGTTTTGGCGGTGTGCTGTGCAGTCCTGTCGGCACAGCCTTCACTCCCCGAAGCCGGTCCGCACGTCATCATCATCGGCGTGGACGGGTTGAGCGTCGATGGGGTGGCCAAAGCCCGCATGCCGCATTTACGGGAATTGATGTCGCGTGCGGCATGGTCGCTCGAAGCCCGCGGTGTCATGCCCACGTTGAGCAGCCCGAATTGGGCTTCGGCTATCAACGGCGCGGCGCCGGAGCAGCATGGCATTACGTCGAACGGGTATTTACGGCACAAGGTCGAGTTCCAGCCGATTTGCAAGACCCCGGACGGCAAGTTCCCGACCATGTTCGGCCTGATGCGCTCCGAGCATCCCGCCAGCAAGATCGCGGTGTTTCACGATTGGGATGGATTCGCCGATCTGCTGGAAAAGCATGCGCCGGATGTTTTGAAGCACGTAGCGGGGGCGGCCGATACCACCCGCGCAGCGGTCGCTTATTGGACCGCCAATCGTCCGGACCTGATGTTCATCCACCTGGACAATGTCGATCACGCCGGGCACTCCTACGGCTGGTTCAAGAAGCAGTACTACGAGGCCGTGGAAGCGGCGGACGGCTATATCGGCCAAGTAATGGATATGGTCGACACCATGAAGAGCCGCGGCAACACGTTCATTCTGGTTACTTCCGATCACGGTGGAACCAATCACGGGCACGGCAAGAACTCGCTGGCGGAACTGCAAATCCCCTGGATCCTCGCGGGACCGGGCGTGACGACGGGACAGATTTCGGCGCCCGTCAACATCTTCGATACGGCGCTGACGGTGGCTTGGATTTTCCATCTGGACCCGCCGTCATGCTGGATTGGGCGGCCGGTGATGGCGGCCTTTAACCCGGCGTTAGTCGCCACGCACGACGCGGCGGTGCATCCGCCGGGACCAGACTGTTCGCCGCAGGTAAGCAGTTCGGTGGTAGCGCGGCAACTCGACAAAACCAGCACCAGCGGCGTGCGGCCTATAAAAGCCAACTGAATTCCGTGAACCGGCCGAAGATCGATTTGATCTTTATCGATTCGGGCGGCGGCCATCGCTCCGCGGCCACCGCATTGCAATCCGTGATGCGCGAACAGCAGCGCCCCTGGGATATACGGATGCGCAATATACAAGACCTGCTGGACCCGGTCGACGTCATCCGCAAGGTGACCGGCATACAATTCCAGGAGGTCTACAACATCATGCTGCGGCGCGGCTGGACGCTGGGCACGGCGCAACTCATCCCGCCCATGCATCTGGCCATTCGCGTGTTTCACGATGCCGAGGTGGGCGCGCTGGCGGAGCATTGGCGGCAGGATCCGCCGGACATGGTGGTCTCGCTGATCCCGCATTACAACCGGGCCATCAAGGAAGCGCTGGCGCGCGTGGCGCCGGCGGCCCAGTTGGTGACGGTGCTGACGGATATCGCGGACTATCCGCCGCACTTCTGGATCGAGCGGCAGGATCAATATGTGATCTGCGGCTCGCCGCGGGCGGTAGCGCAGGCGCGGGCCTTAGGTTATGCCGAGAGCCGTATTCTGCGCGCCTCCGGCATGATTCTGAATCCCCGTTTTTACAGCCTGCCGGAGATCGACCGGGCGGCGGCGCGCGTGCGGCTGGGGCTGCGGCCGGATGTGCCCACGGCGCTGGTGTCCTTCGGCGGGCAAGGTTCCATGGACGCTGTGCGGGTGGCGCGAGCCATCAACCGATGCCGCGCGGACGTGCAGATGATCGTGCTCTGCGGGCGGCATGCGGTAGCGGAACGGAAGCTGCGCGCCATGCGGCATCGCGTGCCGGTGCATGTGGAGGGGTTTACCTCCGATGTGCCATTCTACATGGGGCTGGCCGATTTCTTCATCGGCAAGCCCGGGCCGGGCAGCATCAGCGAAGCGTTGGCCATGCGGCTGCCGGTGATCGTGGAACGCAATGCCTGGACGCTGGCGCACGAACGCTACAACGCGGATTGGATCGTGGAACAGCAGGTGGGGATGGTGGTGAGCAACTTCTCGCGCCTAGGCCGCACACTGGCGGAGATGCTCGCGCCCGAGCGCTACGCGCGCTATCGCGCCAATGCCACGGCGCTCAAGAACTCGGCGGTCTACGAGATTCCGGAGTTGCTGGATGCGATTCTTCGCCGGCGCCCGTCATTCGTGGCGCAGGGCTTCGACGGGATCGACGCGCACGGCGCGCAGGGACGGCAGCAGGCTGGCGCATAGCGCGACCAGAATCAGCACCAGGGCGGCGCCGGTGAGGACGGCGGGATCGTGGCCCGACACGCCGTAGAGGAAGGCGGCTATGGCGCGGGAGCCGATCCAGGCGAGAGCGAGGCCGGCGGCCAGGCCGATCGCCAACAGAGCCGCCACGTCGCGCAACATCAATCGGGCGATCGCCGCGCGCGGCGCGCCCAAGGCCACGCGCACGCCGATCTCGGCGGTGCGGCGCGAGACCGTGTAGGAGAGCAATCCATATAATCCGACGGCCGCCAGCAGCAGCCCGAGCGCGCCGAAGAAGCTGGTGAGGAGCGTCAGAACGCGTTCGGGTATCAGGATGTGATCGAGTTCCTCGCCGACGGTTTCGATGCGCAACGGGTATTCGCGTCCGAGCGATTCGATGCGCGCGCGGAAAGCGCCGGCCATGCGCGCCGGATCGCCAGGCGTGCGGATGATGGCGTCGGACCAGCCCAGCCAATCCTGACGCTGGAAGCTGGCGGCGTAGATGGCGGGCGCATTGGGTGTGCGCGGATCGTCCAACGTGGCGTCGGAGGCGATACCGACGATCTGGTATTCACCCGGCATGTTGCCGATCTTCACGCGCTGTCCGATCGCATCGCCGGATGCAGCCAGCGTGCGCGCGAGAGCCGCGCTGGCGATGGCCACCAGGGGCCGGCTGGTGTCGTCGCGCAGGTCGAAGTCGCGGCCGCGCACGAGGCGCATCCCGAGGGTGTGGAAGAAGCCGGGCGCGATCAGGTGGTGGGTGGCGGTTACGCCGGCGGGCATGATCTTCTGCTTCCAGGCCATGCCGACGGGCCGGTCGTGCGCGAAGGTAGCGGCGGTAACTCCTGGCATGGATTCCAGCGATGCGAGGAGTTGCCGGAAATAGGCAGGATTGTCGAAGCCTTTGTAAGTGCTGCGCGGGAACAGTTGTGCCACCAGGAGGCGATCGGCACGGAAGCCGGTATCGCGCTGCAGCAGGTTGAGCATGCCGCGGCTGAGAATCAAGGCTCCGGCCAGTATGGCGAACGACAGCGCGATCTGCGCCGAAACCAGAGCTTTGCCGGTTATGCCCAGGCTGCCCGTGACGCGCGCGCCGGTCTGCACGTTGGCGGTGCTCCAGGACGGGATGAGTCCGAAGAGCAGGCCGGCGCAAATGGCTGCGCCCGCGGTGAATGCGATCACGCGCCAATCGGGCGTCAGCGATAATGCCAATGGCCCATAGCCGCGCCACATGAAGCGCGCGATGTAGCCGCCGCCCCAATAGGCGAACGCCAGGCCGGGCAGGATGCCGCAGATCGCCAACAGGAGCGACTCCAGCAAAGAAGCGCGGACCAGCCGCCAACGGGTCGCGCCGAGGGCCGTGCGGATGTGCATTTCGGCGGCGCGTCCATAAGCCCGGGCGAGCGCCACGCTGGCCAGGTTGACGCAAGCCAGCATCAGCAGAAGACCCACGATTCCTAAGAGGATGTATAGCGGCTTAGTGAATTGCTCGCGCAGATACGATTGGCCGCGCGCGGCAGGTTCCACTTGGATGCGCAGGGCGAGAGACGCGGCGCGTGCGGGGCCGCTCTCGGGAGCGGTGGACTCGCGTATCGCCGGCCACAAAGCGGCGATGCGAGCGCGCGCCTGGGCTTCGCTGACGCCGTCGCGCAGGCGGCCGATCACCACGTAATACGCATCCTTGCGGCTATAGACGCGTTCGAAGGTGGACGAGGCCACGGAAACGGTGGCGTCCGCGGCGGCCTCGCGCACCAGGCTGGGGAACGCCTTCGGGTGCACGCCGATTACGGTGTACGGTTTGCCGTTGACGCGAATGGTTTTGCCCAGCGCGGCGGGATCGCCATGGAAGGATTCCTGCCACGTGCGGTAGCCGATCACCGCGACCGGGGCCGGCTCGCCGCCTTTCAAGAAGCGGCCCAGCGCGGGGCGGAGACCGAGCGTTTCGTAGTAATCGCCCGCGACTTCGTCGACCGAGCCGGCGAACAACGAACCATTCATCTCCAGATTGGACATGCCGCCGCCATTCCACGCGAGCACGCTCGAAAAAACGCCGGTCTGTCGCGCCACGGCTTCCATGGCGGGAATCGAAAGGCGGCCCTGGCCGGCCTTGGCATCCAACGTGGAGACCTCCAGCAGGCGCGCGGGTTCCGCCACCGGCATGCTGGCGAAGATCAGCGCATTGGCGATGGAGAAGATGGCGGAGTTGGCGCCGATGGCCAGCGAGAGCGTGATCAGCGCGGTGGCGGTATAGCCAGGATTCTTGCGCAGCGCGCGGGCAGCCTGCCGCAGGTCACTTAGCATTTTGATATTCTCCCACCAGTTCGTTGACGCGGCGCAGTTCCGGAAAGCGCCACGCCCATAGCGCCACGACGAGGATGGTCCCGAGGCCGCCTAAAAGGACGGCCGGCACTGCGCCGAACCACTGCGCCGTGATCCCGGATTCGAATTGGCCGACTTCGTTGGAAGCGCCGATGAACACCACGTTGACGGCGCTGACACGGCCGCGCATGGCGTCGGGCGTGCCGAGTTGAATCAGCGTGTGGCGCACGATGACGCTGACCATGTCGCAAGCGCCGATCAGCGCCAGAGCTGCCAGGGAGAGCGGGAGGCTGCGCGAGACTCCGAAGACGACTGTGAAGACGCCGAATCCGAAGACGCACCAGAGCATGATGATGCCGGCGCGGCGCCGCAACGGCCAGCGCGCGATCGCCAGGGCCATCAGGATCGCGCCCACGCCGGGAGCACTGCGCAGGATACCCAGGCCGGATGCGCCGATCTTCAGAATCTCGCGGGCGTAAACGGGCAGCAGCGCGGTCGCGCCGCCCAGCAGGACGGCGAAGAGATCGAGTGAGATGGCTCCCAGGATCAGCTTGTTGCGCCGGATGTAACGCAGGCCCTCCAGGGCCATGCGGGCGGAAGGGGCGGGCCGGCTGCTTTGCGCGGCGGGCAGCCGGATGCGGCCCATCAGCGACAGGGCGGCCAGGTATTCGAGGGCGGCGCAAGCATAGACGGGCACCGGGCTGGAGCTGAAGCCGTAGAGCAGACCGCCCAGCACGGGTCCCACGATGGTGGAAGCTTGGAAGATGGAGGAGTTCCAGGCCACCGCGTTGGGAAAATCTTCGGCCGGCACGAGCAGCGGCGTGAAGGCCTGGCCGGCCGGTCCGTTGAAAGCGCGCACGGTGCCGTTGAGCAGGAGCACGGCGTAGATCGGCAGTATCGAGGTGATGCCGTGCAGCGAGAGACTGAAGAGCAGCACCGAGCAGAGCGCGAAGCTTCCGTAGCAAGCTTCGAGGATGCGCTGGCGGGGGAAGCGGTCCGCCGCCTGGCCGGCGACCAGGAAGAGCAGGATGGCAGGGAGGAATTGCGCCAGTCCCACCAGGCCGAGGTCCAGGGGACGATGGGTTAGGCCGTAGACCTGCCAGGCTACGGCGACGGCCTGCATTTCGTTGGCATTGACGGTGAGGACGCGCGCGCCGAGATAACGGCGAAAGTTGGGGTGACGGAACGCGGCGCGGGCGGGCATGGCTTCATTCATTCTAGTTGGCCGGTGCACGCGCGATATAGTGAATCATCGTGCGATTCCTCATGGTCTTTCTTCTGGGCGCGGCCTTCGGGGCCGGCGCCGATCGCGAATGGCCCGTCTACGGCGGCGGCCCCGGCAGCACCCGTTACTCGTCGCTCGATCAGATCAATCGCGACAACGTTGCGCGGCTGGCCGTCGCCTGGACCTACGACACCGGCGATGCATTCCCGGATTCCGAGATGGAGTGCAATCCGATCGTCGTGCACGGCGTGCTATATGCCACCACGCCGAAGCTGCGGCTGATTGCGCTGGACGCGGCGACGGGTAAGCTGCGCTGGTCCTTCGATCCGCGGCAGAACGACCGGAGCTTCGGCAAGGCGCGCAATCGCGGGGTGACGTATTGGGCCGGCGGCGAGGAGCAGCGCATCTTCTTCGCCGCGGGGCATTGGCTGTACGCCGTGGACGCGCGCACGGGAGCGCTGGCCGGCACGTTTGGGGAAGGCGGCCGCGTGGACCTGCGGCAGGGGCTGGGGCGGCCGCCGGAGGAGATGTCGATTTCGGCGACCAGTCCGGGCATCATCTTTAAGGACCTGCTGATCCTGGGCAGCATCGTCAGCGAGACGCTGCCTGCTTCGCCGGGCGACATACGCGCGTACGATGTGCGCACCGGCAAGATCCGTTGGACGTTTCACACCATTCCGCGTCCCGGCGAATTCGGCTACGAGACTTGGCCTGCGGACGCTTGGCAGTATATCGGCGCGGCCAACAACTGGGCGGGCATGAGCATGGACGAAGAGCGCGGGCTGGTGTTCGTTCCGACCGGTTCGGCGGCGTTCGATTTCTACGGCGCCAATCGCAAGGGCGACGATCTGTTTGCCAACACGCTGCTGGCGCTGAAGGCGGACACGGGCGAGCGCGTGTGGCATTTTCAAGCTGTGCGGCACGATCTGTGGGACCGCGATTTTCCGGCGCCGCCCACGCTGGTGCGCGTCGAGCACGATGGCGCGGCGGTGGATGCGGTGGCGCAGATCACCAAGTCAGGGCACGTATTTCTGTTCGACCGCGTGACGGGCAAGCCGCTGTTCCCGCTGGAGGAGCGGGCTGTGCCGGCGTCGGAGGTGGATGGCGAGCTGGCGGCGGCCCGGCAGATCCTGCCGCTGAAGCCGCCGCCGTTTGCGCGGCAGATTTTCACGGAAGAGATGGTTACGAAGCGCACGCCGGAAGCGCACGCGGCGGTGCTGGAGCGGCTGCGGAAGGTGCGCAGCGCGGGCCAATTCGTGCCGCCGAGCCTGGAGGGCACCGTGATTTTTCCGGGCTTCGACGGCGGCGCGGAATGGGGCGGGGCGGCGTTCGATCCGGCATCGGGATTTCTGTACGTGAACGCCAACGAGATGGCGTGGATCCTGCGGCTGGTGCCCGCGCCGGCGAGCCGGCAAAGCAGCGGACGTACCTTATATAATGCGCGCTGCGCGGGGTGCCATCGGCAGGACATGCAGGGCAGTCCGCCGGAGTTTCCGGCGCTGGTGGGGATTGCGAAGAAGCGCACGCCGGAGCAGATCGGGGCGATCATTCGGCAGGGCAGCGGGCGCATGCCGGCATTTGCGGGACTGCCGTCGGACGCGTTATCAGCCATCGTGATTTACCTGACCAGCGGCGAGGACGTGAAGGTGGCGGAAGTGAAGAGCGGCCCGTGGCCCATCGAGCAGAAGTACACGCACGACGGGTACAACAAGTTTCTGGACCCGGACGGATATCCGGCGGTGGAGCCGCCCTGGGGAACGCTGAACGCCATCGACCTGAACAGGGGCGAGATCGCGTGGAAGATTCCGTTGGGCGAGTATCCGGAACTGGCGGCCAAGGGCATGCGCGATACGGGCAGCGAGAATTATGGCGGTCCGGTGGTGACGGCGGGCGGGTTGTTGTTCATCGGCGCGACGCTGCGGGACAAGAAGTTTCGGGCGTTCGACAAGCGCGACGGGAAGCTGCTTTGGGAGACCACGCTGCCGGCGGCGGGGGTCGCCACGCCGGCGACGTATGAGGTGAACGGGCGGCAGTTTGTGGTGATCGGGGCGGGTGGTGGGAAGTCGGGCGGGGCGTCGGGGGGTAGTTATGTGGCGTTTGCGCTGCCGGGGAAGTAGGGGCAGACGACAAAATGCGACAGAATGCGACAAAATGCGACACTTTTCGCGAGTTTTGTCGATTTTGTCGCAAAGGGATGGTGCACATAACTCTGGAATTAAGTTAGCACGGCGGGGGTCGGAAGACGGTGGTCTGTTGCGTGCGTTGGTTTTTATTTTCAGTTGCATACGGGCTGTTGGATGTTTGTGAATGATATAAATTTGCCAGGCGGCATCAGATCAGTTGAGCCAGATCCTCCAGGTTGAGGCGGCCGGTATAGACCGCCATGCCTAGGGCGGCATGCACATTCATGGCGATCAGGGCGCGGACTTCTTCGAGGGTGGTGATGCCGCCGGCGGCGGTGATTTCCAGAGGCGTGGCGGCACGCAGGCGGCGGAACCAGTCGAGGTCGGTGCCTTGGAGCATGCCTTCTTTATCGACATAGGTACAGAGGAAGCCGCCGCAGTATGGCTCCAGTGCGGCGAGGACTTCTTCGGCGGTGAAACGCGTGGATTCGCGCCAACCCTTCACTACGATGCGGCCTGCGCGGGAATCGAGCGCCACGACGACGCGATCCGTGCCGATAGCGGCGGCGAGATCCGCGAGGAAGGCGGCGTTGACACCGTCGGCGGCGAAGGCGGCGGTCCCCACGATGATTTTGTGCGCGCCCTGATCGATGAGAGAGCGCGCGCGGTCCACGGTGCGCACGCCGCCGCCGATGCGGGTGCGAGCCTGCGCGGCGACCAGGCGCACGAGTTCGCCGTTCGAGCCGGCGCCCATGGCGGCATTCAGGTCGATCACCTGGATTTCGGGGAAGGCGGCGAAGCGGCGGAGCATTTCGAGCGGCGTGTCCGCTTCCAGGGCTTTTTCGCGGCCTTGTACAAGCTGGACGACTTTGCCATCCAGGAGGTCGATGCAGGGAAAGATCATGAGACTTTCCTTACAGGGACGCCGGCGCGATCGAGGTGCTCTTTGAGGTCGGCGATGCGTAGGGTGCCGTAGTGGAATACAGAGGCGGCCAGAGCGGCGTCGGCTTCGCCATCTGTGAGCACGCGCAGAAAATCGTCGGGCTGGCCGGCGCCTCCGGAAGCGATCACGGGGATGCGCGTGGCGCGCGAGACGGCGCGGGTCAAGTCGCAATCGAAGCCCTGTTGCACGCCGTCGGTATCCATGGAGGTGAGCAGGACTTCGCCCGCGCCCAGTTCTTCGCCGCGGGCCGCCCAAGCAACAGCGTCAAGATCTTCGGGATCGCGCCCACCGCGGGTATATACGGTCCACGCGCCGGGGGCGCGGCGGCGGGCGTCGATGGCCAGAACCACGGCTTGCGCGCCGAATTCGCGGCTGAGTTCGGCGATCAGTTCAGGGCGGCGCACGGCTGCGGTATTGACGGAAATCTTGTCAGCGCCGGAGAGCAGGATGGCGCGGGCGTCGGCTACGGAGCGTATGCCGCCGCCCACTGCCAGGGGGATGAAGACCTGGCGGGCGGTGCGGGCGACCACGGAGACCATGATGGCGCGGGCGTCGCTGGATGCGGTGATGTCGAGAAAGACGAGTTCGTCGGCGCCTTCCTGGTTATAGCGGGCAGCCAGTTCGACGGGGTCGCCGGCGTCGCGAAGATCGACGAAGTTGACGCCTTTGACGACACGTCCGCCGGTAACGTCGAGGCATGGGATGATGCGCTTGACTAGCATTCCGGCCACCGATGAACACGGATGAACACCGATAACGGACTTAGCATGGGTTCCAGCTCCACAAAGTTGCGGACTATCCGCAGGCCGGCCGGGCCGGATTTTTCCGGATGAAACTGCACGCCGAAGATGTTGCCGGATTCCAGCGCCGCTGTATAACGGATACCGTAAGTGCAGGTGGCGGCGGTGGCGGTCACTTCGGGCGCGTAGTAACTATGCATGAAGATGACGTAGGTTTCCGGTGAGAGTCCGTTGAGGAGGCGCGAATCGGGACGGGCTTCGATTTGGTTCCAGCCCATGTGCGGAAGACGCACGTTCGGCGGAAAACGGCGCACGGCGCCTTCGAAGAGGCCCAGACCGCGCGCTTCGGGAGCTTCTTCGCTGGATTCAAACAGCGCCTGCAGGCCCAGGCAGATGCCCAGAAACGGCACGCCATCGCGGATGCGTGACCGCAGCACGTCGCGCACGTGCAACTCGTCGAGCGCACGCATCATCTGGCCGAAGTGACCTACGCCGGGCAGGATGATCTTGGAGGCGGCTTCGAGGCCGGCGGAGTCGCGCACCAGGGTATATTCCGCACCGATTTCGGCGAGCGTATTTTGGACCGAGCGCAGGTTGCCGGCGCCGTAATCGAGAATTGCGATCACAACAGCCCCTTTGTGGACGGCAATTGATCGCGCAGGCGGCGGTCGGTAGAACAGGCGTATTTCAAAGCGCGCGCGAAGCATTTGAAAATCGCTTCGATCTTGTGGTGATTGGATCGGCCGTAGAGCACGCGCGCGTGCAGGTTGGCGCCGGCGTGATTCACGAAGCCGCCGAAGAAGTCTTCGACCAATTCGGTTTGCAGATCGCCGACCAGGCGGACGCGCACCAAGTCGCGGTAGACCAGCGCGGGCCGGCCGCCCAAGTCGAGCGCCACGACCGCCAGCGTCTCGTCCATGGGCAGCACGAAATAACCGGCGCGATTGATGCCGCGGCGGTCGCCGAGGGCTTTGGAAAACAACTGGCCGAGCACGATGCCGACGTCTTCGACGGTGTGGTGCTGGTCGACGTCCAGGTCGCCCTGGGCGGTGAGCTTCAGGTCAAAGCCGCCGTGCTTCGAGAATAATTCCAGCATGTGATCGAAGAAGCGTATGCCGGTGGAGATTTCGTATCGGCCGCGGCCTTCGATGCGGAGCGAGCCGCCGATCTGAGTTTCTTTGGTATCGCGTTGGATGGTGGCGGTTCGCATCAGGGCAAGACGGTCTCCAATCGATTGATGTCGTCGATGATGGCTACGGCGTTTTCGGCTTGGAAAACCGCGACCAGATCGGCGCGTTTGGGACTGGCGGGCGCGGCGATACCAATGAATGGGATCTGGGCGGCGCGGGCAGCACGCGCGTCATCTACGCTGTCGCCGACGTACCAGATTTTGCGGTCACCGGCTGGCGCGGCGATTTTGAGCAGGCCTTCGGGCGCGGGTTTCGGTTCGGCTACCTCTTCCATGCCGATGATGGGGTCGAAACGGAGCGCGGGCGCGAAGCGGCGCAGCGTGACTTCGGCCTCCCAACGCATGCGGCCAGTGAAGATGGCGAAGTCGAAGCGCGCGGCGAGGCGGTCGAAGAGGCCATCGCGCGCGATCCATCGCTCGCGCAGGATGAGGCCATCGGTTCCGTTGCCGTGGAACAGGTGCTGGAAATAATCCACTACGGTATGGAATTCGACGGGCACGCCGTGATTCGTGATGATGTAGTGCGAGAGCTTCCAATCGTCGTTGAATCCGCCCTGGTTTTTGTAGTCCTGGATTTGCACGCGAGAAACGGTCCTGCCGGTGAAATGCTCCACGGTGCGCACGATGGTTTCGCGGTAGGACTCGGTGACGTCCACCAGCACGCCGTCCATATCGAAGATGATTAGCTGGCGGTCCATATTTCTTCCAAGGCGGCCAGCAGGCGGCGGGTCTGCTCACGCGTGCCGACGGTGATGCGCACGCAGCCGGGCGCTTCGTAACTGCGATCGCGCACCAGGATACCGCGCTCGCGGAGAAAGTCGCGGATCTCGAGGGCGCGCCGGCCCAGGCGGATCAGCATGAAGTTCGCGGAGCTGGGCACGAATTCGATCCCGAGTTTGTCCAGGCCGGCGCACAGCAGTTCCCGCGCGGCCAGCACCTCGGCGACGTAATTTTCGATGTAGGCCGTGTCGGCGACGGCCGCCTGCGCCGCGAGCACGGCCAGGGCATTCACGCTGTAGGGCGACTGGGCTTTGTGCAGGTAAGCGATGTTCGACGGATGCGAAAACAGGCAGCCGAGGCGCATGGCGGCCATACCGTAGACTTTGGAAAATGTGCGGCTGACAAACAGGTTCGGCGAGCGCTCGATTTGCCCCAGCGCCGTGACGCCCGAGAATTCGAAGTAGGCTTCATCGATGAACACCACAGCTTGGCGCGCGCGTTTCAGGATACGTTCGATGGAGAGCAGCGACAGGCCGGTGCCGGTGGGGTTGTTGGGGTTGGCGATCAGGAGGGCGCGGGTCGCCGGAGTGATGGCGTCGAGCATGGCGTCCAACGGGAAATCCATGTGCGGACCTTCGTAGGGGATCTCGCGGATCGTAGCGCCCGCGACCTCGGCGTAGAAACGGTACATAGCATAGGCGGGGCGCAGCAGCAGCACCTCCTGGCCATCATCCACGTAGGTATTGATGAAGACCTGGATGGCCTCGTCGGTGCCGTTGGTGAAGACAAAGTGGTCCGGTGCGACGCTGAAGAATTCGGCTACGGCAGCTTTGGCTTCGCCGTATTCGGGGTAGACGGCGAGTCCGCCAGCTCCGAGCCGCTGCTGCAGGAACTCGATGACGCGCGGCGAGCAGCCCACGGTGTTTTCGTTGAAGTCCAGGCGCAGTTTGCCGGCGCGGCCGGCGGTGGGCGGCGAGTAAGGCGCCATGCGGAGCACGGCTTCGCGCGGGCGTATGGCGCCTTTGGGCAGCTTAGGCATTGGTGCGCACCTCGACCGAGCGCGCGTGGGCTTCCAGTCCCTCGGCGCGAGCCAGCGTGGTGATGGCGGGCGCCAGCGCGGCCAGCGCGTCACGGCTGAGGCGCTGCACCGAAATCACTTTGAGATAGTCGGCCACCGACAGCCCGCCGCGCAAGCGGGCCACGCCACCGGTAGGCAGCACGTGATTGGGGCCGGAGGCGTAATCGCCCGCAGCTTCGGTGCTGAAGGGTCCGATGAAGATGCTGCCGGCGTGGCGGACCTGGGCCAGCAGGCGATCATCGGGGATGCTGAGATGCTCGGGGGCGAAGCTATTCGAAAGCTCGACGGCTTCCGCGAGCGAGCGCACGATCAGGATGGCGCTGTTCCGTTGGATGGCTTTGCGGGCGACGGCGACGGTGGGAAGGTCGGCCAGTTGGCGATCGATTTCTTTACCCACGGCGTTGGCGAGCCGCTTGGACGTGGTGAGCAGTAGGGCGGCCGCATCGACATCGTGCTCGGCTTGTGCGAGCATGTCGGCGGCGAGGTGGCGGGGATTGCCGTCCGCGGAGACGATGAGGATTTCCGTGGGTCCGGCGACGAAATCGATGCCGACTTCGCCTGCCAGGAGCTTTTTGGCCGCGGCTACGTAGATGTTGCCGGGGCCGACGATACGGTCCGCGCGCGGCACCGAGCGCGTGCCGAAGGCGAATGCCGCGATGGCCTGCGCGCCGCCCATCTGAAATACATTTCGGACGCCCAGCATGTGCGCCACGCCCCAGATTTCGGGCACCGGGCGCGGGCAGGCGACGCAGATATTGGGCACGCCCGCGACCTGCGCCGGAATCACGGTCATCATCAGAGTGGAGGGCAGGGGATAGCGGCCGGCGGGGATGTAGGCCGCGATGGTATCGAGCGGGCGGATGATCTGGCCGAGTTCTAAACCGGGCTGCACTGCGCTTAGATTCGCGGCAGGGAGCTGCATTTGGGCGAAGGCGCGGATGTTGGCGGAAGCCGTGGCCACGGCATCGCGGAAGGCGGGCGCCAGTCCGTCGGCGGCGTGTGCGAGGCAGGCTTCGGGAAGCAGCACCGATTTGCGATCGAACCCATCGAACTGGCGCGCATATTCGAGGAGGGCTTTGTCTCCGCGTTTGCGGACGGCTTCCAGGATCGGACGCACGACGGCCTCGGCCTCCGCCAGACGCGCCTTGCGGCGGGCCAGCAGACGAGGCAGATCGGCCGGTTGCAGGATGCGGATCATAGGACAATCTTGTTCAGCGGATACTCCACGATTCCCTCTCCGCCCGCCTGTTTCAGGCGGGGGATGATGTCGCGTACGGTGGATTCATCCAGGATGGTATTGACGGCCAGCCATTCCGGGTCGCTGAGGTGCGAAATGGTGGGCCGCTTCAATGCGGGCAACACCTCCAGGACGGCCGCCAGATCCTTCTGATGGACGTTGAGCATCAGGCCCACTTTGCCCAGCGCGTTGATAGCGCCATCCAGCAGCATACGCATGTCTTCCAGCTTGCGGCGCTTCCAGGGATCCTGCCAGGAGTCGCGATTGGCGATCAGTTGCGTGTTCGATTCGATCACCGTGTCGATGATTTTCAGATTGTTGGCGCGCAGTGAGGAGCCGGTCTCGGTCACCTCGACGATGGCGTCGGCCAGGATGGGCGGCTTCACTTCCGTAGCGCCCCAACTGAACTCGACACGGGCGTGTACGCCGTGCTGCTCCAGATAGCGTTTGGTGGTGCCGACCAGCTCGGTGGCGATGACCTTGCCTTCCAGATCGCGCACGGATTGGAAGCCGGACGATTCCGGCACGGCGAGCACCCAACGCACCTTGCCAAAGCTCTGTTTTGAGTAAACTAAGTCGGCGACCGCTTCGACCTGCGCGGCGGTCTCGGCAACCCAATCGCGGCCGGTGAGACCCGCGTCCAGGATGCCGTCTTCGACGTAGCGGGCCATCTCCTGGGCACGGATCAGCATGCACTCGATTTCGGGATCGTCGATGGCCGGAAAATAGGATCGGCTGCTGGTGGTGATGGTGTAGCCGGCGCGGCGGAACAGGTCGATGGTGGCGTTCTCGAGGCTGCCCTTGGGAATGCCGAGTTTCAGCCTCATGACTGACTCCCATAGACGGCGGCGGGATCGTAGGCGCGGGGTTCGGATTCCGTCCAGGCGCCGTTTTCCAGACGGCGGTAGAAGCAGCTTTGATAGCCGTTGTGACAGACGCCGGGGCCCAGCGGCTCCACGCGGATGAGCAGCGCGTCCTGGTCGCAATCCGTGGCGATTTCCCTGACGATCAAGCGGTGCCCGGAGGTCTCGCCCTTCAGCCAGAGCTTGCGGCGCGAGCGGCTGTAGAAAGTTGCGTAGCCGGTTTCGACGGTGCGGCGGAAGGCTTCCTCGTTCATGAAGCCGAGCATGAGCACGCGGCCTGAACTGTGATCCTGAATTACCGCCGGGATCAGTCCATCGGCCTTCGAGAAATCCAGATGCATGGATGAGCAATAAAAAAGCCCGCCGGGGTTTCCGCAGCGGGCGTCCTTTCGTATTTCGTTAAGGTCGAATCAGGATAGCGCGCGCCGCCGGTGAATCTGGCCGTGATGATGATGGCGGGCCGCGGGGGATTCCATAAAGCAAAATTATAACAGCAAATTTGGCCGCAGATGAACCCAGCAAAACACGGATAAGACCGGCCCGCGCAAGGCGGCTGCCACCTGTCAGGCCTGGCGACGGCGGCGGCCGCTGATCAGGTAGATGGCGGCGCGCAGTTCGAGCAGCGGGTCGTCGGAAGGCTCTATGCCATCCACGCGCGGAATGGGATCGAAAATGATCTGCTTTTGCTGCGCCTGGTTATCGGGCGACTCGGCGGTAAGGGATACGGTCCCGAGGTGGAGCAATTGGCGGTCTTCGGGCCAATGGATCGTGGCGTCGTCCACGACGTCACCTTCGCCGGCGATCTGTACGTGAATGTCATACCGGATCGGGCCGCCCGCGACGCGCTGCGCCAATTCGTCGAACAGGTAGTGGGTGTCTCTGACCTTGGCGGCCTCAGCGTCCAGATGTTCGACACCGGCCTGTGGCGTAATTCGATACCGGCCGAAGCGCGCGACTCCATCGGGATTGATGAAGCGGAATGCCGTCACGCCGAAATATGCTTCCGTGGCGAAACTCAACGGGCTCGGCTTCGGTGCTTGCACGAAGGCCAGTGCGGCCGGATGCGCACCGAGGAAAACCTCGATGGGCGTAGGCTTCGGTTTTGACGGATCGCTGGCCACGGCAGCACGGAGGAATTCGAGGAATTCCTGGCCGGTATGGGTGGGAAAGCCGTCCGTGGAGTGGCTGATGATATCGGTATGGACGTGTTCGGCGAGTTGGAAACGCAGCGCCATGCCGCGCGGGTTGGCATTCGGGTCGTTATCGGGGATGAAAGGAACGCCCGTGGAATTGGAAAAGCGCGCGATGACGGGAGTGGACGCGCGCGTGATGTGCGGCGCTCGGGTCAGGGATGCGGCCTCCGCCGAAGGTGTGAAGACGCCCGTCAGCAGGATGCCTTTGGCGTGAGCGGGCCGATAACCGGGGTGCGGCCCGAACATGGTGTTGAACAGCTCGAGAAATTCGTTGCCGAGCTGGATGAGTTTCTCGTCGGATGGTAACGGCATGTTAGAGAGATGACGGAGTCCCTTAGTTCGATTCGGTCGACTTGGCGCGCACGTACGCCAGTGCAACCACTTCACCGAGTGCGGGAGAGTAGGCCGAAGATGTAACTTCGGCGGTTTCGCCGGCGGCGGTGACGATCTTTGTCCCGGCGGGCAGCGGCGCCTCGCCGTCGAGTTCGAGCTTCTTTAACTGCCGGTTCACGTGGCCGCGGGAGCGAATGCGCTCCACGATCTCCTGCCCCAGATAGCAGCCCTTGGCAAAGTGCACGGCGTGCATCTGGCCGGTTTCCTGCGGGAGCGTGGTATCGAAGATGTCGTCGCCGTAACGCGGCTGGCCGTGCTCCAGGCGGACGATTCGGGCGTCATCCGAAGTGGCCGCGAGCGCACCGGCGGACTCCAGGCGCACGATGCAAACCCGCTTGGCGCCGGCTGGCAGGAAGATGCGGAAGCCCGGCGCGCCGGTTGCGCCGGCGCGCTGTACGATGGCATCATTCCACGCGGTGTGGGCAAAGGGGGCATCGGGCAGGGGCGCGCCGATGGCAGCAAGTATGTCCTCGGCATGCGGGCCTTCCACGGACACACAGGCCAACACTTCGGTGACATCTTCGAGTGCCACATCGTCGGCGATGATGTATTTGTCCAGATGGCGGAAGATCCGCACGCGGGTTTCCGGCTCCGTATCCAGCAGGAAGCGATCCGCGAAGCAGAGCAGGTTGACATCCGCCAGGATATGCCCTTGCGCGTTCAGGAAGAATGCATAACAGCCTTCGCCGGGGGTGAGTTGCTGCACGTGGTTGGTGAGCAAGGCATGCAGCAGGCGGGCGCGATCCTCGCCGGTGGCGTAGATGCGTCCGCGCGCGGAGAGATCCAGCCAGGCGGCGTGGGCGCGGAGGGCTTGGTATCCGGAAGACATGCTTATCTGATTATTAGCATTCGGCCGCCGTAATACGCAAAGCGTGCCCTGTTATCCTGTTCTGTGTCCTTCGGAACATTATTGGCCCTGGCCGCCGCGCTGAACTGGACCGGCACGCTGCTTGACAGCCGCCACCAGCCGGCCGCAGGCGCTACGGTAAGCATCCAGTGCGGCTCCCGGCATGAGACGGCGACCACGTCTGCCGACGGCACATTCACGTTTCCGGCAATGGACCCCGGCGCCTGCGCCATCAAAGTCGAGTACCAAGGCATCCAGGCCGCCAGCGCGCAGCCTGTCGCTCTGCCGCGCGATACAGCGACCGTCTTCGAACTATCAGCCGAGGGCGTCCTGTCGCTCGTCGAAAAAGGCAAGGGGAGCGAAAGCACCGGCGGCGAGAAGCTATCGAGCAAGGCCGTCTCCGAATTACCGCTGAACAAACGCGACTTCAGTCAATTGCTGCTGCTGGCCGCCGGCACCATGACCGACACCAACGGCGCGGCGAACTTCACACAGCAATTCGCCGTAAACGGGCAGCGCGGCACGGCGGCGGTCTTCGCCATGGACGGCGCCGATTCGAGCGATCCGGAAATGGGCGGCGCCACTTTCACGAACTTCAATGTGGATGCGGTCGAGGAGATCCGCTCCAGCTCGGGCTGGATGCCGGCCGAAATCGGACGCGGCGCGGCGGGATACACCGACATCATTACGCGCTCCGGAACGAACGGGCTGCATGGCTCGGTCTTCGAGTTTCTGCGCAACGCCGCGCTGGATGCGCGTAACTTCTTTGACCGCCAATCGCCGGCGCAGCCGGAGCGCATCCCGCCGTTTATCCGCAACGAATTCGGATTCACGAATGGCGGGCCGGTGGTGATTCCGAACTTGTACGACGGCCGCAACCGCACGTTCTATTTCGCCGAGTATCAGGGCTTCCGGCAAGTGCTGGGCGACACCGAGGTGATTCCCGTGCCGACCGCCGCCGAGCGCTCGGGCATCGACACCACCGCCTTTCCTGGCGATACGCTGATCGTGCCGGTGGACCCGCGCATCGCTAAACTGATCGACCGTTATCCCCTGCCCAACGACTCCGAGGGTCCGTATGGCGCGCGCACCTATGCCACGTCGTCGAAGGTCACCACGGTTACCGACCAGTTCTCCTTGCGCATCGATCATCAGCTTTCGGACAAATCGCATCTCTCCGGCCGGTTCACGCTGAACGACACCACCGGCCCCACCACTAACCCGAGTCAGACCGCTCTCGATCCGCAGTTCGCGGTCGGGTTTCTGGATCATCAACGCAACGCGGGCATCTCCTACACGCGCACGCCATCGCCCAATTTCACCATGGAATCCGGCATCGGCTTCACGCGCACCACGCCGCTGTTCCCCACCTTCGATCGCACCGATCCGGCGCTGACCTTTGGCGACGCCTCGTACGAAGCCTTCAATGCCGCCGCCGGTTCCGTGATGGGCGCTTACGGCAACCTCTTTCAGGTCCGCCAGAGCTTCCAATGGATTCGCGGCAAGCACACTATCAAAGCCGGCGGCGAGGCGCGCGGGAATCGCGACACCACGGTGTTCGCCATCAGCCCGAATGGCGCGTACCAGTTCGGCGGCGGCACGGCCTACGCGACAGCGCCGATTCGCTCGCTCAGCGGCGCGCACGACATCGCGCCAGGCGATCCACTGCCGGATGCTCTCACGGGATTGTTGGAGGCCAGCGCGTTCGCCTTCAATAGCTCCGTGGCGCCGAGCATCTTCGCGCAAGGCGCAGCCATCGGCGATTCGGCCATTCATCGCGACGCTTACAACCTGTACATACAGGACAGTTGGAAAGTCACGCCGCATCTGATGTTGAACTACGGCCTGCGATACGAGATCGAGTCGCGCATACGGGAGGAAGACAAGCGTACTTCTGCGCCGGTGCTGGGCCTGAACAATGGCGTGACGCCCGGGTCGGAGTTACTGATCAATCCCGATCCGGCATACAAACTCGATCCGCGGGGCTTGGGACCGCGCCTTTCGCTCGATTGGAACGCCGCCACCAACACCACGGTACACGTGGGCGGGGCCATCAGCACGCTGTTGATCAACCTATGGCAGGATAACTCGCTGACGGGCAGCACGCCGTTCGTGGTGTACCCACACCTGAACGCCGCTCCGGGGCATCCGATCAACTTCGGCACCCTTATTACGCCGGATGAATTGCCGACGGTCTACTCCATCAGCGGATCGCCGGTTTTCGCTTCCGGCGACTCCAAGCAGGTGCCGGGCAACACTCTCATGGACGTGCTGCGCTTCGAACAGGATCTGGCCGCGCTTTCGCCGGATCATCAGATCACGCCGATACAGGTGCTGGGGATCTCGCCCAACTTCCAGAACGGTTACATCGCCACGTGGACCGCGGGCATCGACCAGAAACTCGGCGGCACAGCCATAAGCACGGGCTACGTGGGCACGGCTGGGATCAAGCTGCCGGCGATGGATTTTCCAAATGGCTACTCGGGCGCGTCCCCGGACTTCGCGCCTTACACGCAATTCAATGCGGCGGGGCAGGTGACGGGCGGCTACGGACCGGTCACGGTGATGACGAACCGCTCGCACTCATCGTATGATGCGCTGCAGGTGTCCGCGCAGCGCAACCTGACTTCCTCCGGGCTCGGCTTCCAGGCCAGCTACACGTTTTCGAAATCCATCGACGATACCAGCGCCGTGGTCGGCGGATTCATCTCGGGGCAGTCGGGCGCGGTGGCGCAGACCGCGCCTGAGGACCCGTTCAACGCCAGCATCGACAAGGGGCCGTCGAACTTCGATATCAAGAGTGCCTTGGCGTTCAGCTTGTTTCAAGATCTGCATGCCGACCGAGTGCCGTTCTTGCGGCCGCTGGGGCGGAAGCTCACTGCCGGCTGGCAGGTGCTGGGCATCGGGACGCTGCTGAGCGGCTTGCCGTTCACGATTTACTCCGGCCAGCAGGAGACCGGGGTTGGCGTGCAAGGCACCGACCGGCCCGACGAGATCGGCACGCCGGTGCTCTCCACCAGCCGCACGGTGCGCGAGGACTACTTCGGATTGGGGGCCAACAACGCGTCGTTCTTTTATATTCCGTCGGGCCGCTTCGGCACGCTGGGGCGGAATATGTTCCGCGGTCCCGCAATGCACAACTTTGACATGGCGCTGATCAAGGACACGCCACTGGTGGAGAACGCCGCCGGGACTCGCGCTTCGCTGCAATTCCGCGCCGAGTTCTTCAACGTGTTCAACATCGTGAATTTCGGATTGCCTTCGAATATCGTGCTGGGGCCGGGGTTCGGCGAGATCAGCAGGACGGCGAGCAACTCGCGGCAAATCCAGTTTTCGCTGAAGGTGATTTACTGATTGCCCCTTTCTGTCCTGCTTTCGCAAGCGCTGGTGGCCTTCACCATCGAGTTCGACAACGAGTTCGAGCACCGGGCGCCGCATCGCACAACCGTCGGGGGAGGCCACGGCGCGTGGCTCTCGTCGATGGTGATGTGGTTCAACTGCATGCGTTTCGCCGGCGAAGAGGGAATTACTTTGCAGGAACTGCATCGCCGCGCGCTGACGCCCACCAACTTTAACGGCATGCAGAGGTGGGGCTACATTGTGGTTGGACCGGATTCGTTGATTCGCGCCACTAACAAAGGCCGGCGCGCGCAGGCGGTATGGGGTCCGCTTTTCGGCGTCATCGAGGGACGCTGGCGGGAGCGGTTCGGCACGGACCGGATCGGCCAGCTTCGCAAATCGCTGTGGGAGGTAGCCAGCCAGTTTGAATTCGAGCTACCCGACTGTCTGCCGATTCTGGGTTATGGATTGTTCAGCAGAGGGCCAGAGGAGAAGCGCCGCGCGCCGGTGGATCCGGATCTGCCGCTGCCGGCGCTCCTGGCGCGCGTGCTGCTGGCATTCGCCCTGGAGTTTGAGCGCGAATCGGACCTGTCGCTGGCCATCAGCGCCGATGTGGTGCGCGTGCTCGACGAAGCGGGCGTGCGCGTGCGCGATCTGCCGCTATTGAGCGGCGTATCGAAGGAGGCGATCGCGATGGCTCTGGGCTTTTTGCAGAAGCGAGGCTTCGCGGTGGTCGAGCCGGATCCGGCCGGCAGCCGGTCGAAGATCGCGCGGCTCACGGCAAAGGGGCTGGCGGCGCAGGCCGGATACTACGAGCGGCTGGGCTTGATCGAAGAACATTGGCGGGCACGCTTCGGCAGGGAATCCGTCGCGAGGCTTGGCGAGCTCTTGGAGCGAATGAGCGGCGACCTGTTCCGCGGATTGGAACCCTATCCGGACGGCTGGCGCGCGTCCGTCCCAAGGCCGCGCACGCTGCCGCACTATCCCATGGTGCTGCACCGCGGCGGCTATCCGGATGGGAGTTGATCCGGGCTTGGTGTTAATCAGGAATCCGTATCGGCATCACTTTGTTTCCAAAGCGGCGATAGATTCGAAAGTCGGAGTCCGGGGTGACGCCCCGCTCCAATAGGGCGAAAAGCGCGTCGGCGTCATGGCTTTCGCGTTTCAGAGGGAAGGCGGCCTCGGTGATTACCGGCTCGCATGTCAGCAGCGGCGGACGCAGTAACTTCCATTGCTCGGCTGTCCGCGCATGGTATTTCAGTCCGGACCGGTTTCACTCGCGGAAGCCTTTCATGTAATTCGGATTGTGGGGCGAGGTCCTTGGGTAGACCTCTCGCCGATGCCACAAGGCGACAGGAATGGTATCGCCATCCACGAAGATCTGACCGTAGTATGCAGCAGTAACTTGCCGCGCACCCTGCTCACCGGCAAAGATGGTCAGGCCTTCACGCATATGGCCGTATGCGGGTTTTTCCATGATGCGCGGTTCGTGCCCGCTTGGGTAAGCGAGCTCAGTGTCTTCGCAGCGCGTCCGGGCGCCGAGACTCTGCGAAATATCGGGCACCTCCCGTTCGGTCAGTTCCACATCGGCCAGTTTCCGGCAATCTGGGCGGAGGTAACCGGTGTTTTAAGTTGTTGCAGGCTCAGCGTGATCGAGCGGTTACCCGGTTGGCGGGGCCGTTATTTTCACTCGCCCAGCGGGGTGATTTCAAGGGCCCAGCCACGTCGCCGGAGTTTCCTACTTTCCTTTCCGGTAGTCCGTAAAGTCAATGTCATTTCTGGTGCAGGCAGTAGTCTGCCGGCGGCAGGCCGATTGCATCGCGTGCTTGACAACTAAGTACGTCATCCCGCCTAGTTGCTCAGAGTCGTAGTCCACGGATAATTCGATCTGCTCCAATAGGAATGAGCGGGGCATATCAATTGCCCGCACGGCGATGCGCATCAGTTGTTTGGTTCGCCGGTCAAACCAGATATCTCCCGCATACGCGGCGTGAACAGTATGTGTTCCCTCGCGCAATGTCCAGTGAGAGTCTTCGGCGGCGACGCGGAAACTGTAGGAGACTGCATCCATGGCGCCCAGCCGCGCTTCGTGGCTGTATGCGATCTCGCCGTAGTCCAGCAGCCCGATGACATCGTTCAGGAACGCGCCAAAGTCTTGCGGCGTGCCTTCGGCGGTGACTGCTTCTCTTTGCATCCACAATGAGTCCGCGTGCAGATCGCTCGAGTAGCGAGTGATCCGTTCGCTGCACCTGGTGTCCGGCGGTGGCACGGCAATCTCCGCCAAGCCGTCCAGGAAATCGGGATGCGGATCGGATGGCGCGTCCTGTGACGGGGCTGCTACCGGCGCACGGGGAGGCGGCCCGCCCGTGCGGTGGACTCCCAGTTCGCCATCGGGGTGCTCGGAGACGTAGCGCTCGCCGAGCACATCCAGCAGCGGCGCCGCGATCAGTTCCCGCCCCGTTTGATAATCGACCGCGGAAATCATAGAAGGATCTCCGGGAAGGTGTCCGCCGGAACGAACCAGAACAAAGCGGGGGTCGGCGGCACGGGAAAGGCGGCCATGCAAGAGCGGCAGCTTGGCGATCCGCCGCCCGGAAGGAAAGGACACCAACTCGCTCACCGGCCCGGAGCCCGGCAGGCCGTATCGCGTGTAAGTCATTAACAAGCGGTCCGGGGCGGCGAAGACGTAAGCGGCCCAGCGAATCTGCTTTAGGTCTCTCTTGAAGGCTATTTCCTTTTTCGCGTCGAGGTCCCAGGCGACTGGGGCGGCTGTTTCGTTCTTAGGCTTGAAAATGACGTAGCGGCCGTCAGGCGAAAAATCGATGGTTGCGTTGCCGGTATTCTCGTCGGCATTGCGGCGGGTGAGCGGCCGGGCGACTGTTTTCTGGAAAATCGTCTGGCCGGACGAAACCGCCAGAAGGCGAAGCGTGCCTTCGAAATCGATGCAACCCGCGAACCGCCCCTCAGGCGACAACTGCAAAACTTCACAGGCTGCCAGCGGGATTTCCGTCGATTCGATGCGCGCCTGGTCACCGATGCGCCATCGCTCGACGCGCGGGTTGGCATGCACGAACGCGACCTGGTTGGCGGTAGCGTGCGTGCCGCCGCTGATGAACAGGATCTGACTGGAGTCAGCGGTAAACTCCGCACGGCTGGTATTCCGCGCGGGTAAGCGGAACAGAATATGAAAGGGATCGAACCCGAACAGGTCGATGCCGGCGTCGTCCTGCGCCAACAAATAGCGTCCATCCGGGCTGAACCGCAGGCGGCGAAAACGTTCCTGACCCGGGGTCTGCGCGAGGTTCGGCACGGCGGGTCGAGCCGGCTGCGCGGCGGCGGGGATGCCGGCATTCGCCGCGAGCCACTGGAGCGCCGTGTTCGCTTCAGAATGCAGCAGCCTGGGCCGTGCTTCGTCCGTAAGCGACTCCGACAGGGCCACACTTCGGACCGGACACAAAATGGTATCGCGATCTGCGAAGATCTTACGGTAATATGCGGTAGTAACTTGCCGCGCACCCTGCTCACCGGCAAAGAGGGCCGCGAGGATGCCGCCGAACTCGCCATAACTGGTCAGGCCTTGACGCCGGGCAATCTGGGCTGAGGTAACCAGTGTTTTGAGTTGTTCCAGGCTGAGGCGCGTAATTACCGAGATGGGCGCCACGGCCCACGCCAGTAAACAGATAGTAGGGAGGTTGCGCATGTGTTACCACCACGCAAGTCCATGGTAACACTCGTTCGTGCTAGCATCGGCTGAAAGGGAGCTGTCTATGCCTTTTGTGGACACCAGCACGCTGGGCGTGATCGAACGATTGCCGGGTTGGCGCGGCCGTTTCTTTCACTCGCCGAGCATGACGTTCGCGCATTATGAATTCACGGGCGGGGCATCGATTCACGAGCACTTCCACCCGCAGGAGGAAGTCTGGGAAGTGATCGAAGGTGAGTTAGAAGTGACCGTGGACGGAGTCACTCAGATAGCGCGTCCGGGGATGGTGGCGATCGTGCCGGGTAATGTGCGGCATTCGGTTCGGGCGCTGACTGACGGGCGGGCTATTATTGTGGATTATCCGATTCGGGAAGACGTGGCGGGGCTGAAGCCCCGCGCGGACTAAACTCCGCCCCCCAAAGCGCTTCGTTGCGCCCAGGTTTCGGATGGGCGGCCTGCGTCTACCTGATCCATGGTGATGCAGCCTTCCACCGGGCATACGAGCCAGCAAAGATTGCAGCCGACGCATGCGACTTCGTCTATGCGGGGAATGCGGACAGCGGGCGTGTGGGCGGTATCCACGGCTACGACCGTTGGAGTTTGCGTTGGGCGCCTACGGCTTTGGGCCACCAGTTCTTCCGGCGTGCCGGCTCCGTCCACATGGATGCATTGGTGGGCGCCGTCCCAGCAGGCGATATAACATAGGTCACAGCCTATGCATAAGTCCGCATGGATACGAGCCACGATCTTATAGTTCAGGTCTAAGTGCTTCCACTCAGTGATTCGCGGCAGACTCCGCCCGCGGAAATCTTCCAGCGTGGCGAAGCCTTTCTCGTCCATCCAGTTACTGAGTCCGTCGAGCATGTCTTCGACAACCCGGTAACCATAATGCATCACGGCTGTGCAGACTTGCAGACTGCTGCAGCCGAGCAGAAGGAACTCGGCAGCTTCGCGCCAGCCGGATATGCCGCCGATGCCGGAGACCGGCAGGCCGCACTCGGGATCTCCCGCCAACTGTTGCACCATGTGCAAGGCGATGGGTTTGACGGCGGGACCGCAATAGCCGCCGTGGCTGGATTTGCCACCGACGCCGGGACGCGGCGTGAAAGTATCCAGATCCACACCGGTGATGGAGTTCAGCGTGTTGATAGCGGAAAGACCATCAGCGCCTCCGGACTTGGCCGCCCGGCCGATGGCGCGTATGTCGCCGACGTTGGGTGTCAGCTTCACCAGCACCGGCGTACGCGCGATTTCCTTCACCCAACCGGTGATGAGCCGGGTGTATTCGGGAACCTGGCCGACGGCGCTACCCATACCGCGCTCGCTCATGCCGTGCGGGCAGCCGAAGTTGAGCTCCAGGCCATCGGCGCCGGCGTCTTCGGCGCGGCGCACGATCTCGTGCCAGGCCTCGCGCCGGGATTCCACCATCAGGGAAGCGACGACGGCATGCTTCGGATACTGTTTCTTGACTTCGGCGATCTCACGGAAATTGACTTCGATGGGACGGTCGGTGATGAGTTCGATATTGTTGAGGCCCATCATACGCTGGCCATTCCAATCGACCGAGGAATAGCGCGACGACACATTAACGATGGGTTCGCCGATGGTCTTCCAGACGGCGCCGCCCCAACCGGCGTCGAAGGCGCGCTTGACCTGGTCGCCGCAATTGCTGGGCGGTCCGGAGGCCAGCCAGAAGGGGTTAGGCGCGGAGATGCCGGCGCAGCGCGTGGTGAGATCAGCCATGCAATGCCTCCAGACGCAGGGCGATGCCGGCCGCGGCGCGTTTGCCATCCGCCACGGCATCCACTACTTCGCGGCCGCCGTTGACGCAATCGCCGCCGGCGAAGTAGCGCGGATTGCTCGTTTGACCGGTGGCCGGATCCACCACCACGCATCCGCCGGAGAGTTCCACGTCGCGGAACTGAGAGAGGAAATCGAGCAGGCGCGACTGGCCGATGGAAGGAATCACCATATCGCAGAACAGCCGGAAATTGGAACCTTCGATGGGCTGCGGCTGGTGGCGTCCGCGGCGGTCGGGCGGCCCGAGTTCCATGCGCACGCACTCGACGTACGCGACGATTTCCGGGCCATGAATGGCAATCGGCTGGGTGAGCCAGTGGAAGCGGACACCTTCCTGGCGGGCCATATCGTACTCGAACTGGAACGCCGGCATCTCCGCCTCGCTGCGGCGATAGAGCACGTGCACTTCTTCGGCTCCCAGCCGCAGGGCGGCGGTGGCGGCATCGATGGCGGTATTGCCGCCGCCAATGATCGACACAATATGACCGACCTTGGTGTTGCGCTGGGTTTTGTAGTCGGCGATGAAACGCAAGGCATCGACCACTCCCGGCAGTCTCTCGCCGGGGATGCCGAGCGGTTGCGTGCGGCCGAGGCCGACGCCTAGAAAAACGGCATCGAACTGGTCCTCGAGCTCCTTGATGCGCAGTTCGCCGCCGATCTCCGCGCCCAAGCGGAACTCCACGCCCAGGGAGCGCACCAGTTCCACTTCCCGCAGGCTATCGGAAGGACGAAGTTTGTATTCCGCCACGCCGTATGTGTTCAGACCGCCGGCCAAGGGACGGCCGTCGAAGATGGTAACGGCAAACCCGCGCTGCCGCAAATTCGCGGCGCAAGCAAGCGATGCCGGACCGGCGCCGATGCAAACCGCTCGTCCAGGCCGGCCGGCCGGAACCGGCAGGCGGGCGTCGCCGGCATAAAAATGATCCATGGCGTGGCGCTGCAGACGCCCGATCTCGATGGGCCGCTGGTTGTAGCGATGCATGACGCAAGCGCCCTCGCACAGCACGTCGACCGGACAAACGCGCGCGCAACTGAGACCCAGGATGTTGGCATCCAGGATGGTGCGCGCGGAGCCGCCCAGGTTGCCGCTGGCGATCCTTTTGATGAAGCCGGGTACGTCGATGTGGGTAGGGCAGGCGTTGCTGCACGGCGCATCGAAGCAATAGAGGCAGCGGTTGGCCTCCACCAAAGCTTCGCGGCTGCCCAGGGGCGGGTGGATCTCCGCGAAACTCTCGGCGAATTGGCGTTCGGGCGGCATGGGTTTAGGCCACGGTCAAGGCGCCGTACATATCGGGCCGGCGATCGCGGAAGAACTGCCAGGTTTTGCGCACTTCGGCGATCATATCCAGATCGAGGTCCGCGGTCAATACTTCATCGCGGTCGCGGGCAGCCTGCGCCACAATCTGGCCGCGTGGATTGCAGAAGTAGCTGGAGCCGTAGAACTCGCCGATGTTCCAGGGGGCCTCCACGCCGACGCGATTGATGGCGGCGATGTAATAGCCGTTGGCAACGGCGTGGGCGGGCTGTTCCAGCTTCCAGAGATGTTCGCTCAATCCGGCCACGGTGGCGGACGGGTTGAAAACGATCTCCGCGCCATTCAGTCCCAGGGCGCGGGCGCCCTCGGGGAAGTGGCGGTCGTAGCAGATATAGACGCCGATGCGGGCGATGCCCAGGTCGAAGACGGGATAGCCCAGATTGCCCGGGCGGAAATAGAATTTTTCCCAGAACCCCGGCGCCACGTGGGGGATGTGCGTCTTGCGGTACTTGCCCAGGTAGTCGCCTTCGGCGTTGATGACGGCGGCGGTGTTGTAGTAGATGCCTTCCTGCTCGCGTTCGTAGACCGGAACGATTAAGGCAAGGTGGTGCTGGCGGGCGACGTCACGCATACGCCGGATGGTGGGGCCATCGGGGACCGGTTCCGTGAAATCGTACCAGCGGACCTGCTGCTCGGCGCAGAAGTACGGGCCGTTGAAGAGTTCCTGGAGGCATACGATGCGGGCGCCGGCGTCGGCGGCCTGGCGGATGTAATCGAGGTGTTTGGCGATGGCGGCCTGCTTGATTTCCTCAAGCGGCCGGTCCGGCGAGGCGACGGTATGGGCCTGGATGAGGGAACAACGGAGGGTGCGTGCCATTTAGTGATTATAAACGATTTAGACGATTGCCACGGCGGGCGATTGGGTTAAATTGGGCGTTTTTGGGCTTATTTTTCGGGCCGGGTAAAAATGAAAAGCAGACCCAAATACCCCTATTTGCGCTGGCGGATACCCCCAAATGTCTGGGTTCGTTTGAAGAAAGCGGACGGACCACCAAAAACGATGGTCCGTCCCACGTGCCCGGGCCAGGCCCATTGCCGACTCTAACCTGGGCAGGCGAGGGCGGTGCACGCTGAAGGGTCGCGTCGTGTTGGGACGGCGCGACTTAAGGGCGCCCGGCGGGTGGTGATGGCGCTGTTTCCCAACTACCAGAACGCGAAGAATGTCCGGCAGGATCGGTGGGCGCGCGCGCTTGTCCGAGGATGCTTCCGGCGCGGGCCGTATTCGGCAGCAAACACGTACACGCGGTGGTTCTTCGAGTCCACCGTCATGGTGCGGGCGCCGCGTTCGGTGGTGACTGTACCGAAAGTCTCGTACTTACCGCCGACTTGCTTCACGATTGCTCAGCGTTCCGCCATTGGAAGTAAACGCGCGGCCGAGCGCTGCATCGAATTCCGCACCACCGGGGTCTGCGCAATCGCAGGAGTCGCGATAACTTAAAGGTTGGCGATGCCGGTCACGGCCATCATCTTGTTATCGCACTAGACCGCCTTTCGGGCTGATGGCGGTCTCCCGAAGGGCTGTCAAATTCGCACTTACAACAAAAGACCCTCGACTAGCGGATCGCGGTTGTTACCTGGAATGAGTCTTTACTTGTGGCGGAGCCATTCGGGGTGGTGATTTCGATTGGGCCGGACGTTGCGTTGGGTGGAACCACTGCAAAAACCGAATGAGCGCTGGTCACTTCAAACTGCGTAGCGGCGACGCCGTCGAAGGTGACCGAGGTTGCGCCCAGGAGGTTGTCGCCTGGGATTTCCACGACAGTCCCGACCGGTCCACTCGACGGCTGGAAGGTGACGATGAGGGGGCTTGGCGCGGGCAAGCCCACATCGAGACTATAGACGGTGCCGCCGAACGTGGTCTGGACGCCATAAAGCTTTCCATCGCTTCCCTGCAGTACGCCCGGGCTGGGGAAGTTGGGGTTGCCTCCAAGTCCAAAGGTGACTTCCGTGGTGAACTGGCCAGTCGAATCGATCCGGTAAACGGTGCCGGGTTCCAGGCCCGTGGTGCCATAGATGGCGCCGTCGTCGGCGCGGGCGGTGCCGGTCAAGGGGAAGCCGCCATCGGCACCGCCGGTGAAGGCGTGCTCGATACGGAAGGAGCCGCTCAACGAGACCGAGAACAGGGTGCCGAAGTTGTTTGCTCCGCCGAACGCGTTCACTCCGTAAAGCCGTCCGTTGCCGGCTTGGGTGAGGTTGCCGATTGGATCGTAACCGTCGTTACCGGACAAAGCGTAAATGGTGGTGAACCGGCCGGACGGGGTCAGACGAAAGATGCTGTTGTTGGAATTCAGGCCGTACAGGTTACCGTCCGATGCTTCGATGACCGGGCCGTTGGGACCGTCGCCCTCCGCGAAGGTGTACACGGCTACGGGCTGGCCGGACTTACTTAGCCGATAAACCTGGCTGATGACCGGACCGAGGCTAAAAAACGTACCATAGATCGAGCCGTCCGCCGCCTGGATCAAGGAGTAGGGAGTGACGACATCGGTCTGGGAGGGAAAAGTGTACAGCACGGTCAGATTGCCGGCGAGATCGGACTTGAATATAGTACCGTTCTGTCCGGCGCCTCCGAGGAGCGCCACACCGTAAAGATTCCCGTCACTGGCTTGTAACAATGTGCCGTAAGGCTCGTTGCCTTCGCTACTTCCATTGAATGCGTGGAGATACTTCAGATTGCCGCTACTATCGACGCGGAACAGCGTGCCTGCCGCATCGGTTCCAGGACCTGCGCTGGTGGTGCCATAGAACAGGCCTGGACTGGTTTCGGCCAACGTGCACTCCGGAAAGTGCGGTCCTTTTGGGGGGAATGTGTGCAAGACAGTGAGAGTTTGGGCGTCCGCCACTAATTGGACGGCACATAGTCCCAAGAGGATGGTGAGGCTTCGAGTGGAGGTTAGACAAGTCATCATGGCTTAGTAGAACACATGGGATGCCCGCAACGTCTGCCAGAAGTGTCTCTCGCCCGGAAAACGGTACTAGTGGCTTGTAATCACTATTAAGTAACTATTGGAACGCGCTTGTTGTTCCCTTAACTCCGCCGTATCGACTTACTTGCCATAGCCGGAACGGAATGGATCGCCCGCGCTCGTTTGCTTGCGGGTCAAAATTGGATACACGTCGAGTGCCGAAGTTCGTCGTGTGGCCTCACGGCGCACGTGCGGAGTGGGCGGCATTTAGAGGGCCAGCCCCACGCATGTTAACCTGGAATTTCCCTATGAGCATTCAGATTACCCTGCCTGACGGCAGCCAGAAGACCGTTGAGGCGGGCAGCCGGCCCATCGATATCGCGCGGGGCATCAGTCCGCGGCTGGCCGATGCGGCAATTGTGGCCAAGGTGAATGGCGACTTATACGACCTGACGCGGCCCCTCGACAGCGATGCCGCATTGCAGATTCTGACTACGAAGGATCCGGCGGCGCTGCAGGTTTATCGTCACTCGACCGCGCACCTGCTGGCGGCGGCGGTGCTGGAACTGTTCCCGGAGACGAAGCTGGGCATCGGGCCACCGATCGAATCCGGGTTCTATTACGATTTCGACCGGCCCACGCCGTTTACGCCGGAGGATCTGGAAAAAATCGAGAAACGCATGTGGGAGATACAGGCGCGGGATCTGCCCTATGAGCGCGTGATGACGCCAAAGGACGAAGGACTGCGCAAGTACTCCGACGACTGGATGAAGAAGGAATTGATTACGGAGCGCGCGGGGGATATTTTCAGCGAATACACGCTGGGACCGCACTTCATCGATTTTTGCCGCGGCCCGCACGTGCCTTCGACGGCGAAGATCAAGGCGTTCAAACTGCTCTCCATCGCGGGGGCTTACTGGAAGGGCGACGAGCACAACAAGCAGTTGCAGCGCATCTACGGGACGGCGTTTTTCAGCAAGAAGGATCTGGAGGATTATCTCGCGCGGCTGGAAGAGGCCAAGAAGCGGGACCATCGCAAGCTGGGCAAGGAACTGGAGCTTTTCACGGTCAGCGAGCTGGTGGGCGCGGGGCTGCCGCTGTGGCTGCCGAAGGGCGCGACCATACGGCGGCTGCTGGAAGAATACATCCTGGAACGGGAGCGGGCTACCGGGTACCAGCACGTTTATACGCCGGACCTGGCCAAGGTGGAGTTGTATCAGCGATCGGGCCACTGGGAACATTATCACGAAGACATGTTTCCGCCCATGGACCTGGAGACGGAGCAGATGGTGCTGCGGCCCATGAACTGCCCGCATCATATTCTGATCTACGAATCGAAGCGGCGCAGCTACCGGGATCTGCCGGTGCGGATTGCGGAGCTGGGCACGATGTACCGGTATGAACGATCGGGGGCGCTGAGCGGGTTAAGCCGGGTACGCTGCATGACGCTGAACGACGCGCATATCTTCTGCACGCCGGACCAGATCAAAGACGAATTTACGAAGGTGATGCAGCTTGTGGAGGAGGCGTACCGCGACTTAGGCATTACGCAATACCGCTATCGTTTGTCGTTGGGCGATAGGAATAAGAAAGAGAAGTTCGTCGATAACGACGCGATGTGGGACTTAGGCGAACGGGTGCTGCGCGAGGCGATGGATTCGCTGGGTCTGCCGTATGTGGAGGCTCCGGGCGAGGCGGCATTCTACGGGCCGAAGCTGGACATACAACTTGCCGATGTGATGGGTCACGAAGAGACTTACTCGACGATCCAGGTGGACTTCCACTTACCGAACCAGTTCGAATTGAATTATATCGGGCCGGACGGGAAAGAGCACCGGCCGGTGATGATGCATCGCGCCATTATCAGCACCATGGAGCGCATGGTGTCGTACCTGATCGAGTTGTATGCGGGCGCGTTCCCGGTGTGGCTGGCGCCGGTGCAGGCGACGGTGCTGCCGATTACCGACCGGCAGTTGGACTATGCGCGGACCGTGGAGAAGCAGTTGATCGATGCCGGTATTCGCGTGACGCTGGACGATCGCAGCGAGAAGGTGAATTTGAAGATTCGCGAGGCGCAATTGCAGAAGATTCCGTACATGCTGGTGGTGGGGGATCGCGAGGCGCAGAACGGGCAGGTGTCGGTGCGGCATCGGAAGCATGGCGACAAGGGCGCCAGGCCGCTGGCGGAATGCATCGCGGAGATCCGGGGTTTGATTGACACAAAATCCGTCAGCGAGTGAGGGGACCGCTCGGTATGCGGCGCGGTTTCCGGAATACCGGGATTCCTTCCGGCAGGCGCAAGGGCTGACGGTTTCCACGCTCGGGCTGGGCACGTATCTCGGCCCGCCGGACGAGGCGACCGACCACAGCTACATCGAAGCGGCGCGTCTGGCTTTTCAATCCGGCATCAACTTCTTCGATACGGCCATCAATTACCGGAATCAGCGGTCGGAGCGCGCGTTGGGCGTGGCTCTGGCGGATGCGGCGCGCGATGAGTTCGTAATTTGCACCAAGGCAGGGTTTCTGACGCCGGGCGCGGTGCCGGATTTTCTGACCGCCGGTGACGTGGTGGGGCGGATGCACTCGATGGCGCCGGATTTTCTGGCGGACCAGATCGAACGCAGCCGGGCCAATCTGGGGGTGGAGACGATCGACGTTTTCTACCTGCACAATCCGGAGACGCAGTTGGGTTACGTGCCGCGGGCGGAGTTCGAGCGGCGGCTGCGGACAGCGTTCGTGCGGCTGGAGCAACTGGTTTCCGAGGGCCGCATACGCTACTACGGGACGGCGACCTGGGATGGCTACCGGCGTCCGGATCAACTGAACCTGGCGGCCGTGGCCGCGATCGCGCGGGAGGCGGGCGGCGAGGGACACCATTTCCGGTTCATACAGCTTCCGTTCAACCTGGGCATGGTGGAAGCGTATGCAGGCGGCGCCGAGAGCGTGCTGGAGACGGCGGCGCGGGAGGGCATCACAGTGGTGGCCAGCGCGTCGTTGATGCAGGCAGGCGTGATTGGCCGGATGCCCGAGGCGGTGGCGGAATTTCTGCCGGGGCTCGAGAGCGACGCGCAACGGGCGATTCAGTTTACGCGATCGACTCCGGGAATCGCGGTAGCTTTGGTGGGGATGAGTTCCGCCGCACATGTGCGGGATAATTTGGGGGTGGCGGCGGTGGCTCCGGCTACGCGGGAGCAGTATGCGAGATTTTTTAGTTAGATCGAGGGACTAAAGTCCCGCGCGGGCTGAAGCCCGCCCGCCTACTTCTGGATCATCACTTCGGTGGATTTGACCACGATGCTGACGGTGTCGCCGGGCTGGAGGTTCATTTCGTCGGCGCTACGGCGGGTGATGACGCTTTCGATTTCGTTGTCGCCGACCTGCACAACGACGTGGGCCATAATGTCGCCGCGTTTGATATCGGTGATCTGGCCGCGGAGTTGGTTGCGTGCGGACAATGCCATGCCCACCATGATACATCCGCTACACTCGAAGTGAGTGACGACCCAGATCGAGGTTTCCGATGACCTCGCCGGCCTCGACGAGGCTATCGCGCAAATTCCGAACGTGCCGGCGGTGTTCGCGCTGTGGCCGCGCGCGGGCGATCCGTATCTGGCGAAGACGGCGCTGCTGCGCCGGCGGCTGCTGCGTTTACTGAAGGAGCGCGAGAAGCCTTCGCGGCTGCTGAATCTGCGGCGCACGGTGGGGCGCATCGAGTACCAGGTTACCGGGTCGGCATTCGAATCGGCGCTGCTGATGTATGAGTGGGTGCGGCGGCTCTTTCCGAAGACTTACCTGGAGATGTTGAAGCTGCGCATGCCGACTTACGTGAAGCTGGTGCTGGCGAATGAATTTCCGCGGAGCCAACTTACGACGCACATCGGGCGCACGCAGGCGCTTTATTGCGGACCTTTCCGAAGCCGGGCATCCGCGGAACGGTTCGAATCGCAATTCCTGGATCTTTTCCAGATGCGGCGGTGCCAGGAGGATCTGGCGCCTTCGCCCGAACATCCGGGCTGCATCTACGGCGAGATGAGCATGTGCCTGCGTCCGTGCCAGCAGGTGGTGGGGCACGACGAGTATCTGCACGAGGTGCGGCGCGTGGAGGAGTTTCTGAAATCGGGAGGACACTCGCTGCTGGACGTGATTTCGACGGCGCGCGACCGGTACAGCGAAGAGATGATGTTCGAAGAAGCGGCGCGGCAGCACAAGCGGCTGGAGAAGGTGCAGGAGGTGCTGAAACTGCGCGACGAATTGGCGCGCGATATCGACACGCTGCACGGAATGGCGATTACGCCGTCGTTGGAGCCGAACGCGGTGGAGCTTTGGATCGTGCGCGAAGGATATTGGCAGGCGGGGCGGCGGCTGAGTTTCGAGGTGCAGGAAGGCAAGCCGGTTTCGCTCGACGGCAAACTGCGGGAAATCCTGGGGGCGGTGGAATTC
>JBEKYC010000073.1:0-35702 GCA_049511415.1 Bryobacteraceae bacterium | reverse complement strand
AAGGAGAAACAAGCCATGCCAAAGGCCCTGGCAGTCTGCGTTGTTTTCTCATTTCTGGCGAGCGCGCCTGTCTGGTCGCAGGATGACACGGCCTACCAGCCGTTCTCTCCCGACGAGATGGATAATCTCCTGGCGCCCGTCGCCCTCTATCCCGACCCCCTGCTGGCTCAGGTGCTGCCGGCCGCCACTTTCCCCGATCAAATCGATGAGGCCGCCCGCTTCCTGCGTGCCGGCGCCAGCGTCGATTCCATCGACGTCCAGCCCTGGGACGTCAGTGTCAAAGCCGTCGCGCACTATCCCACGGTCCTTTACATGATGGCCGATCGCCTGGATTGGACTACCGCTCTCGGTCAGGCCTACGCCAACCAGTCCGACGATGTGATGGCATCCATTCAGCGTCTGCGAAAAGAGGCTGAGGATGCCGGTAACCTGGTCTCCACGCCGCAGGAGCAGGTTGTCACCAACGATGGCTACATCGATATCTGGCCCGCCCAGCCGAACTATTGCTACGTGCCCATCTACGACCCGAGCATCGTATATTTCGGTTCCGGGGGAGCCTATGGCGGCACGGTGATTTCCTTCGGGCCGGCTTTCCCCATCGGCTCATGGCTGATCTATGATTTCGACTGGCGTCAGCGCCGTCTCTTCTATCACGGCTGGTCCATCATGAACGGCTGGGTCGCCCGTGCCCGCCCCTATGTTCACGTCAACAACGTCTATGTAAATAACGCCAACCTTAATGTGAACATCAACCGGAGCGTCCTGGCGCTGCCCGTGAACCGTACGAATCTGGCGCATTATAATAGCGTCCATCCGAATGTGTCTTATAGTTCCGCGCGCACGAACGCGGCGCCCGAACCGCCCGTAACGAACAAGGTCATCCAACGCAATATGAATGTCGGTGACAGCCGCCTCGACGCGTTTCGCGGCCATGCATCCGCGCCGCCCGCGCCGGCGCAGCACGCGCAGGCGCCTCCCCCCGAATCCGAGCGCCCCCAAAGCGGGTTGAGTGAGAGCCGCAGCAATTTTTCCGCCCCTGCGGCCAGCCAACGCGGGCAGAGTAGCCGCGCATCCAAGCCCGCGCCGGCGCCCAGATCGTCCGGCGCTGGTTCGCGTGCTGGCGGAGGCGGTGGCGGCGGTGGCGGGCACGCAGGTGGCGGCGGTGGTGGAGGGCATCACAAATGACTCGGATAAAGCTGCTGCTAACCGGACTCCTTGTAACCGCTGCCTGCGCTGCGCAGTCGCACTACGCCTCGCCCGATGAGGCCGTGAAGGCCCTGGCGCGCGCCGCGCAGGCGGGGGATCAGTCCGCCTTGACCGCTATCTTTGGCCCGGATCGGGCCAAGCTCCTCACCGGCGATCCAGTCGAAGACAAGAACGCCCTCGAACGGCTGGCCGCCAATCTGGCCGCGTCATATAAGCTGCACAAAGTAAGTGACGATAAGCTGACGCTCCTGATGGGTAACAACGACTGGCCGTCGCCCATCCCCATCGTGCGCGACGGAAACCAGTGGCGCTTCGATACCAAGGCCGGATTGGAGGAGATCCTCAACCGCCACATTGGCGAGGACGAGCTTTCCGCCATCATGACCTGCCGCGCCTATGTGCTGGCGCAGTGGGAATACTACAACAAAGCCACCGGAACGGCCCACGACGGCCTGGCAGTCTACTCCCAGAAGTTCGTCAGCACGCCCGGCAAACGTGATGGATTGTATTGGGATACGCCCGCCGGATCCGCGCCCAGCCCCCTCGGCGCCCTGGTGGCCCAGGCCCGCGCGGAAGGCTACACCGCCGGCCACCATCATCCCTATCACGGCTATTACTTCAAGATACTGACCCGCCAGGGTCCTCACGCACCGGGTGGCCGGTTCAGTTACATCATCAATGGCAATATGATCGCTGGCTATGCGTTGATCGCCTATCCCGATAAGTGGGGCAGCTCGGGAGTCATGACGTTCATCATCAACCAGCAGGGCCGCATCTACGAGAAGAATCTGGGGCCGCACACCGCGCCGCTGGCCGCCGCAATTACGGAATACGATCCCGATCCCACCTGGAAACGAGTCAAACAGTGACCCGTGGGGCAGACCATCGTTTTCCGTGGTCTGCCATCCCCGCGGTCAGTGCGACCCGTACTTCAGCTCGCCCGCCGCAATCCGCACATCCAGCCTGTTTTCCTTGGGCGGCAGCGGGCAAGTTGCATAAGCCGTGAATGCGCAGGGCGGATTGTAAGCCCTGTTGAAATCTAACTCAACGAACCCGTCCTTAGCCAGCGGAGTATCCAGAAACCGCCCGCTGCCGTAAGTCTCATGCCCGGCAGTCAGATCCCGGAAAATGAAGAATAACTGGTCCGGCGACTCCTGCACCGGAGTCAGCCGCAGCTTCTGTCCGTGTAACTCAAATTCCACATATCCCGGACTCTGTGTATCTTCCACTTGCCCCAGAATATTCAGAATCGGAATCTTCCGCGCATTCGCCACCATGTGCCCGGTCACCCGGTACGCCGCGTCCACCGGATAATAATGCAAACCGGTGAACTCCTTGCGCAGCGGACTGTTCCGGTCTTTCACCCGCACGCCGAACTTGCCCCCGCGCGCGATCACGAACATCGTCAGGCTGCCCGAAGTCACCGCATCCGGCCGCCCGTCGCTATCGACGCGTAACTCGCGGCTATTCCCATCGACGCGCGCCATCACCTTGCCCGCGTGCAATTCGAAAACCGTGCCGTGGACGTTGTTCGCGCCTTCCTTAAGCCACGCCAGGTCGGTGACCGTAAGCCATCCGTCGTCCGCCGTAAGCGCCGCTTCCCGCTGCCGCCGCCATTCCTCGATCTGCAAGCGATAAGAATCCGAGGCCCACAAACAGCCACACACAATCAGCACCAAAAATCCCCGGATCGCCGTGTCTCCGCGTCTCCGCGTCCCCGCGTCTCTCCTCACAGTCCCTCTTCCAGCGCCCGCTCCAGCAGACCCGCGAACTCCTCGCTCTTGCGGTCCACGCGTTCTTTTAATTGATTGAGATCCCGCTCCAGATTGTGCAAACGGTCCGCCAGATGCAAACACGCCAGCACCGCGATGCGCGTCGAATCCGCATTGGGCGATTTTGCCGCGATGGACAGCATCAGCTCGTCTAAATGCTGCGCCAGTTCCTCCACTTCGCGCGGATCTCCGGCGGTGAGCAGCGTATAAGACTGGCTCAGGATGGTGACACGGACCGGTCGTTTTTCGGGCGTGCTGGCGGCCACCGCTTTAGCCGGCGCTGAGTTGGTCGATCTGCCCCAGCAGCTTCTCGATGCGGCTGCGCACCTGCTTCCGCTCGGCGTGCAGTCCCTTCAGCTCATCTGCCAAACGGGAGGCTTCGGCGCGCGCGTCGGCGGCTTCCTGCACCGCTGCATCCTTCTCCTGCCGGAGCCGCGCCACCAAGTGCACCGCCTGCTGGATGCGCTGCTCCAGCGCTTGCAGCGAATCGGTTTCCTGTTCCAAAAGACTCATGAGCTTGCCGGCTCCAGTGCCGCTTTGGCCTTTTCCACCAGCAGTCCGAAACCCGCCGCGTCGTTCGCCGCGACCTCCGCCAGAACCTTGCGGTCCAGCCCGATGCCGGCCGCCTTCAGGCCGTGCATGAATTTGCTGTAGGAAATACCGGCTTGCCGGCAGCCCGCGTTGATGCGCACAATCCACAACGCACGGAATTCGCGTTTCTTGTTGCGGCGGCCGACGTAGGCATATTTGAGCGCCTTCTCGACGGCTTCCTGCGCGCTGCGGTGCAGCTTGCTCTTGGTTAGAAAAAATCCGGACGCGCGTTCCAACGTCTTGTGGCGTGACGCCCGGCGTTTGGTTCCTCGTTTAACTCTAGGCACGTTTCATCTCCTTTGGATAGTAACGAAGCGGCGGATCGGGCACGTGCGCGCGCCGTCCACTCGCAAAATGGTTTCCCTAGTAGGGGATCATGCGCTTCAAAGCCGGCTGGTTCGACGGATCGGCCACCACGGACTTATGCAGCTTTCTCTTGCGTTTGCGCGCCTTCGACGTCAGGATGTGCCGGGCAAAGGCATGATGGCGAACTACCTTGCCGGTGCCGGTCTTCTTGAATCGCTTGGCCGCACCCTTGTGGGTCTTCAACTTGGGCATAGATGTTCCTGGATCACAACAGGTGGATCTTTAAAATTATAGCAGTACCGCGGCCGCCCGCGCCACATCGCCCTAACCCAATGCGCCATCGGTGTTCATCGGTGTTTATCGGTGGCCGATATCATTGCCGCGAATTACTGAATCGCGAAATCCCAAACCTGCATATTCGTCTTGCCCGCCGTGTACTCCACCACCGCATACTCTCCCGGAGCCATCGCCTTGATCGGCCACAGCTTGTATAGCCCGTCCTGCGTCATCTGCTTGCGAAACACCTGCACCTCGATGGGTTCCTCCAGCACTTCCTTGGTCACCGGCTCTACCGTCATCTTCTCCACCACCCGCACGCGGTGTCCCGGCGTCAGCTTCACAATGCCGAAGCGCTCCTCCGCCGAAAGCTGAATGTAGAATTCCTGCTCCCGGTTGCCGATCAGGTTCTTCGAATGTTCGCCGTCCAGTTCCATGGTGGCGTGGCCGGTCACGATCGGCGCCGGCGCCAGTATTTTCAGCACCTCGCGGCCTTTGTTCGTGTGTACCTTCGATTCTGCCACCGGCACCTCCTTCACCACGCCATCCAGCACGTAGTAGACCCCCGGATCCCGCGGGATCTTGGCCACCTCCGCGCGGGCTTCCTTTACGGCGCCTTCTTCTTCGGCGACCACCTTCAATTCTTCGGACCGTTGCGCCTTGCGATCCGCAATCTCCGCCTCCGTGCGCTTCAAGTCCACCAGGTCCAGGGGCATCTCTTCCCACTGGCTGCGCTCCACGCTGTAGTATTTCACGCGATCGCTTTCCACCTGGTATTCCCGCACAATGTGGACCCCGCCATCCTTTAGGTACAGCTTGATGTTCGCGGCGAACGCCGCCACGGCGATCAGAAACAGCGCGATGAGCGCTCTACGCATATCCTCTATGGACCAGTCTAACGCCGCTCCGGGTTTCAGGTCCTTATAATGAAATCTCATGCAATATCGAAAACTTGGAAGAACCGGCTTCGAAATCGGTGAAATCGGATACGGCGCCTGGGGCATCGGCGGAACCCAATGGCTCGGCGGCACCGACGACGAATCGCTCCTGGCCCTGCGCCGCGCCATCGATCTGGGCCTGAACTTCATCGACACCGCGCTGGCCTACGGAGCGGGGCATAGCGAGCAACTGGTCGGCAAGGTCGTGCGCGATGCCGGCCGCGATATCTTCATTGCCACCAAGGTCCCGCCCAAAAACCAATTGTGGCCCGCGCGCCCCGGCATCGGCATCGATCAAGTCTTCCCGTACGATTACATCCTGCGCTCGGCCGAACGCAGTCTGCGGAATCTGGGCGCCGAAACCATCGATCTGCTGCAACTGCACGTCTGGAATCCGGAGTGGATCGCCCGCGACGAATGGCGTCGCGCCCTGGAGGACCTCAAACAGTCGGGCAAAGCGCGCATGGTGGGCATCTCCATCAACGATCATCAGCCTGATTCGGCGCTCGAAATCATCGAAACCGGCTTGATCGATACCGTGCAGGTGATCTACAACATCTTCGATCAGACGCCCGAACTCAACTTGTTCCCCCTGGCGCAGGCGCGCAACATCGGCGTGATCGCCCGCGTGCCCTTTGACGAAGGCAGTCTCACCGGCAAAATCGACGAAAACACGCAGTTCGCGCCCGGCGATTTCCGCGAAGGCTATTTCAAAGGCGATCGCAAGCGCCAGGTGCGGGAGCATGTGGAAAGCCTGCTCCGCGATCTCGGAGCGGACGCCGCCGCCCTCCCCGCCATCGCGCTGCGCTTCTGCCTCTCGCACCCCGCCGTCTCCACCGTGATACCGGGAATGCGCACCGTGCGCAATGCCGAAGCCAATTGCAAAGTCTCCGCCGCCGGACCGCTCCCCGCCGAAACCCTGGCGACCATCCGCCGCCACGCCTGGAACCGCAACTTCTACGATTAGCGCAAAGGGAGCGGGCGCGAGCCCGGCCGGAGCTTCAGCTCTGCCAACGCCATCCGCGCCAGATGATGCGACATCATCCGGTCAGGCAGCAGTAGCACCTCCCGAAAATGCGCCGCTGCCGGCCCGCCCAAGGCCGCCTCCAGCCGCAAGCGCCACCCCTGTTCGTCGTACCCATCCAACTTCTGCGCCGCGCCCCAAGCCCAAACCAGATCCGCCGCGCTGCGCGCTCCTGCCACGCGCCGCCACCGATCCATCGCCTGCGGCGCCCGCCCGCAGCGCGATTCCACCTGTCCGATCAGATATTGTGTGCGCGCCGCATCCACGAACGGCTGCATGCCATCCTTCGTGAACGGCAACCCGGGCGCCTCGCGCGCCAGGCCGTCCACCGACGCCAGTGCCGCATCGCAATGTCCGCCCGCCGCATCCCAGAGCGCCTGCATCGTCTGCACTTCTATCCATACCTGCCGCACATTCGTCCCGCCCTCCTCGCGCGCAAAGAAGCGGTCACGGAACAGCGCCAGGGATCCATCGAAATCCTGCGCCTCCGCGCGCTCCAGCGCCAGCGCATAAACCAGTTCCGTGGGCATGTGCGCCAGGTCCGGATACTCCGCCAGCGACCGAGCCAGTTCCCGCGCTGGGCGCTCCAACAGGCTCAACGACTCGTCCGCGCCTTCATAGAGCTTCGCGTTGCGTGGGTCGATCTTCATTCCCTCCCGAAACGCCTCCAGCGCCCCTGCCGGGTCGTGCTTCTCGCGCAACAGAGCCCGTCCGATGTCCGCATGCAGTACCGGAATGGGAGCCTTCGCTGCGCGCGCCGCATTCCACTCCATCAGTGCCTCGTCGGTCAGCCCCCGCGCGAAGAGCTGTGTGCCCAGCAGGTACCGCGCCGTCACGTCCGCCGGATTCGTGCGCACCACCTCGCGTAGCACCTGTAGATCCTCCGCGCGGCTGGGGAAGATGTAGAGCGTCGATAGCTTGCGGGCAATCCCGTAATCCGCCGCCGGCGATTCGCCCAGCTTGGCTCGGCTGTAACCGCGATAGTACGCCACCAGCGGATGCTGTTGCGGCGATACGGCTCCCGGCTCACCCTGATCCGCGGGCAGAGCTGGAAAGTGGCGCGAGAGCAAATCCACCGCTGCACGGTAGAGCCCCAGCCGCACATCTTCCGCCGCGAGGTCCAACAGCCGTTCCGGATTGGCGTCTTTGGCAGGCTGAATTGCCGGCACGCCATAATCGACGTGGACAAGCGACGGGTCCTCGGCATCATGCTCCAGTGCGATGGTTTCCTCATCCACGCGTGGATCGCTCTTCGCCGCCCGTAGCCGCTCCAGCGCGCCCTCCCGATCCCCCTCGCGCGCCAGCAGTTCGCCCAGCTTCAGACTCGCCGCTGCCCGCCACGACGGCATACGCGCCGCCGCTTCGTACTCGGTGCGCGCCTTCGCCACATCGCCCGCGCCATCATACGCCAAGCCCAGGTAGTACGCGATCTCCGGGTCCGATGGCGCTCCGGCTGCCGCCGGCTCCAAGTATCCGATCGCATCCGCGTATCGTTGCAAACTGGCGCACAGCCGGCCCGCCGCGACGCTTTGCCCGCCCTCCTGATACGTCCGTAGCGCCGCCAGCAAGTCACCCTGCAGTTCCAACTCCGTGCCCCGCGCCAGCGGATCGCCCGCAACATAGCGCGCCTGTGGCCCGGTATGCACCTCCGCCGCCGGTGCCCAGTCGTATACGCCCTCCGTCTGCCGCAACAACACGTGCCCACCCGCATCCACCAGTTCAAACGTGTATGGATCGCGCCCCGCATCCTTAACCTCGCGCGTCCACGTGCGTTCCGGCGTCAGCGCAACCTTCTCCTCGCCAACCACCCGCTTGCCCTGCAAAATCCGCACCGTCGCCGCCTCGATCTGGCGATTGGCGTTGAACGCCGCCGCCAGCGCCCCATCCCGCCGGCTCAAATTCAGCACGCCTGCCAGGTTCGCCCGTGCGATACCGCCGATCCCGCGCGCCGGCATCCAATATTCCGTGAACCGTATGGTCTGCCGCGGCTCCAGAAACGCATAAGTCTCCTGATTGCGGAACAGCCCCGCCTGCACCTCCACATACGCGCTGTCGTTATCGGAAAGCGTGCGCCGCCAGTCGAGACCATCCGCATCCACACCCCACGACCAGATCTTCTTTGCGGGCAGCTCGGCGTACTCCGCATAGTGCACCGTGCCGGTGTTGGTGTCCGGCCGCCACACGCCCGTGAACGGCTCCCGGCTGCCGTACACGAAGCGCGATACCGGACCATCCGTCTGGTTGCGGATCACGCTCAAATCCTTGCCCGTCGAATCCACCGGCCAGGTGTCGATGTCGGCGAAACCGTGGGCCGCCGTAAACCGCATCGGATAGCAGATCCGCGAATCGTCTTTCACTTCGATTCCGGCATTGTTCCACCAATAAAACCGGTGCCGCGCGTCGCTGCGGTTGTTCAGCGTGACATCCTCTTCGAGCACCGTGCTGCCCGGCCGCAGGCACAGCTCCACCGACCATTCCATGCCATACACCCGGTCGATGTTGCCGACCCGTACGGATGCGCTGCCGTCGGCGTGGGAGGCATATGAGAATTCGACCGGCGACATCGACACCCAGTTGTGCGACACCGGGAAATTGAACTCGATGCCGAACGCCGCCCACGCCCCGCGATATCCGATGTTCGCTTTCTTGATCGAAGGATTGGCGTAGAACATCGGCTGGCCGCTGATCTTATCGATGCAGGTGTAGAGATGCCCGCCAATATCCGGCAGCACGGAGCATTTCAAATATTCGTTTTCCAGGTAGATGGCCCGCCAGTCATGCGGCGCCCGCACGCCCGTCAGGTTCTCCCGCAATGTGTAAGGATAATTGAACCGTCCAGTGGCGAAGGCGTCGAACGGCGGATTCTCGTCCGGTGCGCCCTCTTCGTAAGTAGGCAGCCTCAGCGTTCCCTGCCACACGCGCACTTGGGCCTGCGCCAAGGGCAGCGTCAATACAATCAGGACAATCAAGCGCCTCATTCGACCGCATTCTAACGCAAGGCCCCCATCACGCGTCCCGCAGCGCCACCACCGGATCTACCTTCGTAGCCCGCCGCGCCGGGAAGTAGCTTGCTAACACCGCTATCACGCCCAGAAACACCGCTGCGCCCGCAATGGCCGTCGGATCGCCCGGGCTCACCCCCACCAGCAGCCCCGCGGCCATGCGCATCGCGGCGATAGCCAGCACCGCCCCAACCACGACGCCCGCCAATGTGAGCGCCATGCCGCGGCGCAGCACCAGGCCCAACACATCGGACGGCGCGGCGCCCAGCGCCAGGCGGATGCCAAACTCGTGCTCACGCCGGCTCACGGCATACGCCAGCACGCTGTACATGCCCAGCGCTGCCAGCAACAGCGACACGCCGCCGAGCACGCTCAACAGCGCCGCCGCGACTTTCTGTGCATACAGCGAGCCGGCCACGATCTCCTGGAACTCCACCACCTCCGAGACGCCCGCATTCGGATTGATCGCAGCCGCCTCGCGGCGCACTGCGGCAACGGATCCGCGCGCCGGCCCCACCGTCCGGATGAAAAACGCCGTCCAAAACTCGCCGCCGTGACACTGGCGGTACGGCTGATAAATGTATGGAGTGGGCGGCTCCGTCAGCCTGTGATACTTGCTGTCTCTCACCAGCCCGATCACCGTCGACCATGCGCTGTCCACCAGGACCCGGCGCCCCACCGGGCTGTGGCCTCCGAAGTAGCGCTGCGCGAAGGTCTGATTGACGATCGCCACCAGCGGGCTGCCGCGGTCGTCGCGGTCGGTGAAATCGCGGCCTTCGAGCAGCGGAATACGCAGGGTGTCGAAAAAGCCCGGCGCGATCGTGGCGCTCGACACGCTCATCGGCTCGCTCGGACCGGGAGCGTATCCTTCGGGCCGCACATCCGACGACGGGCCGCTACCGATCTCCACCGGCACGACATTGGCGAAGCTCACGTTCGCAATGCCGGGCAGATCTCTGACCCGGTCGCGCAGGCGCAGGCAGAACTGCTCCCTCTGCTCGTTATTCGTACAGAAAGTATCGAGGTGGTATTTCGCAAACAGGACATTGCGCGCGTCGAAGCCGGAGCGGATGGCCCGTGCGTTCTGGAAGCTGCGCGCGAATAGTGCCGTGCCCACCAACGCTACCAGCGCCAGCGCCACCTCGGAAACCACCAGCAGCCCGCGCGTGCGGTTCTGTGCGGCGCCGGACGATCCGCCCCGGCCGCCTTCCTTCAAAGCGTCCATCAAGCCGCCGCGCACCGTGTGCAACGCGGGGGCGATCCCGGTCAGCATAGCGCCGGCGCAGCACAACAGCACGGTGAACCCGAGCAGATCCGCGTTCAGGCTGAAATCGAAATCGATTGGAAACCCGAGCGAAGGCAGCATCCACACGAGCGCGCGTCCCAGCCACACCGCCAGCGGAATGCCCGCCAGTGCGCCCATCGCAGCGAGTGACAGGCTCTCGGTCAGAAGCTGCCGCGCCACTCGCCCGCGGCCCGCGCCCAGCGCCATGCGCACGCTCAGCTCGCGCCGCCGCGCAGTGGCCCGCGCAAGCTGCAGGTTGGCGACGTTCGCGCCCACAATCAGAAACAGGACGAAGCAGACACCCATCAGAATCCGCAGCGGCGCCAGCAACAGGGATTGCACGCCGAAGTGCGCCTTCCATACGGGCATCAGGCTGCCGCGGAAACCTTCGTTTGACCGCGGCGCTTCCTGCGCCAGGCGCCGCGCGCACGCTTCCACTTCCGCATTCGCCCGCGCCAGCGTCACGCCGGCACGTAGCCGCCCGGTCACCCACATCTGCCGCGCGGCCCGGTCTTCAAACATCCAATTGCCCTGGCCGTTGAGAAGCCCCGCCATGTTCACCGGGATCCAGATCTCCATCAGCATGCCGGGCATGGTGCCGCGGAAATCGTCCGGCGCAATGCCCACCACGATCAGCTGATAACGGTTCACGCGAATCGTCCGGCCCACCACGCCCGGGTCACCCTGAAACAGGCTCCGCCACAGCCGTGCGCTGATCACCGCCACCGGAGATGCGCCCGGATTGTCGGCATATTCCGGCGTCGCAAACGCCCGCCCGCGCACCGCCTTCACGCCCAGCACCGCAAAGTAGTTGCCGGAGACGTATTCGCCGAAAATCCGTCGCGGATTTTCCGTCGGACCCACGTTGAACGCGTTCATAAGCGAGGCGGCTACACCCGAAAACGACCTCACACTGTCGCGATAGTCGCGGTAATCCCGGTAGGAAGTATTCGAATATTCCCCGTTCGGCGACACGGTTTCCAGGGCCGCCAACTGTCCGTCCCGGGCCACGCCGGGGAACGGCCGCACCAGCAACGTGTCGATCCAGCCAAAGACGGTCGCGTTCGCCGCTATGCCGAGCGCCAGTGTGATCACGGCCACCGCCGTAAACCCTGGGCTGCCCCGAAGAACGCGGAAGGCATAGCGCAGATCCTCATAGAGGCTGCGCATAATGTTCTCTCTTTTTAGTATGCACCCGGCGTGCCACCGCCAAGTTGCCGATTCGACACCACCGGCTCGCAGAGCGGCGTTCGATTTCGGATTCGTTTGTCCGTTAACGGGACAGTCCCCTCACTGACGCACGGCTGCGGCGCACAAACTTTCCGATAACCGCCCCCACACCGCCGATCGTGACGCCCAGCAGAGGCCCGATCCACAGATGGTTGACGCCGCCGCCAAACGCGTCCCAATAGAGGAAAGCCGACAATTCGGCGCCGGTAGGCGGGCGATGCGCGCTCAGTGCGAATTCGCGGATGTTCGACGATTCCTTCATCAGGGCATCGTGAAACAGGAGCGTAACGCTCAGGATCGTCACGCAGGTGATCGCTCCGCTGATCACGCCGCTCCAAATTCCTACCCGGAGCGCCGCGCCGATGCTGCCGGTTTCATGCGCCGCCACCAGCCCGCCAAGTCCAGCGACTACCACCGCGCCTAGCGCGCACCAGGACGCCATCGCGTAGATCCGCGGGCGGAACTCTCGGATATTACCCAGGACCGGCGTCCCACCCAGGTTTCCGATGAGAACCTCCGCCATCCACATCCCGCCGATCAACAAGCCGAACGTCCAACTCATCGAACGGACTGTTCGTGGCGTGGTCATGGTTCTAGTTCCTTTCGGCGCGCCGGCTCGGCCATTACAGGACGGTGACGGGATACCAGCCGTCCGCTTCGTGCCGGCCTTCGCAAGAAATAAGGAACGAATTCTCGTGATAGACAGTATCATTCTGTTATGACCATCGCGCAGAACGGTGCGCCTACCTCCCATAAGCCCCTCCGGCTCTGGCCCGGTGTTGCCCTCCTGATCCTGCAATGGCTGCTCCGGTTTGGCCTGCCCGCCATCAACCCCGACGCCATCCTCGTAGGAATGCTCGGTGAACTCGTCTGTGGGTTGGGAATCCTGATCTGGTGGGCGTTCTTCAGCCGCGTCCCACGGTCTGAGCGCTGGGGTGCCCTGCTCCTCATCGTCGTCGCCCTGGCTGCCACCTGGCGCCTCCTCGACGTCTCCATTGCCACCGGAATGATGGGGATGATGTTCCCGATGTTCGCCATCCCGGTCGTGTGCCTGGCCTTGGTGCTTGCGGCAGTGGCCGCCCAATATCTTTCCGGCCCGCTTCGGCGCCCCGCCATGGCGGCTGTTGTCCTGATCGCCTGCTTTATGTTTGCCCTCCTCCGCACCAATGGAATCATGGGCAGTGTGGTCTTAACGGATTTTGCCTGGCGCTGGTCGAAAACCCATGAAGAGCGGCTCCTGGCCCGCACCGACGAATCGGCCGCGCTGCCCGCCACCCCGGTGTCCCTCCCCTCAGCTCCGGCAACGCTCCCGGCGGAACCGGCCAAGCTCCCATCACCGCCGCCTGAGCCTGCCGCAGTTCCCGCCCTTGCCGAAACCGGCGCAGGATGGCCCGGTTTTCGCGGACCCCATCGCGACTCCGTTATCCCCGGCACGCGCATCGCCACCGATTGGTCGCAGACGCCCCCAACCCAGCTTTGGCGTCGCCCGATCGGACCCGGCTGGTCCTCTTTCGCGGTCCTGGGCGGCTATCTCTACACTCAGGAGCAGCGCGGCAGCGACGAAATCGTCGCCTGCTACCGCGTAACCAACGGCAAGCCCGTCTGGACTCATCGCGATCCGGCCCGCTTCTGGGAATCCAACGCCGGCGCCGGCCCGCGCGCCACGCCTACCCTCGCCAACGGCCGCCTCTACACCTTCGGCGCCACCGGAATCCTGAACGCGCTCGACGCCCGCAACGGCGCCGTCATCTGGTCGCGCAACGCTGCCGCCGACACGCATATAAAGGTTCCCGGCTGGGGCTTCGCCAGTTCCCCCCTGGTCCTCGATGACGAAGTCGTCATTGCCGTCGACGGAAAGCTCGCCGCCTACGCCCTCGCCACCGGTGAGCCGCGCTGGTCCGCGCCCGACGAAGGCAATGGCTATAGTTCCCCCCATCTGGCCACCATCGGCGGAACCTCGCAGATCCTGCTGATGGGCGGTGACGGCGCCATTAGCGTCGCGCCTGCCGACGGCACCGTGCTTTGGAAGTATCCGTGGAAGTCCGACGTCCGCATCGTCCAGCCGGCCCTGACTCCGGATGGCGACATCCTGATGGCCGCCGGCGGCGGAACTGGTTTGCGCCGCCTGGCCGTGTCCCATGCACCCGCCGGCTGGACCGTCGCGGATCGCTGGACCTCCACCGGTCTCAAGCCTTATTACAACGACTTCGTCGTGCATCAGGACCATGCCTTCGGCTTCGACGGTGCCATCCTCTCCTGCATCGACCTCAAGGACGGGCAGCGCAAGTGGAAGGGCGGCCGCTACGGCAATGGCCAGCTCATCCTCTTGCCCGATCAGGACCTGCTCCTCGTGCTCTCCGATGAGGGCGAGTTGGCCCTCGTCGCGGCCGCCAGCGACCAGTTTAAGGAAATTGCCCGCTCCCCAGCCATCGAGGGCAAAACCTGGAACCACCCGGCCCTGGCGGGCGACATCCTGCTCGTCCGCAATGGCGAAGAGATGGCCGCCTTCCGTTTGGCCCTAGCCCCACGGTAACGCTCCCGATTCATCAAATAAATCGCTAAGCATCAATAACTTGGCGATTCCCGTGATGCCTACCCGCCAGTCTCCGTGTTAGTGTGTGATCGGTTCAGGCCCAGACGTCATCGGAACATGCACTGAAAACTATGCAAATCATGCACAATTCTGCACAAGCCGGACCGTTTTTCCGAGGTCGAAAATATCATATAAGACATGTATTATCAATAATATATAGCAATATTGGCTTTGCTTTTTCAAAACTCCCGGATGCACAAGCGTGCACAACCCCCACCCGGCGCCGGCGGTGCTCCCAACCTTACCGCCCATCAATAACGTGGCGATTCCGGATGAGCCCAACGTCAACCGAACAATGGACTGAAAACTACGCAGATCGTGCACAATTCTGCACAACCCGTACTGTTTTCCGGAGGTCGAATAGCTCATATAATATACTTATTATCAATAACATACAGCAAAATTGGCTTTGCTTTTTCTCAAAAGCCCCGATGCACAAGGGTGCACAACCCCCAACCGGCACTGGCGGTACTCCCAACCTTACCGCCGGGACGTTAGTTCGCTATGCCGCCGGCCAGCCGCAAGCTACCATCTCACCAAGGGATACCAAATGCCAAAATTGTCGTTCGGCTGCGTTCTTGTCTGTTTCGCTGCTGCCGCTCCGGCCCCCGCCCAGACCTTGCCACTTAGCCGTACGACCCTGCAATTCGGAGTCTCGGCTCGCTCGGTCCATCTGGCCGATTTCCATGGCGCCGGCAATCTCGATATCGCCGTCCTCAACGGCAGCGAAATGGGTCCCGGAAGCCTCGCGGTCATGCTGCACTCTCCGGCCGGCTACTCGGCTCCCATCATCACCCCGGTCGGCGCCGACGGGTCCTGGAGCATGGCCGTCGCCGACTTCAACCATGACGGAAAAATGGACGTTGCCGTAGTCAACAATCTGAGCGATAACGTGACCATCCTGCTTGGCAATGGCGACGGCTCGTTCCACATCGCCGGCTACTACCCCACGCACACCGGTCCCTCGGCCATCGTGGCTGCCGACTTCAACGGCGACGGCCACCCGGACCTGGCGGTCGTGAACAGCGGCTCCGGCGACGTCACCATCCTGCTGGGACTCGGCGATGGCAGATTTTCCACCGGACCCAGTATTTACCTGGGCAGTGCGCCCACCGGAATCACCGCCGCCGATTTCAATGGCGATGGAATCCAGGACCTGGCCGTCACCAACGGCGCTCTCTTCTGGCAGCAAGTGCTTGTGCTCCTGGGTAACGGCGACGGTAGTTTCCGCTTGGGCCCCAGTGTCCCAACCGGCATCGAACCGATTGCGCTGGCCGCCGGTCGATTCATCCCCGGTGGCAATGTGGATTTGGCAGTTGCCAACCTGGCCTCGAACGACGTCTCTGTCCTGACCGGCGCAGGCAACGGCGCGTTCCAGCCCTCCGCCACTTACGCCGCTGGAAACGGTCCCGCCGGCATCGTGACCGCCGATCTCAACGGTGATGGCCTGCTCGACTTAGCCGTCTGCAACGACGTTTCCGGTACCGTCTCCATCTACCTCGGGAACGGCGATGGAACTTTCCAAGCGCCACGCAGCCTCTCTACCGGCAGTTCGCCAACCTCGATCGCCGTAGGTGGCAAAATGATCGTGACTGCGGGCCCCGAGGGCATCATCGTGCTTTACTGATTTTGCACAGTAAGATTAACCGGCGTTTGCGTGGCAAATCCCTGAATCTGTGCCACCACCGGCTGATTGCCATCCGGCAGATTGGGCACCGCCAGATTGAACTGATAGAGCCCCGCCGCGGACATTCCGGCAAACTGCACCGTCGCCGCGATGTTTCCGATCGTCACCGTCAGTTCACTCGCCTCCGTCAACGGAGCCGCGCCGCTGAACATCTGGCCGGAAGCCACGCCGGGAGTGGTCGGGCCGAAACCCGACGCATACAGCGAAACCATGTCGCCCGGATGCGCCGGTTGGTTGGGACCCACCACTGTGCCGTCCGCATTCGTCGCCGCCACGAACACAGCCCCGCCGCTCCCGAACGTGAAGAAGCCCGGCGCGTACGCCTGCGCCGCCACTTGGCCCAGCGCGCTGCCGCCGGCCGGAGTGATGACTTGAACCGTAGCCGTCCCGGTCCCGACCCCATCGGGCACCTGCGCATTGATCTGCCCCGGACTGATATAGCTTACCGCCGCCGGATACCCGTTCACCTGTACCGACACGCCGTCGAGCGTGATCGGCAATGTGTTGCCCACAAAATCGGCTGCCTGCCAGCTCCGCGTGGTCGAGGACAGATTGCTGCCGAAGATTGTCATCCACGATCCTGCAGAAATGGCGGCCCGGAAGCTGGCGGCATCCACCAACCCACCGGCCGCCACGCTGGCCCGTGCGCCGGAGTTCTGCGTGCCGAAGACCGCATACGCCAGGGCCGTGTTGAGGTTGGCCGTTTCCCAGTAAGGTCCGGCGAGCTTGCTCGTCATCGGGACCTTCAGCCCCTGCTGCGGGCTGATCCGCCAGTCGAACGTGGTGTTGCGCAGATCGGGCGGCGCCACCAGCAGCCAGTACTGCACGCCTTCGTGCAAGAGCGGCTGCGTTACCGAATATGCCGACACGATACCCGGTGCGGATGGAATGCTTCCCAGCACGCCGGTGAGTTGGATGGTCTCGATCGTGGCGCCCGGCTGGCCGCCTTCGTCCGACGCGACCGTGATGTCCAGATCGGCCGGACCGGAAGCCTTCATCGGATCGTAGGTGTACGACATGCCCAGATCCACGCGTGACAGGTTCGCAGTCGCCGTAGGCGTGAAAGCATATCCAATCGAGATGCCTCCGTCGGCTACCGGAAATCCGCCCAACACGCCGGCGCCGACCGAGGCGCCAGGCTCTGCGGCCAGGAATGTTTCGCCGGGACCGAAGGTGTTGAACAGCGTTTGCGCTCGGCCGGCGGCGGGCGTCAGAACCATCGCTGCCAGCAGGCCCGCGGCTACAGATAAGCTTCGCATTGTGCTATTGATTATAGGGCGAACCGATGACCCCGTCCAGGCCTCCTATCAGCTTCTCCCAATTCGGGAACGGCCAGCCTTTGGTCCTGATCGCCGGCCCCTGCGTCATCGAAAGCGAAGAGCACGTCCATCGCATGGTCCAAGCGATCGGCGCCATCGCCGGCCCGTTCGTCTTCAAGGCGTCCTTCGACAAGGCCAACCGCACCAGCCTCAACGGTTATCGCGGGCCCGGACTGCGCGAGGGACTGCGTATCCTGGCCGGCGTCAAACGCGCGGGCTATGCCGTCCTGACGGACATCCACGAACCGGCGCAAGCAGCCGAAGTGGCCGAGGTCGCCGATATTCTCCAGATCCCCGCCTTCCTCTGCCGCCAGACCGATCTGCTCCTCGAAGCCGGACGCACCGGCCGCATCGTGAACATCAAGAAAGGCCAGTTCGTGGCGCCCCAGGATATCGCCCGCGCCGCTGAGAAAGTCGCCTCCACCGGCAACTCGCAGGTGCTGCTGACCGAGCGCGGATCGTCGTTCGGGTATAACAACCTGGTGGTCGATATGCGCGGCTTGCAGATCATGCGCCAGGCCGGCTGGCCCGTCATCTTCGACGCCACCCACAGCGTCCAGTTGCCCAGCGGCGGTGGCGCCGCCTCTGGCGGCCAGCCGCAATTCATCGAACCGCTGTCGCGCGCCGCCGTCGCCGTAGGCATCGACGGATTGTTCGTGGAAGTACACGACGCGCCCGCGCGGGCCCTCTCCGATGGCGCCAACGCCCTGCATCTGAATCTGCTGCCGGAGCTCTGGCGCCGCTTGCGCGCTCTCGACGCCCTGGTGAAGTCGGGTTTCGCCGCCGGTTCCACGCTTGCGCCCGCCGAAGCGTCATACAATAGGTGAGACAGGAGTGTCGTCTATGAGCTTGAATCGGCGCAAAGGCTTTTCCTTAATCGAGCTGTTGATCGTGATCGCGATCATTTTGATCATTGTGACCGTGGCTTTGCCCAAGCTGAACAAAGCCAAAATGTACGCGCAGGAAACCGCCGCGCTGAAGGCCATTCAGACCATCAACACCGCGCAGGTGCAATACAATTCCACCTTCAACCGCTACGCGCAGTCGCTCACCGAACTTGGCCCTCCTGCCAGCGGAAATTCCAACGCTTCCGCCGCCGACCTGATTGGCGGCGATCTCGCCAGCGGCGACAAGCAGGGTTACAAGTTCACCGTAGCCGGCACACCCTCGGGCTACACTGTCTCTGGGGTGCCCGCCGTCTTCGGCTCGACCGGCTCCCGGACATTCTTTTCGGACCAGTCGCTCGTCGTGCGCGAGAACTACGGCCAGGAGCCCGCCACCGTCAATAGCAAGGAAGTCGGATCGGCCGCCTCCAAGACCGATACTTCGAAATAACATCCTCCAAGCGCGGCTGCGGCTGCGCGGATTGGAGAGGGTAAGTTTCAGCGCGCCATGCTACCTTGATGCTTACCTCATGCACATCCTTTTCATCGGCGATATCTTCGCCTCCGCGGGCCGCCATATCGTCGCCGATCATCTGCGCGACATCAAGGAAACCAATCGCATCCATCTGGCCATCGCCAACGCCGAGAACGCCGCCGGCGGCTTCGGCGTCACCCCGTCCATCGCCGAAGAGCTGTTCGCCCTCGGAGTGGATGTGCTTACATCCGGCAATCATATCTGGGATAAGAAGGAAATCTTCGACTATCTTCCGCGCCAGCCCAAACTCCTGCGGCCCGCGAATTACCCGGCCGGCGCCCCTGGAAACGGAGTCATCACCGGCTGTACCGCGCAAGGCATTCCCTACGCCGTCATCAATCTGCAAGGCCGCACTTACATGCCGGACACCGACTGTCCTTTCCGCAAGGCGGATCAGATTCTGGGCGATCTAAGCCCGCAAGTCAAAGTGCGCTTCGTGGATTTCCACGCCGAAGTGACCAGCGAGAAGATGGCTATGGGTTGGTATCTGGATGGACGCGTGTCCGCTGTCGTCGGCACCCACACCCACATTCCCACCGCCGATACCCGCATCCTGCCGGGCGGCGCCGCCTATCAGACCGACGTGGGAATGACCGGTCCGTATGACTCCGTCATCGGCGTCAAGAGGGATCTGATCCTGCAGCGCTTCCTGTCCTCGCTCCCCTATCGCATGGAAGCCGCCAAAGGCGGGACGGAACTCCACTCGGTGATTCTGGAAGTCGACGAAACCAGCGGCCGCGCGGTCTCCATCCGCCGCCACACGGTTCAAGGCGATTGAACCGTCTGGTCCACCTTGTAAGTGACACTGCGCGTGGCGGACTGGAAGCCCTGCGACACCGTGACTTTGATCTCGCAGTTGCCCGGACGCGCTTCCGCGTTCACCAATATCGGAAATGCTCCGTTCGCATCCGCCGCCGGCAACTCCGTCTGCTTCTGCGCCAGTTCCTCGCCTCCCACGAAGAACTCCACCCGAACGCGCGGCTTCTCCGTCATGAGCCGGTCCGGATAGACCACGAAGTACAGCAGAGGCTGCGGCGCAGCCTTCAGCATCCCATGGAGCGCCGGCACCAGTGTATGGTCGTGAAACAGGAATGGATCGCGCTCGTCCGGCTCTTCGGTCAACGGGTCGGCGCGCTCCACCAGCACGATACTGCTCAATCCCACGCCCTTCTGCGGCTGGCTTTCAAACTCCATCGTGCTGGTGCTGGCGCGTTGCCCTATCTGGTCGAGCAGCACGCTCTCTAAAGTGTAGTGGCCGGGCGGCAGACTGAACGTGTGCGTGTAGTCGATCGGCATCGCCTGCACTCCCGCCAATCGATCGTCCGGAATATCATACGGAAAATCCTTGCCGAACTTGTCCACGATCTGTCCCGCGCCGTCCTTGACCACCGCGAACAGCGATGCGTGCATGCGGTGCGCCTTGAAGCCCGGCACCGGCCGAGCCGCCAGGCCGCTGGCCGGCAGTTCGAACACGATGGCCGTTTCCGAATCCGTTGCGCCGGGGCGGAACTGGAAAGCCGTGGTATGGAAATCGAACGCGTGCGGCCGCGGCTCGTGGTTCAAGGTCATCAGGCCGGCCATTTCGAAAGGCTGTAGCGGCTCGCCCACTTCCGGAATGGCGAAGTAACCCTCGCGGCTTTCCGCGCGCAGATCCGCGCGCGCCAGCTTCACTTCGATCTTCCGGAACTTCCCGTCATATCTTCCCGACGAAGGATGATAGTCGGCTTCGTAGTGCGTCTCCACGTCTTCCATCACGCGCTGCAACGGCTTGCCGATATCGTTGGTGTTGGCGATCAGAAACCCGCCCGTGCCTTCCGCCAGCGCGCGCAGGCTGGCTTGCGGATCGGAAGTGCGCACCGCGTCCTGCTGGTATTCCTGCTGCCGCATCCGCTCCATCATCACGCCCCCGCCGCCTGTGGCCGTGGTGTTGGGACTGCCTTCGGCCGGCGCCAGTTGCGACTGTTGCTGGCTGAGCGTCGCCACATGCTGCATAGCCATAGAAGACGCCTGCGCCGTGGATGTCTGGCTGAGCCCGTTGGCATCCAGCGCATAGACCGTTACCCCGGTCCCATTGGCCTTGTTGAGCATGGCCTGAAACTGGTCGGGCTGGCCGGTGCTGGTGAAGCCCGCGCTCAGCAGCAGCACCGTCTTGTGGCCCGGAAAGGTTCCCAGCTGGCGGATCAGCGTCTTCATCTGGTCCATCTGGCGGGCGCCCTCGATGCCGATGAATTGCTCCCGCTGGATCACCAGGTCGCCCCGCTGCGAGTTCGCGCCCGGCCCGTTATCGATGTCTGCGCCGGTAATCGCGGCCATGCTCACCGATCCCGTTGTCGAAAGGTCCTGCGCGCCGCCCGATTTGCCGCCCGCGGCCACGAATCCCTGGATCACGCTCACATTGGGCGTGGAGTTCAACACCGCTTCCGCCGCGTTGGTGATGTCCATCTTCGATCCGGTGAAAGCGGTGGACGCCGCCCGCAGCAGGATATCGCGGTTGGTGGTGAATGGCTGCAATGGCGTAAGCCGCGCGTCCAGATTGAACACGCCCACCCAGGTGCCCGCGGTCATGTGATTGCGGACGAACTCCTGCGCTGCTTCCACGCCCCACTTCCGGGTTTGCGAATCCAGGTTGTGAAACACGATGCAGATCAGGTTGGTGTTGCGCAGCGAGAGGGGTTGCACGTTGATCGCGCCGCCCGCCGCCGCGGCTTCCGGCGCGGCCGGCTGCGTCCCCGGTTCGCCGCCCACCAGGCGAAAGCTCAGGACTTGCTGGCGCACGCCGTCCTCGTACACTTCCACGTCGCTGGGCTTTAGGTTTCTGACCAGCCGCCCCTTTTTATCCCGCACGACCAGATCGAGCGCCACCTCGTTGGCCGTCGCACGAATCGCCGGACCCGTCTCGCCCGGCGGCGGGTTCTGCGCCGGAACGGAGCCGGCCCCACCGAAGGCGGCGATCGCCACCAGGATTTTCGCACTGACCTTGGCCACGGAGCCTCCTTGCTTATTCTCTTACTTTAGCTCGATCACCACCGTGCGATACGGCTTGCCGCCCTGGTTCACCAATTGCGGCGCATCCTCGCCCTTGTTGTGCCAGATCACGTCGCCGGACTTGCGCTCCTGGATGCTCTTCGCGCCGGTCTTCGGATCGGTGCGCTCGTAGCGGCAGTCGTCCAGAAAGACGATCACCTGGTCATGCCCGCGCACGCCGCGCTCGCGCACCGCGCCCGGCGCGGACGTCACTTCGGTGACGATCACCCGTGCGTTGTCCAACTGCACCGCCGAAGGCAGTCCGGCCCACCCCAGCGCCGCCACGCCCCATACCAGCCGTCGAATTGCCATGTGAGGTCTCCTCCCTGCCAGTATGCAACGCCGATTTGACCTCCGGATGGCCGTGAGGTAGCATATGAATGCGGGGTGGAGCAGTCTGGTAGCTCGTTGGGCTCATAACCCAAAGGTCGGTGGTTCAAATCCACCCCCCGCAACCAATCCATTCAATCAGCTGCGCGGATTACGAGCGAACCGGGGAAACTCCCAAAGACTCCCATTAGGCTCCGGCAGCCGCGACAGCGTGGTCGCCGCTTGCGGATACCGCTGCTTTCCTGGGCTTCAAAGTGGACGGCTTCGTCGAGTACACCGCGATCTCGAAACCCTCCTCCAATTAGCCCACCGCCACCCCAACCCGCCAACTTCAGCCCCGCCGGTAACGGCGGGGTAGCCGGATGGAAGCCGGCGAGATCGCCGTCGCGCGCCGCCCCCCGCCCTAACTGGCGGGGCTGGTGCTCTTTTGAGACGTGGCGCGGCATCGGCAAGCGATTCGAAATCCTAAAAACATCGCGCAAGGCGGGGCGCGCTCCACGCCGTGGATGTCGCAACACATTCGCGCCGGCTGGCTGGCGCTCTGCCTGATAGCCCAGGCTCGCGGCCAGTATCGCTTCGACGCTTGGACCGCCGACAATGGACTGCCCCAAAAACGTCATCCGGGACGTTTGCCAGACCCGCGATGCATACCTTTGGGTAGCCACGCTGAACGGCTTGGCGCGATTCGATGGCGTCCATTTTACGGTTTTCGACCATACCACCTCACCGGGCATCGAATCCAACCGCTTCACTTCGCTGTTTCAAGATATCGATGGCGATTTATGGCTGGGCACGGAAAGCAGCGGCATAGCGCACTATCACCGCGGCGTCTTCACCACGTACACGACGATTCAGGGGCTGCCGTATAACGCTGTCAGCGGCACCACGGGCGATGCGTCCGGCCACCTGTGGGTGCTGTCCCACGATAGGATCATGGAATGGAAACCGGGCTCCGCACGCTTTGTGGATGTCACTCCAAAAGACCTTCCGAAGATTCCTTTCAATACTTACCACTGGGAAGGCGGCGGTTTTTGGGCGGCGGATAAAACCAGCCTGCACTGCTTCGATGGCGGCGGCTTTGTCACTTATCCGATCCCGTCGTGGATGCAAGGTCATTCCATTTGGGGAGTGGCGCGCGAACAGAACGGCACGCTATGGGTGGAGACACTCGATGGAATGAAAGCCAGGGTTACCGGCGGCGAACTGGATCGGGCGCCGCGGGAGCCGTCCATCAGCTATTCGAAGGAACAAGGGCTCGCCGACCGGGATGTTTATCCGATTTATCAGGACCGCGCGGGCGCGGTGTGGATCGACGCATGGCACCAAGGAGTGAGCCGTTTCGAGGGTGGCAAATTCACCAACTATGGAGTGAAGGATGGCTTGGCTTCCGCGCTGGTGACCTCTTTCGCCGAGGATCGCCAAGGGCGGCTGTGGATCGCCTCGCATGCGGGATTAAACATTTTCGAGGGCGGACGGTTCCGTGCCGGCGCGGGTCCGTCAATTCCCACGCACGCGACCGTCGAGGCGATTCATGGCGAGCCGGATGGAACGCTGTGGTTCGGCACCAGCGAGGGCTTGGTGCGTTACCAAGATGGCGTGTCGAAGCTCTTCACGTTCGAAGACGGCCTGGCCGGCGACGATGTACGGGTGATTGTAGACGGCGCGGCGGGCGATATGTGGATCGGAGGTTACCACGGCCTCACACGCCTTCTACATGGCGAATTCAGACACTGGACTGAGAATGAGGGTCTGCCGAGCAACACCGTCCGCGCGATTTATCCCGATCGCGACGGCGCCGTGTGGATCGGAACCTACGACGCCGGCTTGGCCCGGTTCAAAGACGGCCGGTTTACCCGTTACACAACGCATGAAGGCCTCTTCGATAACGGCGTGTTCCAGATTTTGGAAGACAGCCGCGGCAATCTGTGGATGAGTTGCAATCGCGGTATTTACCGCGTGCGCAAGGCGGAGCTGAACGAATTCGCCGCGGGCAAGCGCACGGCTATCGAATCGGTGGCCTATGGCCGGGGCGACGGCATGCTCAACGTGGAGTGCAATGGCGGAACGTCGCCCGCGGGCGCGAAAACGCGCGATGGGAAGCTGTGGTTCCCAACGCAAGATGGCGTGGCGGTGATCGATCCGGATGTCATCCCCAGCAATCGGCGGCCGCCGCCGGTAGTCATCGAATCCGTTCTGCTGAATCACTCCCCCGCTTCGTTGGAACGAGCTCTAAGAATCACGCCCGACAAGCCGCGATTACGGTCCGAGGTGGCGACTGTGCGTTCGGGTGACCCCTTGCGCGCCCAAGTTTTTTCATCAAAGTTCGCGCGCGGTGAAACGATACCGCGGCTCGCGTCACTATGGAGTGACGAGCAAGTAATGAAGAGTCCAACAGCCAGCCCCCAACCGCCTTGCATCTGCGGGACCGCGCTCGCGGCGTGGCTTCATTAGGCCAACTCCCCGGAACATGGAGGCGTTTCCTGCTCGCCCAGCACGAAAACGAGGCGGTTTGCCGCTGTTCTTGGAACTCAATTAGATTTTCGAGACACTTGAATAAACAAGGAGAAAACGATGCCTTCAAGGATTCCAACGGTTCGAAAAATCGTAGATAACGCGACGGTTCTGGAACAACTTGGGTTGCTCTCAGAGTTCGCCGGGACGTGGCACGGGTCGGGGTTTAATCTGGTGGCGCGGCCAGACTTCGAAGACCACACAAATGTATTCCTCGAGCTCAATCTGACCAGTGAAACTACCACATTTAGTCCGATATCGTCATCCATTCCAAATCGCGGTTTCGCCCAACCTGATATTGAGCTGTTTGGTTTGACGTACCTGGTGCAAATCAGCGACGCGATCACCGGCGGAGCGCTACACATCGAGCCAGGCATCTGGGTGACCCAGCCCTCGACCTCGGAGCCGCCACTGTCCCCGCCGGACGGAAGCCAACTGGTCACCCGCATGGCCAATATTCCTCACGGGAATTCGCTGCTGGCCCAAGGCATAGCGACGCCTTTTTCCGGTCCGCCAACCATCAGCCCCGGCGCGAACCCGATCGCCGGCGCCAATCCAGCCTTCTCACTGTTCCCTTCGTTTAACACTACCCCCATTGATCTCGCGCCGGGGCCGGGACTGATCGCGCCAGGCGTGCCATTGGGCGCGGCCATTTTTTCGGCAGGAACCTCGGAGGCGCAGTCCAAGCCAGGCGGAGGCTTTTCCCAATTCACGCTGTCGAATCCTGTCAGCCCCACAAACACCAGAACCCCCTTGGGAAATCAGCCTTCGGTTCTGCCGCCAGCCATCACCCAAACGCTCCTGAACGACCCGGTGACTTTGCTGCAACAGACCATTCAAGAGCAGATTGCCCAAGATTACTCATTTAGTGGGGTCGCCATCAATATTTCTACCGCCCAGAACATCACGTTCATAAACGCGCCGTTTATTAACGGATCGCCGACCCCGGCGCCCGCGACACCGGTGAACCTGGCCCAGGCTGGTGGCGGTATCGAAAACCTGGGTTTTCTTCTTGGACCTAGTGCCGGCACCGCTAACCCTCTGAATCCACCAAACAATGCAGCCACGGTGCTTTTCTATGCAACCTTCTGGCTGGAGAAGCTTACCCATCCCACTCAACCACCTTCCATGCAGCTCCAATATGCCCAGATGACCATATTGAACTTTCCAGCACTGATTCCGGGACAGCCGAATTTCAGTTGGCCGCATGTGCAAGTTGCAACGTTGCAGAAAACCTTCGGTTAAGAACACGGCGCAGCAGCGCGATGCTGTCTGTAGCCAAAACTCATCGTGCTAAGGGTGAATGGCACTCGCGTTCACCCTTCCTTGCAAAAGGTGGAGCGTACCGCCTTGGACTTGCCCCCTACGCCCTGGATTATGGCGCTCGTATGAAGATTGCCGCACGGCGCAGAAGGTGAACCTTGGCCGTGCCCTGCTCCAGGCGACGAGGGGATTGCAGAGGGCGTTAGCATGACGCAATATTCCCGCGCGGCCGGTAGCCTGATCCATGTTGTGCCACCGTGGTGGGCAAGGCGCGTGCGCGTGAAATTGAAGCATCGATTCGGAACGAATGGCGGCGGGATCTTAATCTCTGCCGCACAAAAACGCGGGACGCTCTCTCATGGGTCTGGACAAGCGTGGTCGAAGCACACTAGGAACCTGTTGAAATACGCCTTCGCCGAGCCAGTCCTGCGGTCTCTTCGAAAGCTTGAGTTTATGCTCCAAGGGCGAGTTTTTTCGTGTTGAAAAAGGCCTTTTTTCGCGCGCTGCGTCTACGCACCCGCAGCTTGCAACTTCGGGAGCCGCCACAGGTCCCACCACGGTGGTCGCCGCGGGAGCGGGCGGCTGGATCTCGACCGTTGGGGGCGGCACTCCGACGACTGCAAACTGTAGTGCCCCTCCTTCCAGCCCGAGCGGGTGGACCGAACTCGACTCACCAAACAACCCCATCCACGAGGACTTCCACGTTCTCGTTTACGACACGGCCGCAGCCTCCACGGGCGAAAACACCCTCTACGCAGGCACCGACGGCGGCCTGTTCGTCTCCTATGACGACGGCACGACCTGGACCGGCAGCCACAACGCAAGTCCGGTCATGAACTCGCTGGGCGTTTCGGTCCTGGGCGACACGATTCTCTCCGGTGCTTGGGACGTAGGGGTACACTGGTCCTTCGATCACGGCGCCACTTGGCAGAATAGCCAGAACATCGATAACGACTCCACGGCGGTGCTGGCCACGCCGAGCGGCTGGTTTGCCGCGCGCCTAGTCTGTCAGTCCGGGGTTTGCATCTGGCAGAGTGCGGCGCAAGGCGCTTCGTGGTCCGCGAAGCTACAGGCCGTTCCGCCCAATGTCACTTTTGTCGAGCTCGATGGCAACGTCTTTACGGGTGGCAACGCCGACGGCAATGGCAACGGGCTTGACGTTGTATATGAACTCGGCGACGCGTCCGGCAATCCGGGGCAGTATGGTCCTGCATTTCCCGACCCCAACGATGTTGACACCTCAGTAACTGCCGTCGACTATCAGGGTTCGACGTATGTCATCGCTGGCAACCAGTGTGCGTGGGCAGTCAACCGCGAGTACCGCGACCGCCGCTTTTACTTGAGTATGGCGATTGCTTCCGCGGCCGGCATTTTTCTAGGCTTCGCGCGCACCTTTTATCTGAAGACCTGTTTCGCGACGCCGGCACTGCCCCTAGTGCTCCATGTGCATGGGGCGGTGTTCACGTCCTGGATTCTCTTCTTCGTGGCGCAAACCGCGCTGATCGCGGACGACCGCGTTCAGGTTCACCGGCGCTTGGGCTATGCCGGCGCGTTTCTCGCCGGCGCCGTTCGCCCAAGAGGATCGCCGACAAAGGTATGTGCAAAAACCAGCCTTTTTGAATCGGCGGTCATCGCTCCACTCCGAATTCCGGCAGCGGCTCTGATCTCGCCAACAATCGAAAATGATCCACCGCAGATGCGGGAAAAGGTTAGAAAGGAATACGATTCATGACGATAGCACAAATCAAGAATGACCGCTGTCTTTTTGAAGGACGGTCGGTGACGGCAGACGAGGCGGTCGAACTGCAAAAACGAACACATCCGTTTCGGGGTACCTGCCATCTGTGTGGGCGTTCTCTTCGAGTACGGCGCAGTTTCACAACCCGTCAGGATTTTGAAGTGCCAGCGCATTTTAGACACTATCCGCTCAACCGCAGATGCCCGTTGAGCGGTCCTAGTCGAGTGAGATGAAGTGCGACCGCAACGTGGTCCGCTCGACTCGTTCACGTCGGGACCGGTCGAGATCGTGATGCAGCCGCCACAATAGCGCCGCCCCAGACGCCACTTCGATGATGCTGTCCAGGCCGAAGCCGACCAGGGATACAGACCCGGCGATCAACCCGGCGACGATGGAAACGAGACCTTCGGCGCTGTTGTAGGCGACGGTGAAGTATTCGAGGCGCTGGCCCTGGCGAATGAACGCTTGGCGATTCGGGATCGGCATCTCAGATCAGCGTCCTAAAAGATCGCCGGTATCAATCGCCAGCGGACCTTACGGCAATATTCGGTATAGCCCGGAAGATTCCCTGCCAGCAGTGTCTCTTCGTCAAAAAGCCTCCAGATGATTCCGGGCAGCGTGAGTGCAAATGTAAGAAGGCCCCAGTAGGAACCAAGTGCAAGCGGAGTCCCAAAAAACAACAGCAACAGTCCTACATACATGGGATGCCGCACAAGCGCATACGGCCCACTGGAGATGACCCGCTGATCTTGGGAGACTTCGATTCTCGCAGAGGCGAACGTATTTTCTTTGGAGACAAGGAAAATAATATAAAAGCTCAGCGCCACGAGCACATCACCAGCCACAGTTGCGTTGGGCCGGACGTGTGACCATCCGAAGCGATGGTCGAGAGCGGGTACGATCAGTGCGGCGGTGAATCCGACCGAGACAAAGAGCATGGCGATCTTCTGTGGTGCTCTCTTCTCTGCTAACGGTCCACCTTCCTCTCGACGCTTGAGCAGGGCAGGGTCCTTTCTCATGAGGTAGAGAGTTATCGAGAGTGAAGCCCCGACGAAAATCCCAAAGTAGGCCCACGCTTGCCAGTAATCAATCGTAGATGCAGGGACAAATAGAAGCAGCCCCATCACGACTGCAACGGTGGAGGAACGAAGCCACATTCTCATGCTGACAGTTTTCACTAGCCGCCTCTTGGCGAATCCGGCCCGTGGTCTACCTTACCAGCATAAATGGACTCGCCTTTTCCCGCAACGAACGCCTTCAACCGATTCCGTAGTCGGGCACATTCTCTTCAGCGACCTGCTCATCGAGACCGAACACGCTGTCACTCATGCAGTATCGCTGGCACCAATGGCCGTGATTACGCAGTACCAGCGCCAAGGGATCGGATCGGAATTGGTGCGGCGTGGGCTGGAGCTATGCCGGGAGCGTGGCAAGTCGATAGTAGTAGTGCTTGGGCACCCGGCGTATTATCCTCGGTTCGGGTTCTCGGCAGAATTGGCGAAGAACCTTCGGGGTCCGTATTCTGGTAACGCTTGGATGGCGCTCGAACTGGTTCCCGGCGCACTGGACGGCGTAGAAGGCACGGTGCGGTACCCGAAGGCGTTCGACGTTCTCTCCTGATGGACGGCATTTGCAGCGGGTGTGGAACGCCGCCGATTCCTCAACCGATTTCGGCCAAGTGCCGCCGATCTGTGTGCAATCACCTGGGCTCATGGTGGGAGTACTCCATCCTGGGGAGCCGCAGCTTCGGACCAGGCAAAAGCTTCGACCTTCGACCATCCCTGGGAGGCTACTTTCACCGGCTATTGATAAAGCCGGTTATGAATCCGTCCGTGCCGTGCCAACGAGGATGTTGGCGCGCACATTATCAATGAAATGATTCAACGCCCAGTCGTTTCCGACCTTGTGCTTGCCGATGTTTCCATTCCCACCGGAAACATCTACGAAATGGGCACTCGACACCGATCGGATGCGCCAGATCCGCCACCCCCTGCAGGGATTCCATTTCAGGCGATCTCGCCTCCGAAATCCTTTTGTGATATCCATGAATGTCATGGTGCTTTCAGACTGTGTGACCCGAGCAAGGGCGTTCCTGCGAGGCGAGCAGATCGAGTTCGATGAGGCGAATCGTATTTGGAAGCGCCTCAAGGAGCAAGATGAACTTTCACTTGCGCGTGCCGTATTGGAGCGCCTGCGGACGAAGGATACATCTCTATCCGATGGCATTCCTGCAAAATCCCGCGCGGAATTATGTCGCCAGCACGCTGAAATCACGAGCAAAGACCCGGAATTGAACAGCGGAGTCCGGCATGACCGCGCCCTCAAAATCCTAATGGACGGCTTCGATTTCGATAGCACCACGCTTGACGGCGACGCGGAGACCATGGGTATTGCTGGGGGAATCTACAAGCGGCGGTGGAACGACCTGGGTCAATTAAAGGACCTCCTGCAAGCTGGCAAGTGCTATGAGCGTGGCGCGAGGGCACCCCTGGGAGACGACGCGTATCCTCACATTAATTGCGCGTTTATGGAAGACCTACTCGCGAACGCCGGCGATCAACCAAACGAGCGGCGGGCCAGGGCGGAAGTTTTGCGCAAACGTATCGTCGATGAACTCGCTCCCAGCGGATCCTTTTGGAATGCCACGACTCTCGCACAAGCATATTTCGGTTTGGGTCTTTATTCTGAAGCCATCAAGGCGCTGGAGGGGGCGCAGGAAAAGCCCGCACCCTGGCAGCGCTACACCACCGCGCAACAATTCGTGACGCTCGCGCATTTGCGGGAAGAGCGACCGATGGACAATCCCGATCTTGTTCGGTTCTTCCAGACGCTGCTTCCGGAGGCTCACGGCGACCTGCGATCCGTCAGTGTAGGCAAGGTGGGCTTGGCTCTCTCGGGTGGCGGGTTCCGGGCGTCGTTCTATCATCTGGGAGTTTTAGCAAGACTCGCGGAGTTGGATGTGTTACGCCACGTGGAGGTGCTCTCGTGCGTTTCGGGGGGAAGCATCGTGGGGACATGCTACTGGCTTGAGTTGCGGCGACGGTTTCTCGCAGAGCCGGAAATGCAAAGAGAGGACTACACGCAAATCGTTAAGTGTCTGATCGATCATTTTCGAAACGCCGTGGCAACCGATCTGCGAGGCCAGCTACAGCCTGCCAAGGCCAAGCTCGCGTGGCGTGTTCTATGGCACGGGGAGAAAGGCGCCCTGGATCCCGAGATCGGTGCCAAGGCGCTTGCGGAAAAATTCTACTGTCCGTTGTTGGCTGGCGCGGGTCCTCTTTACATGCACGATCTGAAATTCACGCCGCCCGACTACAAACCGGAAGATGGCGCGGAGTTCAATCCGACCAGGCATAACTGGCTGCGTCCGCACAAAGTCCCGGCGCTCGTGATAAATGCTACGACTGTGAACACCGGGCACGCGTGGCAATTCACCCCCACGTGGATGGGAGAGTCTCCGTGGGCCGTCTACCCGTCTGCGGACAGCGTTCCGCGGCTCGAGTGGTCCACTTACTCACCCGCGGACGGCTGGGAGATGGAAGTGGGCCGCGCGGTGGCGGCCTCGGCCTGCGTTCCCTTTGTGTTCGCACCACTACGGATCGACACCGCTTACGATGGCGTCCAGGTGCAATTGGTCGATGGCGGAGTACATGACAACCAGGGCACCGTTTCGTTACTGGCGCTGAACTGCAATGTGCTACTGGTAAGCGACGCCTCGGGACAGCTGTTGTTTGAAAGCGGTCCAGCGGCGGGGCTCGGGGGGATTAAGGACTATGCTCAACGGTCGATGGACACGCTGATGGAGCGCATTCGCTTGGCCAACTATGCCGACTTGTCCGCGCGGGTCCGTACCGGGTTGCTTCGCGGAATGATGTTTTTGCACATGAAGGACGGCCTAGACGCGAATGTGAAGCGCTTGCGTTTTTCCAAGGAGTCTTACGACGTGGAGCGAACGCAGCTATCTCCCTGTGGCGTGCTGAAAACGTTCCAAAAAGCGCTGGCGGAACTTCGCACCGATTTGGACGATTTCACCGAGGACGAGTCGCTTTCGTTAATGGCGTGCGGCTACCAGATGGCGGCCAAGACTTACGCGGCGAACAAGGACAAACTTGGCGAACTTTCGGACGGGCTCGTCAAATCGGACTGGGTTTTCGATAAGCACCTGACTTGGATCACCTCGACGACCGAAGATCCGAAGCGCCAAAGCGATCTTCTGGCGCATCTGGAACAGGGCCACGACGTGAAGTTATTCGACTAGAGAACGAACTTGGCGGCGAACTGGACGAGTTCGCTGCTCACTTCCCAGAGGTATTCGAAGCCTACCACGGGGATGCGGTGAAGATTTTGTCGGTGCGGCGACGTCGCGATGTATCCGTCCAGCCAGACCTACGGCAGTTCCCCATTGAGAAACGCTTGCCGCGCGGCGTAATCCTGGAAGGCCCAGCAGCCAGAACCCGAATCGTAGTCAATCCGTGCTGGGTTCGCCGTCGACGTCCGCCGTCGCCGACGGAAGCGCTTCTTCCGGCGAACGTGGTCGTGCCGCCGCCTTTCCCAAGCAGGATCGACACATCGTTGTCTCCCGAGTTAGTCACCGCCAGGTCGAATGAGCCATCCAGATTGAAATCGGCTATCTCTGCAAATTTTTGGCGGTTCGCCGGCCGGGGTTGCGGCATACGTGATGGTGGGCGCTGCAACCCAGTCTGCAACCAAGGCGTCGAAGGGATGCAGGAGATTCCAGGGGTTCAACGATGATTGGCTGGCGACGACTTGGACCGGTTGGCGTACTGAGAGTCTTGTCAATCTGCGGCCTGTGCTCTCTGCCTTTGCCTAGTTTGGGGCAAGCAGGTCTGAACCTCACCGGTGCTTCGAATTGCACCCAGGCCGATTTTGATTCCGACGTACAATTCCTCAATGGACCGGGCGACTACTTCGCAGTGGTAGTCGAAAAGCGCAACATTTCGAGCCACCCGTGTGTTTTCGACGGTCCAATGTACGGCCCCACCTTCTATCCCGACCGCGTTCCGGGCAATCCGCCATTCGCCCTGTGTTATGACTGCGAAAACCGCTTGCCGAATGGACAATCCCCCCCGAATCCTCCGCTGACGCTGGAGCTCGGTCAAGTCGCGCGACAGGCGTTTCGCTGGAGAACCACGCCGCCGAACGAAACAGTACGATGTCTGCAGCCAGGGTGGATGAGCGGACCGATATTACTTGTTGCACCCTCCCTCTTGAAGAGGATTTGTTCCGACATTGATGTCGGCCGGTTCAGTCTGGCGGCGGATGGCGAGCGAATCCCCGGATTCGAACTGACGTCCGACAGGACCAAGTATTACGAGGGGGAGCGTTTCTCAGTGCGTGTCACTCCCATCCGGCCCGGCACTGGGGCGCCACCAAACGCGGAAAGTTGCCCGACACTTTACCTAAGGGAAAGATCGCCGGACGGCACAACCAGGATTGACGAGGTTCAACCTCTGGCATTTAAGGGCTGCCGGAATAGGGCACTCGGACATAATCCAGGCGACTGGCAATCCGGTTTTGAACTGGACTCCGGCGCCAATAGCAGGTGGATGGGTCCTGGAGAACACGCACTGGAGGTTTTGCAGTTAATGGGTTCTCGGGACGATGCCCTGATTCGTTTTGCATCCTCGAACATTTTGCGGATCCAGCTTGCCGACCCATCGGCCATACCGCGAAAATGGGGGCCACGCGTCAACGGCGTCGCGGCGGATATAACTCTCGACAAGGAGACGTTCCGTCTAGGCGAGGATGTCCCGCTGCATCTGGCAGTTGAGAACTTTGACGCTGAGGTTCCGGTCTACAGTTGGGACCCTTTGTGGGATCCTTGTATGGTCGTAGGCCTCGAAGTTCACGACGCTTCGGGGAATCCGCTGCCCGTGAACGAGCGGTTTCCAAGTTGGTCTGTTTGCATGGTCCATGGGTTCGGACCGAGACCCTACGCGAAGGGCATAGTTGTTACCTTGGAAAGGACACTGGGGGGAGAAGGATGGCTGCCAAACCACGGCGGCACTTATACCGTCGTTGTCACCTGGGCCCCATGGGCCGCCGCGAACGCAAAGGCGCTTCCACCACGGCCGGCTGAAGAGGATCTGAAGCCCTACGCGGTTGTGCGTGCCGAGGCGACCATCCATGTCGTGAACGGCAATGCCTCACGTTCCAAATAGGATGGGCGCGGCGGAAATGCTGCTGGACCTGCCGGCTAGACACAGCGAAGGTGCGCCTAGCGCGGCGAATTGGCGCGGATGGGTGATCGGCGACAATTAGATCTCCGGGTCGGGAGAAATAGTTGTCGCTGACCCGAAGAAATAGTTGACGCCGGACACAACCGCTTGCTGACGCGCGCGGCTTCCATGAGAAGGCCCCTCCCTGTCAAGCACAATTTTCTTCGCCCCATTTCCAGCTACTGTTGGGGACCGACCAACGGGAGGCGGACGGTTTGAAGTGAACCCTGGGGTGAGACACAAAGTTAAGGGGGTAATCGCCGTTCGCTGTAGAATTATTGCACGGCGAAGTTTGGGCCTTGAAGCACGCGGGCCAGAGCACTACGACTACATTTTGAATAAGCACATCATCCCGGCGCTTGGGGGTGAACGGTTGCGAGATGTGGACAATGACAAGGTGCAGGTGCTAGTAAAGAAGAAAATCGAGGCAGGGTATTCAGTGCAGACGGCGGTACTCGTCCGGAATGCGATCAGCGGCAGTTTTCAGCCACGCCAAGCTGAAGCGTGCCTATTCCGGGGACAACCCGGCGTAAGGCGTCCGAATGCCGGAAATGAACCGCAAGGAAGCCCATGCGCTCAGCTTTGAGTTGAGGCGGGAGCTCTGTTGCTGCTGGCGCCAACGGTCCGAACCATGGCGTTGCTTTCAATGACCATAAGCCTAAACGTGGCAGAATTGTTGGCGCTACGGTAGAAGCCGCTGAACCCCACTGGCGGGATGGTTATTGTCGGGGCTGATGTATTGCTGCCATGCTCACTGGCGGTTCGGAAGAACTACTATCGAGGGAAATTCGGATCGGTGGAGGCGAAATCGAGAAGGCGAAACGTTCCGCTCAGCCGAACCGTGGTTAATGCCTTGCTAGAGCTTAAGTCCAAGTCGAAATGGACCGGCCCGGAGGATTTGGTTTTCGCCTCCAGGAATGGAACCCCGTTAAACCAGCGAAACGTGCTGTGGCGGGTTCTCAAACCGGCAGGCAAGAAGCTGGAGATCCCTTGGCTCAGTTGGCATGTTTTCCGCCATACCCATGCAACCCTCGGGGAGGAAATCGGGATGGCGCTGTCGGACCGGCAAGCCCATGGGCCATGGCGACCCGCGAATGACGATGCACTACGGTATCGGCTGTGAATTGATGGGGGTTTGACAATAATTGATGGGGTTTTGACACTAAATGGCACTAACCTTGGCTCAGCGGGCCTGCAAGTTATTGAAAAATGGTGGGCGGTCGCGGGCTCGAACCGCGGACCTCCTGCTTGTAAGGCACCCAATCTGGTTTTTCAGTACGATCCTTTAGTTTCAATCGGTTAGAGATGGCATTTCTTGACGAAGCAATCGGAGGTATCCGGTCTGGTGGTGAGAGAGTTTTTGGGCGTGCTAAAGTGAGGTTCTAGGGGCGATTAGCTCAGTCGGTCAGAGCGTCGGTTTTACACACCGAAGGTCCACAGTTCGAGCCTGTGATCGCCCACCATAACACCCCGCCCTGCCGCACAGGAAGCCCGCAGAATCGCTCCGCACCAGTCTGCCAGCCCTACAGCATCCCCGGCGAGATCGACGCCGCACAACGCCCGGTAGAGCCGTTCACCGAGGAATTCTCCAGGTTCGTCTTTCGTACGGTAGGCCGTTTTCATAGACGGCAATGGCGATACAATCAGTTTTGCATGTCCAGGCACAAAGAAGTGCTTTTGATGGAGTGCAGCGAACACTGAGGGACTTAAGGTGTTGAAGACGAATTCGCCGGTCATGATTCTCCTTTGCTTGGCTACTTGCGACAATCGCACCAAAACCAAATATGAGTTCGGAGTTCGACTAGATTATGACGGACCAAGACATCAGAAATATAAAAGCTGAGATTCACGAGCTAACGTTTAGATTGCAAGGCACACTGGACAATTCGGACCTGTTGAAGTTAGCAAGAGTATTAGCAAACGAAGCTACGCATCTTGTCACCGAAGTC
>JBEKYC010000072.1:0-35715 GCA_049511415.1 Bryobacteraceae bacterium | reverse complement strand
TGCCGCAGCCGCTCGACCGCATCGGCTGGCGTGAGCGACTGATTGTAATCCACCATGATCGCCACGTTCGGGCCGACGGCGGTGGCGTAACCAATCTTCGCCTTGACGCCGGTAAATCCGCGCCGCGCCCAATCCTCGGCGGCCTTCGCCGATTCCACCGCGCCATCGTACCCGACAGCTCCGTACGCCGGCAGCGGCCGCGCCACGCCACCCAGCAACGCCAGCAACGAGACATTATGCACCCGGGCCAGCGCGTCCCATAACGCCATGTCGATCCCGGAGAGTGCCATCCCCACCAGCCCCTGCGTTCCCAGCAGGCGGAAGCGGCCGGCGAGTTTGTGCTCGATGGCCGCCGGCGCCAGGACCTCGCCTGCAACCAGCGGCGCCAGGTTTTGGATCAGATCCGCGGTGGGTTTGAGCGCCGCTCCCGTGTAGGTGAAGACCATGCCGTGGCCCACCACACCCTGGTCCGTGACCACGTCTGTCAGTACCAGCGGCGACTCAACCACAGTCCCGCTCGCGGTTTGATGCGGAGAGGCCATAGGGACACGCACCGCGCGCGCCCGCAGAGATTGCACGCGAATCATGTGTACCATGCTGGCATAGCGCGGCGAAGCGGATGCGGCGGGATATAATTACGCTTTCGTCAGGCTGCGATCCAAGGAGAAAACATCCGGTCATGAAAATGAAAACATTCGGAATGGGTGCGGCATTAGCCGCCATGGTACTCATCGTCCCGGCAGGGTTGGCCCAGACGGCAGTGGCTGCCGCGAAGCCCGCGGCCTGCCCCGCGGAAGGCTTTAGCGGGGGCTTCACCCGCGGCTGTCCACAGAAACAATTTGCCAATCCGGCCGATATCTCGGCCATGATGGCAGCACTGCCGGACAAGCCCTATGCAACGCCCCAGACCCTGCGCCGTGTGCTGGTCCTGGGCCGGGCCGTCGGCTGGGTGCACACCTCCATCCCGCTGGCGGCGAAGATGGTGGAATACCTGGGAGACAAGACCGGCGCCTGGATGACCACCATCACCTACAACGCGGCTGCGATCACGCCGGAGAATCTGAAGCAATATGATGCCATCTTCCTCGCCAGCACCACCGGCGAATTCCTGGATGACCCGAACGACAAGGCTGCCACGGACCTTCGCAGGCAGGCGCTCCTTGACTTCGTCAAAAGCGGAAAGGGTCTGGCCGGCATCCACGCCGCTACCGATAGCTACCATACCAATGCCCCGACGCTCACCGGCTCCTGGCCCGAGTTCAACGAAATGATCGGCGGCTTCTTTAAGTTCCATTGGACCTACCCGACCCTGATCCCGGTCAAGGTCGACGATCCGCGGAGTCCGCTGACCGCCATGTTCCCCGCCCGTGGTTTCGAGATGGTCGACGAGACCTACACGTTCGCGCAGGACTCTTTCAGCCGCAAGCGCGTGCATGTCCTGACCAGTATCAACTACGCGCGGATGAGCGCGGAAGACAAAGCCAAGGAGCCGGCGGCCACCAAGCGCACCGACGGCGACTACGCGTTGAGCTACATCCAGCGCGTCGGCAATGGCCGGGTCTTCTACGAGGCGCACGGTCACGATGAGAAGATTTACTACTTGCGGCCCTTTGTGGCGCACATGCTGGCGGGAATCCAATACGCTCTTGGCGACCTGCAGGCCGACGACAGCCCGAGCGCAAAATAGCTCAACCGTTCGGATCGTAGTCGCGTTCCAGCGATTGTCGATCCCAGCTCGACAAATTGGCCGCGGCATCATAAGACGCCTGGAGAAACTCGAGCAGCATTTGATCCGGGCACTCCGATTGCCGCACGGTTTCGTACGGCAGAATGAACTCGCGCGCATCCGCGCTGTAGAACGCGGCTGCCGGCTTGATTAAGTGCGCGGCGAATCCAGGCGGCTCCGGATAAGCATAGGAATAGAAAGCAGGGTACGCGATCGCGCCGCCGCCGGGCCAAAACCCGCAGCTGCTGACTTCGTGCGAGTAGGCCTCGCGGGTAACCGAATCGGGTAAGTTGGGTATGCCGCCAGGATGTGGGGGAGCAAGGCGCCCGGAGAACCGCGTGACAGCCAGATCCAGCCCGCCCCAGAAAAAGTGCACGGGGCTGCACTTACCGATGAACCGCCCGCGAAACTCCCGCATCATCCGATCGGCCTGCACGAGGATGCGCCAGAACCGATTCGCGTGGTCCCGGTCGTAGGTTCTGTGAGTCTCGTCCTGATCGAATCGGATTGGGTCCGGAATTTCGTTGGGCTTTTTGTGGATGGTGACGTTCAGGTCGAGCCGTCCCATCTCCTCCATCAGCCGATGGTAGAACGCTGCCACGGATTGCGGCTGGAGCGGAAGACCACCGGTGCGTCCGTCGCAGCTCTCGATCGCCAGATTATGATGCAGGAAATCGAACTCGATCTGAAACGTACGGACGCCATAGGGAATCGGCGAGGTGGTCAGCCCTTTGCCAGTTACATACAATGTGACGTTCCAGGAGTGGTTGATCCAGGGACCTTGGGCAAGGCGGATTTTGCCGGCGATCTGCAACCACATATGCAGAGTCTTGCAAGTGTCGCTCCAGGACTCCAGAGCGAGACTCGGCCAAGCTTCGTCGCGCGAATCAAACGATTGCATTCCCTGGTTCCTCCTCGTCGCCGCCGGCGCTCGATCGGCGCCCTCGATACCCAGGCTACTTCCATCGGGCTAACGGGTCAAGTCTGCAGCCGTCGATCCACCGGCTGTGATAAACTGATTCGCATCCCCTTATGAAAACCGACGTCGCAGCGTTTTGTCTCATATCGTTTTGCGGTTGCCTGCAGGCGCAAAGCGGGCCTCCACCCATACCCTCCATTCAATCCGTCACACCCATGGGGACGGTCACGCAAGACCCCGTGGTGCAGGGCCGCGATGGCACCTACAGCGCCCTGATGGGAAACGTTTCCATGTGGCTTTTCAACGATACGGCGCTGACGGTTTACAACGCTTCGCACGAGAACTTCTTTTCCAACTCGCTTTCCTGGGCGACCAATCTGGACGCCACCAACGGCATCACCTTGAACGGGAATTACGTGGATTCCAGCGGCTATCCCACCACCTTTTTTCCTTTCCTTCCATGGGAGCTCCAATACAACCAGGAACATGCCGGGAGTGGCACGAATTGCCAGGTGCAGCCCTGCGGCGCTGAATTCGCGATTTGGCCGGGTCCGCTGGTCCCCGACCCCGCCCGCAACCGGTCGTTGATCCTCTATGGCGAGATCTGGCGCTCGCCGACGTACTCCGGCTGGGTTTCCATCGGCGAAGGCATCGCAGTCTGGCAGAATGGCAAGATCACGCGGCCGGTGATGAGTCCTGGGACGCCCTATCCGACTCTGATGTGGCAGGGCACCGACGTCGGCTTCACTTCCGGATGGGTGACTAACGGCGAGACTTTGTATACCTACGGAAACCAGGGCGCGTTTCTCGCGGAGAACACTCAAATCGCGCAGGTCCCGCTGGCCAGCGCGACCACCGCCGGCGCCTGGACTTATTACGCCGGAGGCGCCACGTGGAGTTCGAGCGCCGCGAACGCGGTGACCGTTTTTAATGGTGGGGCCGCGGGCAGTTCGGTTTTTTACGATAACTTTCTCGGGATGTACGTCGCCATCTATAGCGGCGTATTCAACAACAATCTGTATTACAACGTCTCGTATACTCCCTGGGGGCCTTGGTCGGCCGCCACACAGTTCTACACCGGGTTGCCGGGCTACGAAAACAATGCCGATTACGCCGCCCTCGCACATCCGGAATTCGCGCAGGGCAATGGGCAAACCCAGTTCATCACGTACGTGCAGGATACCGGCTTCCTGGCCCAGGACCTGCAATTATTGAACATCGTATTCGCGCCGCCGGGATCTTAGCGATCAGCAGCATGACACGGTCTTAGGCAGGCAAGTCCTCATGCATTGCCGGCCCGCTTCGCGTAGGCGAGGCTGAATCCCGCCGGCACCGAAAAAACCGTAAACAACATCGAGACTGCCAGTCCGCCAATCAGAGCGCGGGCCAATGGCGCATACGATTCACTGCCTTCTCCGAGCTTCAACGCCATGGGCAGCAGGCCGATGATCGTGGCCAGCGACGTCATCAGGATGGGGCGCAGCCGCACGCGGCTCGCGGTGGCGACAGCCGCCAGAGTGGACATCCCTTCCCGGCGCAGATGGTGCGCGAACTCTACGATCAAAATGCTGTCCGACATGGTGATTCCCGCCAGCATCACCACACCCATCAGCGACATGACATTCAGGGTCGTGCCGGTTAGCCATAAGGTGAGTAAAACGCCCGTCAATCCGGGCGGGAAGGCCAGGAGAATGATAAACGGATCGACGAAAGAGCGAAACTGGGCGACCAGAATCAGATACAGCAAAACTACCGAAAGCGTGAGTCCGATGGCGAAGCTCTTAAACGAAGCGCGCATACCTTCGACCATCCCCCTCACCGTCACGTTCACGCCGGCCGGCAGCTTGGCGCGCGCCAGCAATTGATCGATCTGCCCCGCAATAGACCCGAGATCCTCGCCCAGCGGACGAACATAGATATCCAGCACGCGGCGGATCTGGTAATGATCTACTTCCGTGGGAGCTTCGAAATGCGTAATGCGGCTGACCATGTCCAGCCGCGTGGGATGCTTCAGCCCCGCGGCGTGCAGCGGGATGGAGCGCAGGTCCAGCAGGTTTCGGATCTGGTGTTCGGGATATTGCACGTTCAAAAAATAGTTGTTGTTGTTCCTGGGATCGATCCACACATTCGGCGCTACCATCTGGTTCGAAGTGAGCGCCGTAATCACGTTTTGGACCACTTCCTTCTCGGTCAGTCCCAGTTCGCCGGCGCGCGTGCGATCGACCTCCAGCCGGAGGGCCGGGTAATCCAGATCTTGTGGGATGTAAGTGTCCGCTACGCCGCGTATCTGCCGGATCTGCCGGGCCAGATCGAGCGTGGCCGCATAGCTTGCCTTCAGGTTCGTGCCGCCCACCTGCACGTCGATGGGCGCCGCCAACCCCAGATTCAACACCGCGTCGATGAGACTGCCGGACGAGAAATATGACGCCAGCTCCGGCAGTTCGTCGCGCATGCGCTCCTTCACGCGCGCCATGTATTCATAGCTGTCAATCCGGCGGCCCGGTTTCAGGCCCACCTGAACGAACGCGGTATGCATCGCCGAGTTCGAGGTATAGATCGCGGAGAAGCCCGGGTCCACGCCGATGTTCGACACGATCATCGATAAATCGCGTTCCGGAATGACACGGCGCAACAGTTCCTCGAGCCGCGCGATGTATTTTTCCGTCTCGTCCAGCCTGGTACCCGACGGAGCTTTCACATTAATGACAAATTGTCCGGCATCGGTGCGGGGAAATAAGGAAAGCTCGAGCCGCGGGAAAATCAGCAGGCTGGCCGCGAATCCAAGCGCCAGCGCCATCAGGCAATGCACGGGCCGCTTCAATACCATCGCGACCAACCGGTCGTAAACATTGACGAACTTTTCGAAGCCGCGATTAAACCCGGCGTTGAATCGTCGCCCTAACCCGGCTCCCGCGGCTGCGTGGGCCGGGGGCTGCATAAAGCGCGCACAGAAGAGCGGCACCACCGTCATCGCCACCACATAGGAAGCGAATAACGCCAGCACGACCGCCAGCGCCATCGACGAGAAGAGGAATTTGCTGACGCCAAACAACAGCGTGACCGGGAAGAAAACCACCACCAGGGTCAACGTGGATGCCAGCACCGGCAGGGCCACCTCACGGCCGCCTTTCTCCGCGGCCACTGCCGGCGGATCTCCGTGTTCCAGATGCCGGTGAATATTCTCGAGCACCACCACCGAGTTGTCGATCAGCCGCGAGAGCGCCAGTGCCAGACCGCCCAGAACCATGGTGTTAATCGAACTCCCGCCGATTTGAAGAGCAATACACGCCGCCAGAGCCGAAAGCGGGATCGAAAAGAAAACCGCCACCGTCGCCCGCATGCTGCCCAGAAAAAGAAGAATCATCAGCGAAGTAAGCAGAAGGCCGATGCCCCCTTCGTCGAGCAGCGTGCGAATCGCGGTCTTGACGAACTGGGATTGATCGAAGACCACCCGGTTCACCAGCGAGGCGGGAACATCGAACAATCCCTTGAGCTTCTCCCGCACGCCGTTGACCACCGCAATGGTGTTCGAATCTCCGCCTTGCTTGAGCACGGGCAAATAGACCGAACGCTGCCCGTCCACGCGGACGGCGTTGTATTGCAGCGCATAGGCGTCCTTGGCCACGCCGATATCCGACACCCGCACCGGATTCTCGCCGGAGAGCTTAATCGGCACGCGGTTGATATCGTCCACCTTGTCGATCTGGCTGTTGGCGTAAATGTTGTAGTCGTATCTGCCGATCTGCACATCGCCGGCCGGCAGAATCAGATTCGAATCATTCATTGCGCGCACCACGTCCATCGGGCTCAACTGCCGCGCCTCGAGCTTGAATGGATCGGCATAGAGCATGATTTCGCGCCATCGGCCGCCGAAAGGCTGCGGCACGGCCGCGCCCGCGACTCCCGCCAATTGGTTACGCACCACGTTCTGCGCCAGGTCTTTCAATTGCGTCTCGCTGAGATCTTCACCCTTGAGAGTCACCAGGCACACAGGCAAACTGGAAGCATCCATCTTCAGCACGAACGGAGGCAGCGTACCGGGCGGCAGGTGACTGATCTCCGCCATTGCCAGGCTGGCGATGGTGGTCACCGCGGAGTCTGCATTCGTGCCGGGCTGGAAATACACTTTGATGAGGCTCACGCCGGAGAGCGACCGCGATTCCATATGATCGATCCCGCTCGCCAGCGTGAAGAAGCGCTCCAGGTGATAGGTGATGTTGCCTTCGACCTGTTCCGGCGGCATGCCGGAATAGAAGGTCGCCACGGCAACCACCGGAATATTCATGGTGGGAAACAGGTCCACCGGCATGCGCGTCACGCTGACCGTCCCGATCAGGACAATCACGAGGCAGACCACCACGATCAGGTATGGCGTACGAATAGCAAACCGCGACATCGTTAATGCACCCGCGCGGCCAAAAGTCTGACTTCGACCTGTTGTCTATCCTTCAAACCGGTGCGCCGGCCGACCACCACCACATCGCCCTCACGCAGACCGGATCGCACCTCCACCAGGCGGTCATCCTCCAGGCCCAGCGTCACCGGCACGATGTGGATTTCGCCCGACGGCGTGACCGTGTAGACGCGGGCCGCAGGTCCGTTCCGGTCTACCGCATCCAGCGGAACCGAGAGCGCATCGCGATGCTCATCCACGCGCAGATTCACTTCCGCATACATGCCGGGAATCAGCGTCAGCGACGGATTGGGAACATCCACTTCGGTATCCATGGTTCGGGTGGACGGCTGAATGTCATCCGCGAAGCGCGCCACCCGCCCCTGAAAAGTTCTTCCCAGCGAAGACACGCGCACCTCCACCGTCTCCCCGACATGCACTCGGGACACCGCGGATTCCGGCACGGGCAGAATCAATCGCAGCAGGTTATTCTGCGATAGCTGCACCAACGGCATCGCCTGGGTCTGCGAAGCGGTGCCCGCTTGAATCATGGAACCGGCATTCGCGTAGCGTTTGGTTACCACTCCGTCGAAGGGCGCCGCGATGGTCATGTAGTTGTGAAGGGTCTGCATACGAGTCTGTTCGGCGCGTGCCATGCGCGATCGTTGTTCGGCCGTTCGCCAATTGGATCTCGCCGCCGAAACCTGCGCTTCCGCGACCAGATCCCGCGAACGCGCCTCATCCACTTCCTGCTGCGGCACCAGGCCGGGCTCGCGCTTCAGGACGTCCGAGATGCGCCCGTACGACAGGTGCGCGAGGTCATGCGCCGCCTCGGCACGGTGCAACTCGTCCGCAAAGGCCGCTATTTCGGCGTCCGCCTCGCCGATGGCCGCCGCCGCTTTCGCCAGATCGTCCTCCATTTCGGGAATCTCCAGCGTCGCCAGTACCCGCCCCTCGCGGACCCGGTCTCCAATATCGACATTGATCGACCCCACATACCCTGCCACCTTCGCCATAACGTCGATTTGCTGGAACGGTTGGAATTCGGCGGTGAGCACCACATCACTGGCGAGGTCCGCGCGCGCAGCCTTGGCCACCGGAACGAGCGGGTGCACAGTGACCGCGCTGGCGGCGTCGGCATCCGCGGCGCTTGTCCCGGCACAGGAACTAAAGCAAAGAATCGCGGCACATACTAAAACCGCTTTTTGACGCGTTTCGGAGGTGACAATCCTCATCGCAAGGCTCCCATTACAAAGTTCAGTGCGGCACGACTGTTCAGGTAGTCGTATTTGGCGCCGGCGGCCGCGATCTCGGCGGAAACCTGGCTCAATTGCGCCTGGTTTAGCTCGACGATGCTGCCCAGCCCGTTGTCGTAGCGCGTCTGCGCCAGCCGTAAACTCTGCTCGGCTTGCGCCACCAGCCGCGCCGTCACGTCCAACCGGCGAAATGCGGTGTTGCTCTCCAGCCAGGCCACCCGCACCTGCGCGGCAACCTGCACGGCCAGATCCTCGACGTCCCTGTCGGCTGCCGCCGCGCGCAACTCCGCCTCGCTACGCCGCGCGGCGTACAGGCTCCCGTTAAGAATCGGCACATTTACGTTTACTCCCGCCGCGCTATAAGTGGAATGCAGCCGGGGATCGGCATCCGGAAGTCCACCGGCGACACCCACCAGACTGACGGTGGGCCGGCTCAAATCTTTCTCCGCCTGCGCCAATCGATGCGACGCGTCGCGGCCCAGGCGCAGCGCGGCCAGATCCGGGCGTTGCTGCAACGCCTGCGCCACTACCGCTTCCAGATTGGGATCGAGCGCCGCCGGCAAAGGCTCGTCCGCCAGTTCGAAAGCTTCCGCTTGCGATGCGCCCAACGCCGCGCTCAGCCGGTCACGGCTGGCTTCGGCATCGTTCTCCGCGCGCACCAGCACCAGTTCCGCCTCGGAAACGGCCACCTCTGCAAAACTAACGTCCAACGTCGATTTCAGTGAACTTTGCGCCAGCGCCCTTACTTGCCGCAGTGTCAGGCGCCGGTTATCGACCACCGCCCCCGCCACCCGGAGCACCGTTTCGGCGGCCAGCGTCTGATAATAATTCTGATCCACCTCGATCAATATCCGCGCGCGGGTATTGCCGGCGATCTGGTCTTGCGCGGAGGCTCGCAGTTTGGCTGCCGCCGTCAGGTTCGAGGTGCGTCCGAAATCGGTGATCAGTTGGCTGAGCGTCACGCCGGCGGCCACCCGGCTGTACAGGCTCGATGTCTGGACGGTGCCCGCCGCCAGAGTGGAATTGTGCTCCGCGCCCACACTGGTGAAATTCGCCGCCAGTAACGGATAGAGCGGCGCCCGAGCCTCGGCCACAGCCGACTTCGCCGCCTGTGCCACCAAAGTGGCGGAAGCGATGCGGGGATGATTGCGGATGGCCATCTGCTCGGCCGCGTCCAGCGTGAGCTTCTTCGGAACTTGCGCCGCCGCCGGGCATGCCGCCGGTCCCATGGCTAGCAGAGCAATCGTCAGCAGAGGCCGGTGGCGCATGCTAACTGGCTTCTTCCCGCGCGACGGATTTAAGGACGATGGTGTCATGTGCCTCAATCAGTCCATCCGTAATGAGCTCGCAGAGGGCCGGCAAAAGGGCTGCGGCGGCATCCTGCGTTTCGATGAATTCGATCCGCACCGGCAGGTGCTCTCTCTCCGCCTGCCCCCCTTCCACCGAGTGCATGCGATGGTGAGAACCAAACCCAGCCGCCGGCCGGATCAACGTAGCGCCCGCCACACCGCGCTCCCGCAGAAATGCGAAGATCTCGCTATAAAGGAAATCGTGCCGGGCGATGGTGTCCTCATTGAGATGGATCGTGATTTTCTTTGCTGGTCCTGGTTTGAGCAACCTCGGCACGCTTCCTTTCGGCGAAAATTTCTTTGTAATCGCGTTGTAACAATTGGTATAGTCAAGTGATACGATGGATTCAATAGACTGATGCTGCCGATAATGGCGCCGATGCTGGCTACTCATACGGTTATACCCACGAAAACCCGCGGGCGCTACTGAAGACTTGCTGAAGTTTTGCTAACGGCGGCGACAGAAACTCTTCATCAACTCTTCAGCCAACAGCGCCGCCGGCTCGCATATAAAAGGAACAGTTGTGCGTATTCTGGTGATCGAAGACGAACCAAAACTGGGCAAAGCGCTGCGCGAGGGCCTGCAGGCGGAACAGTACGACGCGGCGCTGGCGCATACCGGCGAGGAAGGGTTTTATCTGGCCCAGGCGGAGAACTTCGACGTCGTGGTCCTCGATGTAATGCTGCCGGGCCGCAGCGGTCTGGAGATCCTCACTACCATGCGTGCGCGGGGATGCAAAATACCCGTCCTGATGCTGACCGCCAGAGACGCCGTCGAAGATCGCGTCCGCGGATTGGACGCCGGCGCCGACGACTATCTGGTCAAGCCCTTCGCTTTTCCCGAACTCCTCGCCCGGATCCGCGCGCTCGGCCGCCGGGGCACTCCGGAGACCAGTCCCAAACTTCACATCGCGGATCTGCAGATGGATGTGGTGGCTCGCTCGGTCAGGCGCGCCGGCCAGACGCTGGATCTTACGGCGCGAGAATTCGAGCTTTTGGAATACCTGTTGCGTCATCAAGGCCATGTGGTTTCCCGCGAAATGCTAACGCGCGACGTTTGGAAAGAAGCCAGCCGCCATACCCCGCTGGATAATGTGATCGACGTCCATGTGGCCCGCTTACGGCGAAAGGTGGACGATCAATTCGAGCAAAAGCTGGTGCACACCGTACGCGGTGTCGGCTTTGTGGTGCGCGAGGAGAAGGACTGAGGGCCGCTCACCTATCAATGCGAGTAGAGCACATAGTTCGCGTAGTCTTTTTCGACTTGCGGGTCATCGGCCAGATGCTGCTTCAGAATCCAGATGCCATCTTTGTTGGCCAGGAATATCAGACCCCTACGATCGTCTCGGTCCATTGCCGTAACGCCGGTGAACTCGCGCGCCACCTTGGGGTTTCGCGGATCGGAAAAATCCATGATGCGCATGGTCGACGGCGGTGGTGGCGGCGGATCAGCCTGTTCCGCGGTGACGAGGGCCGCGGTTCCGGCCACTACCGCGATACTATCGGAACCGCCGGGAGCATAGGCGATATCGGCCAGCATGGAAGGCTTGCCGGCATTGGTCACATCGATCAGAGCCACGCCGTGACCGCCGTCACGTTCGGCATAAAGATAGTGAGCGTTGTAATGTTGCGTGGTGAAGAAGCGCAGCACGGTCCCGCCGGTCAAAGAGACATGGCCGACGACCTGGATGTTGTCCGTTGACTCTGGCGCCGCGACAGCCTTGCTCTTGGCGTGGACAACTGGAACCATCATGGTGAAGCCGGCCAGCAGGGCCACGGATGGTGATGGATAACGGAATCTTTGTGCCACGTATAAGAGTTAGCATTCTAGGGCCTGACAAGCGCCTGAAGTGTTTCTGATATTTTCTTCACTGTTCCGTCAGACTTCAGTCATAACCTGAATTGCGGGAAGAATGGAAATGATTAGTAAACTGCGCCCCAGACACATACGCACCCGGCTGATGCTCTGGTACGTCTTCGGGCTGGCCAGCGTCCTGGTCGTCTCCTGGAGTGTTACGGCCACGTTCCTGTATTACCAGATGCGCAATCAGTTGGATCATTATACGGTGCAGGACCTTGAAACCGTGGAGGGGCTTCTTTACTTCGACACAGGCGGACGCCTGCTGTTGCACGAGGACTATCACAATCATCCGGAGTCGAAGCTGGTGCTGGAAAGGCTGCTGGAGGTCCTCTCGCCCGATGGCCACGTGTTGTACCGCAACGAACGTCTCCGGGACCAGTCGCTGGGCGGCTCCATCATTCCGCGCGAAGGCCAGAATCAGTACTCGAACCGGGCCGCGCGCCTGGATGATGGCACACCCGTCCGCATGGCCAGCCGCCGGCACGTGCTCGCCGGACATCCGTTATTGATCCGGCTGGCCTATAGCGAGCGCCCCATCTGGACACGCCTGGAGGAATTCGGGGCGGCTTCGCTACTGGCGCTCCCCATCGTGCTGGTACTGGCGGGCATAGCCGGTTACGCCCTCACGCGCCGCGCCCTGGCGCCGATCGAAGAAATGGCGCGCCGCGCTGGGCGGATTACCTCCGCACGCCTGTATGAGCGACTGCCGGTTGGCCCGGCGGGTGACGAACTCGACCATTTGGCAAGCGTGTTCAACGAACTGCTGGCGGGCCTGGAACAGTCCTTCGAGCAACTGCGCCGGTTCACCGCGGACGCTTCCCACGAACTGCGCACGCCCTTGGCCTCCATCCGTAGCGTGGGCGAAGTCGCGCTTCAGAAAAACGGTGATGGGGAGCACTATCGGGAGACCGTCGCCAGCATGCTGGAAGAAGTGAATCGCCTGACCGCGCTGGTCGACAGCCTGCTGACCATCTCGCGCGTGGATGCCGGCCACATTCAGCTTCACCCTACATTATTCCCGGCCATGGACCTGGTGCGCGAGGCAACCGCTCTTTTCGAGGCTCTGATCGAGGAAAAAGGTCTGCAATTGGCCATCGGTGGAGACCAAGGCGCGACCCTCCATGCGGATCGCGTGTTTCTGCGGCAGGCCGTTGTGAACATCATGCACAATGCGGTCAAATACTCGCCGCGGGACGGTTCTATTTCGGTGAGCGTACAAGGTAGCCTCGCGGGAGATATCCACATTGAAGTTGCAGACAGCGGCCCCGGCATCCCGCCGGAGCATGCCGCCCGGATTTTCGATCGATTCTATCGCGTCGACGAGTCCCGATCGCGAGAGTCGGGCGGCGCTGGACTGGGTCTCTCCATCGCGCAATGGGCCGTGCGGTTGCATGGCGGCGAGATTCGGCTGCTCACGGCGCCAGGAGGAGGCTGCACGTTTCGAATCTTCTTGCCGTCAGTGCGATAAAAACCGTGCGGCTGCCAAGTGATCACCCGGCTGCTTCCGTAGGCGAGGGATTGTGCCAACCGCCACGTGCCGCGATGATCGCATCAGCGTCTTTCGGTCCCCAGCTACCACGCTTGTAGGGGCGAACCCGATGGTGCGTCTTAAGGACCGGGTCGACCACGGCCCAGGCGGCCTCGACCGCGTCCTCACGGGTGAATAACGCTCCGTCGCCGGCCATCGCGTCGGTCAGAAGGCGTTCATAGGGCGCTTCCTCTCCGCGTTGTTCTTCGAACAGGTAGAGTTCTCGCTGCTCGCCGACAAATTCCTTTCCGGGAACCTTGACGCGCGCGGCGAGTGCGATTGCCGCGCATGGAGACAGCCGGAAGCGCAGGTAGTTAGTCCGGCCCGTCGCCGGCTCTGAGTCGGCAAAAAGCCTCTGCGGCGGCGGCTTTAATTCCACCAAGACCTCAGCCGCGGTATCGGCCAGATATTTGCCGGAGCGTAGGTACCAAGGGACCCCCTCCCAGCGCCATGAGTCGATGAAAAGCCGCAATGCGCAGAACGTCTCAACATCGGAATTCTTCGCCACCCCCGGCTCCTTACGGTAGCCCGCATACTGGCCGCGCACCAGGTCGTCGCGCTTCAGTGGGCGCATGGCTCTAAGGACCTTGGCTTTCTCCCGATGGACGGCCCCATAGTCCCGCTCGGCCGGGGGTTCCATGGCCAGCAGCGCGACAACCTGAAATAGGTGGTTCTCCACTACATCGCGCAAACAGCCGGCGCTTTCGTAAAATGCACCGCGGCCCTTTACCCCGAAATCCTCGGACAGAGTTATCTGCACGCTGGCCACGAAGTTGCGGTTCCAAATCGGCTCCAGGAATGAATTGGCGAAGCGGAAATAGAGGATATTCATGATCGCCTCCTTCCCGAGGAAGTGATCGATGCGGAAAATTGAGTCTTCCGGGAACACGCTTTGCGCCACCCGGTTCAGTTCCCGCGCGGACGCCAAGTCGCGTCCGAACGGCTTTTCGACAATCACGCGCGCCTGTTCGGCCAAATTCGAGGCGCCCAGTCCTTTGATCACCATTTCAAAGAGCGCTGGCGGGATCGCCAGGTAGTGCGCCGGGCGGCGCGCGGTATGCAAAGCCTTTTTGATCGCCGCGAATGTATTCGGGTCGTCATAATCACCGCTCACGTAACGGAACAGCGACAGCAGATGCCGGAGGGCTCTCGGGTTATCGATCCCTCCCGATCGTTCGATGCTGTCTGTCACGCGTTGATGCAGACGCGCCAGACTCCATTTAGGAAGAGCCACGCCGATGACCGGGTCTTTGAGGTTCCCTCGCTTCACCATGGCATAGAGCGCGGGAAAGATCATCTTGTGGGCGAGGTCGCCCGTCACGCCGAACAACACCAGCGCGTCGGAACGGGAGATCATCGAACATCTCCGGACGAGGTGGCGTCTACTTCCTCAAGGCCCCTGAACTGGGCGGCTTCGGAATCGAAGATCGCAATTGGCATCAATTCCATTATCGCGGTTCGCGTAGCGTGCAGGCGGCGAGGCGCCAAAACCAAACGGGGATGGCTAACCGGAAGAGTATGAACACGAAGCGCCATGCGTCAATATTCTTTCCTTTGAGATTTCTGAAGGTCTGCATTTCTCGTGGCTCACCGCGTGGGCGGAGCCTTAGAGAGGTCCAGAACCGTGGCCGCGACTTGCGTCCAGGCGGGCGTGCGCGGATCGATCAGATCGAAATGCCCGGCGCCTGGCAGTTCCGTCAGAACCGCCTGGTCCCCGGCCGCGACGGCCGCCCGCTCGAACCGGCGGCTGATTTCGATCGGGACTACGTCGTCGCTCAATCCGTGCAGGAGGCGCTCGGGGATACCCAGCGGCGCCAGTTCGATAGGGGACGCTTGGCGGTAACGATCCGGCTGCTGTTGGGGACTGCCGTCCAACAACTCCGCCACCGCGCCGCGGCTTAAGCCCAGTTCCCAGGCGCGGCGCAAATCGGCAACTCCGGCGAGCGAGACGACCCCGCGCAACTGGACCTTATGCTGCGCCGCGAGCCAGAGGGCCAGTTGACCGCCGGCGGAATGGCCGATTACTACAACGCGCGCCAGGTCCAATGGATAACGCTGCTTCAGCGTCCCCAGGTATTCGGCGCCGCGCAGCACGTCTTCGCCGGTGGCCGGCCAACCGCCGCCGGGATCTCCGATGCGCCGGTATTCCAGGTTCCAGGTGGCCAGGCCGGCGCGCGTGAGCGCGGCGCACAAATGACCGATATGATCCAATCCGTAGGCCGCGCGCCAGTATCCGCCGTGGATGACGATCGCCACAGCGAACGGCTGCCCGCCGGGGCCGGAACGCGGGGGCAGGCGTAGATCTCCGAACTGCTGGGGAGCCTCGCCATACGCGATGCGGGCGTCGGCGGGCGGAGGCGGCAGGTCCAGGATAGGGGTCGTCATGGGGCGCGGCGCGCGACACCCGGCGATTGCCATGACCAGGCACAAAACGGCAGCCGGCGTGCCGAGGGACACGCCGCGGATCCGAGTGTGGACTCCAATCTGCAGACTCCTCAAATATTACACGTTTGGACCGATCGGGCATCCAATCACGGGAGAGTTGCTTGACTTACGACTTTCCAGCGTGGTCGCCATACTCCCAGTCATAGGGCACGCCGGTGTCGCCGAGGATGAACCTCACCAGCCCGCCGAAGGCCGCCTCGGCACGAACGTCGTTTGCCAGGATCACTACGCAACGTTGACCGGCCTCGATGCAGACCAGGGTGTTGGCGGTCTGGCCGTCGTGGCCGCCTTTGTAGAAACCGTGGCCTTGCGGACCGTCGAAGATGGTGACACCCAAGCCCGAGTACAAGTCCTTGCGCTGCTCATTGAGCGGCAAGTCGGGGAGGAAAAGGGGGAACTGGTGGGCCGTGGCGATATGGAGGCGAGGCTTCGTCATTTCGGCGCGCGAGCCGGCACTTAGGCCGTCGCCGCACACCAGGGCGGCGGCGAACTTGGAAAGGTCGGAGATTGTGGTATTCATGGAGCCCGCCACGCGCACCTTGCTGCGCTTCTCGTGTGCCTGCGGCTGGCCCTGATCGTTCCACCCATCCGCGACATTGGTTTCGAGACCGGCATGGAACACCAGGCTTGTGCGGGTCATCCCCAGCCTGTCGAAGATGGCCTTGGTCAGGTCGCCGACATCGAGCCCCAACCCCTGCGCCTGGCGGCCGTGTTCGATGACGAATTGCAGCAGGATGAAACCTTCCCCCGAGTAGCTGAAGCGCGTGCCGGGTTCAAAATGGATGTGCAGCTTCTGGTCGGGTTCGATGAACCAGAAGTTGCTGAAGCCAGTGGAATGCGTCAAGCACATACGCGGCGTGATCTTTTCCCAGCGCGCATCGTCCGTTAGATCCTTATACGGCCCGTACTTGTCCGGGAAAGCCGGATCGGCGCCATAGCTTGGGAGCGGCTTGTCGAGATCGTCCTTGAGGGGCGTGTCGAGGTTCAGCTTGCCTTGATCGACCAGTTGCATCACCGTGTATGCGAACACGGTCTTGGTAAGCGACGCGCCGTACATGATAGTGTCCGTGGCCAGCGGATCTCCCTTGGCGTCACGCATGCCGTAGGCGTGGACGTAGCTGACCCTACCGTGATCGATGACCGCAACGGCCATGCCCTTGGCATTGGTGAAGGTCATGATCTTGCTCACCTCGGCGTCTATGGCGGCGCCATTAGGTATCGTTTGTGCCCCATCCGCGACGGCAAGGCAGAAGGTGGCGAAAAACAAAGTCCAGAGCGCCAGAACCTTCTTTCCCGTCCTCATGGCGACAGTCGGTTCCACACCGCCGGCTAACGATCGTTCCACGATGCTCTGCCCTCCTAGGCTTGATTGGACTTACGCAATGGATACCCCGGAATGTTCCGTCTCCTTCCACTGTCCATCAAAATGCGTCGACCCGCGCCCTTATTCCGTGTCACGGATGGAAGATTTAGCACCACCGCGCGGGCGGCCAAGCCCCGGTTAACCAAAGACAGCCTGTACGTGAGGTACTAACTACAGTAAACATTGAATAGTGCACTAGAGGAGTACCCATGCAAACAACTACTGACAACCGCGGTACGATCTTGGTGGTCGATGACGACCCCGCCGTTCTTGTACTGATTCAAAGTATCCTGACCGCATCGAACTATCGCGTATTGCCCGCCGTCGAGCGCGTCGACGCGCTTCGATTGGCCGCGCAGAAACATATTCACCTGGATCTTGCCCTGATCGATGTCTGCATGCCCGGAGTAGGCGGTCCGGAATTTGCGGCGGAAATTCAGGCCATTCGGCCGGAGATCCGATTGCTTTGGATGTCCGGCATCGTGGATGAGCAGTTTGTCCGCATCCGCGTGGCGCCTGGTTATGCCGGCTTTTTACCCAAACCCCTGCGGCACGCGGGACTGTTGCGCGCCATAGAACAGGCCATCGCGGGAGGTGCGCCGGTTCCAAGCGAGCCTTGTGGCGCTCCGGCACGGGTGATGTCCGCGGGTGCGGTCGCCCAGTAAAACCGCGGACGGCCGATTCGCACGCTATTTTATTTGGTGATCTCGCTGGACTCGGCTGGCGCGCCTGGCTGGGCCGGAGACTGCGGCCGCGATTCATACCAGCGGCGCCGTTTGTGCCCATACATCTGCGCATCGGCGAAACGCAGCAGGTGATCGGGTTGGTCGCCGTCGATGGGCCAGATGGCGATGCCCACGCTGGCGCTGACCGTCAATTCCTGGCGCGCGGCATAGACCGGCTCGCGCAGGGACGCCACTAATTTCGCGGCAATCGACTCCGCGTCCGACTTTCGCGTCAGGCGCGGCAACAGCACCACGAACTCGTCGCCGCCGATGCGCGCCACGGTATCGCCGCGGCGGACACAACGCGTCATGCGGCGCGCGGCGTGCTGCAGGACGGCATCGCCGGCATCGTGGCCATACGCATCGTTGACGTCTTTAAAACCATCCAGATCGATGTACAGCAAGCCCAAGAGGCCTTCGCCGCCGGAGGCCCGCGCGATCTCCTGCTCCAGGCGTTCGTAAAGCAGATCCCGGTTCGGCAGTCCGGTCAGCCTGTCGTGCTGGGCACGGTAGGATAACTGGTCGTGCAGCTTCCGGCGCTCCAACGCCAGGGCCGCCATGTTGCACCAGGACGCGACCTGCAGCCCCGGGATATCCACGGCCGGCCGGTCGCTGCGAAAGAATGTGGCAATGGCCCCAGCCGTGACACCGTCCACCACGATGGGCGCGGCATAGAAGGTCCGGAAGCGGGCGCCGGTTTGCGAAACGCTAAACTCTTCCCACAGCGGATCTCCGGAAAACTGTTTGGGCTCGCGGAATTCGCCGCTGAATGAAATGGAGCCGATGTCGAGTTGCCGCAAAGTCTCGAGCCAGCCGGACGGCAGCGCGGGCACCGCGAACACCCGCAGCTTGTGGTGATCGGCCAGGAGCACCGTGCAAACGGACTCTTCCGCGTGCAGCGCCACGGCTTCCGCGATGCGGTCGGCGATGGCCGACACCGGGGCGTCCCGCGCGATCAATTCCAGAATCCCGTTGCTTTCCCGGTGCAGGGATTCTGCGTCGCTGACTTTGCGCAATGCGTCCCGGGTGCGCTGATGCGCCGTCTGCAACTGGACGGTCTGCGTGCGCAGGGCATGCGTCTGCCTTCCGATGCGTTGGCGCAGAAACGCGGCCCAGATCAACGCGGCAAGCATCACCAGCGTGGCGCTCCCCACCACCGGAGCCATGCGCTGGGGAGTCCACAAGGGAGGCCGCTTCAACACCACCACATCCGCCGGCGACCGCAACAGGATGCGGAAACCTCGCGGCAAAATCAGGTCGTGGGATTGCTCGACCGCCACCGCGCAGATGCCGGTCAGACGCAGGAGCATCCCGGGTTCAAGGACGGCGGCGGCGACGCTGCCCGGCAGATCCGCGTTGAAGATGGTGCCGCCCGCCTGGATGGCCAATCGGTGATCGGCGGGCTGGCGCAGTTGATCGATCAGTTTGCCTTCCAATTGCACCAGTTGCCCGTCCACGTCGCCCTTCAGGGCGTCTTCCGCGGTAATGCGCACCGGCGCGGGAGGCGTGCCGGACGCGAGCCGGCGCAATTGCGCACCCCGCAGCACCGGGCTGAAACCCGCGATGGCCGGAAATCCGACCGCGTCCACCAGATCTCCTGGAACTACCCGCTGTGGGTTGAGGTCCTGGAGCATAACGCCGCCGGTCGCGTCCCGTATCCAGACAACTCCATCCCGGTCGGCGTACGTGACCACGCCATGCAGCCGGACGGGCCGTCCGGCGTTGTGCGCGGCGGAGAACCGCATCAGATCCTTGACGGGAACCGGGGGGCTGGCGAAGGGATCCGCATCGGCCCGCCGGGTTACTTCGATGAACTCGGCCCCGGGCACGAATAACTGGATACCGAGAAGTTGCCGTTTGCCATTGAAAAGCGAACCGCAAACGCCCCGCACGCGCACCTCCGCGCCGACCAGCGAAGCCAGCGGCCCGGATGGTCCCAAAACATGCGCCTTATAACTTTCCCGGCCCCAGACCAGCGTCAGAAGAGAGTCCGCACGCTCCTGTGCGACATGCTGGACGACCCCAGGCAAACTGATCCAGTGAGAGTCCTCGTTGCCCATAATCGCTACGCCCAGGCTGCGCACTTTGGGCTCCGGCAAACCGGGATGTCCCACTACTTTCAATCGGGCCTTGCCTACATTCGGCGCGAAGTCGGCGGTTGTGACGCCTGTCAGATCCACCGCGTCACCAGCCTTGACGGTCAATTGCTGGTTGTCCATCAGTTCGACGAAGACGCCATCGGTGGCGTCTTGGACAAACAACAATTCGTTTACGGCATCGAAATAAGTCACCACCGCGTGCAAATGTACCGGCCGACCGAGTCGGGCCACCGCGAACTGCAACTGGCGCACCTGGAGCACAGTGGCCAGGGCCGCGGCATCGGCGGCGGATCGGCCGGCTGTCTCCGATTGGTTCTTTCCGGCGGGTACCGCGTATGCCAGAACCGGCCCCCCCCGCTCCAGGTCTAGAAATCCGGCCAGGTCCAACTCCCCGGCGTTCGTCCGGATCCCCGGGTCTGCCAACCGCACAGCCAGTTCCCCGGTTTCGTCCTTCAAGGCCAGATCCTGGTTGCCGAAGCGCCGGGAGACACCACGGACACGCACGCGGTGCAAGGGCAAGTGTGAGGCGTCGCGACCCAAAAGCGCTGCAATCTTGGTCAGCGGCAAGGAGTCCGGATTGGCTGCCGGCCGGGTGATCGAGATCGCTCGCGTATCGGCCGCCCACAAGGTAGTGCTCGCGCCGCCGTCATCCGCCAGGACACCTTCCACACGTATTTCGGCATCAGCCGCGGCATCGCCGAGGTCGAGCTGAGAACCCGGGACTTTGGCCCAAACCGTGACGCCCTGCGCCTGAATCTCCAGGGCGATCAAACCTGCCCTTTCGGTCGAAACCGAGCGCACGACGCCCGTGACCGCAACCCGGCGATACTGGTTGCCGGCTTCCCGCAATCTCTGCCCGGAGACGGCCGGCGGTGGACTCAAATCTCCAGCTTTGACGGCCGTTAGTCTGGCCCCTACGATGGAAGGCGCCGCACCTCCGGAGGCGGCCTGACCCGAGACCTGCACATGCCAGCCGTTCGCCGGCGGGATCTGTCCCGGGACCAACTCGACCCGCACGCCTCCCCCGGCATCCTGCACGAAACAATAGCTGGAGAGGCGATCGAAATAGGTAATTACTCCCTCCAAGCGGACGGGTGCGCCGGAGCGAATGTTGTCCGGCGAAAACTGGCGCAATTGGGACGAGCTCACCAGGCCGCCGGCTGAAGGAGCCGGTGAGCGCATACAACTCGCGCCCAGCGCCGCAGCCAGCGCCAGCAGCGCGCCGCTCCAGACGAACCGCGAGCGGCCGGCATGCCCCATCGAGTCTCCGCTTTGGGCCGCCAAACCAACGATCTTCGCACCGAGCCGGTCCACGCTATAACTCCATCGGCGCAATGCCTTCAAAACTGTTTGCCCTTCTTACAATTGAATAACATCTCTGGGAATAGGGTCCATACGTACAACAGTTAGTTGCTCATAGTTAACCCATGATCCCCCGAAACCCCACAAATGTCGATGTTGAACCTGATCCTGGACGATTTCGCAGCCTAATTGTCGTAAGAATATCCAACGATAGGTGGTGGAAATCTTATGGCCGGCCCTATAATCAGTTCTCGATGGACTGCGATTCCCCCGCGCTACGATCGAGTGCGCGCACGCCATGCTCCTGAATTCGGGCCCCATCTCCGCGTTGCGCTCTGCCCCCGGCCGTGTCTCCGGGAAACTGATTAAGGTATCCCTGTTCGGCACCCTAGGGTGGTTCACCTATCAACTGGCCAAAGAAATTGCCGGCTCCCGCAACGCGCTGCAAGCGTCGGCGGTTCCAACCATGACGTTTCTGGCACTGGCGCTGGCGTTGGCCGCATACGTGGCGATGCGGCAGCAGGCCGATCTGATCTCCCACACTCGGGATCAATCCGCCCGCCACCGATCCGCCGAAATGGAGAGACTGGGATTGTTGGGGGCGATCGACGAGACTTCCGATGCGGTGGTCATCGCCGACAGCGACGGCATCATCCGTTACGTCAATGCCGCATTCACCCGCATGACGGGCTATCAAGCCGACGAGGTTCTCGGGCAAAACCCGTGCCAGGCATCCTTCGGCATGGACGCCGCGGTTCACAAACAAGTGCGCGATACGATCCGCACCGGCAACACGTGGCATGGCGAGGCCGTGAATCGCCGCAAGAACGGCGCCGCTTATCGGGAACAGATCGCGGTGATGCCGGTGCGCGACGTCGACGGTGTGATCCGGAAGTATATTGCGGTGCGGCGTGAGCCGGCCGCGCACGCGCCGGCCCGTATAGCGGGGTTCCTGGAGCCGCTGCTCGAAGTGGCGCAAGATGCCATCCTGACCAGCACTCCGGAGGGCATCATTGCGAGCTGGAATCGCGGCGCGGAAGCGTTATACGGATACACGGCCGCCGAAGTGGCCGGCAAGCCGGTGTCGATGTTGGCGCCCGCCAGACACCAGCACACGCTGCAACGCATCTCGGGGCAATTGCTGCGCGGCGAAAACGTGGGTCCCATCGATGGCGTAGCGCTTACCAAATCCGGCGCCCACATTCATGTCTCCATGTCCGCCTGCCCGATACTTAATGCTGAGGGGACCATAACCGGTTGCGCGGCCACCATGCGCGACATCACGCCGCGGATCGAGGCGCAGGAGGCGCGGGCGCTGCTGTCCTCCATCGTGGATTCCGCCGAGGATGCCATTTTTGGAGCGGCGCCCGACGGAGCCATTCTGAGTTGGAATCGCGGCGCCCAGGCAATGTACGGCTATAGCGCGGATGAGATTCTCGGGAAGCCGCTTTCCGTTTTGACGCCCGCCGGGCACATCCCACAAGTTTCTCAAGCACTGGAGATGGTGAACCGCGGCGAGACCTTGCGGCAGTGGGAGAGCGTGGCCCTCAAGCGCGATGGTTCTCACGTGGAAGTGTCGCTGAATCTCTCCCCGGTGCGGAACGGCGGCGGCAACGTCGTGGGCTTATCGGCGGTGGCGCGCGACATCAGCCGCCGGCTGCGCGATCGCGAAGCGCTCCGGCAGAGCGAGGACCGGTACCGTTCGTTGTTGGCGCATCTCCCCGACATCGTGTGGGTGGCCGATGAATCGGGGCGGCCCGTCTTTGCCAGTTCCAACTGCCGGAGCATCACCGGCTATTCGCCGGAAGAGATCTGCCAGTCGGATTTGTGGTCCGCCCGGGTCCACCCGGACGACCAACACCGGCTGGAGGCCGCTAACCGCGCGCTGTTTGAAAACAGCGAGCCCATGAATATCGAGTACCGGTTCGAGCGCCAGGACGGCGCCTGGATCTGGCTGCATAGCCGCGCGGCGCACACCTACGAGCGGGAGGGCCGGCGGTATCGGGACGGTCTGATTTCGGACATCACCGAACGCAAGAACATGCAGCGCAAGCTGGCCTACCAGGCATCTCACGATCTGTTGACCGGTCTGCCCAACCGGGCGTCCTTCGAAGACCGGTTCCGGCAGTCACTGGCTCGCGCGCAGCGGCAGAGCCGCATGGCCGCGCTGTTGTATTTGGACCTGGACCGTTTCAAGCGGATCAACGATACGCTGGGACATCCGGTTGGCGATGCGCTCATCCAGTTGGCGGCGCAGCGTCTGGCTGCTTGCGTGCGCTCCTCGGAGACCATCTCACGCGCCAACGGCGACCGGTTTGTGGCGATCCTGAACGACATCCGCGATCCGGAGGAGGCCGCCACCGTAGCGGACCGCATTCTGGCGGCGCTGGCCGCGCCATTCACGGTGAAGGGCCACGAAATATTTCTGACGGCCAGCATCGGTATCGCGCTTTACCCGCGCGACGGCGACGATCCGGTTACCCTGCAGCAGGCCGCGGACAGCGCCCTGTCTGCCGCCAAGAAGCACGGCAAGCAGCGCGTCCACATGGCCACCCGCGACCTCAGCCAGGCCGCCAAGCGCCGCCTGGCGATCGAAACCGAGCTGCATTACGCGCTGGAACGCGACGAACTGACGCTCGATTACCAGCCACAGTTCGATTTAATGACCGATCGCATCGCGGCCGTGGAAGCGCTGGTGCGCTGGCACAGTCCGAAGTTGGGACAAGTGCCCCCCTCGGTGCTGATTCCGGTGGCCGAGGAATCCGGCCTGATCGTGCCGCTCGGCGCGCGCGTACTGCGCGAAGCATGCCATCAGGCCAAACGCTGGTGCGATTCCCGCTACACTCCCCTGCAGGTGGCGGTCAACGCATCCGCGCTCCAGTTTGCGCGCGGCGATCTGGCGGCCACGGTGGCGTCCGCGCTGGCCGAAACGGGCCTGAAAGCTTCGTTCCTGGACATAGAGGTCACCGAGAGCGTAATCATGCACGACCTGCGGGAAACCGCCCGCCAGCTCCACGAGTTGAAGGATCTGGGAGTGAGCGTTTCCCTTGACGACTTTGGAACCGGCTACTCGTCATTGGGTTATCTCGAGGAACTGCCCATCGACACCTTGAAAATCGACCGCAAATTCATCCAACGCATGAACAGCACCGACAATACCCGGACCCTGGTGGAATCCATCGTGGGCTTGGCGCACGGCCTCGGTATGCGGGCCGTGGCGGAAGGCGTGGAAACCGCGGAGCAACTGGAGCAGCTTCGAGCCATGGGCTGCGATCGGGCACAGAGCTTCATGCTGGGCCGACCCGCTTCCGCGTCGGCGATCCAGGCGCTGCTGGCCAAGCAGTTCGTGTCCCGCGCGGTGGCTTAAGGGCGCTGGAGGCGGTTATCATCGATAGTGATGGATCGCCGCGAATTTCTCTCCCTGGCTGCCGCCGCCGTTGTCGATCGTAAGCTTCCCAAGTACCGCGTCGTCTCCAAATATACGCCCGCCGCGCAGCCGGGCATGCCCGGACCTTATGCGGGCCGCGTGGTCTCCGCGCATGCGGAAAAATGCATCGACGCCGCCGGCGGAAAGCCCGACGGCGCCACCGTCGCCGAAATGATGGCGCGCGGTATGCGCGGGCTGACGGGCGACGCCGATGTGCGGGATGCCTGGGCGCGCTTTGTTTCGCCGCAAGACGTGGTGGGTATCAAGGTGAATTGCTCCGGCGCGCCGGGGATTATGTCGTCGCCGGTGGTGGTGGCTGAAATCGTGCGCAACCTGATGAGCGTGGGACTCAAGCCCGGCTCGATCTGGATCTACGAGCGTTTCGAGGACCAGGTGGACTTGGTCCACTATGACCGTTACCTGCCGCAGGGCGTGCATATCTGGACCGCCGAAACCAGGCGCGGTTCGGCCGCATCTTACGATCCCAACACCTATGTGGAGACCTCCTTCTTCGACGAGGAGGACACCCGCTCCAACCTGATCCGCCAGGTAGGCGAGCGCTTCACCAAGATCATCAACGTGCCGAACATGAAGGACCATGGCGCGGCCGGCGTGACCGGCTGTCTGAAGAACATCGCCTACGGCAATTTCTCCAACGTGGCGCGCTCGCATGCAGGCAGCGTGACGAATACGTACTCGTTCATCGGCACGCTCGCATGCGTGGAGCCGCTGCGCTCGCGCACGGTCCTGCAGATCATGGACGGGTTGCGCGGTGTGTGGCACGGCGGGCCTTTCCTGCTCGACCGCAAGTTCATCTTTTACCCCAAGCGCATGCTGTTCGGGACCGATCCGGTGGCCCTCGACCGCCTGTTGCTCGACATCATCGACGACAAGCGCAAGGCCGAGCATGCCGCTTCGATTTGGGACCGTTCTGCGAAGTACCTGAACCCGAAGGGCGATCACGCGCACGATCCGAATGTGAACCAGTTCGTGCGCGAGCCGGGACACATCGAGTATGCCGCGCAGCTCGGTTTGGGCGTGTACGACCTCGCCAAGATCAAGGTCACGAGCGTGGAGATCTGATGCCGGCCGCGCTGGCAGCCGTCCTGGTTCCCACGTTGTTCTGGACCCAGCCCGCCGGCACCGCCGATGCGCTGCGGAAAGCCGATATCGAGCGCTTGTGCGTGCCAGCCGGATTAGAGCCCGCATGGCGCAAGCTGGGCTTCACGGTTACGGCGTTCCGCCCTGGCCACGCTACCGAGGCAACTGCTCCGAAAGTCGAATACCACATGGATGTGGCGTCCGCCACGCGCGTGCCTTGGGTGGACGCCAACGGCTGGCGATTCGAGCGGAATCCCGCGGGCTCCTATTTCTACAAGGCGCCCGCGGGCGGCGCCGAGCTGGCAGCGGCGGAAGCGTTCGCTTATGGCGTCGAAGCCACCGTGCAAGCGGCGCCCGACGACTTGCCCGGGTTCGGCCGCATGCTGCGGTTCCTGGCGGAAATCGCACAGCCACCCTTGCCCGCGATGGCCAACATCGGAGTGGTCGACGATGGCTCGGACACCATGGGCGAGGTGCTGAACCTGATGTCCCGCCACAACCTGCTGTTCCGCATCGTTCCGGCGGCGGATCCGAAGTACGACCTGAACGTCCGGAACACGGCCGATGCCGCCGACCCATACCAGTTCGCCATGAGCGTGCGGCGCCGGCTGACGGATGAAAAGCGCCTGCTGCGGATCTATGGCAGCAACGTGGTGCTCGGGCGTCTGACGGGCGATGGCACCCGCGCGCGGCTGCACCTGCTGAATTACGGCAACGCCGCAGTCGCCGGCCTGCGGGTGCGCGTGCGGGGATCGTACCAGCAGGGCAAGTTGGCCGTGTTCGATCATCCACACGCCGCGCTACAGGATTTCGCGGCCGCGGACGGCGCCGCCGAGTTCACCATTCCCGAAATGGGGACATACGCGGTGGTGGACTTGACCAGCGGAAAGTGATGCTATCCGAATTCTACCGAGCGCGCCAGCTTCACGGCGGGGTTCTCGCGGAGCTGATGCAGAACGGTCTCCGGGACTAAGCCATCGGTGGAGACTACGGCTATGGCTTCGAGCGGCTCGCCGGGGGCGACGGGAGCGTCGCGGCGGCCGAGCGAGAAGTTGGCGATGTTGATCTGATTGCGGCCCAGCACTGTGCCTACGTGGCCGATCACACCGGGCACGTCGTGGTTCTTCATGAAGATGAGATGGCCGGACAGCGGCGCTTCGCAATAGATGCCGTCGACTTGGATGAGCCTGGGCTTGCCGAGCAGCACGGCGCCTTCGACGAGCGTGACGCCGCAATCCGTTTCCAGTTCCAGGCGGATCGAATCGGTGGGCCCGGAACGGGCCTCGTGGCGCTCGTCCAGGTTCCAGCCGCGCTGGCCGGCGATCTGCATGGCGTTCACCAGGTTGGCGCGCTCGGAAACCGATCGCTTCAGAACGCCCGCCAGACCGGCGTTGCGCAACAGGTTGGTATTGTTCTCGGCGATGCGGCCGAGGTAAACCAGGCGGACGGTCTTGGTGTGTCCGGCGGCGATGTAGGCGGCGAAGCTGCCCAGGCGCTCGGCCACGCTGATGTACGGGGCGAGGGCGCGGTACTGGTCGGGCGACAGCGCCGGCATATTGACGGCGTTCAAAGCCACGCCGTTCTTCAAATACTCCGCGATCTGCTCGGCGATGCGCACGCCGACGATCTCCTGGGCTTCTTCGGTGGAGCCGCCGATGTGCGGCGTGGCCAGCACCTTGTTGCCCGCGAACAGCGGATAGCCGGGCGGGGGCGGCTCGATCGGGAACACGTCGAGCGCGGCCGAGGCCACTTTGCCGGAATCGATGGCCTGACGAAGCGCTTCGTCATCGATGAGCTCGCCGCGCGCGCAGTTGACCAGGCGCACGCCGTTCTTCATTTGCGCGAGCGCATCGTGCGAGATCATGCGGTCGGTTTCGGGAGTCAGCGCCACATGCAGCGTGATGTAGTCGCTTTGGGCGTACAGCGTGGGCAGATCCACCAGCTCGATGCCGAAGTCCTTGGCGATTTGCGAGGTGACGTAGGGATCGTGGGCCAGCACGCGCATCTCGAAGGCGCGGGCGCGCTTCACCACCTCGCGGCCGATGCTGCCCAGCCCGACGATGCCGAGCGTTTTGCCGCGCAGCTCGCTGCCCAGAAACTTCTTCTTCTCCCATTTGCCGGAGGTGGTGGATTGGGTGGCTTCCGGAATGCGGCGGGCCATGGCCAGCATGAGGGCCAGAGTATGCTCCGCCACGGAGATAGCGTTGCCGCCGGGCGTATTCATGACCAGGACGCCGGCGGCGGTGGCAGCTTCGAGATCCACGTTATCGACGCCTACGCCCGCGCGGCCGATGACGCGCAGGCGGGGCGCTTTGGAAAGCACCGCTGGATTCACCTGCACGGCGCTGCGCACGATGAGGGCGTCGGCATCGGCCAGGTGGTTCGAGTATTCCTTGGGGTTTGAGACGATAACATCCCAGCCCGGTTGAGATTTCAGCAGCGCGATGGCGGCTTCGGCGAGGGGTTCGGCGATGAGAATTTTCATGCGTGAACGGTCTGCGGGGCGACCGCAACCTCGCTATACACATTTTCCACGGCGGCGACTCCCTTGCCGAATTGCACGGGGTAGCCATTGGCGTGCAGGATGATTTCGAGACCGGCGGCCATGGCGAAGAGGTCGGAGAAATCGAAGTAGCCGAGGTGCGCGATGCGGAAGATCTGGCCTTTCATGCTGCCCTGGCCATTGGCGATGATGGCGCCGAAACGATTGCGGAATTCCTTGACGATGATGCCGGAATCCATGCCCTTGGGGGCTTTGACGGCGGTCACCGACGAGCCCGGCGAACTGGGCGCGAAAAGCTCCAGGCCGAGTTCCTGGACGGCGGCGCGGGTGGCGCGGGCCAGCAATTGCGCGTTTTCGATGAGGTGGGCCATGCCGATCTGCTTCACGTATTTGAGCGCTTCGGCGAGCGCCAGAATCAGGGCGGTGGAAGGCGTCCAACTGGATTCGCCGGCGTCGCCGCTCTTCTTCTCTTTCTTCAGATTGAAATAAAAATGCGGGAGGTTGGATTTGTCGGCGAAGCTCCAGGCTTTGGGGCTGATGGACAGGAAGGCCAGGCCGGGGGGAATCATAAAGGCTTTCTGCGACCCGCCGATTACTACATCGAGACCCCAGCCGTCGATATCGAGCGGCATGGTGCCGAGGCCGGTGATGGCGTCCACGACGAAAATGGCGTCGGTTTTGGCGATGGCGTGGGCCATGGCGCGCACGTCATGCGCGGCGCCGGTGGAGGTTTCGGAGGCTTGCACGAAGACACCGCGGGTGGCGGGTTCGGCGGCTAACGCGGCTTCGACGGTTGCCGGCGAGACCACTTCGCCGTAAGGTGCAGTGAGGACGGTGGCATCCAGACCGTAGGCTTTGGCGATTTCGGCCCAGCGCTCGCCGAATTTTCCGGCGACGCAGACGATGACTTTGTCGCCGCGGGAGAACAGGTTCGACACCGAGGCGTCCATGGCTCCGGTACCGGAGGCGCAGAACATGAGCACATCGTTGGCCGTGGCCATCACTTCTTTGAGATCCGCGAGCGCGGACCGGTATACTTTGCGGAAGTCTTCCGTGCGGTGATGGATATCCGCCGCCATCATGGCATGGAGGGCGGGCGGATAGAGAGGCGTAGGGCCTGGTGTTAACAATCTTTGCTTTTTAATATGCATGGGCGGGACCTCAAGTATTCCAGCTTATCAAAGTGCTCGGAGGCGGGTGCTACGAGGGCGCAGTCCGCGCGACGAAATTGGGCGGTTTTGGGCGGTTTTGGGCTTTGCGGGGCGCGGGGCGCTCTGAAAAAGCAGACCCATTCTGGCTTTAGAATCAATAACGTTGCCTCATGCGGCGGGATTTTGGCGGCGCGAAGTGGCATGATATTTGGGCGGCGATGCCAGATCAACCGAAGGGCATATCCTGGCGTGACCGCATAGCCGGAGGCGCATACTCACTGGATCGGGCCGGCGGTCATTTTGCTCAGCGGCGGTTTGGTGCTGTCTTAAGGTCTGTGGGTAGCCGCGCCCTGGAAAGAGGATGCCGCGCCGGTTCTTCCCATCTACCTGGTTGCCATTGCCGTGCAATTTCTGCATTTTACCGAGGAATATTTCACGGGCTTTCAGCATCAGTTTCCGAGACTCTTCGGGTCTGACTGGAGCGATGGGAAGCGCCCCCACGCCCCCGGCGACCAACCCGGCCGGCAGAAACGCGGTCATCTGCTGTTAAGGCGGCTGTTTGCGGGAGATCGGCATGGCCTGGCGGCGGGTGGGACCAGATAGCTGGGAAATTGGGCGTTTTTGTGCGGTTTTGAGCTAAGTGGGGCGAAGGGATTTTTGTAAAAACGAACCCATTGGGGCTTTAGAATCAATAAAAGTGCCTTTTGCGGCGGAGATTTTGGCGGTTGGGCGGGCGGGGGTTGGCTGCGCTTGAAATTCGTGGGTTGTTTCGCACTATGGATCTTCCCCGATTCCAGATGAGCATGGGGCCTGGCGGTAGGGTTGGGGCGATTGGCGCAAGTTGATGTGGGTCGGGAGGATATTTCATGGGGCGATTTGTCAATGGGCGGTCCGGTGGCCGGCTGCTCGCGAGGGAGGCGCCGGTCCGGGAGAGTCTGGGGCGGAGTTCTGAGCGCTGCTATAGAATCAAATACCGTCGCCGGCGAACTTGAAGGCTTCGGACCACTCCGGGTTGCCGTTGTGTATGCGCAGGGCGGGGTCTTTCATCACCACCTTGCTATATGGCACTACCGAGTGGGTCAGCCAGACGTTGCCGCCGATTACGCTGTGATGGCCGACGCGGGTTTTACCACCCAGAATCGTCGCGTTCGGGTAGACCGTGACGTGATCTTCCAGGTCGGGATGGCGCTTACTGAGATGGCCGCGGCGCAGTTCCCGGTGATCGTCTTTCGACAGCGGGTTGAATGCGCCCAGGGTGACTCCATGATACAGGGTCACTTTGTTGCCGATGGTGGCGGTTTCGCCGATCACGACGCCGGTGCCGTGGTCGATGAAAAAAGATTCGCCGATGGTGGCGCCGGGATGTATGTCGATGCCGGTGTGGCTGTGGGCGGCCTCGGTCATCATGCGGGGGATGTAGGGAATCTCCAGCAGATAGAGATGATGCGCGAGGCGCTGGACGGTGATAGCTTCGATGGCCGGATAGCAGAGCAGCACTTCCTCCAGGCCGGGCGCGGCAGGATCGTTGCAGTAGGCTGCTTCGGCGTCGGAGGCCAGCAGGCGCGCCAGGTCCGGTAGCTTTTCGAGAACGGCATCGACGCGCTCGCGGGCGCTCTGCTTGAATCCGGTGGGCGTCTCGGCCGACTGGCAGTGGCAGGCGAGGCGGATGGCGCGGCAGACCTGCTCGGTCAGGAGCTTTTCGATCTCTTGGACGTAAGCGCGCGCGCCGCCGTCGTGGAAAAGCGGGAACAGGGCGGCCACGTAGCGGCGGCAGATCTGGGCCACCGCCACGCGGTCGGGCAGTTGAAAGCTCTTGTCGCCGCCTGCGTGGCCGGACTCCAAGGCCTTGGCGAAGGTCAGGGACAAACTGTTCAGCTTCGATAAATCCACTGCGATCACCCCAAGCCTTCGTATAGGACGGTGGAGAGATAGCGCTCGCCGGAATCCGGCAGCACGGTCACGATGGTCTTGCCGGCGAATTCGGGCAATTGCGCCAGGCGAACCGCCACCGCCGCGGCTGCGCCGCAGGAGATGCCCGAGAGGATGCCTTCCTCCATGGTCAGGCGGCGGGCACATTCGATGGCTTCTTCGTTGGTGACCTGCTCGATGCGATCCACCAGCGACATGTCGAGGATCTTCGGGACGAAGCCTGCGCCAATGCCCTGGATTTTATGCGGGGCGGGTTTCAGCGGATCGCCGGCGCGCTGCTGGGTCAGCACGGGACTGGCGGCGGGTTCCACGGCAACCGTCGTGACGGCCTTGCCTTTGGTTTTCTTGAGGTAGCGGGAGACGCCGGTGATGGTGCCGCCGGTGCCGACGCCGCTGACGAAGACATCCACCGCGCCATCGGTATCGTCCCAGATCTCGGGACCGGTGGTTTTTTCATGGATGGCGGGGTTCGCCGGATTCTCAAACTGTTGGGGCATAAAATAATGATCCGGGTCGGATTGCGCGATTTCAGCGGCTTTGCGGATAGCGCCCGACATGCCTTCCGGACCGGGGGTCAGCACCAACCTGGCGCCGAAGGCCGCCAGGACCTTGCGCCGTTCCAGTGACATGGTTTCGGGCATGGTGAGGGTCAGTTTGTAGCCGCGGGAAGCCGCCACGTAGGCCAAGGCGATGCCGGTGTTGCCGCTGGTGGGTTCCACGATTTCGATGCCAGTTTTCAGGACGCCGCGCTGCTCGGCGTCCCAGATCATGGATGCGCCGATACGGCATTTGACGGAATAAGCCGGATTCCGTCCTTCGATCTTGGCCAGCACGGTGGCCTTGGCGCCCTGGGCGAGGCGATGCAGCCGGATCAACGGGGTGTGGCCGATGCTGAGTGAGTTATCTGCATAAACTTTGGACATGCTTCCATTGTCGCCTTAATGGTTAGATGGCGGGGGAGGCGGGGAGATGCGAAAGCCACCGCCACGCGCCGTGCTTCCCTGGAATCGAGACCCATCCACGCCGCAACGTTATGAATCGCTGGTCTTCAGCATTTCGAAGGCGGCGAGGGGAGGCGGAGATGAGCTTGCCCCGCGGCGCCTCGGGATTTTAGGAATTCCTCCCAAGATTCGCGTGTGCTCTTCATGGTCATCAAATCAGCATCATATGCGTTCTGCGTGCTAATGCTCGCTGTAGAGATAGGATCACACCGCTGCTCGGATCCCGCGCTCCACAACACGCCGTGCGATTCCAACCGACGTCCATGCTGTACCGGCGCAACTACAGTTTATCGCCGGAGGCCGATCGCCTTGGCAAGACGGTAACACGTTGCTTTGGGCGCCAGATACGCAGATTGCGCAGCATGCGGACGGAGCCGTAGCGCACGCACGCGTATCACGATGGCATCGCGCTTCTCCGGCCCGCTGCTAAAAAGTAATCTTGTACAGCACGCCACCATCGCCTGGTCCATCGTAGGGCGCCGTGCCGTAGAGATTCCTCGTCGCATCCGCAGCCAGGCCCGCCCACGGACCGCAGCCGTCGAGGAGCGCGCCCGTGAATGTGTGCAGCACCATTTCCTGTCCCGAGGCGTTCAGTTCGTACACCACCCCGCAGCCGTTGACGCCGACGCCCGAGCCGCCGCCGGTTGTGGCGCCGTAAAGATTGCCCGCGGCGTCGCGAATCACACCGGCCATGGGAATGCCTCCGTCGGCTTCCCCGGTGAAGTGGTAGAGCACGGTCTCGTTGCCGGCAGGATCGATTTGAAAGACGATGCCGCAGCCGCCGTCAAAACAACCCTCGCCGGCACTATATAACGTCGTGCCGTAGAGATTGCCATCCGCATCGCGGATCAGCGGGGCTTGCGGATTGCAGCCATCGCCTGGCCGCCTGGTGAATGCGTAAAGCAGGGTTTGGTTTCCTGCCGGGTCAACTTTGAAGACCACGCCACAATCCCCTGCCCCGCCATTAAAGGCGGTTCCGTAGAGATTCCCTTCCGAATCCTGAGTCAGGCTGGCAAGCGGTGCGCTGCCGCCCTCGCCGCCCGTAAAGCTGTACAAAATGCTTTCCTGGCCGGAAGGGTCGATTTTGAAGACTACCCCGCAACCGCCATCGCAGGCGGTGTTTCCGCCAGTGGGCGTCGTTCCGTACAAGTTGCCATCCGCGTCGCGAATGACGCCTGCCACGGGTTGCTGGCCATCGCTTCCCCCGGTGAAGCTGTGCAGCACGGTCTGCTTGCCCGACGGACTGAGTTCGAACACCACGCCGAGATTGGCTGCGCCCCCGGACCAGGCTGTACCATACAGTCTGCCGCCCGCATCCCGGATCACTCCGCCCTGCGGATAGCCGCCGTCCGCGCCGCCCGTGAAATTGTAGAGTACTTGTTCATTGCCAGCCGGATCCACCTGGTACACGAGACCCCAATTGGGTTCGCTCCCCGGCGTATCGTCACTGCTGGTGGTTCCGTACAGATTTCCAGCCGCATCGAGGACCACCCCTGCGAACGGGCTCGTACCACCGGGCGCGGGGGAGAAACTGTAGATCGTGGTCTCGGCTCTGGCCGCATTTAACATATAAACCAGACCGCCTTCAGCCGTGCCCGTGCCCACCTCAACTACGCCGAACAGATTGCCTGCGGGATCGATTGTCAATCCCGGCGCGGACATGTTCCTGATGGGGCTCGATGGGGCCCTCGGCGGAAAGGAGTACAGGATCGTCAGACTGCCGGCTGTATCCAGCTCATAAGCCGCACCAACACCGGCCGCGCCGCCGGCTTGCGTCGTGCCATAAAGGTTGCCAGCAGCATCTTGAACCAGTACCGAATCCGGAGCCGCAAGACCGTCATCCGCCGGCGAAAAAGAATGCAGCACCGTATAGTGGCCTGCCGGATCCAGCTTATAAATGACGCCCGATCCTTCGCCGCCGGATTGGGTCACGCCGCAGAGGTTTCCGGATTCATCCCGAACGACGCCTGCGTATGGATATCTTCCATCGCTGTTGCCGAAGTTGTGCAGGATAGTTTCCTATCCTGTTGGATCCAACATGAACAGGACGCCGCCTGAGTATTTCCCGCCGCCGCTGGTGGTGCCATAGAGATTGCCGGCCGGACCGAGAACCAGGCCGCTGTACGGATAACAGCCGTCGCCGGCGCACTCAAAACTATGAAGCACCGTCTCGTTGCCGGACGCATCAATTTTGAAGACGACACCCGCGCCGGCTGGTCCGCCCGCAACGGTGGTCCCGTAAAGATTACCGGCTGCGTCCAGCACAAGGCTGGAGTAAGGGCTCTCGCCGTCGGCTCCGCCCGCAAAGTTGTGGAGAACGGTTTCCTGGCCTGAGGGGTCCACCTTGTAGACAACTCCCAGGTCGTTCGCACCGCCCGCGGCGGTCCCATAGAGGTTGCCGGCCGCGTCCAGAGTCACGCCCGCCGACGGCAGGTAGCCATCCGCCTGATCTTTGAAGCTATAGGGGATGTTGTATTCGCCCGCCGGTCAACTTGAACACGACACCGTTGCCTCGGGTCCCGCCCAATACGGTAGTCCCGTAGAGGTTGCCTTGGGTATCGCGGGCCAGCGTTCCGCGCGGTTGATTCCCGCTCGGATAATTTCGGAAACTGCGGAGAATCGTTTCGGTGGCAGTCTGTGCGTCGGACGGCAGGGTCACAAAAACCGCGGACAGTGCGACAATCGGCAGCATCCGGATGTCGATTGACATGGAGTTCCACCTCCGGCTCACCCCAGTCTACTCGATCTTCCTGCGATTAGCTACGTACGACTTCGTACGGCCGCAACCCTGTTGCACAAGAGCGCACAGTTGGAGCCATCCGGACCGCCCGGCAGAAAGTCAAGAGGCGAGCGTCGCCCGCCCAGCCGTGGGCTGAAGCCCACGGCTGCACGCTGAAGCGTGCGCCACGTCGTAGAATAGCAATCATTATGCCTCTACTTGACCGAATCCAGAAGGACATCGTGGAAGCCATGAAGGCGCGGGAGGAAGCGCGCCTCAGCTCACTGCGCATGATGAAATCCGCTCTGAAGAAACACGAAGTGGACGCCATGAAGCCGCTGGACGAAGCGGCGGAGATGCAGATTCTGAAGTCGCTGGTGAAACAGCGGACGGAAGCGGCGGAGGCTTTCCGCAAAGGCGGGCGGGAGGATTCGGCCGTCAAGGAAGAGTCTGAACGAAAGCTGATAGAATCCTACCTACCGGCCGGGGCCACGGAAGCGGAGATTGAGGCCGCCATCCAGGCGGCGCTGGCCGAGACCGGGGTGACTTCGCTGAAGCAGATGGGCGTGGTGATGAAAGCCACGCAGGCCAAGCTGGCCGGCAAGACCGTGGATGGAAAATCGTTGAGCGAGAAAGTGAGAGCGCGACTCCAATGACGCCCGAACCCGAAAAGAAATTCCGGTCGTATGTGCCGGACAAGACCGACATGCGCGAGTTTACGTTCCGGGCCGTGCTGATCGGGCTGGTGCTGACCGCGATTCTGGGCGCGGCGAATGCCTACCTGGGCCTGAAGGCGGGGATGACGATCGCGGCCACGTATCCGGCGGCGGTGATCGGGATGGCGCTGCTGAAGCTGATGGGCGGATCGCTGCTGGAAGAAAACATCGCGCGAACCATCGGGTCGATCGGCGAATCGGT
>JBEKYC010000071.1:0-36094 GCA_049511415.1 Bryobacteraceae bacterium | reverse complement strand
GGCTACCGTTACGCCGCGACCTACGCCGGCATCCGCCAAGCCGAAAAGGAAGACCTCGCGCTGATCGTCTCCGGACTGCCGGCAGTCGCCGCCGGTGTCTTCACCCAGAACCGCGTGCAGGCAGCGCCGGTCAAACTCTGCCGCCGCCATCTGGCCGCCTCCCGTGGCGCTGCGGGAGCCATCCTGGTGAATGCGGGCAATGCCAACTGTGCCACCCGCACCGGCGACGCGGTGGCGCTCGCCACCTCCCGTGCCGCCGCGCGCCTGCTGCGCCTCCCCGTCACGCAAGTGCTGCCCGCTTCCACCGGCGTAATCGGCGTCGAACTGGATTCCAAACTGATCGCCAACGCCCTGCCGCGCCTGGCTGCCGATCTGCGCGAAGACGCCTTCGGCAACGTAGCGCGCGCCATCATGACCACCGATCTGGTCCCCAAGGAAGCTTCCACTCAGGTGAAGTTGCGCCGCGGCACGGTGCGTATCGCCGGTATGACCAAAGGCTCCGGCATGATCCAGCCGCGCATGGCGACCACCCTCGGCTTCGTTTTGACCGATGCCTGCATCCCGGTCACCCACCTGCGCCGCATCCTGCGCCGCGCCGTCGAGTCGAGCTACAACCGCATCTCCGTGGATGGCGACACCTCCACAAATGACACCCTGCTGCTGCTCGCCAACGGCGCATCCGGCGTGCGGCCCGATCCCAAAGAGATGGCTGCCGTCGCCCTGGGCATCACAGGCGTGTGCGAAGAATTGGCCCGCGCCATCGCCCGCGACGGCGAAGGTGCGCGCAAGCTCGTCACGATTCTGGTTTCGGGCGCGCCCGGCGACGATGCTGCCGCCCAATTGGCCCGCGCCATCGCCAATTCGCCGCTCGTGAAAACGGCCATCGCCGGCTCCGACCCCAATTGGGGACGCATTCTCTCCGCCGCCGGAAACGCCGGTGTGGCCTTCGACCCGAGCAAAACCGATATCGACCTGCAAGGCGTGCCGGTGTGCCGCGGCGGGCTGGCGGCGCGCTTCTCGGAAGCGGATCTCAAACAAAAGCTGGACGCCGCCGATTGCGAGATTCGCCTGACGATACATGGCAAAGGCAAGGGCCGCGCGCGCTTCTGGACCTGCGACTTCACGGAAGGCTACATCCGCATTAACGCGAGCTACCGGACTTAATATGAAACGGCTGGCACTCCTTCTGTTCGTTTGCAGTACGGCGTTTGCGTCCGACGCCCAGCAGCAGGTCTTCGACCTGTTCTCCAAAATCGCCTCGGCACTGGCCGAAGGAGATGCCGGCACCTTCGTCGGCGCCATCGATCCGAGCATGCCGCACTTCTACGATTTCCGCGCCGGATTGGCGTCCCTGGTGGGCCAGGCCGAGCTGACCAGTTCGGTCGAAGTGATCTCGGATGACGGCAACGATGCCAAGCGCGACGAAGAGTTGGATTGGCTGCTGCACATCGTCAGCAAATCGGATTCGCACGTGGTGGAGGAACGTCATAAGTCGGTGAAGTGCCATCTGGTGCGCAAGGGCAAGAAATGGATCATCACCTCCATCGACCCCATGGACTTCTTCGCCCCGCCGAAAGGCGGCTAGCCTGATATGGTCACCCGCTGCGCCTGGGCGCGTAACGAACTTTCCATTCCTTACCACGACACCGAATGGGGCGTCCCCGTGCACGACGACCGCCTTCTCTTCGAATTCCTGGTGCTCGAAGGCGCGCAGGCCGGTCTGAGTTGGGACACCATCCTGCGCAAGCGCGCGCGCTATCGCGAGGTCTTCGACAACTTCGATCCGGCCGTGGTGGCGCGCTATGGCAAGCGTAAGGTCAATTCCCTCCTGCGCGACGAAGGAATCATCCGCAACCGCCTGAAGATCGCTTCAGCCGTCGGCAACGCGCAGGCATTCCTGAAAGTGGCGGAGGAGTTCGGCAGCTTCGACGCCTACATCTGGCAGTTCATCGGCGGCACGCCGCGCATCAACGCCCTGCGCACGCTCAAGGATCTGCCCGCCCGCACCGCCGAATCCGACGCCATGAGCAAAGACCTAAAGCGCCGCGGCTTCCGCTTCGTAGGCTCGACTATCTGCTATGCCTTCATGCAGGCCGTGGGCATGGTCAACGACCACCAGATCGATTGCTTCCGCTACGCGGAACTACATCGGACCACTTGAAACAAGATGGCGGAACGCAAGTTAGTCATGCTCAGCAGCACGGCGCGCGATCTGCCGGAGCATCGCGGCGTGGTGCTGGATGCGTGCTGGCGGCAGAGCTTCTTCCCGGTCATGATGGAGCACGAGCCAGCCAGCAATGAGGACGCCATCGAGGCATCCCTGCGCATGGTCGATGGGGCAGACATCTACCTCGGCGTGCTGGCGCATCGTTACGGAACCGTTCCTAAGGGTCACGGCATTTCGATAACGGAAATGGAGTATAACCGCGCCGTGGAACGTGGCATTCCGCGGCTGATGTTCGTGATGGATAAGGAGCATCCCATCCGCATTGAAGACGTCGAGATGGGCACGGGAGCCGAAAAGCTAAAGGCGTTCAAAGCGCGCGTGGAGGCCGAGCGGGTAGTGCAGTTCTTCAAGTCGGTGGAAGGTCTGCGCAGCGACGTGATTGATGCACTATCACGGCTGCGCGAGCCGAATCCGACGCCGTCGTTTCACTACGTGAGCGACATCCCCACGCCGCCCGAGGTCTACGTCGCGCACCCGTACACGCTGTTGCAGACCGGTCGTCTCATTGGACGCCAGCCGGAGTTGAACGAACTGACCGAGTGGGCGACCAAGAGCGGCAAACCGATCTTCAGCGTGGTGGCGATCGGCGGCATGGGCAAAAGCGCGCTGACCTGGCACTGGTTCCAGAACATCGCACCACTGGAGATGAAGCCGCTGGCCGGACGCATGTGGTGGAGCTTCTACGAAAGCGACGCGACCTTCGAGAACTTCGTCATCCGCGCGTTGGCGTATGTGACGAAGCAGCCGCGCGAGGAAGTGCAGAAGACGCCGGTCAACGAGCGCGAGGAGCGGCTGCTGGCGGCGCTCGATCGCGAGCCGTACCTGCTGGTGCTGGATGGGCTGGAGCGCATCCTGATCGCCTATGGCGGACTGGACGCCGCGCGGCGGCCAGATGACGAAGCGGATGTGCGGCTCCGTAAGACGATCGACCCACATGCCGGAGCGTTCCTGCGCAAGCTCTCGGCGTGCCGCGCGGCGCGGGTGCTCGTCAGCACGCGCCTCTATCCGGCGGACCTGGAAGACAAGTACACCGGCGATCCGCTGCCCGGCTGCCGCAAGCGGGAGTTGAGCGGGCTGAGCGATGACGATGCGCTGAGTCTGTGGCGCGCCTTCGGCGTCAGCGGAACGCGGGACTTGCTGCTGCCGGTCTTCCGCAGCTTCGAAAAGCATCCGCTGGTGATCCAGGCGCTGGCCGGCGAGATCAAGCGCGACCGCAAAGCGAACGGCGATTTCGAGCGCTGGCAGCGGGATCATCCGCGTTTCGATCCGATGGCGCTGGCCAACGTGAAAGCGGCGTGCGGCCACGTGTTGGAGTTTGCGCTGCGGGGGCTGAGCAAGTTCGACCGGAGGGCGCTCCACACGCTGGCAGCATTCCGGATGCCGGTGGGCTACGACACGCTGGCCGCCATTCTGAAAAGTGACGACCGAGCGCTGGATCGCGCCTTCGCGGACCTGGAGGATCGCGGCTTGCTGGGCTGGGACCGGCGATGCAACCGTTACGACCTGCATCCCATCGTACGTGGGGTGGTTTGGGCCGGGCTGGACCAGGGCGGCAGGGAAGGTGTCTTCGTGGTGCTCCAGGCGCACTTTCAGCCGATGCCGGCGATCGAATGGGACAAGGTGGAGAGCCTGGACGACCTGGCACCGGCCATCGAGCTTTACCATACGCTGATCGGCCTGGGGCGATACGACGACGCTTGCGATGTGTATTACGACCGCCTCGACAACGCCACGCTGTATCGCCTGAGCGCCAGCCGGCTGCGCGTGGAGTTGCTGGAGGCGCTCTTCCCCGATGGAATTGACCGGCCGCCGCGGCTGGCCAAAACCGCGGATCAGGCGTACACGCTCAGTGCCTTGGCCCAGGGCTACCAGTTCAGCGGGAGGCTGGGCGCCGCGATTCCTCTCTTTCGGCGGCAGAACGATCTTTGGGAGGCTGCCGGCAGCCTCAAGAACCTCGCCACCGGCCTGGGCAACCTCGCCGGTTCCCTGCATCTCGCGGGCAAACTGCGCGAAGCTGAGGCGGCGGCGCGCCGGGCGCTAGGCATCACTCGCGAACAGGGCGAGCGCCCCCAGGAGGGCGTCGGCCTCTACTTCCTGGGACTTACCCTGGCGGCGCGCGGGGCGGCCGCCCATTCCAAGCGCGCGCTAGAGAAGGCTTTGCACATCTTTGCGGATGAGCGTGAGCCGCAGAGCGAAGGGGTCGTCAACGCCTGGCTGGCGCAGCGTGCCCTGTGGATCGGCGACGCTGCCGCCGCGCGCCGGTACGCCGGCCGCGCGTGGGAACTGGCCTACGTCCAACGCGTCGAGCGCGACTTCATCCGCGCGGCGCGCCTCCAAGGCGAAGCGGCGTCGGCCCTCGGCGACCTGGCCATGGCCGGCGAGCGCCTGCACCTCGCTCTGACCCGGGCCCGCGCGGTGGACCTCGCCGAAGAGGAACTCCCCGCCCTCATCGCGCTGGCCGGCATGGGCAACCGCGAACTCCTCGATCAGGTTTGGGAACCCGCCGAACGCGGCCCCTACCGCCTCCTCCACGCCGACGCCCTCAACGTCCTCGCCCAAATCGAACGCGACGCCGGCAACATCACCGCCGCCATCCAAGCCGCCACCGAAGCCTACACCCAAGCCTGGTGCGACGGCCCGCCCTTCGCCTATCACTGGGGGTTGGAAAAAGCCAAAGCGCATCTCGCCGCCCTCGGCGCACCGGAACCTACACTGCCGCCCTTCGACGAATCCAAGTGCGAACCGATGCCGGAGGTTGAGATCGACTAAGCCGCAGATCGGACGACAGGCAATACGCGTTGTGGCCAAGCCAGCCCCAGCATGCACAGAGCGCTGAAACCGAAATACGAGCCCATCCAAACGAACGTCGTTTCGGCGTCTTTCGGAATCGCCGGGAGAAACGCGAAGAACAACAGCGCCAGTGCGTATATCACCGAGGCTATGCCGGCAAAACGCAGAAGGCGTCCGCCGGTTCCGAATTCGAAGATGCCGGCGCTCACCGCCATCACCGCGATTAGCAGCGCGATCGAGCGGAAGGACAGTGGACCCGTCCAATAGCGCAGCAGCAGTCCCAGTATGCTGAACGCCGCGCCGTTCAGCACCAGGAGCCACGACTTACCCCTGGAGTTCCAAAGCCCAGCCGCGATGGCCGCCACGCCCGCAATCAGCGCTAGCGTACCCAGGTGCATGACCGTGCTTCGTACCACGAAAGTGCGCAGGACCAGCGATCCATCGGCGCCGCGCATAAAGAGGTTCGTGGCGGCATAGATCGCCTCGGCGATGCCGCACACTGCGAGCAGCCACATACTAACCCTCCCGACCAACAATGATACCTCTGCACTCGCCGAAGCCGATGCGCGGCAGTCCTTCGCGCTGGCAGTAACCGCGGAAGATGACCTCGTCGCCGTCTTCCAGAAACTTGCGCGTTTCGCCGCCAGGCAATTGGATCGGCTCGGCGCCGCGGCGGGTCAATTCCAGCAGGCAACCGCGCGCCTCGGGCCGCGGTCCCGAAACCGTGCCGCTGGCCAACAGATCGCCTGGCTGCAAATTGCAGCCGTTGCTGGCATGATGCGTCAGTAACTGCGCCGGCGTCCAGTACAGATCTTTCAGGTTACCTTGGCTGAGCCGCATGGGCGTGTCCATCCGCTTGGACTTGATATAGACCTCCAGCGTGAGGTCGATCGCGCCGCGCTGCCGGTCTTCGGGCGAGTCCAGATACGGCAGCGGATCGGGGTCGCCCTCGGGCCGCGGGTACGCCGGCGCGCGATAGGGCGCCAGCGCTTCCAGGGTCACGATCCAAGGCGAGATGGTCGTGGCGAAGTTCTTGGCCAGAAATGGACCCAGCGGCTGATATTCCCAAGCCTGTATGTCGCGCGCGGACCAGTCGTTGACCAGGCAGAGTCCGAAGATGTGATTTTCCGCTTCGGTAATGGGAATCGGCTGGCTCAAGTAGTTACGGGGACCAACGAAGAATCCGACTTCGAGCTCGTAATCCAGCATGCGGCTAGGTCCGAAGACCGGCGCTGCCGCTTCCGCGCCCTTCGATTGTCCGCTGGGGCGACGGACAGTCCTGCCGCTTACTATGATCGACGAGGCGCGCCCGTGATAGCCGATCGGCACGTATTTGTAATTCGGCAGCAGGGGATTGTCGGGCCGGAACAGGCGGCCGACGTTGGTGGCGTGGTGGATGGATGCGTAGAAGTCCGTGTAGTCGTTGATGAGCGCAGGGAGCCGCATGCCGACATCGTTCATGGCTACCAGCAGCGGCTCCACGGCCGGCCGATGTTCGCTGCCGGCGCGCAGCCATTCGACAAGGCGTGCCCGCAACGGCGACCAATGCGAGCGGCCGAGGGACATCAGCGGATTCAAGACCGGGCCGCGGCAGGCCCGGATAGTCTCCTCGGGCAAGCCGCGCAGGAGTCCTTTTTCGGCGCAACGGTGCAGGTCGAGGATGCAGTCGCCGATCGCTACGCCGATGGGGCAGCAGGGTTCGTCCTCGAAGACGCCGAACGGCAGGTTTTGAATGGGGAAGTCCGTGGCAGGGTCGTTAGCGGATTCGACCCAACTGCGCGCACGGCTGTCTGAAAAAGAAAATGGTTCCAAGTGACCCGATCTCACAGCCAAACTCTCCACCGGCATACACGGCACAGAGCTTTGCAACCAGAATCGCCGGGCGTTTTCCTTTCGGCTCCCCGCCACCTTCTTTCGAAGGCAACGGATCAATGCTTCCAGGGACGCCTGCCAGCTTTCCTGGCTGGAACTGGTGTCTCGAAGCGGCCTTTCACTCTCCCGAAACGACTGCCCGTCTCCGGACCACCATTTCGAGGTCGAAGCTCCCGACCTGCTTCTTCAACACCCTACCGGTCGTTTGTCCTGCCCGTTCGAATCCCGGCTCCCCCGCGTGCTCTGGTTAGCCCCAGCTCACGCAGGATCACTGCCACGATCCCGTTGCCTGACTCCCGCCCGGCACTCCCAACCGTTCCTCGGACCTCCACTCCCCTTCAGGGCCTTTCGGACCCATCCAGATCAAAGCGTTCAATCCGATTCCCGGCCAGGAAGCTCGCCTTCCGAGCGCCCCCGATTGCCGTTCGCTCCCCGGCATCAATCTATTTTATTAGGCTTGATACCAGATCACCGCTCACGGCTCGCTAAGCATTCAGCGGCTCGCTGTTCCTCAGACCTCTTGGAACCAGACTCATCATGCACTATCCGGATTGTTACAGTCAAATGAATATCCGGTTCAAAGAGCAGTTTTCCTCAACTTTTATCATCCTCATTTTCAATGAGTTGCTCCAAATGTACGTTGTACTACCTGTGGATAAAACGTTGGATATCGATTCTGTTCGCGAATTAGGGACGGGCGGGCAGGCCGAAGGCATACAGATTATAGTCGTACGATCCCACATAGACCATTCCGTTGACTACGGCCGGCGAAGATGCCACCTGCGAACCCGTCACGGCGCTCCAGAGCAGTTGGCCGCTGGACGCCTCAAAAGCATATATCTTGCCGTCATAGGCGCGGCGTCGAAGGCGTAAAGCATATTCGTGCCGAACGACCCGACGTAGACCACCCCGTCGGCAACTACCGGTGAAGATTCGATGTTGTCGCCGGATGCGGCGGTCCACAACGGCTCTCCGGTGGCGGCATTGAGGGCATGGAGGCCAGCGCCCGAACCAACAAAAACCACTCCGTTTTCCACTGCCGGCGACGAAAAGATCTGGCCTCCGGTGGCTGCCGTCCAAGCCAGTTTTCCGGTGGTTGCCGCATAGGCGTAAAGAAGCTGGCTGTCGCTCACATAAACCAGCCCATCGCTCACGGCGGGTGAAGACCAAATCTGGGCGTTGGGATTGTCCAACACGCTCCAGATGCGTTTGCCGGTAGCCGCATCGAACGCGCCGAAGCCGTTATAATCGACGTCGCCCGTGTACACGATCCCATGGTCCGTGACGGCGTCGAAGGCGTGCAGCCCGTAGGATCCGGAGTAAACCACGCCGTCCACCACCACGGGCGAAGAAGCGCCGCAAGCCCCTACGCCAGTCCAAATCAGTTGCCCGGTTTCCGCGTTGAAGGCGTAGAGATTGTTGTCGTCCGAACCCGTGTAGACGATCCCGTTCGCTACGGCGGGTGACGAATTCACAAAGCCGCCGGTAGCCGCCGTCCAGCGCACCTGAAGGCCGCCGGCGCTCGACACGCTGAGCACATTCTCCGTGGGGTTGAAACCGTGGTGTTGCGGTCCGCGATGGAACCCCGGCCAGTCGGTCTGTACGATGAACTGCGTTTGCGCGGCGCGGCCGCTCTGCTGTCCAATCGCGGTGATCGGATGGATGCCGGGGGTGGCGGATGCGGGAACCGTCAGGCGTACGCCGGTGAAGTCGCCGGCAGGAGTGGTTGTAGCGAGCGCCAATTCCGTGGTATCGAAATAGAGGTCGACGGTCTTGCTGGGTCCAAATCCGGTCCCGCTGGCGGTTATGTCGGACGCCGGCGGGCGAGAAGCGGCATTGCGGACCTCCTCCGAGTCTCCTCAGTGTACGTCCGATGGCCTTCTCGAAAGCCGGAATTTACAAATCCTTACGGATCCGATTCGAGGCGGATGGTCTGTGATTCGCTGAAAGGGCTGCGTACGGTGCGGACGCGTACGCGGTGCGCACCCGGTGGCAGGCCGTCCGGCAGACGGGAATTCGTTTGCCAGTTGCCATCGCCGAGATCGGTCAGGAACAGGACCGGCTGCTGGGCTTCGTCGATTTCCAGGATGATGGCGGAGCGATCCAAAGCCGGTTCGGGTGTGCGGAAACGGCAGCAGAGATATTCGTTGCGATGGCCGTGGAAGATTTCGGATTCCGTCATGCCGTTGCGGAGTTCGTGGATTGCGGGTGGCGGCTGGTCGATTTTCAGGGACGGCGGCGGGGCTGAAGCCCCGCGCGGGCTTAAGCCCGCCCTCCAGATTTGGAATTGGTTGCTGTAGCGGCTATCGGACGTTCGGAGACGGACTTGGTGCTTGCCTTCGGACAGGCCCGGCGGTACGCGCAGGTTGGCTTGCCATTCCTGATCGCGAAGCTTCACGAGCACTAGGACGGGCGCGCCGTATCCGTCGATTTCCACATGCAGGCGGTCGCGCGTCAGGTCGGGCACGACGCTGCGAAAGTAGACGCAGATATATTCGTCTTTGCCCGCGTGGAATTCGATATCGTTGGTGCGATTGTTGACGGCGGAATAGAGCAGCGGTGCAGGTACGGCGGGATTCTCCGGCGGCGCCTCCCAATGGCGCCGGCAGGTGAAACCGGCGCGGCGATCCGGGTGCACATATTCGCGATTGACGCGCGCGAATCCGGCCGACCGGCACAGCGCCTCGGCACAAGCCACGCTGGGTCCGAACCAGTTATCGATCTGGCCGCCCAATTCGTTGGTCTCATAAAACTCCATGGCGCAGGGCGCCGTGCCGTCATCCGTGACGAACGTCTCGACAAATGCCGTGTCACGCGTGAGCGCGCAGATCTTCTCCAGGCCCAGCAGTGGATTGCGCAGGTGATACAGAACGCCGAAGAACAGGACGTAGTCGAACAAGCCCACCGTCTCCGGTGTCAGCTCATCGACATCCAGGATGCGATAATCCACGCGCGAGCCGAGCATGCGGTGCGCTTCGCGGAATTCTTCAAACTCGACGCAATCGACGGCCACCACCGCGGCGCCGCGGCGTTCCATTTCGAAGCTGCACCAGCCGGTCCAGGCGCCGACATCGAGAACGCGTTTGCCGGTGAGATCGGCGGGGATGGGAAAGGCCGCGAGGCGCGTTTTCAGGGCATCCACACCGATCATGCCCTGGACGACTTGCCCATCCGGCAACTCAATGCTGTGATACCAGCCCTTGGTGGAGAGCAGGGCCACCTGCTGCTGCACCAATTCCTGAAAAGTGGGATTGCCGGCGGCGCGTTCGACGGGCATTCAGACCAGCTTCACCGGAACAGGCGGCGATACGGCGCTCCCCATGCCGGCGGCTACCGAATATTCGCCGGGCCGCGCGCCGGAGGGCAGCATGGCGTTGATTTGCCGCAGGCCCCGTGGATCGGGTTCGGAGAGGAAGATGGCGGGCAGTTCGTCGCCATTGAGCCAGATCGCGACGTCCTCTTTAGCAGCGCCGTCCGGCACGCCGGCCACCCATAGCGAGATGCAACTGCCCAGGCCGGTGTGCACCAGGTTGCGCTCCCAAGTTTTGCCGTCGGTGGCGATGGCGATGCGCATGGCTGACGCCGCGGCGCGCGCGGGCGGCTGTCGGCGCTCGTCGGCGGAAAGATCGATGCCGATGCGCACCGGATTCGCCCAGGGGCTGTCGCTGGTGCGCAGAGTCGCCGGATGCCAGCCAGGCGCGAGGCCCGGCGGCAATTTGCAGTTCACCTGCCAGCCATCGCCGCCGGTGTTTTCGAGCACCACGGGATGCGATCCGTAGGGACCGATGCGCGGGAATACGCCGGCCTTGGTGAGGCCGGCGCGCGGGCTTTTGAACCAGAGCGCGACGTAGTCATCGTCCGTGCTGGAGAATTCGCGATTGCGGCGGGTAGCATTTTCGACCGACGTCAGGTAAGGCGCCGGCTCGCTGGGGGTCACAGGCTCCGGCCAGCGGCGCAGGCACGTGACGTGGGCGCGATGGTCGAGCACGCTTTCGAGTTTCACGCTGGCGAATCCGGCGGAACGGCACATGGCCAGCAGGCACGCCACGTTCGGACCCACCCAGTTATCGAACTGCCCGCATAGCTGGGTGCCTTCGTAGAATTCCATGACGGGCTTGGCGGCGGGATCGCTGCCATCGTCGCTGACGAACGATTCGACGCACACCAGATCGGTGGATAGCTCGCACACGCGCTCCAGCGCCAGCAGCGGATGCTTCAGATGATAGAGCACACCCAGAAACAGCACGATATCGAAGTAGCCGATGGTGGCGGGGGAGAGGCGGCAAACATCGTCGATGCGGTATTCGGCCTTTGAAGCGAGCAGATCGTGCGCTACGCGGAAGCGCTCGAAAGACGTGGAGTCGACGGCCATCACGCGCGCGCCGCGGCGCTCCATTTCGAAAGTGAACCAGCCGTCCCAGGCGCCGATATCGAGCACGCGCTGGCCGTCGAGATGGGCGGGGATGGGAAACTGCGCGGCACGGCGGCGGAGCACGTCCAGGCTCTGATAGCCGGGGATTACGCGGCCGTCGGGCAACTCCATGCTGTGGTACCAGCCCAGGCGCGCGAGCTCTTCCAGGTTCTTGCGGTGCGGGTCGGTGGCTATGGCGCTACCCATGGAGCCATTATAATTGGCCACAGATGAACACAGATGAACACGGATAAGATACGCGCGATGCTACACTGGGCCACGCGTGAGGTACAGATGAAGGCATTTTCCCGGAGATCGTTTTTGGAGAGTGTGACAGTGGCGGGGGCCCTGGGCGCGGCTGCGCGCCGGCTGGGCGCCAACCCACTAGGTTTGCCTATCGGATGCCAGACTTATCCAGTCCGAAAGATGATTGCCACGGACTTCCCCGGCACCATCAAGCAACTCGTGGCGGCGGGATTTGAAACCATCGAGCTGTGCTCGCCGGTGGGTTACGCCGATTCCGGCTTCGGCGCGCTCGCCAAGTACAAAGGCGCCGAGCTGCGGAAGATGCTGGGCGACCTGGGCGTGAAATGCATCAGCTCGCACTTCGACATCGGCGAATTGCGCAAGGATCAGGCGGCGCGCATTGCGTGGGCGAAAGAAGTGGGCTTGACGCAGATGCTGGTGCCCAGCCTGGATGGTCCGCGCGACCCCAACATGGATGACGTCAAGCGCGCGGCCGACGAATACAACAAGATGGGCGAAAAGGCGGCGGCGGCCGGCATTCAGCAGGGTCTGCACAACGAAGACTTTGAACTGACGACCGTGAACGGCAAGCGCACTTATGACATATTGCTCGGCCTGCTCGATCCCAAGCTGGTGAAGTTCCAGTTTCAGGTTTCCACCATCAGCCGCGGTTACGACGCGGCGGAATATCTCACCAAGTATCCGGGCCACTTCATTTCGATGCACGTGCAGGGGTGGAATGCGACGACGCATAAGATCGCGGCGGTGGGTCAGGACTCGCTCGATTGGAAGAAAATCTTTACGGCGGCGAAGACCGGCGGGATCAAGAACTATTTCGTGGAAATGAACCTGGACCTGATGCGCGCCAGCGTGCCGTATCTGCGCAGCCTGCAGGTTTGACAGCTCACTCGAGCGCGCGATAGCCCGGATCGGCCCAGGGGATCAGGCGCGGCTGGTCTTCGGACCACCACACCATCACACGGCCGCAGAGCGATTCATCGGTGGCCAGGCGCAGCACGGCATCCGCCACCTGATCGAGAGCCAGTAAACGCGACGGCGCGCCGCGCTGTTGGCGTTCTTCCGGAGTGAGCGGCTCCCAATAGGCGCGCACCTGCGCGGATGCGATCCAGCCGGGCGCCAGGCAATTGACGCGGATGTGCTCCTGTTCGCCCAACCAGCCGAGATTGGTGGTCAGGCGCAGCAGGCCGGCTTTGGCCGCGTCGTAGGCGGGCGCGGAGTGCGCGCGGCCATGCCATAGCGCCGATATGGAGCTGATGTTGACGATGGCGCCGCCCCCGCCGGGGCGCAGCGCATCGATGGCGGCGCGAATCCCGTACATGGCGCCGAGCAAGTCCGTCTGCATGGTTTCGAACCAATGCTCCAGGGGGTCATCCGGATGAAATGGGGCGGAGGCATTGTTCACCATCACCGACAGCGGGCCGAAGGTGTCTTCGGCGAAGGCGATCAGCGCGCGCACCTGGTCCGCCACGCGCACATCAGCCGGATAGAACGCGGCACGTCCGCCGGCGGCTTCGATTTGGCGCACCGTTTCACGGGCGCCGCCTTCATTCACATCGCAGAGCGCCACGGCCGCGCCTGCGCGCGCCAGCCGCAAGGCAATCGCGCGGCCGCTCCCATCGCCGCCCGCGCCGGTGACCACGGCCACTTTGCCGGCGAGATCCATACTAGTGAACCGGCGGCCGCGAATACAGGTCGATGATGCGCCCGATGGCCCGCCGGCACGCCGCGCAGAAGCCGACTTCATCGCGCGTGAACATGATGCAATCGGCTTGCGGGCGGTAATAGCCGCGGCCCTCGTACATGGCGCCCTCGAACGCGCCCACCGCGTGGCCGTATGGACCGGAGCCCAGCAGGGTGGTGTCCTTTTCGCGCTCTTCGCGGAACAACGCCTCCATCTCGTCTTCCGGACGGTGCGCCGCGCGGATCTGCCGCCGCCGCGCCTGAATCTGCTTTTCCAGCGCTTCAAACTGCTCTTTGGGCCAGGGAGTCGGCAAAGGCGTGCCGGGCGCGATCAGTTCGTTCCACTTGGCGGCGTGCGGGTCGGCGGTCACGTTAGGCTCCCATGGTTCGGGACGGGCGGTCACCGTCCCGTAAGCCACGTCCGAGGTGTAGTATTCATCCGCCAGGCCGGCGAAGTGGTGGCCGAACTCATGCACGAAGACGTATGGCGTGAACGCGTTATCGGCTGACACCGTGGCGAATAGATTGAAGATTCCGCCGCCGCCATATTTGCGGTCGTTCACCACGATCTCGATGAATTCGTAGGGCGCGGCGGAAGCGGCTTCACGCAGGCGCTGGTTGTCGAAAGTGAGAACATAACGCTCGCTGCCGAAAGCATCGTAGGTTGCGCGCAGCGGCGACCGGTGATGGATACTGTCCGATGGGCGTGACACGCCGCTCTCTTCCGCGGCAATATCGACAGCCCAGACGTTGAAATCGTTCCGCCGCTCTTTGAAGGGCGAAGTTCCAAATAGGGTTTCCGACAGACGCCGCGCATCGGCATGCCATTTCTCCATCTCGGCGGCGGTGTAGCCATCGCCCATCAGCAGCAGATCCACCTTGTCGCGCGGTTCGCCATTCTGCATCACCGCCCAGACCTTGACGTTGGCGGGCGGACCGGAGCGGTCGATCGCTGGGTCGGCCGGATCGACTACCATGGACCACATTTCGTGGAAAGCATTCTGCGCGTCGCGGCGTTTGACGACCACCTGCACGGGCGCCGTGGGCGCGGGGAAACGCAGCGATTCGTGAAACTGCCGCCGTACTTCCTTAGCCTCCGGCGTCTCCTGCCACTCGCCGAAGATGCTGGCGTACCCGCGGGAATAGAGCACATGGTTGGTCTTGCGATCCAGGACTTCGAAATAGTAGCGGCCCAGGTTGGTGTCGTCGATGGCGCGATCCAGACGGCCGGGCCACGGTCCTTCCAGTACCAGGCCATCGAACGAGATGTGCTCTTCGGTGGCGGCGCCGCCGTGGAAATAGTCCAGGCGCAGAGTGCGGGGATCGGCAGCGGCTAGTGTGGAAAAGGCCATAAGAGACAGGGTGAGGAGTCGCACGTTCCCACTACTTTAACTCCAGGCCTTTACTATAGGAAGAGATGCCCGAAATCGACAAACACAACCCGTTGCTGAATATCCCCTTCCAAATTCCCTTCGATCAGATCCGCGCCGCGCATGTGCAGCCGGCCGTCAGCGAACTGCTGCGCGAGGCGCGGCAAAGCATCGATGCGCTGGCCGCCGGCACGGAGCCGCGCACGTTCGACAATACCCTGTCGGCGCTCGACGCCATCACCGAGCCGCTGGACGACGCCATGGGCGTGGCACGGCATCTGGAATCGGTGGCCACCTATCCGGAGCTGCGCGAAGCGTTCAACGCGGTGCAGCCGGAGGTCAGCGCCTTTTATTCGGGCATCCCGCTGCACGCGGGTCTGTGGCAGGCCCTGCAATCGTACGCAGCGACGGATGAGGCGCGCGGGCTGACCGGCACAAGGCGCCGGTACCTGACCAAGACCGTCGACAATTTCCGCCGGCACGGGGCCGACCTGGACGCCGCGGGCAAAGCGCGCCTGGAAGCCATCGACATGGAACTGGCGACCGTCACCACCAAGTTCTCGCAAAACGTTCTGGATTCGACCAACGCGTTCGATCTGGTGATCACAGCCGAGACGGGCCTGTCCGGGCTGCCGCCTTCCGCGGTGGCGGCGGCGCGCCAGAACGCCGCGCAAAAGGGCATCTCCGGTTGGCGCTTCACCCTGCAAGCGCCCAGCTACATGCCCGTGATGATGTATCTGGATGACGCCGAAACGCGCCACCAGATGTATCACGCCTATGCCGTACGGGCCAGCGGCGGGGTTTTCGACAATCGCGTCCTGCTGAGCCGCATCTTGGAGTTGCGCCGCGCCAAGGCTGAATTGCTGGGCTTCCGCAATTTCGCGGATCTGGTGCTGCACGACCGGATGGCCCACACGGGCGAGCGCGCCCGCGACTTCCTGAAAGACCTGAAGCGCAAGACCGAAGCCCATTTCGCCCGCGAAAATAGCGCCCTGCTGGAGTTTCGCCGCAAGCTGGAAGGCGCGGACGCGCCCGAGCTGCAGCCATGGGACGTCGCCTATTACGCGGAAAAGCAGCGTGCCGCGCTCTATGATTTCGACGAAGAGGAGCTGCGCCCGTATTTCCCTTTGGAGCGCGTAGTGGAAGGGCTCTTTGAGACGGCGCGGCGTCTTTACGGCATCCGCATCGCGCTGCAATCGGGGGTTCCCACGTGGGACCCGCAGGCGCGGTATTACGCCGTGCACGATTCCGGCGGCGCGTTCATCGGCGGCTTCTATGCCGACTGGTATCCCCGCGAAAACAAGCGCGGCGGCGCGTGGATGGACGCCTTGAAGACCGGCTACCAGGCGCCGGACGGCTTCACGCCCCACTTAGGCCTGATTTGCGGTAATCTGACACCACCGCTCGCCGACCGCCCCGCCTTACTTACACATTACGAAGTGACTACCATCTTTCATGAATTCGGTCACTTATTGCACCACTTGCTGAGCCGCGTGGAAGTGCGCGGATTAGCGGGCGCCAACGTGGCCTGGGATTTCGTCGAGCTTCCCTCGCAGATCATGGAAAACTGGACCTGGGAGCGCGAGCCGCTGGACCTGTTCGCGCGTCATTTCGAGACGGGGGCGCCGATCCCCGATGATTTATTCGAGAAAATGCTGCGTGCCCGCAACTTCCGCAGCGCCAATGCACAGATGCGGCAGCTAGGATTCGGCTTCGTGGACCTGGCGCTGCACGTGGATTACGATCCGCAACGTGACGGCGACGTGATGGCTTACTCGCGCGGCATCTTGCAGCAATATTCGCCCGCGCCGCTGCCGCCGGATCACGCCATGGTGGCGGCCTTTACGCACTTATTCGCCAGTCCGGTAGGTTACGGAGCGGGTTACTATTCCTATAAGTGGGCCGAGGTGCTGGATGCGGATGCCTTTGCGCGTTTCCGCGCGCACGGTATCTTCAGCGCGGAGATCGGCGCCGAATTCCGCGAAACGATTCTGTCGCGCGGCGACAGCGAAGATCCGGCGGAGTTATATCGCGCCTTTATGGGCCGCGATCCGGACCCTAACGCCTTGCTGGAACGGTCTGGCCTGCTGGCGGCTCGTTGACGAAATCCTGCACGCCAAGACGCGTTCAGTTTTTTGCGGTAAACGAAAACACGGCATTGACCATAGTCTGCGGATTCCATACCTCAACCTGCATCTGATCGCCTGCCGCGATGGGGCAGCCGATCTTCTCGCTGAACGTCGGCACGAGTTCGACCAGGCTGCTATCCCAGGATGTGATGGAGACGCCGCACGCACTACCCGTGTAGCCGGCCGCCCAGTTCTGCGTCACATCGGTAATGCGCAGATAGTTCGAGGTACCGGCAAAGGGCAATCCGTTGGGGAAGCTTCCAAAGTTGGCGCCTTGAATCGCCATCGGCGGCGTGGGTTGGGCGACAAACCGCGTGCAGCCCGGCCCATAGCACTCGCTCACCACTCCGCTAATCGTGGGCGCGGAAACGGGCAGCACGGCGCAACTTCCGCGCAGGCCCGGCTGTCCGGCCGGGAACGCGTTGCAAGCGCCGGGCCCTACCAGCGCCGTCGCCACGGTGGGCAGGCTGGCGGCGACCGGATAATCGGCCACGGGCAGATAGTCGCTCATCAAGCTTCCGGCAGGGGTCTCCGCATTCATGCGGTACGGAACATACTGGCCGGCGCAAGTAAACCCAGCCGCCGGGATCATGTGCCGCATGGCGATCATGCTGAACTGCTGATACTGCGGAGAAGCCGTCAGGTCCAGAAAGGTATATCCATTCGCCGCGGTAACCCACGACGGAATTGTGGCGCCGGTGCCGACGATCAGGGTCGCATAGCCGTTGGCGTCCTGGGTGAAAGCCGAATCCGCGATGCTGGCCAGCACGGTTCCATCGGCGTCTTGAAACGACAGGCTCATGTAGCGCATCTGCTCTTTCCCGGACCGGGAGCAGCCGTCGGTACAGGGGGTCGGCGGCACGGATGGGATACGAAGGCGTATGCGCAAGACCTCGCCTGCCGTGGCCAGCGTCTGCGGAAGACCGGCCGGCACACCGGCGGATATGTAAGAGGCATCCGGATTCGTGGCGGGGATATACTCGCCCACGCGTGACCAGGCCAGGCGGTTCTGTGACGTGGGGCTCGACCCCTCGCACAATTTCGGCAGATAAGTCGATTCGTAGGTGTTATGCGCGGCCAATTGCGCCTGATCCATCCAGACGCTCCCGCCGGCACTGCCGGTGGCCACGATTTGCAGAGTGTTCATGACGTAAGCGGCCGGATAAGCGCATCCCGAAGCCACATCCCGCACGATGATATGCGGATTGGTATTGTAACTGTCGGGCGTATCATCCAGGTAAGCCCGGATCATGACTATGCCGCCCGTGTTCGGGATGGTATGGTTGGCGGTGTCGATGACATGGCCCGGGAAGCCGGGGTCCAGTTGGAACACGCTGGGGTCGCTGTTCCAGTCCATGCCCGCGTGCCGCGCGGTGCCATCCAGGGCGTTGACGCCCACGTTGTATCCGGTCATCATGCAGCCTGTCTCCAGGGTGCCCGGAGTGCCGCCAAAGCCGATCGGCACCGCGAATTGTTGTGCGTCCGCAAAAGGCACGCCGGTCTGGAACGGGTTCACATACGCGGATGTGAGAGGCACGATGTTGGTATCGAGGAGAGTTTGGGCCAGTCCATTGTGCTCGTCGTATAGCGTAATCGAGTAATACCGCGCGTTCGGAAACGTGCCCACCAGAATGAGTTGGTAACGCGGATCGACCTGATAATACAACTGATAGTAACGGGCATTCAGATCGCCGTATTCCCCGAGGCCATTACCGCTGGCGAGATTAATCGTGTAACACGAATTATTGAAGTTAGTGAAGAAGTCGCCTGTTGGAAATTCTCCCCCCGTAAAGGTAATCGGAAGACCCGCGCAATTAGCGGCTGACGCCACGCACGGGACCAGGAACAGTCCTGGCAGAATGGCCAGGGCGGTGAGTTGCCACCTGCCAGCCTTCCATGGGCGTATTAGTTTCCGTCCGATTTGCGATTGCATCATCGTTTTCTCCCATTTGTCCGGGTCGATTCATAAATCATACACGAAAGTAAGTGCCTTGCAAATCGAGAGTAGGTGAATATTGTGTCTGTACTTATCGAGTTACACGGTGGCAGGTCTACCGCGCATTAGTCGTTCGGGCGGCCGGAGCGGGCAGGATCGCTGGGTGCGAGCGATACGCGCCGTTTCGTTTGAAGAAGGCCGGTATAGGCGGCGACACGGACGCATAGTAGCGGGTGTAGCGGATGCGGGGTCGCCGATCCCGCGCGCTCAATACTTCAGGATCACGTCCATCGCCAACTGCAGCTGGTTCTTGCGGGTCCCGCGATTATACGCCGCCACGTCGAAAGAGCGGTCGAATCTGAGTTCCGGGCGGAGGATAACGGTATTTCCCACCCAATGTCCCCACATTAGAGTTTCCTCCGCATACCGCGTCTTGTAGCCGGTTCGCTGGCCCCTGATGTCGTCTAGGAAGTCGGTGCGAATCGAGAGGCAGTTCTTCGCCGAGAGCTGTTTTTCAACATAGTTAACCATCGCCCACTCCGGGGCAAGGCAGCGAGCCTGTCCCGTGGGACAGAACGCACCGTTCGTGCCTTTTTCGGGTTCTATCGGGCCGGAAACGCTAGGCACATCCCTTTCATACATGTACCAGGCCTCGGTCGCCATGTGCCACGACTGGCTGAACTTGTGGTACCAAGTGTTGTCGAACATCTGCAGGTTGTTGTAGGCGTACTGACCGCTGTTGAGACCGTTCACACACGGGTACACATTGTCGTTGCCGTTGTTGAACGTATAGCTGGCGCAGGCCGTCGCGGACGGCTTCGCGTCCGGGGTCCAGGGAGCCACGTCATGGCCCGCGGTGAGCCCCAACTGGACCAGCCAGTGGTCACTGAGCTTGACGGTACCCAGGATACCCGTGTCGGTAAACGGGTCAACCGAATACAACAATGAGTGAGTGTAAACGTAGTTATTGGGAGCCAATTGCGCTTCGATACCCGGAATCGAGATGAAGCGGCCGACGCGGATGTTGAGTCCCTCGGCAACCTGGGGGATATACAAGTCCACGTATTCCAGCACCGGATCAAACCCGTACTCGCGGTGGTCGTCGAGCAATTGCCCGCTGAAATAGCCCAGGCTGGTGGTGAAACGATAACTGGTCCCAAACAATCCGCTGAGGTGGAATCCCCAATCGATGTGATCGGTTTGAACCGTGTCGGGAAGGCGTTCCATGTAGATCACCGCCTGGTCGAGCTCGACCCGATTCGCGTAGATGTCATAGGTGGCCGGATAATTCGAATCGTGTGAGGTGCTGAGGTTGAAGCTGCCTTCCAGCCAGCCGTAGACCTTGACTCTGCTTTGCTCCCAAGCTTGGCCATTCGAGCCGCCGTAAAGAGCTTCCATGAGCGGGGGCACATTGGTATCCGGCGCGCCGATTTCGGGCGATCCGCCGTACGACCAGTCGGAGTTGGGGAAAGGCGGCGAGTTCAGGGGTGAGGGCAAGGTACGGTGGGGAGGTTCAGGGCCACTGTCGCCGCCGCCTTTCCAGTCTTTGGCATAGGCTTGAGAGAGCCTTTTCAGAAATCCTTCGTTCGCGCGCAGCGTGAGATTCAGGGTGAGACCCTCGCCGGCGGTCAGGTCCCGTTCCGCCACCAGTGAATCGGCGAACCCGCGCTTGGTCGCTTTGATCTGGTAATGACCTGGATTGAGGTCAACCATGGAAAAAGATCCGTCCGCGGCGCTGACGACTGCTCGATCGGTGTTTTCCCTAGAGCCGTGGGCGACGACTTGAGCACCCGCGACCGGCGATCCGCCGGCGTCCTGAACCAAGCCATACACCCGTCCCTGCACTTGAGCAGGAGTGCGAACGGCGAGCCAAAGGATCAAGGCAACCGCCGCGATCGGCCGCGCGCGAACTACGGTAAAAGGAATCAATGGGGATTCTCTCACATTTGCGTGCCAGCAAAGACTAGTCCTCCACCTGCGAACTGAAATGTGCCCGACTGGAGGGAATTCGTTTCGCCGCCGCCGAGCGAGTCGGCCCTGCCGTTCTGGGGGATCGATCCCGTGACGAAGAACGCCATGCTACTTGGAGGGAACGCCCCGGTTTGCGACACGGACAATACGTGGACATGGGACGGGGTCAACTGGACCGAGCAGTCGCCCACCCAACAGCCGCCGGTGATTGGTGCCGCTGCTAGGCAAACACGCTGGGCTGGATGGCAGCGGGCGGCGATAGGCGGGGATTCGCCTGTTCCCGGCAATACCTGTAAAAAGAGTGAAAATCCCGCCCGGCTGCTTTTCCGCAGTCTCGCAAGATGCCATACTAATGCCCGAGAGTGATCGCATTGATGCAATCCGATAAAAGCGTCTTCCCGATAGCCATTCTGCTCCTCGCAGCCGTGGCCCCATGCGCGGCTGCATCGCGCAAAACCTTGTACGCCTTCAAGGGCGCTCCGGACGGCGCCGCGCCGGAATCCAGTCTCATCATGGACGCGCAGGGCAATCTGTACGGCACCACGTATTCGGGCGGTACCGGGCCCTGCGATCACGGCTGCGGCACCGTCTTCGAGTTATCGCCCAACTCCGACGGCGGCTACACCGAACACGTGCTGCACAGCTTCCGGGGATCCCTGACCGACGGGCAGCAGCCCCAGGCCCCGTTGATCTTCGACGCGCAGGGCAACCTGTACGGAACCACGGCATCGGGCGGCCAAGGTGCGGCTGCCTCCGGAACCGTGTTTAAACTGGCGCCGCAGGGCGATGGATCCTGGACGGAGACGGTGCTGCACAGCTTCAACGGCGGGCTGGATGGCGGCACGGATGGCGGTGAGCCACTCGCCGGGCTGGTCTTCGATTCAGACGGCAATCTCTATGGAACCACCGCGGGCGGAGGCACCGGCACCGGGTGCCCCGCGAGCATTGGGACCGGCTGCGGAACCATCTTCCAGTTGACACCCACTATCAGCGGTCCTTGGCAGGAAACCATTCTGCACAATTTTACAAACGATCACCAGGATGGCTGGAGTCCGCAATCCAATTTGATTGCGGATGGATTGGGCAATTTCTACGGGACAACCTATTACGGCGGGTCGGCTCCCGCCGGCGGCGGCACCGTCTTCCGTCTGAGAAAGACGTCCGCCGGCTGGCTGGTCAGCATCCTTTACAACTTCACGTGCGGCGCCGACGGGTGCGATCCTTATTCGGGCGTGGTCTTCGATGCCGCTGGAAATCTGTACGGCGCCACCCTGGGGGGCGGTAGCAGTACCGGCCAGGGGGTGGTCTACAAGCTGTCCCACAATGCCGGCGGCGGCTGGACGCAGAGCGTGATCCACAGGTTCGCGGGCGGCGCGGACGGCATGTATCCCTACGGCAGTCCCATCCTGGACGCATCCGGTAACGTATATGGCACAACTCTCGACGGCGGCGGCCCCGGCTGCCTCTTCGCCGCCGGCTGTGGCATGGTATACCAGTTGATCCCAGGCTCCGGCGGCGCTTACACGGAGTCCATTCTTACTAACTTCGGCAACGGCGGCGCGGGCAGCGGTCCGCTGGCAGGCCTCATGGATTCTGGCGGCAATCTCTACGGCACAGCCGCATTCAGCGGTCCTGACGGCAGCGGCACAGTCTTCGAAATCGTGCCTTAGCCTACAGCAGTGTCAGCGGATCCACGTCAATCACCAGCGCCGTAGCGTCCACTTCTGCTCGCGGGCAAACGACTGCGCCCGCTGTAGCAATCTGGTGCTTTCGGTCTACGATGATGACGAGCGCATTTTCGAGGCTTTTTGTGGCGGAGCGTCGGGTTATCTGCTGAAGAAGACGCCGCCCGCCAGGCTGCTGGAGAGTATCCGGGAAGCCGTTGACGGGGGCGCGCCCCTGTCACCCGAGGTCGCGCGGCGCATGATCGTCCTTTTTCGCGACGTGCGTCCGCCTGAGAACGCGCACTGTGACTTGACGCCGCACGAGCTCCGGCTGCTGCAACTCCTTTCCGAGGGGCACAGCTACAAGACCGCCGGCGTGGAACTCAAGCTCAGCACCAACACCATCAAGTTCCATGTCAAACAGATCTACGAAAAACTGCACGTCCACTCCAAATCCGAGGCCGTCGCCAGGGCCCTGCGCCGCCACCTTGTCAAATAAGTAAGCGCTTCTACCCGCCGCTTCTTTCGCAGATACATTCCTACCCAAACGGGTGGTGAAATCCTGCATTGGAAACCCTTATTCTTGCCAAAGTTGCTGATGCCATGCCTCCACGGCGTTGGCAAAGGGATTGAACTCAGGAAAAGGATCTTACGAACATGCATTTCCAGACGAGCGCTTTCGGGCACGGGGCCATCCGCGGGGCCAGAGTTCAAACGGAACAAAAAAGAGGAGCCTCTATGAAACGATGCCCAATGTTTTTACTGCCGATCATTTGCCTGTCGCTCGTCCAGGCGGCTTTGGCGCAGACGTCCACCGCGACTGCATCTGCCCTGCCGCGGCTGGTCCGCTTCGGCGGCACGGTGAAGGGCGCCGACGGCAATCCGCTGGCCGGCGTTACGGGTATCACCTTTGCCCTCTATTCAGAGCAAACCGGCGGCGCGCCACTGTGGTTGGAGACGCAGAACGTCACTGCCGACAGCAACGGCCGCTACACGGCCCTGCTGGGGGCAACAAAGTTCGATGGGTTGCCGGCCGAGCTATTCACCAGCGAGCAGGCGCGCTGGGTGGGCGCGCAGGTGCAAGGGCAGCCGGAGCAGCCGCGCGTACTGCTGGTGAGCGCGCCGTACGCATTGAAGGCCGGCGACGCGGAGACCATCGGCGGTTTGCCGCCGTCGGCTTTCATGCTGGCAGCGCCGTATGCGAGTTTGGCCTCCTCCTCCCCATCTGGCGGCGCGACGGCGCGGGCCGCGTCGCCGGACGCCACCCCCGCAGCCCTGTCGGGCTCGGGCACAGCCGACTACATCCCTCTGTGGACCACCGCCTCCAACATCGGCAGCTCGGTTCTGTTCCAGTCGGGCACCGGCGCCAGTGCCGGGATCGGTATCAACACGGTCACGCCCGCATCCACGCTGGATATCAACGGCGGCGGCACGATTCGCGGAACGCTGAGTTTGCCGGCCCCGGGCACGGCTACGGCCAGCGCGGGGTATGACTCGCAGCCCCTGGATCTGGCGGCTTCGGTGTTCAATAGCGGCACTGCCGCAGCGCAGGCATCGACATTTCAACTCAAAGCCGAGCCGGTGGGCAACGATACCTCGACGCCCGCCGCATCATTGAACCTGCTCTACGGTTTGGGCGCCTCCACGCCGGCCGAGACCGGTCTGGCGATTGCCAGCAACGGCAAGATCAACTTCGCCACCGGGCAGGTGTTTCCGTGCGCCGCGCCATTGAACGCCGCCAACGTCTTTAGCGCCAGCCAGACTGTAAACGGCAGCGTGATCGCGGCGGGCCAGTTTGTATCCACGGCGGCGACCGGCACGGCTCCGTTGCAGGTGGCCTCGGCCACGCAGGTGGCCAATCTGAACGCCAGCCTGCTGGGCGGACTGGGGGCCTCCAGCTTGCAGCTATGCCACCCTGGGCGCCAACACTTTCAGCGGCAATCAGAGCGTCACGGACAACCTGTCCACCACCGGAGCGATCACCACCGGATCGGGCTCCACCTTCTCCGGGCTGACCCTGCCGGCAGAGTCGACGGCTACCGCGTCGAAGGGCTATAACTCGCACTCGTTGCACCTTGCGGCGTCTTCGTACGATAGCGCTACCAGTGCGGCGGTGAGCCAGAACTTTGTGTGGCAGGCCGAGCCGCAGGGCAACGACAGCCCAAATCCCGGCGGATCGCTGAACCTCCTCTTCTACTCCGGGAACAACTCGCCGGCGGAGACCGGCCTCAAGCTTTCGAGCAACGGCCAGATCACCTTCGCCGCCGGGCAGACGTTTCCGGGCACCGCGGGCACGGCGGACCCGCTGCAGGTGAGAGAAGTTCAGGTCCACGGCTTCGTGCCTCCGCAAACCGCAGGCAAGCAATACCGCCAGAAGGGCACGGTCACGTTTGCCCCGCCGGCGCTGGACATCGGGAGATTGCCACAGCGTTTCGCCCTGTTCGGCCGTTAACCAGTTGCCCAATCGAACACCGAGTTTCTTGACGCCTTTCACGCGCGGATACCGGCGGCGAGATTAGGGCTCAGGAGACCGCAATCGGAGGCTTCGTACGCCAGCCGTCGCACGGCGCCGAGGAGCAGGTTGACGGTTCCTGGTGCGAGCTTCCGTGATTCCAGATGCATGCGATAGCGGACGACAACCGTTCTACTGAACGACAACCTCGGCTCAGAGCAGTACCAGTCAACGAACTCATCAATGGCGTGGCGGTAGCCGCGCTGGGCGTCGCGTGAACTCAGGCTGTTCAGAACCGCTGATTTCGGTTGGTCGAGATCGGGCAGGCGCAAGATGGTCTTTGGGGCCGGCCGCCGTTTCTTGGGGGAACGTTTATTTGCCATCGTCAGCGGTCCTCCTAGACCGCCAAACGATCATGCAACAATAGAAAGTCGCTGACGGATACGCCGTCAACCATTCCCTATCCCCTCTTTGATCGAGTAAACTAGGCTAAATCTCTTTATGCCTCTTTCCGCCGGAGCCAAATTCGGACGGTACCAGATCATCGCGCCCCTGGGCGCCGGTGGCATGGGTGAGGTCTATCGCGCGCGCGATCCCCGCCTGAACCGCGACGTGGCCATCAAGCTGCTGCCGGTGGCGTTCGCGCGCGATCCGGAGCGGGTCGCGCGGTTCGAACACGAAGCGCGGGCGGCCAGCGCGCTCAACCATCCCAACATCGTTTCGGTTTTCGACATCGGCCACGAGGGCGACATGTGGTGGATTGTTTCCGAGCTGGTGGAGGGAGAATCGCTGTGCGTCCTGATCAAGCGCGGTCCGGTGGCGCCGCGGCGGGCGGTGGAAATCGCAAAGCAGATCGCGAATGGCCTTGCAGCGGCTCACGCGACAGGGATCGTGCATCGGGATCTGAAGCCCGCGAACATCATGCTGCGCCGCGACGGGCACGTGAAGATCGTGGATTTTGGCTTGGCGCGCAGGGTGCCGCGCACGGCGGAGGGCAGCACCCTGACATTGGACCTAGTCACCGAGCGCGGCGTTATGCTGGGCACCATCGGCTACATGTCGCCAGAGCAGGTGCGGGGTGAGCCTGCGGACGCGCGAAGTGATCTGTTCAGTTTCGGTGCTGTGCTCTACGAGATGCTGGGCGGCCGGCGCGCTTTCCAGGGCAAGACCAGCGCGGATACCATCAGCGCGACTCTCAGAGAGGATCCTCCAGAGCTGACGTTCACCGGGCGGGACATTCCGCCGTTGCTGGACCGGATCGTGTGCCACTGCCTGGAGAAGGATGTGGCCTTGCGGTTTCAGTCGGCGCGAGATGTGGAATTCGCGCTGGAATCACTTTCGGCAGTCTCGTCTGTCATAGCGCCGCGGGCGGCGGAACGAAAACGCCTTAAATGGGGAGTTCCGGCGTTGATGGTGGGAATCATTGTGCTGCTGGCCGCCATTTGGTGGATGGGCCGCAAGGGCGTTGCCGCATCGCCGCCTGACTATCAACAACTCACATTCACTCGCGGGATCGTCGCAGCAGCGCGTTTCGCACCCGACCAGCACACCGTCGTGTACACCGCATTTTCGCCGCAAACGAAGGGAGACGTCTTTTCTATCGTTCCGGGCAGCCTTGCTCCCATCACCGTCGGCCTGAAGGACACTATTGTCGAAGCGATCTCGGCCTCGGGCGAAATGCTCGTGGTGCAAGGGCGGAAGTCCATATTTGATTACGCCGCGGCAGGAGTGCTGGCGCGCGGACCTATGGCCGGCGCTGCGCCGCGGCCAATCCTCACCGACGTACAGGACGCTGATTGGGGCAAGAACAACCGGATCGCAGTCTCGCACTACGTGGGGCGGCGTTGTCGGCTGGAGTACCCTGTCGGCCATGTGCTGTATGAGACGACGGGGTATATCAGCGATGTTCATGTTTCTCCCGATGGAAGTCTGGTCGCCTTTGCCGATCACTCTCAGCTTGGCGACAACGCCGGCGGGGTGTCGATCGTCGATTCGTCAGGCCGCAAGCGCAGCCTCACGACGGCACGTCGCGAGATCCTCGGGCTTGCATGGGCGCCCAACGGCAAAGAAGTCTGGTTCAGCGGTTCCGAATCCCATCTGTCGGCGTCTCTAAACTCCGCCGATATCTCCGGGCATCAGCGCGTGGTGGTGCGCATTCCCGGCAGCCTAGTGATCCAGGACATCGCACGCAATGGGCGCGTGCTTGCGACTCATGAGACCCGGCGGGCAATCACGCTTGTAAAGCGGCCGGGACAGGCGGAGGAACGTGACGTATCGGTCGCGGACTGGACTCTGGTGGACGCCATCTCACCTGACGGACGGCAACTGCTGCTGGACGAACAGGGCGACGGCAGCCAAGCCGGAAATGACCTCTACCTCCGCGCCACTGATGGCTCGCCTCCGGTGCGTATCGGCGAGGGCCCAGGATGGGACTTCTCTCCCGATATGAAATGGGCGCTGGCAGGCCGCAGCCAACTCTACCTGGTTCCGCTGGGTCCGGGCGAAGCGCGGCAGATCACGCACGACTCCATCGATCGCCAGGAAGCCCACTTTCTCACGGGAAGCAGTGTCGCATTCACCGGCGTGGAGCCGGGTCACAAACCTCGGGTTTACGTTCAAGTCGTTGCCGGGGGCGCACCGCGCGCGATCACTCCCGAGGGGGTCACGGGTTCAATCCCCACTGCGGATGGTAAGTTCGTATTTGGCTTTTCTGACACGGTGGCACTCTATCCGGTTGACGGGAAGGAAACGCCCATGACCGTCCGGGGTATACAGCTGGACGAATATATCGCTGGGGTTGCGCTTGATGGCCGGTCGATCAGAATCGGACGCGTGAGCGGCAGCGCGGTTGATGTTTTTGAACTGGAATTAGCGACAGGACGTCGGAAATTCGTGAAAGAAATCGCTCCCGGCGAAGCTGCCGGCGTGTTCGGGGCCCCCAACGTACTTTTTGCGTCCGACTACAGGTCGTACGCTTACGCCTACGATCGCACTCTCAGCGAGCTCTACGTCATTGACGGACTGCGTTGATTCTGCTCCCCACGGAGCGGCCTCGAACTGGCTGAAGTCGACAGTTGATCGCCAGGGCTACGGCCGTGTCGCCGAATGTGGTCCCACAGTGTCTCGCCGTTGGCTGGCGCAGCCGTCCGTAACCATTGGGAAGATGGATGGAGTCCGCCACTTGGTCGAGCCCCGTGACTCAACTCCGCCAATACCTCCGCCATACAACCCAGTAGTCCAGGTAGAGCCAATCGCTCCTGCACAGCTCTCGAATTAGCTTGCTCTTCATCTCGACGGTTGCGCTGACACCTGAGACAATCGCCCTCAGGTTTCCGGAAACTGGACCTCACCGGTTGGTGACCACACGGAAGGAAAGTCGCAAGCCGTACATTTGGCCCCAGACGGCCTTCCGGGAAGTTCAGACTGAAGGTAATCGAGAACGGCGCCAGCAGCCGCGCGGGAGGCCACCTGGCGCATCCTGACCCGGGCGGCCAGTTCCGCCCGTAGCTGCCGGTTCCGGCCGCGCCGCGATTCGCCCCGTCTGGTAGGTTCATGGTCAGGACGCGCGCTCATTCCGGTTTTTTAGGGGGGATCTAAAAAGCGAGTCGGGAGGGCGGCGGGATGGCCGGCGGTGGCGCGCATTCCGCGCCCTCGCAAGAGTCCAAAGTGCCACGGCAATCATCTGCCAAGGCATGGCAAGCTTGACGAAATTCAGCCTGGACGAGACCGTCGCAGTTCTCGGCCGCACTCCCCCAATCCTCAATGCTCTGTTGCGCGGATTGCCCAACACTTGGGCACACTGCAATGAAGGAAAAGATACCTGGAGCGCGTTCGACATCGTGGGCCACTTGATCTTCGGGGAGCGCACCGACTGGATGCCGCGGCTGCGGATCATCTTGGAACACGGCGACGTGCGGCCATTTGATCCCTTTGACCGGTTTGCGCAGTTCAAAGATAGTCAAGACAAGTCACTGGAGCAGCTCTTGGACGATTTCGGCCGTCTGCGAAGCGAAAACTTGGCTGCACTGCAGCGGTGGACAGCGGGCTGCGGTGCGCCATGCCTACGCGCGGGATGCTTTTCCTCGATACACCGGCAAAAAGATTTCGTCCACGAACGTTTCGAGAGGGGTCGGAGTCGTGTTCGCTGCCGAGCGCTTTTCGAGCATCCTCATGTGGCCCGAATTGAGCGCATCAGCCATCTCCAGCAATAGGTCCGCCATGTTGGACGACATCCCCATCTGCATCAGGACGGGCTTCAACTGCGCAGGGGGTACGTGGTTATATGCAAGGTCAGCCTTGCCAATCGCCGCGCCCACGATCTTCGCCACCTCCGCGTAAGTGACGTCGCGAAACCCTTGCAGTTCGTGCGTACTTTTTCCGGCGAAATCTAATTTCAAAAGGGCTTCGGCTGCAAAAGCGCCGATGTCGCGCGTCGCGATCATTGGCAAAGGCAAGTCCCCTTTGACTGGGCCGGCCATACTTCCCATGGACTTAACCACGCCCGCCTGTGGGAGAAGATTTTCCATGAAGTAGCCGGCTCGCAGGAAGAGGGCATTCAACCCGGGGACTCCTTCGAGTTGCTTTTCGAGACTGTGCAACCCGGCGACGGGACCCGTTCCATGTGATTTGTCCGCTCCGACGCTACTCAGAACGACGGCATACTTTATTCCGTTCTTCTCGATCGCGGAGCGTAAGGCATCGCTCACGCTGTCTTCGTAGCCGCGAACGTCTGGGGAAGCAATATTAGGAGGGATCATCGCGTACACTGCCTTTGCGCCAGCAAAGGCGTTCGTGAGCGCACCCGCATCGGTCGCATCAGCGATGAATGATCCTGCACCCTTCTGCGTGAAGAGTTCCAGCCGCTTCGGATCGCGCCCCACCACACGCACCTTCTCTCCTTTTGCGAGCAATCTCTCCGCTATCACGCCCCCCGTGTTTCCTGTGGCTCCTGTAATCACGTACATGGCTTCCTCCTCGCTATTACCGCGGCCAACTTATTTCTCCCGTTTGTTGATGCCTGGTTGGCTTCCACGGATTCAGTTTCGAGGGCCTCACTGCGGTGGGCCTGGTCCCGCCTGGCACAAAATGCCCACAGCAAGCGTGGCTCCGACGGACACCGCAATGCCGTAAAGATGTCCAGAACTGGAAGGAATGGAGTGCGTGCGGCCGAGGCGCCGGCACCGAGGGACCCCCTGGGGGACGACACGACTGCGTCACCTCTCTCCCGGCACCTGGGCCACCTGCCCCGCCTCACCCTGCGCAAGGCGCGAGCAATGTGGTGCGCGCCAAGTCCAACGTGCGGGCCGCCGGCGAGTCGCGTGGCAGCCGTCGCCGACGCGGCGGTGCGGAGGGCACGCGGCGGTGTTTCGCGGGCGGCGATCAGGGCGCGACGGGCGTGCGGGATGTGGCGGGGGGCGCAGGGCGGCGGGCTGGGATGCGCGCGCTTGCGGAGCTGGCGGGTTTCCGCGGCTGGAATCCGGCGGCTGCTCGGCGAATGGCGGGCAGGGGTGCGTTTGGGGAGCACGCCCACGGGTTGCGCGTTCCGCATCCAATTGACGTGGACCGGACTTCCCAGGACTAATTCTACGGCGAGGGCACAACCACACCATTCTCCGAGTGGCCGACGATCCGGTCGGAGCACTTCCGATAAGGTCCTAGCGTTTCTCGTCAACTTGCCCTTCGGTCCGCACATTGACTAACGACGCGTCTGCGCGTATTGCTGTATACTTGCCGAAACATGAAAGCACGGATGCTCGTTCCTCTGTTTGTGCTGGCCTCGACTATCTATGCGGCGGAGCCGACAAAGACCTTGGTCAACGTGGGCGATGGGGTTAAGGTCGAGGTCGTCGATTGGGGAGGTAGTGGACGCCCTCTGATCCTACTTGCCGGTGCCGGCAACTCCGCGCATGTCTACGAAGACTTCTCCCTCAAACTCACGGACGCTTGTCATGTTTACGGAATTACGCGTAGGGGGTATGGCCTGTCCAGCAAGCCGGAACGCGGCTATTCCGTACCCGAGTTGGCCGAAGATGTCTGGCGTGTCATCCAATCGCTTCATATTGTGAAGCCAGTCGTCGTGGGCCATTCGATGGCCGGTTCCGAGGTGTCCTTTCTGGGCCAAAAGCACTCGCCCGACCTCACGGCGCTCATCTACCTCGACGGTAACGCCGACCCGATGGACTACCCGTGGAGCAACGCCGAATACCGGGCGCTCACAACGAAACACGCCAGCGACGCCCCGGCGGCGCCGCCAAAACGAACGGTCACGGACAACGCTTCGGTCGAAGCGTACCAAGCCTATCAGAAACGAATCGGCGTATTTCCATTTCCCGCAGCCGAGATCCGCAATGTTTATGAAGTCAACCCTGACGGATCGGTTGGCAAGTACCGCACGCCGGCCCACGTTTCACCTGCGATCGATAACGGGTCTATCCGCAAGGACTACACCGGTATCACTGTTCCGGTGCTGGCTCTTTTCGCGGTGCCGCGGCCAATGGCGGAGCAGTGGAAAGAGAAGGCACCCAGAGATGAAGAGGATCGTCGCGATTCTGAACGGCTGAACAAAATCGAGATGGAGTTCATCCATAGATGGGAATCCAATCTCACGCATGCTGACCCGCTTGCTCAAATTGTAGAGCTTCCCGGGGCACATCACTACATGTTCCAAAACGATGAGGCTGACGTGCTGCGTGAGATGAAGACGTTCCTCCGGGGTCTGAATTGAGCTGAGTTGTCCCGAAGTGCAAGGCGACGAAGTCCATTTGGGTGGATAGCCATCTCACCGAAGTGGCTGCTTTGCCCGTATCACGCGCTTATCCGGCCAATCTCCGCCTATTTTCCGGGGACGTTGATTTTCTTGGTTTCCGAGAGAATCTTGGTGAGGCGATTGGAGAGACGGTCGAGGCAGCGGCGTGGTGCGCCGGGTGGCAGGTTGCGGCGGAACATTTCGAGCAGATGTTGGGTAGCGAGCATGGAGTCAATAACGCCGTCCAACCCAGAGCGCGGCGAAACGGTGTGGGCTCTGGGCTGCGGTGCCAGATGGCGCGGGTGCGAGCGGGCGATGTGAAACTCGCGCTGAAGATCGGTCAGAGCGACATCGAGGTACCGCATGGTCATGTCTGGAGAGGCGTGTCCGAGAAGTTTCATTAACGCCGGAAAACTTACGCCTGCGCGAAGCATTTCGGTGGCATAAGTGTCTTTCAATGACGGATCGCTGACACTCGCTGATCAAGAGAAGATCCTGGATTGGCGCTCTCAGTTCGGTTTGTTGGGGATCCTACCACGAGCACTCATATGTGTTGAACGCCCGTTGCAATTGGCGGAGCGGGACGATAATTATCGCGTCATGAAGAGGACATTTCGGGGACCCGCAATGAGAGAAGCCAATGCGTTTCGGAACGCACGGGCCGGCTAATTTCGTCGCGGTCCGTGAAGCACTTCCATCGGACACTATGCACCGCGTTGAGTGCGGCAGTCAAATACGGGTGTGTCGCTCGCAATGTCGCTAAGCTGGTCGATCCCCCCCGCAGTGCCGCGGTCGGACATCGCATTTTTCACGGTCGAACAAGCCAGAACTTTCCTGGACTTCGCGAAAGATAACCGTCTGTTCGCCCTGTACGCAACGGTTCTTTCACTTGGACTGCGTCTTGGCGAGGGGTTGGGGATATCGTGGAGGGACGTGAACCTGGAAACCGGCCGCCTAGACGTGTGCCAGGCGCTACAGCGGATTGACGAGAAGCTGTATCCGGGGAAGGGCGGCCTGCAACTGGTCGAACCGAAAGGTGGCTATTCACGCCGCGTCGTGAAACTCCCGGCAATCGCAGTGGCAGCTCTCTGCTGGCGCCAAGCAGGGCAAGAGGAAGAAAAGGCCATCGCGGGCTCGCGGTGGAGAGGAAACCCGTGGAACCTCGTGTTCACTTCGAAGGTCGGCACGCCCTTGGATGAGCGTAAGGTTCTGAGGCGGTTTCAGTCGCTCCTTGCTACCGCCGGCTTGCCGCGGCTACGCCTGCATGACCTCCGACATAGTGCCTTGGCTATTCTGATCGCGCAAGGAGTGCACCCCAAGGCCATCAGTGAGTTACTCGGACACAGTTCGGTCGCGTTTACGATGCAGATCTACGGTCACCTCATGAAAGAGACCAAACGGGAGACCGCAGACAAGATGGACGAGGCCCTCAACCCCGTTGCTACCACGGTTGCTACCAAACGGCTTGGGGAGAGGCTGAATTAGTGCGCAACGTATTGAAACAATTGGCGCGCCCGGAGGGACTCGAACCCCCGGCCTACTGGTTCGAAGCCAGCCGCTCTATCCAACTGAGCTACGGGCGCGCACCTCTCAATTCTAGCGTGAACAGACGGCCAGCATATAACGGCCATCGGGGCTCGGGATCTCCTCCAAGATCCGCAGGCCGCCGTTTTCCGTCAGAAGCTTGCGCAGGGCGTCCGCGGTAAATGTGTAGCGGAAGTTCAGATTCAGGCGCTCGCCGCGCTCCACCAGCACTTCGCGTCCAGGCAGGGCGATGCGGAGATCGCGGTAGGGGCGGAAATGGGCGGCGGTGACATGCAGACCCGCGATGCTCTGGTCGCGCTTGTGTTCGAAACGGACTTCGCCTTCGTCGGCCGAGATGCCCATGGCGAGCAGGGGCGCGAGGGCGAACTGGCGCAGCGGCTCCAGGGGCGGCGCGCTGCCGTTCGACTGATACATTTCGGCGTCGAGCACCAGGCGATCGCCGGGGTGCAGGCAGGGCGCGAGCTGCTTGACGCAATCGAGCGGATCGAAGCCGCCGAGGGTGTTGCCGGCGAGCAGGAGCAGCTTGGGGGATTCGGCGGCGTCGGAGGCGAAGACCAGGTGCATGGGACTGGAGATGTCGGCTTTGATGCCGGCGGCCTCGATGTCCAGGTCCTCGGCGGCGGCGCAGGCCATCTCGAGGAGCGCCTGGCTGGCATCGACGGGATAATACTTCAGATCGCGATGGGCCTCTTGCAGGGGTTGGAGCAGGACGCGGTCGGTCGCGCCATCTCCGGCGCCGAGGCTGATGACGGGAACCGGCCCTGTAAAGGGTTCGAGCAGCGCGCCGGGGCTGGCGCTGAGCTGCTTCCAGGCGCGGCGCAGGTCGCCGAACAAAGGATCGGCGGCGCGGGCCAGCCAGGCGCGGACGGCCAGGGGGCTCCAATAGAAGAACTTTTCGGGGAGGTCGCGCGCCTCCACGGCGTCGGCGAGTTCCTCGACAATCTCCGCCTCGGTGAGCACCACTTCAATTTTCATGGGCCAATTTCACTATAAACCCATAATCTGAATGCCGGAATCGACGAAGATGGTGTTGCCGGTGACGCCGCGCCCCAGGTCGCTGGCCAGGAAGACGGCGGTGTCGGCGACCTCGGCGGGATCGGTGTTGCGGCGCAGGGGAGCGCGCTGCACGACGTAGTCGAGGATGGTGCTGAAATCCTTGACGGCGCGGGCGGAGGCGGTCTTGACGGGTCCGGCGGAGATGGCATTGACGCGGATACGCTGGGGGCCGAGATCGCTGGCGAGGTAGCGGACGCAGGCTTCGAGGGAGGCTTTGGCGACGCCCATCACGTTATAGTTGGGCACGACGCGGGTAGCGCCGAGGTAGGTGAGCGTCATGAGCGCGCCGCCTTGGGTCATAGCCGGGACGGTGGCGCGGGCCACGGCTACCAGCGAATAGGCACTGACCTCCTGGGCCAACAGGAAGCCGCCGCGGCCGGTCTCGACGAAGGGGCGGGAGAGGTCTTCGCGATTCGCGAAGGCCAGGCTGTGCACCACGGCATCGAGCGGGCGGCCGAGAGACTGCAGGGATTCGGCCAGCGCGGCAAGGTCTTCTTCCTTAGTGACGTCGCAGGGCCAAAGGCCCGCCAGGGGCATCCCCTGCGACATTTCTTCAATGGCGACCTTCTGGCGGTCACCCAGGTAGGTAAGGGCCAGGGTTGCGCCTTCGCGCCAGAAGGCTTGCGCGATGGCATACGCCAGACTCCATTTATTGGCTATTCCGAGGATGAGGGCAAGTTTGCCCTCCATTAGATTTGGCATGGTTTATTCGAGTGTAATCTCCTATCGTAACCGCATCGGCCTGCCCCCTTCATCTTTGCTGCGCTGGGCGGCGTCCATGAAGGCGAAGATTTCCAGCGTTTCGCGATTGGGCACGGGCGGCTCGCCCGTTTCGAAGAACTTCATGATCTCCGTCACCAGGGGCACATAGCTGCCGGCCGGACGCGAAGGGCTGGCGACGATCTGTTTGGGGCGAAAGACTACCGCGCCATAGTCGCTGTAGGGACGCAGCGCGCGCACGCTGCCCAGGCGGCCGTCTTTCCAGCGGCCCACGATGACGTCGGCATCGGGAGATGCCGTCCGGGTGACCTCTTCACAACCCGGACCCATGAGAGCATAAAGCAGCTCGATGGGGTGGATGGCGTACCAGGAAAGATCGAGCTGATGATGCGGCTCGAGCGGGCCGGGACCCCAGGTTTCCACGCCGGTAGCGTCGGCGAACTTCATGCCGGCGGCGATTTCGCCATAGCGCAGGCTGGACGAACTGAACCAGGGCACGCCGGCCGCGGCGGCCAGACGGGCGATCTCGCGCGCGTCCTGCAAAGTGGAGGCGAGCGGCTTGTCGATGAACAGCGGCTTGTGCGCGGCGATCACCAGGCGGGCCTGCTCCAGGTGCACGCGGCCATCCACACTTTCGATCAGAACGGCATCCACGTTGCGGCACAGTTCCGGAATGCTGCCGTAGAACTGCACTTTCCACTTGGAGCGTAATTCATCGGCGTACTGATCCACGCGCGAGGCGCTGGATTCGATATCCGGGCTGCCGCCTTTGAAGGCCGCTACGACGCGGCCGCCGGGGACGTGATCGGGCGAGGATTCGTCATTCAGGATTTGCGTGAATGCGGTGACGTGCGAGGTGTCGGCGCCGACGATACCCAGCCGCAGGGTGTCCGATGCGGCCGGAAGCGCATTTAAGAGCGCGCCAAGAAATAAGATGGCAAAGAGCTTCACTTCCGGCATTGTACACTGTGGGGGGAGGCTCGCGCCCGCGCGGGCTTTCATGGCCGCATGGACCTGAGCACCCCCCTCACTTATCTCAAAGGCGTCGGACCCGGCCGGGCGGCCATGCTGGAAGCCAAAGGGCTCAGCACGGTGGAAGACCTGCTGGCCTACGTGCCGTTCCGGTATGAGGATCGCAGCAATGTAAAAGGAGTGCATGAGCTGGCGCCGGGCGAGATGGCCACGGTGATCGCGGAGGTGCGGTCGGCCAGCGTGTCCGGATTCAAGCGCCGCAATCTGGGATTGTTCGAGGCTTCGTT
>JBEKYC010000070.1:0-36154 GCA_049511415.1 Bryobacteraceae bacterium | reverse complement strand
TGGATCGTGGCCCTGCCCGAAGAGTTCTTCTTCCGCGGCCTGTTGCAACAGTGGTTGACTCAGTGGACCGGCAAGCCTGCGCTCGCGCTGGTCGGCGCCTCCATCCTGTTCGGCGCCGCGCACCTCGGCTTCCGTGCGTTCCCCAACTGGAAATTCGCGCTCGCCGCCGCCGTGGCTGGATGGTTCTACGGACGCGCGTATCAGCAGGCGCAAAGCATCCGCGCCGGCATGCTGACGCACGCGTTGGTAGTGACACTATGGCGGGCTTGGTTCGTGTAGGGATCACCATACCAGCCCTTCAGCTCCCTCGGGGATCACTTCCGAGAATAGGCGTGATACGTCAACTACCCAGGTGGCCCTGTGGGTCGGATCCATTCATCGCGTTCCGACTAGACACATTCCGATAGAGCCTTTCCCTCGGCGTCACTCCGGTTCGCCGAGCGATTCGATTTCCGACCAGCATCGCGCGCCGAACGGTGGTGATTCGCCTGCTGGACAGCTGAGGTCGACCATCGCTACGGATTATCGTATGCAAGGGAGGAAGACAGCTCCCGGTAGGCATCGGTCTGCTGCTGAAGCGTTGCAGCCACCTGTTCTGCCGTGGCGACAGCGTCTGCGCCTGCAAGGAAACGGCGGGGCGGCTTTTCCTGACTCGAAATTGTAATCAATGCCTGTGCGAGCTTGACGGGGTCGCCGGACTGCTGACCGTTATAGCCTTTCCAAAATTCCATTTGCTTCGCTCGGCGCTCGTTGTAGTCCTCGATCGTCCGCTCTGCGAAATTTGTGGACTCCTCAGTCAGAAGGTCAGTGCGAAAGAAGCCCGGATTGACAGTGATGGTATCGATACCAAACGGTGCGATCTCGGCCTGCAGCGACTGCATCCATCCCTCAAGGCCGAACTTCGACGCAGCGTAGGCGGTACCGAATTCAAACCCGATCAGGCCCGCGGTTGAGGAGATCGTAATTATCAGGCCAGAACGCTGCTTTCGCATAACCGGCAGGACGGCGCGGGTAACATTCATCGGGCCGATAAGGCTGGTCGAGAGCTGACGTTCCATCTGCTCCGGCAACAGCTCTTCGAAAAAGCCCGCATAAAAGTTGGCGGCGTTGTTGACCAGCACATCGATACGGCCAAACTTCTCCACGGATGCCTTGACGGCGGATTCCGCATCGGTGCGTTTAGTAATATCCAGCTTCACGACAAACAGGTCCGCGGATTTACCAACGGCTTGGGCCACCTTGTCGGTATTGCGGCCGGTAGCGACCACTCTATGGCCTGCGGCCAAAGCCGCCTTAGCGATAGCCACTCCCATCCCGCGCCCAGCACCCGTGATCAACCAGACTTTGCTCATGTTTCTGTCTCCTGCACAATGATCCCTCAAATGGCTCCGTCGCTGTGTGGATACCCGTCGCAATATGCTGCGCCGATCACGGCGTACTTGACATCGTGTTCGCGCGCCGCCGAACAGGAGGTCCTCGACCTGCTTGATGAACCCTCAACCCCGTGAGATATGGCTGGCGGACCTCGGGCTCGCTGCCAAGACGCGTCCCGTCGTTATCGTCTCCCGCCAAGACCCTGACCCGCCGCGGTCTCTGGTCCTCTATGTGCTTCTCACCACCCGGCGGAGAGACAGTCCGTACGAAGCGCCGCTGCCTCGGCTTCCGTTCCCTGATCGTCGAATCGGTAGCCAGTGTGCAAGGATTGGGGTCTCTGCCAACCGTGCCCTCGGACGGGCTTCCGGCTGAATGCTCAGCCAGCGGAGTGGACGATATCGGCTCTTCTTCATAAGCGGCCTACGGGTTCGCCCCCGCCCGGAACTGCGACGTCAGCCGTGCGAAGCGCTCTCCGAAACGCCTCGCCTCGGCCCGGTCTCGGTCGCTAACACCAGGTGGTGAGCCGCCCGTTACAGCTTGAGGGCCCAGCGAACCAAACCCCTCCTCGTTGACGCCGCCAACCACGATAAAGCGCATATCCAAAAAGGCTGCAATGGCCGCCAGTCGCGCCAACTCCTGCCCGTTCGAGACGCTGCCGGCGGTGCAGAACACCCCGGCGGTACGGCCCTCGCCGAGTGCCTTGCTGGTCTTGCCGAGAACCTCGCCCACGCGGTCCAGAAACCGTTTGGACTCGGCCGAGAGGTTTCCCCAGTGAACGGGTGTGCCGAGCAGAATGCCGTCGGCCTTAACGATCTCGTCCGCGCCGGCCTCAGCCACCTCGCGCAGCACAACCTCGACTCCCGCGACGGAAGCGGCGCCTTCTCGCACGGCGGCCGCCAGCTTCGCGGTGTTGCCCGTCTGGGAGTGGTAGGCGATCAAAATATGCACCGGCGGCGCAGCGGCACATGATCCGGCGATCAGTAGCGCCGCCAACCCGAGACGCTTGGCGAGTTTCAGCATAATCCCAGAGTAAAAAGTACGCCGGAATTTCACAAGCCAGTCGAGATCCGACTGCTACACGCCCCACAAATCGCCGTCGCCCACGCCTGCCAACACCGGCTCCGGCTCGTCAACCGCCACCGCCGGCTCATACGCCGGCAATAACCAGTGCCGGTAAGCTTCCAACCGTCCCCGCGTGGCTTCCAGATACAGGAACCGCAGCTCCGCCGCCACCGGCCCGATACTCCCCGATCCCACCGCGCGGTGATCGATGCGCGTAATCGGCGCCACCTCCACCGCCGTGCCCGTGAAAAACGCCTCGTCCGCCAGATACAGCTCGCTGCGGTCCACCGGTCGCTCCACCACATCCAGATGCAGCTCCTTGCGCGCCAACTCCATCACGCAATTCCGCGTGATGCCTTCTAGAATGTTCTCCGTGCCCGGCGGCGTGATCAGCTTGCCCGCGCGCACGATAAAAATGTTGCAGGTCGCGCCCTCGGCCACATGCCCCGCTTCGGTCAGGAAGATAGCCTCATCGAAACCGTTGCGCCGCGCTTCATCGCCGGCCAGCGCGCTGTTGACGTAGGCGCCGCAGATCTTGGCCCGGCCGGGGATGGCGTTGTCCTCGATCCGCCGCCACGAAACCACGCCCGCATGCAGACCGTTCCGGCTATCCAGATAATCGCCGAACGGCAGCACCATCACCGAGAACGCATCCCGATTGTCCGGGTTTACGCCGATCCGCTCCGCCGATTTATAGGCCAGCGGCCGCACGTAGACATGCGACTGGAAATGGTTGCGGCGGATCAATTCCACCGCAATGCCGCTTAGTTCAGCCGGGTCCGGCGGGATACCGATGCGCAGGATCCCCGCGTTCGCCTTCCAGCGGCGGAAATGCTCCATGGGACGCAACAGAAAAAGCTGCTCCTGGTGTAGGTCCCAATAGCCGCGTATGCCGTCAAACACGCCGGTGCCGTAGTGCAGCGCGTGTGTCAGGATGCTGACCTTCGCGTCGCGTAGCGGCACGTATTGATTGTCGAAATAAACGATGATCCCGGACTGATCTTCAGTTTGCATGGCAGATCTCCTCCGACTGAGCTGCCGCCTGGCGTCCGCGCGCCAGTGCGGCTAAGTCGATTTCCATCCAACGCAGGCTTTTCACCAGCTTGCGCAGCGCCGCGACCACTTGCTCCTCGGCCAGCATGCCGGTGGCTTCGAGCAGCGCCCCCAACATCACCACATTGGCCGCCTTGGCCGCCCCCAACTCATCGGCCATTTGCGCGAACGGCAGGGCGATCGCGCGCAGCTCGTGCCGCGCGCAGTCCGCCGGAATCGCCGGTCCGTTGTAGAACACCCAACCGCCCGGCTGCACCGTCTCGATGAACTTGCGCAGCGAAGGCTCGTTCATGGCGATCAGCACATTCGGCGCCGAGACCAGCGGCGAATCGATCGGTTGGGTCGAAAGGCGCACGTGGCAGTTGGAAGTGCCCGAACGCATCTCCGGCCCGTATGAAGGCAGCCACGAGACCTCCAGGCCGGCATCGAGGCCCGCTTCGGCCAGAATCTCGCCCAGCAGTAGCACGCCCTGCCCACCGAATCCCGCGATCTTGATGCGGCCGTCTGTCGCCGGCAATGCGCGCCGGTTGAGGGGCGTGGCGTCCTGGGATATGCCGAGTATCGCGGGGATCTCCGCCAGCCGCGGCGGTTCCGGCCGCGCCGGACGCGTGGCGGCGTCTTTGGTGCGGTCCCGGTATACGCCCAGCGGAAACGTCTTGGGCATCTCTTCGAGCACCCGCCGTTGCGCTTCGAGCGGGTCCAGCTTCCAGATCGTCGGGCAAGGCGAAAGCACCTCAATCAACGAGAAGCCCAGGCCCTTCACCTGGTTCTCGATGCCGCGGCGCACGGCCCGGCCGGCTTGCATCACCTGCTTGTTGTTGCCCAGCGCCACGCGCTCGATATAGACCGGCGCTTCGAGAGACGCCAGCAGTTCGCTGACATGCATGGGATAGCCTTCATTCCATGCATTGCGGCCGAAAGGCGAAGTGGTGCTCTTGGCGCCCAGCAATGTCGTGGGAGCCATCTGGCCGCCGGTCATGCCGTAAATGGCATTGTTCATGAACACCACCGTGATCGGCTCGCCGCGATTGGCGGCATGCACGATCTCGGCGCAGCCGATGGCCGCCAGATCCCCATCGCCCTGGTAGCTGAGCACGATGCTTTCCGGCCGGCTGCGTTTCACCGCCGTGGCCACCGCCGGCGCGCGCCCGTGCGCCACCTGTATGTTGCCCACGTCGAAATAGTAATAAGCGAATACGGAGCAGCCTACCGGGCTGATCAGAATGGTGCGATCCTGTATGCCCAGTTCGTCGATGGCCCGCGCGATCAACTTGTGTACCACGCCGTGGCCACACCCCGGACAGTAGTGGGTCTGATGCTGCAACTCCGCTTTGCGCTCGTAAGTGGTGTAGAACGACTTCGCTTTCTCGTGCGTGACGGTGTAACTAGACATTGGCCAGCACCTCCTCGGCGGTGGGAACATTGCCTCCCACGCGGCTGTAGAACTCGACCGGCGTGCGTCCCTCCAGCGCCAGCCGCACATCTTCGATCATTTGCCCGGTGCTCAACTCCACCACCACGAACCGGCGCGCGGTGCGGCTCAACTCGCGCAGCCGCACGCTGGGGAATGGATAGAGCGTAATCGGCCGCAGCAGGCCCAGCCGGCACCCTTGCGCGCGGCCCTGCTCCACTACCTGCTTTAGCACCCGCGATACGATGCCGTAACCCACCAGCACGGTATCGGCATCCTCCGTGCGCCAATCCTCGTACTGCACCTCGTCCCGCTGCGCCTGCTGGTACTTGGCTTCCAGCTTAAGGATGTGCGCCTCCAGCTTGTCCGGCTCCAGAAAGATGGAACTCACCAGGTTGCGGCGTGTTTCCGCCGTGCCGTCGACCGCCCAGTCGGGGCGCGCGCGCGGCGCTTGCGGCTCCGCAAACTCGACCGGCTCCATCATCTGTCCGATGTAGCCGTCCGCCAGCACACACACCGGATTGCGATAGCGATCGGCCAGATCGAACGCGTCCATGGTCAGATCCGCCATCTCCTGCACCGAATTCGGCGCCAGCACCAGCGTGCGATAGCAGCCGTGTCCGCCGCCTTTCACCACCTGGTGATAATCGCCCTGCTCGGGCGCGATATTGCCGAGCCCCGGCCCGCCGCGCATGATGTCCGCGATTACGCAAGGCAGCTCCGCGCCGGCGATGTAGCTGATGCCTTCCTGCATCAGGCTGATCCCGGGTCCGCTGGATGCCGACATGGCGCGCACGCCCGCCGCCGCTCCGCCGTACAGCATATTGACCGCCGCTACTTCGCTCTCGGCCTGCACAAACACGCCTCCGGCCTGGGGCATATAGAGCGCAGCGGCTTCCGTGATCTCGCTGGCCGGTGTGATGGGATAGCCGTAGAATGCGCGGCAGCCGGCCAATATTGCGCCCTTCACGATGGCATCGTTGCCTTTGGTGATCTGTTTCGTCACGGGCATATCCTCCTTAAGCCGCCTAGGCCGCCGCGCGCAGCACCACGATGGCGCCCGGCTCCGGACACACAAAAAAACAGATGCCGCATCCCGTGCATCCCATCCCCATATAGGTGGCCGGATGGTAGCCGTAGCGGTTCAACTGGTCCGCCAGCAGCAGGACCTTGGGCGGGCAGGCGGCCACGCACAACCCGCATCCTTTGCATTCTTCCGAATTCAATTCGACCAGGCCGCGATCGGCCTTTGTGTTCGTCATGCCACCTCCAGAACCTCGCGCGCCGCCACGTAGTGCGCGCGCTCAGCGAAATCGTACAGCTCGTTCCGGAACCGCGGATCGGCTATCGAAATCAGCGCCTCCGCCCTTTGCCGCAGCGTCTTGCCCCACAGATACGCCACGCCATATTCGGTGACCACATAGTGCACATCGCCCCGGCTGGTCACCACCCCGGCTCCCGGATCGAGCACCGGCACGATGCGTGAAACCTTGCCCTGTTTTGCCGTCGAAGGCAGTGCGATAATCGGCTTGCCGCCCTTCGAGCGTGCCGCGCCGCGCATGAAATCCAGTTGCCCGCCAAAGCCGCTATAAGATAAGGTACCGATGGAGTCCGCGCAAACCTGGCCGGTCAGGTCCACCTGTATGGCCGAGTTAATCGCTACCATGCGCTCGTTCTGGGCGATCACAAGTGGATCGTTGACGTGCTGCGTGGGGTGAAATTCGAACTCCGGATTGTTGTGAATGTAATCGAAAATGCGCTTGGTGCCGAGCACGAAGCCCGCCACCGCCTTGCCGCGATGCAGCGTCTTGCGGTCGCCATTGATGACGCCCGCTTCCATCAACGGGACCACCCCATCGGGGCACATCTCGCTGTGGATGCCCAGATCCTTGCGGTCCCACAGGGATTCCAGCACCGCATTGGGAATGCCGCCGATGCCGACTTGCAGCGTAGCGCCATCCGGGATGAGCGGCGCCACGTGGCGCGCAATCCGCCGCTGTATGTCATCGGCCGGCGCCCCCGCCAACTCCAGCAGGGGTCGCGATGTCTCCACGATGGCGGCGACCTTGCCGATGTGCAGAAACGTATCGCCCAGAGTGCGCGGCATCTGGTCGTTGACTTCCGCGATTACGCAGCGCGCGCACTGCGCCGCGCTCAAGCTGCAGTCGGTGGAAGTTCCCAGGCTCAGGTAGCCGTACTCATCCGGCGGCGAGGTCTGGATGAAAGCCGCATCCAGCGGCATCTCGCCGGACCAGAACAGGCGCTCGATCTCGCTCAAAAAGATGGGCGTGTAGTCCGCCCGTCCATCCGCCACGGCCCGGCGCACGTTCTGCCCCAGGAACAGCCCGTTGTGCCGGAAATGCCCTTCATACTCGGGACGCGTGTAGGCAGCTTCGCCGAGCGTAAGCATGTGGACCAGCTCGACGTTGCGCAGCTCGGGCGCGCGGCCGAGGAGCGCCTCGATCAGCGGCTCCGGAGTACCGTTGCCTTCTCCGATCCAGACCCGGTCGCCGGATCGGACCAGTTCCACGGCGCGCTCCGCGCTCCGGGTTTTTTCGCGGTATTGGGCAGCCGGCGCCATAATCACCACCTCCAGGTGGGGCTACCCGAATTATATTTCAGATTTATAGATCTGTAAAGATAGTTTATGGGGTAGTTTTGGGCGCGGTGGCAATTTTGCGTGGTAGACGGCCGGCCGCCTTCCGCTTGCCGCGTTTGGTCAATTGCGAGACGTCCACCGTAGCCCGCTCCCAGCGATACTTCCAAACGTCCAGGGTGCAAATCTCCAGCGGGTGGCGCGCATCCCGGTATCGACTCTGCGGCCAGACCTGCCCAACCGCCCCCGCGTTGCACGGTGGCTTACTCGGTAGTTGCGCCGTGCAGCAGACCAAAGTCACTGACGTTGTAAGTATCCATTTCTTTGGCACTAAGTTGATCCTTCTATAAGCTTGACGCTAAGCTTGCCGGGGCACAACCAGCAGAAGTACGAGTACTCCAGTACTTAAAGCCAATCAAGGCAAGGTCCGTGCACCTTAACCGATGAGGCTCGCAGGAGTGATCTGTGAACCTATCGCGAACGTCTGTAATCTTATTGGGATACCTTGGAGGGGCGATGCTACTCGCCCAGGACGCCACGCCGCCGGGGCCGACGCCGGTGTCGAACGAAATCAATTCGGAACTGCCATCCTGGTTGCATTTTGGAGGAGAAGAACGGGCCCGCATGCAGTACATCGTAGGCGAAAACTTCAAGCCCGTCGACGACCTGTTTTTGTTGAATCGTCTGCGGCTGAATATGGATGTGCAGGCCACCAAATGGCTGAAGTTCAGTTTTCAGGCTGAGGATGCGCGGGTGTTCGGGCAAAACACGCTTCCCGCGCCGGCATCGCAGAAAGACGCCATGGATCTGCGTGTGGGTTACATGCAGATTGGCACGGAAGAGGGACCTGTTACGCTGCGCGCCGGCAGGCAAGGCCTGGACTTCGGCGACGGGCGCTTGCTGGCCGACCCGAACTGGTCGAACGTCGGCATCACCTTCGACGCCGCGAGGCTGACTTTGCGGCATGATCTGCTGAAGGTCGACTTGTTCTCCGGCGCCTCGGTGAAAATCAACCAAACCGATTTCGATACGGACACGCCGGGCGAGCATTTCGACGGCGCCTACGGGTCACTGGGCGGGTTGATACCGGGCGCCACCGTGGAGCCCTACGTGTTCTGGCGGATGGAGCACAACCAGAAGAACGAAGAAGGCAAGCTGGGAGACGTCGATGAAAAGACGGCGGGCTTCCGTTGGGCCGGCAAATTGCCAGCCGGCTTCGACTACACCTCCGAGATTGCCGGACAGACTGGCTCCTGGGCGGGCGACATCATCGGCGCCTGGATGGGGCACTGGGTGCTAGGCCACACGCTGGCGGACACGCGGCATAAGCCACGCTTCTTCGCCGAGTACAACCGCGCGTCCGGCGATGCCGGCCCCAAGGATGGGCACCGTGGCACCTTCGATCCCCTATTTCCGAGTTCGCACGACAAGTATGGCCTGACCGACCTGTTTGGTTCGAGCAACATCGTCTATGTGCGGCCGGGCTTCCAGTACACCGTGCTTTCGCGCCTGACGCTCTCTACGGCTTACAACGACCTGTGGCTGGAAAATGCCCACGACGGATTGTACATCAGCGGCAAGAGCTTTGCCCGCAGCGTGAATGGCACGGCGGGAACTCACATCGGTCAGGAAGCCGATATCCAGGCGCTATGGACGGTGTCGCGGGTCACCCAGTTCAATATCGGGTATGGGCGTCTGTTTCCGGGCGCATTCCTGGTGCACACCACCACCGGCATGCCCTACAACCTCTTGTTTCTGAACCTGGCGCAACGCTTCTGAATTGCTGGGGTTTTATGATTCACGGGGCGGGCTGTCTCAGCCCGCCCGGGGCGTCCCACTTGTCATATAATTCCATGAACGAGTGCCGGACCAATCGACCGATCATCTTTCGCGCCGTTTCCCCACCACGTCATGGAGCCTGATCGCCAGCGCCGGCCGCGACGCATCCGGTTCCGCCGAAGCTCTGAGCACGCTTTGTGGCGCATACTGGATGCCGGTGTATGCGTTCATCCGCCGCAAAGGGTATTCCCGCGAGGAAGCGGAGGACTTGAGTCAGGCGTTCTTTGCGCGCGTTCTAGAGCATGGCACGCTGGCCGAAGCGCGCCGCGAACGGGGCAGATTCCGGTCGTTCCTGCTGGTGTCGGTGACTCACTTTCTGGCTAACGAGTGGGACCGGTCGCAAGCGCAGAAGCGCGGCGGGAACTCCATCACGCTGTCCTTCGATTTCGAAAGCGGCGAAGAGACGTACCACCACGAGCCGTCCCACGATCTCACGCCGGAAGCGTTGTTCGCGCGGCAATGGGCCATGTCCTTACTCGATCATGTGCTCGGCCGCCAGCGTGAAGAGTGCGCCCGCCGCGGCCAGGCTGCCCAGTTCGATCTGCTGAAAGTATTTCTTACCGGCGATCAGGATCGGGGCTTATACCACGCGTCGGCCGGGCAATTGGGCATGAGCGACGCCGCGGTCCGGACCGCCGTCCATCGTTTGCGGCAACGGTATGCCGAACTGCTGCGGGAGGAGATCGCCGCCACCGTGATCGATCCCGCCCAGGTGGAGGAGGAGATCCGCTTCCTGTTGGCGGCCCTGGCGTAACACTTGGCAGGGGATTGCTTTAGTACCTGATAAAGGCTCACTGGATGACCACCGTGAAACGTTGCCCGGAGTGCGGCGGAGCTTTGATGGCCGGATCGCAAGCGGGCCTGTGCGCGCGGTGTTTGTTGTCCGCCGCGCTCAGCCATTCCGCCGCGGCCCCAACGGCGGTCTTGCCGCAGCCGGGCGAGTGGATCGGCAGCTACCGCGTGCTGCGGCTCCTGGGCGAGGGCGGCATGGGCCTGGTTTACCTGGCGTCACAGGAAGATCCCATCGCCCGCCAGGTCGCCATCAAGATCATCAAGCTCGGCATGGACACGCGCGCGGTGCTGGCGCGATTCCAGTCCGAGCAACAGGCTCTGGCACTGATGGAGCACCCGAACATCGCCCAGGTGTATGAGGCCGGATCGAGCGCCTACGGACGGCCGTACTTCGTGATGGAATACGTTCCCGGCGCGCCCATCACGGAGTACTGCGATCGCCACCGGTTGGGTATCCGCCCGCGGTTGCAACTGTTCCTGCAAGTCGCCTCCGCGGTGCAACATGCGCACCAGAAAGGCGTGATCCACCGCGATCTGAAGCCTTCGAACATCCTGGTGATGCAGCGCGACGCCGAATCCGTGCCGAAGATCATCGATTTCGGCTTGGCCAAGGCAACCGAAAAGACGTTTACGCAAGAGACCCTGTTTACCGAGACCGGATTGCTGATCGGCACTCCGGAATACATGAGTCCGGAACAGGCGCTGGCGGCCGGGCTGGACGTCGATACACGGACGGATATCTATTCGCTGGGTGTTCTGCTTTACGAGCTGCTGGTGGGCACGGTCCCGTTCGATTCGAAGTACCTGCGCCGGGAGGGCTACGAAGAGATCCGGCGCATCATTCGCGAAGACGACCCGCCCATGCCCGCCGCACGCCTGGTGTCTCTGGGGCCGCAAACAGCGGACATCGCCTCTTGCCGGGCCACGGATGCCGGCGGCCTGCGCAAGCAGGTGCGCGGCGACCTGGATTGGATCACCATGACGGCCATGGCCAAAGATCGTGACCGGCGTTACGCCTCGGCCTCCGAGTTCGCCGCCGATATCGCCCGCCATTTGCGCGACGAGCCGGTCATGGCCAGCCCGCCCAGCACCTCGTATCGGCTGGGCAAGTTCATCCGCAAGAACCGCGGCGCGGTGCTGGCGCTGGCCGCCGTGTTTGCCTCGCTGGTTCTGGGATTGGGCGCCAGCACGATCCTGTATTTTCGGGCCGAGCGGCAGCGTTTGGAAGCCCAGGCGCAACGCGCCGAGGCGGAGACCGAACGGGCGGTCGCCGAAGAGCAGCGTGCCGAAGCCCACCGCCAGGGGACCCGCGCCGAACGCATGCGCATACTGGCCGAGCAGGACCGCATCACGGCGGACCAGCAACGCGGGGAGGCGGAGTTACAGCATGCCGAAGCGGAGCGCCAGCGCATCCTAGCGGAACAGCAGGCGGCCGAAGCCCGGCGGCGCGGCGCGGAAGCCCTGGCCGAGCGGTCCGCGGCCGAGAAACAACGCGAAGTGGCCGAACAGCAGGGCCGTTTGGCCGCGCAGCAGAGCCAGTCAGCCGACGAACAGCGCGTAGCGGCGGAACGGCAGCGTCTGTTAGCGCTGCGCCAAAGCTACGCCGCGAATCTGATCGCCGCCGATCTGCATATCCGCTCCAACGAGATCGCCGAGGCCCGCCGGCGGCTCTTCCTGTGTCCGCCCGCTCTGCGCGGCTGGGAGTGGGGATACCTGCTTTGGAAGAGCGACACCAGCATGGCTACGCTAACGGGCCGCGCATCGGCCCCGGCATCCAAGGCCGCACTGGGCTTCAGCCAGGATGGCGCCCGCATCTTCCGGACTTCCGCGGAGGGCATGGACTGGTGGTCGCTGGCGACTGATAAGCCGCTCGCCGGCTATGGGAATCTCGGGCCGGTTCTGGCCGTGGATCGATACGGTACGCGCATCGTTTCGGCATCCGCGCGCGCTGGCGACTACAGCCTGCGCGTGGCCGATCCGGCTACCGGCAAAGCGCCGGCAAGCTTTAGCGGCCGCCATAGCGAAGCCACCTGCGCGGCATTCAGTCCAAACGGTTCGCGGGTTGTTCTGGGGGCGCAGGACGGAGGCCTCGAGATCTGGGATAGCAGCTCGGGACAGGCGATCGCCAGGCTCGACGGCCACAAGGGCGGCGTATCGGCCGTGGCCGTGAGCTCCGATGGCGCGCGCATTGTGTCGGGCGGGGAAGATCGCATGGTCCGTATCTGGGATGCCGCCACGGGTCACGCCATGTACGGCATCGCGGGCCACGGCGGCGCGGTTCTGGCGGTCGGATTCAGCGCGGACCGACGCCTGATCGTTTCCGGATCCACCGACAAGACCGCGCGTATTTGGGATGCGGCTACCGGACGACCTCTGCACACCTTGACCGGACATGAATGCGGCGTGCAGGGTATCGCCATCAGCCCCGACGGCGCAACCGTCGCATCCGCCTCCTGCGCCACACTGCGTCTGTGGGACACGGAATCGGGACGACTGGCGGCTACGCTTCCCGCGGCTTGGCATGCGGATCTGGCGGCGATCTCTTTCAGCCCGGACGGCGCGTATATCGCGGCGGCCGGCACGGCGGGCGAGATCAAGCTATGGAATGCGCTCACCTACGGTGGAGGCATTCTCAGACGCGGCGGCAACGATGTGGATCGTGCGGCCGTCAGCCCCGATGGCGCGCGCCTGGCGCTGCATAAGGTGAAGGCGCAGTCGCTGGAAGTGTGGGACACCCGGCAACGCAAGACGGTCTGGGCGGTACAGGCGAGTACCTCGCAGATCACCGCGCTGGCCTTCAGCCCGGATAGCGGCCGGCTCGCTGCCGGCTGGATCGACGGAACGGCGCGCCTGTGGAATGCGGCCAGCGGGCAGCCGCTTGGATCTCCGGGCAATGGCGTATCAGGCGCGGTTCCGCCGGTCGCTTACAGTCCCGATGGCCAGCGGATCGCGGGCGGCGAGGAGACGGGCGACATCGTCGTTCGGGAGAGCGGCACCGGCCGGTTGCTGGCCACCCTGAAAGGACACGCCGGGCCGGTGGACGCTGTGGCCTTCAGTCCGGATGGAACCCGCATCGTCTCCGGCTCGCGCGACAAGACCATTCGCGTATGGGACTCCGCGACTTACGACCCGCTGCTGGTCATGGGTGATCATGATGAGGCGATTGCGTCTCTGGTGTTCAGCCCGGATGGCGCCCGCCTCTATTCCACATCCGCGGACGGAAGCGTGCGGGTCTGGGAAACCCGCGCCAGCAAAGACGCAAAGCCGGCAAAGGAGCCCGGATTATGATGCGCAGCTTCGCGACGGCTATTTCGTTTCTGACGATGTTCGTCTGGGGACCTGCCAATGCGCGCGCTGCCGGCGTGCAACAACGCCAGACCAACTGGGAGGGCCTGTCCGTACTGGTGGGAAGGAAGGTGCGGGTGGTGATGCCGGATGGCGCGCGGATCGGAGGGAAGGTCACGGGCGTGGAGGCCGATGCACTGGTGGTCGACATCGGGAAGACCACGAATCGGTCGGCATATCCCAAAGGCAGGTTTCTAGTGCCGCGCGCGACGTTGAAAGCGATCGAAGTCGAAGCCTCTACCTACCGCTGGCGGATCGTCTGTACCGCGGCGGTCGGCGCGCTCGGGATCTTTTTCGGGAAACAGGCGGCCGACGTGGGCAGTTGGAAAACGCGGACGGAAGTGTACACGACGCTGGCCGTGGTTGCGCCCGTCATCGGGTACCTGCTTGGCCGCGCCGCCGACCAGCGCACGGTCACTTACGTGATCACGCAGTAAACCAACGAAACAAACGGGAGGTTCAGAATGTCGAACAGGTACGCGATGGGACTCATGCTGCTCGTCACGCTCGGGTGGCACACGCCGCCGGTGAGCGCCGCCGCGAATGAACAGCGCCCGATCACCTGGCAGGGGCTGGCGGCTCTGGTGGGACAGAAGGTGCGGGTGGTGATGCCGGACGGCGCGCGGATCGAAGGCAAGGCCACGGCGCTCGAAGCCGATGCGCTGGCGGTTGAGATTCGCAAGACGTCGAACCCGGCGGTTTATCCGAAGGGAAGATTTCTGGCGCCGCGTGCCACGTTGAAGACCATCGATGTAAACCGTCCGACCAAGCGCTGGCGCATCGTCTGCACTACCGTGGGCGGCGTGCTGGGCTTCTACCTCGGTATAGAGGCGGCCATCAGCCAGGGCGGGCTGCTTACCAACCATCCACGGTACGGAACATTCGCCGCCATCGCAATTGCCACGCCGCTAATTGGATATGTGCTGGGCAATGCAGCCGACCGGCACGTGATCACTTATGTGATCACGCCGTAGCAGCGGGCCGGCTCACCGAGTTCAGTAACTCAGGCCGTAGCCGTACTGGAACAACGGATCGTAACCCGCATCGCCGCGGTGAACGGCCACCTGGGCCATGGTGCGCGGCCAGGAGAAGGTCAGTTTGCCGGTCGGCTTATAATTGCCGAACAGAACGTCGGCGACACCATCCCCCTCGGTGCCGGGGAGCCATGCCGCGATCAGGGCGTTCGCCTGGTTGAGGACGTCGCCCAGGATCATGGGGCGTCCGGAGACCAGTACTACGACTACCGGAATTCCGGCGGCTTTCATATTGGATACGGCGGCGATATCTTCCGCGGCGAGTGACAGGTCTTTGCGGTCGCCCATGGTTTCGGCATAGGGTTTTTCGCCGATCACCACCACGCCTACGTCGGCGCCTGCCGCGCCTTTGCCATCGGCCGAGAAGGTCACTTTGGTGGAGGGCGAGGCGGCCTTCTTGATGGCCGCCAGAATGGTGGTGCCGCCGGGCGTGACATCACCGCTGTGACCCTGCCAGGTGATGGTCCAGCCGCCGCACTGGTTGCCGAGGTCGTCGGCGGATTTGCCAGCGATGTGAATGCGTTTGGCAGACTTGGCGAGGGGCAGCGCGCCGCCGTCATTCTTCAGCAGCACGAGCGATTCGCGCACGGCTTCACGCGCTACCGCGCGATGCTCGGGCGAGCCGAACTGTTTCCAAAGGGCGCGGTCCGCCAGGCGGGTTTTGTTTTTGTCCATGAGGCCCATGGCGAACTTCACGCGCAGGATACGGCGCACGGCGTCGTCGATGCGTTCCATGGATACGGTGCCATCCTGCGCCGCATCCTTCAGGCGCGTGATGAACTCCTGATAGCGTTCGGGCACCATCACCATATCCATGCCGGCGTTGATGGATGCCGCGATCTTATGCTTGTAGTCGCCAGGCAGGGCGTCGATGGCGCCGTAATCGGAGATCAGAAAACCTTCGAAGCCCAGCTCGTCTTTCAGAATTTCGGTCAACAGGCGATGGCTGCCGGAACATTTGAGGCCGTTCCAACTGCTATAGGACGGCATGATGGAACCGACGCCGGCGGCGATCGAGGTGATGTATCCCGGCAGATGGATGGCGCGCAGGGTGGCTTCGTCCAGGCGCGTGTCGCCCTGATCGAGGAGATGCGGGCCGATGGTGCTGCTGCCATAGGCCGTGCCGCCATCGCCCACGTAGTGCTTGGCGCAGGCGAGGACGGAGAGCGGATCGGTGAGATCGTCGCCCTGCAGGCCGCGGACGGCGGCGGCGCCGAGATCCTTGACGACATCCGGCTCTTCCGCGAAACCTTCGTAGATGCGGCCCCAGCGGATGTCGCGCGGAACGGCCACGCAGGGGGCGAAGGCCCAGTTGATGCCGGTGGCGCGGACCTCGTTCGCCGTGACGCGCTCGATCTTTTGTATCAGCGCGGGGTTGCGGGCGCAGCCCAGGCCGATGTCGTGCGGGAAGACGACCGCGCCGAGGATGTTGTTGTGGCCGTGGACGGCGTCGACGCCGTAGAGCAGCGGGATGGCCAGCCGGGTGTCCATGGAGCGCTTCATGTAGCGGTCGACCAGGTTGGTCCAGGCCTGGAGGCTGTTGCCTTCCTTGGGGTCGGAATCGCCGCCGCTGAGGACCGAACCGAGGAAGTATTTGGTGATGTCCTCGTCGGACTTGAGGAAGCTCTGATCGGGCTGGGTCATCTGGCCGATCTTTTCGTCCAGGGTCATTTTGGCGAGCAGGGCGTTGGCCTGGGGATCGAAGGAGGAGAACTTGCCCGGCTGGGCGGACGGCCCGCCGATCAGGCAGGCGGCGGCGGCGAGACAGAGTATCGCGGTGATGCGGAGTTTGGCCATAAGAGGGGATGGTAACACTGGCGCGGCGAGCGGGCGGAGCGGCGATTGGGCGGAATTGGGCGGTTTTGGGCTTTGCCGTGGGGGTGGACGGCTTGGAAAAGCAGACCCATTTGGTGTGTAGAATCAATGGTTTGATTGGCAGCAGCGCTTATATTTGCGGCCGCTGCCGCAGGGGCAGGGGTCGTTGCGGCCGGGGCGGTGTTTGGGCGGGGAGGGTTGGGGGAGGCGGGCCAGGATGGACCGGGCGGCGGCTGGGCCGGGCATGAGGGCGTCGAGGGCTTGGCTGGCTCGGGCGGAGGCTTGGGCGCGCCAGATTTGGGTTTGTTCCGCACGGGCTTGGTCTAGGGCTTCGCGGAAGATTGGCAGGCGTAGCCAGTTCCATACGGTATTGCGGTTGACTCCGGCAGCGCGGGCTACGGCTGCCACGGCGAGGCCGGTGGACAGCAGGGCGATGACATGGTGCTGGGCTTGGGTCAGGGTGCGATTTTCGGACATTGGGCTCCTCGATTTCAGAGGAGCATGGGGTTGGACAGGTGGGTTGGGCCGATTGGGGGAATTGGTTGTGGGGGTTGGGGTTATTTTCCCGGGAGGCGGGTTACCGTTCATCACGCCGCCCAAGCGTTGAGGTTAGCAGCCCTGAGATCAGCGAGGGCCGAAGAGGTAGCGGTGCCGCCGGTTATGTCCAGATGGGTTTGGGTGGACAGATCGCCGAGGGGAGCGCATCTGGAATCCGATGTTCCCAGACCACGCGCGCACGCGCGACATCCTCGGCGAGAGCGGCGTGGCGACGGCCGGCGAGCGGTCGCTGCACAGGGGATCCCAGACGAGACTGGCGCAAGGCAATAAACCGCAGCTTCCTAAAGAGAAGATCGAGCCGTTGACATCTTCTGCAATCATATATATATTGATCGGTACCGAATGAAAAGGCCGCCCGATGCCGATGCCTTTCTGCCCCTCAAGCCGCACTGGTTCCACGTCCTCCTCTCCCTGGCCGACGACGACCAGCACGGCTACGGCATCATGCAGGAAGTCCTCCTCCGCACCGATGGCAAAGTCCACCTCTGGCCCGCGACCCTCTACGGCACCCTGAAGCGCCTTCTGGAAGACGAACTCATCGAAGAGTCCGGCTCCCGGCCGGCGCCCGACCAGGATGACGCCCGCCGCCGCTATTACGGGCTCACCAAGCTCGGCCGCCGCGTCCTGAACGCCGAATGCCAACGGCTGGAGGAACTCGTTTCGGTCATCCGCAGCAAGCGCGGCGTCAAACCGCTGCCGGCGGCGTCCTGATGCTCGAAGCACGCTCGCTCACCAAGTATTACGAACATACCGCCGCCGTCCGCGGCGTCAGTTTCACCATCCGCCCGGGCGAAATCCTGGGCTACCTGGGTCCCAACGGCGCCGGGAAAAGCACCACCGTGAAGATGCTCACCGGCCTTATCGACCCCTCCGAAGGCCAGATCTTCTACCAGGGCCGCAGCGTCCGCGAGGACTTCACGGCGTTCCAGCGGCGCATCGGCTACGTGCCCGAGGAGGCGCATCTCTACCCGCACCTCACCGGCCGCGAGTATCTGCAGCTCTGCGGACGCCTGCGCGGCATGCCGCGCCGCGTGCTGGAACCCAAAATGGACGAATTCCTGAGCGCTTTCAGCCTGTGGAACGACCGCCACGCGCCGCTCTCTTCGTACTCCAAGGGCATGCGCCAGAAAATCCTGCTCTCCGCCGCCCTGTTGCACGATCCCGACATCCTGATTCTCGACGAGCCTTTCTCCGGCCTCGACGTGACCTCCGCGCTGATGCTGCGCACGCTGCTCGCTTCGCTCGCCGGCCGCGGCAAGATCGTGCTCTACAGTTCGCATGTGCTCGAAGTGGTGGAAAAAGTCTGCTCCCAGGTTCTGATCCTGCGAAAGGGCGAAGTGGTGGCGTACGACTCAATCGAGCGCCTCCGCGGGCTGATGCAACAGCCTTCGCTCGAAGGTGTCTTCGCACAATTGGCCCAGGTGGACGATGGCGAAGTGGTGGCCAATCGCATCATGGAGGCCATGAGCTCCGCGCCATCGGCAAGCCTTCCGGCGCCGCCGGTGGCTGCCGGTCTGCGCGCCTATCGGGGCCTGGCCAACGCCTTTCCGCAGGAGTTTCAGAACGCCTATGGCCCCGAACTGCTCGAGACCGGCGAGGACGCCATCGAGCCCATCTGGCGCCGCTACGGCGCGTTCGGACTGGCCCGCCTGCTGTTCAATCTCGCCGTGCATGTACCGCTCGAGTACGCCGCCGAGTGCGTCACGGACATCCGTTACGCCTTTCGCCGCCTAATTAGTTCACCCGGATTCACCGCCGTGGCGCTCGTCTCGCTGGCGCTTGGCATCTGCATCGTGACCTGTGCGTTTAGCGAAATGAACGGCATGTCGCTGCGCGACATTCCCGCGGTCGAAGCCCCGCGGCAGTTAGTCGCTCTGCAACTGCCTGTTCTTTCCCGGATTACCGCCGCTATCGCATCCGCGACGACCTGTTTTCTTTCACCCTGGCCTACATCGCTGCGGTGCCGTTCGCAGTCACGCTGGGCGAGCACGCCGCGCGCGAATGGGGCCAGCTCGTAACGCCCTCTTACTTCGCCACCCTGGGCGTGCATCCGGCGATCGGCCGCTTCCCGGAGGACGATCAGTCCGGCGGAACGGTCCCGGTGGTGGTGAGCGATCGCTTCTGGAAAGAGCGGCTGGCTTCCGATCCCGCAGCCATCGGCCGCACCCTGCGGGTGAATGGTCAGCCGGCCACCATCGTCGCGGTGGGCCCCAAGGAATTCCTGGGCGCATCGCCGGTGCTGTTCGCGGCCGATCTCTGGTCGCCGCTTTCAGCCGGCGGCCAGGTCGCCCCGGAACTTGCCGGCAACACGCTGGAGCGCCGGGACCGCGCCATCTTTCGCATCGAGGGCCGCCTGAAGGCAGGCGTCACCGTGGGCGCCGCGGAAGCCGCTCTCGACGCTACCGCGCGGCAGATCGAACGCGATTCGGGCGACCCGGATCGCGACAAACCGGGCCGCCGCGTAACGCTCGTGGATGGCGGCAAGCTCATCCCGCTCCGCCGGCAGGATCTGCCCTTCTTCACGTCGTTTTTCATTCTCATGTCGGCCCTGGTGATGCTCATCGCCTGCGCCAACGTGGCCAATATGATGCTCGCGCGAGCGGCAGGACGGCGCAAGGAGATTGCCGTGCGTCTCGCACTGGGCGCCAGCCGCGCCCGCATCGTACGCCAACTCCTCACCGAGAGCATGCTGGTAGCCCTGGGCGCGGCCGTGCCTGGGATTCTGCTCTCGATCTGGTTGGTGCACATGCTGGGGGGAGTGAAAATGCCACTGCTCATTCCCGTCACGTTCGATTTCTCCCCGGACTGGCGCGTGCTGCTTGGCGCCGTCGCGTTCACCGGTTTCACGGCCCTGGTCTTCGGCCTCGTGCCAGCCTGGCAGGCGGCCAAAGTCGACCTCGCTTCCGGCATTCGCCCCGCGCGCCGCTGGAGAGTGCGCAATGTGCTGATGGTCGCGCAATTCGCCGGCTCGCTTACCTTGCTTGTGATCCTGGGGCTGCTGTCGGTGGGCATTCAGACCACCTTGGGGATTCAGCAGGGCTTCCATCCGAGCAACCTCTACCTGGTCTCGCTCGACCCGGTTCGCGACGGCTACACTCCGGGCCAGACGGCGGCATTCTTCGACAAACTGCTGGATCGCGTCCAGGGTCTCCGTTCGATCGGCGCGGCCTGCCTCACGGAAACCGTGCCGGTCTCGATCGGCAGCCCGCGGATGGGCGTTTCCATACCCGGCCCGGGCGCACGCGAGGTGGTCTCCGCGAACCGTCACGTCGTCGGCAAAGATTATTTCGACACCGCCGGGATTGCGATTCTCCAGGGCCACGGCTTCCGCCGGGAAGACGAAGTCAACCAGACGCCCGCGGTGATCGTCAGCCAGGAATTGGTGCGCGAATTCGCCCGGGGAAGTTCTTTGTTGGGCCAGCAGATCGAGATCGGCAGCGACCGGATCGCCGTCGACGGAGTGCTGCCGGGCAGCTTCGATTATCGCCAGGGCGTTCCCGGAAGCCGCGGGCGCACGTTCGTAGTAGTGGGCGTGGCCGGCGACGTGGCCGAAGACCTGATTGCCCAAAAGCCGCATCCGGTAGTCTACTTTCCGCTCCGGCGTGCGGATTACGCTACGCCGCCCGCCCAAGGCATCACACTCATGGTTCGCGCCGAGCCTGGTTCGGACGGCCTCGAGGCGGTGCGCCGCGAAATCGCCGCTCTCGGGGCCGGCATCAAGCCTTTCCACATGCGCTCCATGGACGACCAGGTCGATCAGTTTATGGCGCCGCTGCGGTCGGCGTCGTGGACGTATCGCGCGATCGGCATTTTCGGGTTGATCCTTTCCGCGGTCGGGCTCGCGGGCATGACGGCTTATTCGGTGGCGCAGCGAACCCGCGAGATCGGTATTCGCGTGGCGCTGGGTGCGCGGCGCGGCAACGTGCTCGGGCTAGTGATGCGCGAGGGACTGCTGCTGGTCACGGTGGGAACCGCCTTGGGGATGGCCGGGGCGTGGACCGGATCGCGGGCACTGGCTTTCATGAACGCGAGCGTCGGTAAAGTAACCGCGGGCAGCGCGTCGGACCCGCTGGTGCTGTTCGGCGCGCCCATCCTGCTGGCCTGCCTGGCGCTCGCGGCGTGTTATGTGCCGGCGCTCCAGTCGATGCGTATCGACCCGATGGTGGCGCTGCGCGAGGAGTAACCGGCATGCAGGACTGGCTCTCCGAAACCCACTCGCCCACCCTCGAACTCCTGCGCCATTTCCTCCTCCGCTTCTTCGATAGCGATCTGGTCACCTCGCCCGGGCAGACCGCGGCGGCGCTGATCGCGTCGAGTTCCATGTTTCTCATCTGGTTTCCCTTCTTTACCGGGCCGCTCAAAGACAAGAACACCCACCTCTCCGCCCTGACGCTGCCAGGTCCGTACCGTCAGGCACTCCGTGCCGACGAACTCTGGCTCATCGTTATGCTGATGTCGGCTATCGGACTGTTGACGTCCATCGAATGGCAGTCGCTATTTCCGGGGCTCGGTGACTACCGCGCGATCGGCTGGCTGCCGGTGCGAGCCCGCCAGCTTTTCGCGGCGAAATTACTCGCCGTGATTACGGTCGCGACTGCTGCCGTGGTAGTGCTGAGTCTTCTGCCCAGCCTCGGATTTCCGGCGCTGTCGGGGGGCCGATGGGCGCTCGCAGCATCGCTCGGGGGGCGCGTGGCCGCCACCGGCACAGCGTTGGTGGCGGCCTGCTATTTCACCCTCTTCGGGCTGGTGGCCGTCCAGGGAATCCTGCTGAATCTCGTGCGGCCGGCCCGATTTGCGCGAATCGCCGGTACCGCTCAGGGACTCCTGGCGGTGGCTCGCTGGCGCTGCTCGTCCTGAGTTTCTCCATCGGGCCACCCCTTGCCAACGCGGTGCTCCGTCCGAATCTCGCCACGTGGCTGCCGCCGGTCTGGTTCCTGGGGCTTTGCCAGGCGTTGTCGGGCGATCTCGCTCCCGAGATGCACACGCTGGCCCGCGAAGCGCTCTTGGGATTGGCGGCCGCGGTGATCCTGGTGCTGGCCGCCTACACCGTGAGTTACCGGCGGCATCGCGCGCTGACCATGGAAGGATTGAGCACCGTAAGGAAAGAGCGGCACTGGCGCGGCGCCATCCTCGACTGGCTGCTCCCCGACCCGCGCCAGCAGGCAGTAGTCGTCTTCCTGGCGAAAGGATTCGCCAGCAACGGTCCTCATCGCATGATCCTGATGGGTTACAGCGGCTTTGGGCTGGCGGTCCTGCTGAGCGGGATAATCGGCATGTTGAATCTGGTAGACCCGGCCCGGTTGGTGGCGGCGCGTTTCGTCTACGCGCACGTTACGTTGGTCATGTTCCTCCTGGCTGGGCTGCGGCATCTCTTTTCGGTCCCGGTAGAGCTTCGCGCCAATTGGCAGTTCCGCATCACCGAAGGCGAAGGACGCCTGCCATGGCTGCTGGCTGTCGACCGCTTCGTGCTTTTTTTCGGTGCGCTGGCGCTGCTCGCGGTCCCGTTTCCGCTGGAAGTCCGGCTGCTCGGCTGGCGAGCGGTTAGCGAATCGGTGCTGTGCGGGTTGTTTGGCTTGTGTTGTTACGAAGCGATCTTCGCGTCCTGGGAAAAACTCCCCTTCACATGTTCCTACCTGCCGGGAAAGCAACCCATGTGGATGGTGGCGCTGCGATTATTCGGCCTGCTGGCCCTGATACTGCCGCTGGCCAACGCCATCCTGCTCGCCTGCCTATACAACCCGATCCTCTTCATGGGTGTGGCGATCGTGCTGCTGGCGGGTTTCTGGCGGAGCCGCGGCGCACGGCGGCAAGCCTGGCGGGAAATCCGCCTGCAGTACGACGAATCGCCCGATCCGGCGATCCACGGCCTGAATCTGCTGCGATGAGCCGCCCCCCGGCACCGGAACTGCGCGACTATGGGGCTTAAACCCAAGTTCATGTTGCACGAAATCCGCGCTGACAGACGCGATCCTGGACAAATAGGCGTATCACGGAGCGACGCGCCGGAATGTGGCGGAGTGCACAATGGATGGGCGCTGGGATGCGGCGCCTGCCGGGGTTGGCAGCGTTCCGCAGCGCGGTTCGCCTGGTTATTCATCATCAATGGTCTGGTGGACTCGGCGAGTGATTTCGGAAGAATCCGAGTCAGGCCAGAAAGCCGCGCGCCGTTCGAAGCCGTGTTCACCAGCGGACGGTTCGGACCGAGCGTCACCGTGACGGCGGCCGCGTCATCACGAAGGCCGTCATTCGGCGGTACTCGCCACCCGGTCGTCTTGGGCCAGAATCACGCTATAATCGTGACCAATAAGAGAAGCCATGGTTCGACTACTCATCGCCTCTGCCACTTTGCCTCTGCTGGTTGGATCTGCTATCCCCCTAAGCGCTCAAACTCAAGCGAACATCCGCCAGAGCACTCTCGAAAACGGCGTCTATCATCACAACCGCACCGGTGTCGAATTCACCTTGCCGGCCGGCTGGGCTTTCGTGAGCGAAGGGCACGCCGACTTCGGTGGTCACAGCGTCCTGCTGAGGGACTCCGAGACCGGGGCGTTTGCCACCGTTTGGATGAAGACGCAGCATAACGAGCCTGGAGATATCCCCGGCCTGCTTGAGCGGCGGCTCGATGTCAAGCTTCTGCAGCGCAATAGCTTTCAAGACTATAGACTTCGGTCTGACAGCGTGCAGCATCTTACAGTTGGCACGAATCAAGGTATAAGCGTGGTCGCCGACTACGTAAACGTCGGCCAGAGAAAGGCCGAGTATCACACTTGGGTTTACTCAGGGAAAACCCATGTGTATTTCGACGGCCGGGTTCCCGAGGCGCAACTGCCCGCATTTCAGGAGCGCTTTAATGTACTAATTCAATCCGCCATGATTCCCTAAAGGAACCGGCGGGTGCTATGTCTCGACCGGCGGCCGGATGCCAAGGTCGCGTAGCGCGCGTCAAGGGCACAAAAGGGCACAGGGTAAAGGGGTACTGAAAAATCGCGTTTTTCACGCAAGGAAGGGCAGCCTCAAACTCCAATGGTCCACACGCGCACGACGATGTTCCCGTTCGCGTTCAGGGAAGCTGACAGTGAGGCCGTTATCAATCCCTTCACTACCGACCGCTCGCAGGCTCGGATATCCCTCCCCCAGCGCGAGTCATCCGGCAGCGACGTGATGTTCGTCGAGAACTTCCTCGAAAAATCCGTAAGGCGCCGGTCATTGGCCGGCTGCAGCGTCAGGCTGCCCCTGCGCCGCTTGCGCCTGCCACTTCTTCATGTCCTCGATCATCTGCTTCTTCATCTCCGCCGGCGTCGGGTTGGCGATGTGCGTCGCCACATACCACGAATAACCCTCCGGATCGACCAGGCGTCCGCATCGGTCGCCCCAAAACATGTCCGCCACCAGCCCTTGCGGAGTGGCGCCGAGCTTTACCGCCTTCGCAAAGACTTTATCGACATTATCCACGAGCAGGTATAGAGTCGTGGGCGAAGCTCCCAGGCTCTTCGCGCTGCGCGCACCCATCTGCGGCATCTCCGGACCCAGCATCAGGACCGTGCCGCGTATCGCCAGTTCGGCGTGTACCGGCTTGCCGTCCGGTCCGTTCATCATGCCGCGCTTCTCGAATCCGAAAGCCTTCTGATAAAACGCCGCGGCCGCCTTAACGTCCGAGACGCATAAAGCCGCGGTGACGGCCGTATAATTCTTCTTGTTCAACGGGTCGATTTTCTGGGGCATGTGCGATCTGTCCTCCGGGTCACTATTCTATCATCGGTCCGCCGCGTTCTCCGTTCAGGCTGACGAAATAGTCGATGGGTGGAACGTCCAGGGCACAAAAGGGCACAGGTGAAAGGGGTACCAGGAAATTCACGTTTCGGAGGACTTCGGGGGTGCTCAAGGGAAGGCGCGGGCCGGGCTATGAGAGCTTGCCGAGTCTGGCGTGTTGGGGAGCACGCCCACGGTTGAGTGATCTCTCAGAACCCGTTTCGGATCAACTTCCCGATGGCCGACTGCAATCCTGGGCGGAGGCGGATTAGCGCGTGTGCTCGCTTGTGGCTTACAACATTCACCGTCATGCGGGGTTTGAGATCGTAGCATGGGGAGGGAAAATCATGCCCAAAACTTCTGTTCAGCATTCTTACTGGCATTTGGCGTTGGTTGCGGCTATCGCCGTGGCGATCCCGGGCGCCTATGCCGCGTCGCAGGGCAACCGAGCCGCTGACTTGGAAGGAAGCGCCGCCTGCGCGAATCTGGGTATATACATTTTCGTCGGCGGGACGGGTGGTTTTGATGGCCTCCAAAACGGCGACCAGTTCACCGAGCTTCTCCAAACCGGCCATGTGGGTCTCTACCAGCATGCCACTGCCGTTGCCGCAGCCGAACAGCCACCGGCCATCATTCAAAACATCGAGAGCGTGTTCGCCGGAACCGGACCCGGCCAAGCTGAACTTGGGCAGGTCGGCTGGAATTACTTCACGCTTCCGCCGAGCTACGGTTACTATCAGGCCGTCTACATACAAAACGGTCTACATCCTTCGGAAGCTAATGTGGACACACCGTCGGATGCCGCCCCTCCGGGACAATTGGAGGAGGACCTGCGGGTTTGGGGGGAGTACGTGGACGCGGCCCGGAGTGCTGGTATCGAAACCGTCGCTCCGATCGTGGGCCCGAATGATTCGAATGAACCAAAACTGGGAGATCACGTCTTTGCTACCAACCCCTACTACGCGCTCGAGCGCGGTGAGGCGCTCTATGGCAAAGCCATCGCGTTCGATGTTCCGCCCAACTTCTTTCTGACTGGTGGAAGCGGCCCTGGTTACCAGAAGTTCATTGTGCAGGCCATCCAATGGGGCAATGAACACCATTTGCGCACTACCATGTTGCTTTCTCCTTACCCCTGGCCCACCAACTCCGAAGGCCAGCCGGATACTTTCCGTCAATTCACCAACAATACTTTCAGTACGGACACGCAGACGTTTGTCAGCCTACTGACTCAGTATTTGGCAATCCCTTCACAATGGTCGGTCGACAATTATGAGGACCCGTATCCTCGCGATACGCCGGCTGTCGTGCCCGAGACCGTGCCAAACACCACGACGGCCGTTGGTCTCTGGCTGGCCACAAATGCACCGGTTTATGTGAACGGGCCGGTCAACCAAGGTGTTATCTGCGTACCGCCTGTTTCATCCAATGGACGTGAACAGTGACACAGCTTTGAAAATCGCGTTTTTCGCGCAAGACGGCGACCCGAGCGCCGGGATGCGGGGAAAATGGCCGTAACCAGAGCGCGCGGCCGCTGCCGGTCCGCAAGCGCGAAGGTTACTCTTCGTTGAAACCCGTCGCCCTCCGAAACGACTCGACGTAATGGTTGTCCTTTTTGCCCGTTTGCCGTAAGTCGGCTTTCAACGTCTCAAGCGCAGCGGGGTCCCAATCGGGACGGTAGTGCGAGATCGCCGGTGGAAATTGGCTCACGTGGGCCGCCGCCGCATTCAGCTTGATTTCAGCTACATCATCAATGTTCACGAAGTAATTGGCGTCGTTACCCGCGTAGTAATAGTATTCCTCGGGCACGTGCCACGGCTCCAGTCCTTCGTGCAGCCGCTGGTTGGGGAAATACAGAGGCCAATCGGCCGCGCGTATGGCGTCGATAGTATTGTTGGCCGCCATCCGATGGTCGGTCTTGTGCCAGCGGACATGCTCAGAGCCGGGGTCCACGCTAAGCACAATGTCGGGCCGGTATTTGCGGATTAGCCCGGTCACCTGCTCCACCAGATCGCGCGGGTTGGCGTACTCCAACATGCCGTCGTGATACTGCAGCCAGACGATGCTCTCCTTGGAAATACCGATAATGCGGCACGCTTCCTCTTCCTCGTGGGTGCGGATACGGGCCAAGCGTTCGCTGGTCATCTCGGGATCGTAGGAACCTTTGTCGTCGTTAGTGTAGATGACAATGCGGATGGTGTTCTGGTTTCGGGCCAGTTTGTAAAGTGTACCGGCGCAGCAGAAAGTGTCGTCGTCCGGGTGGGGGGTGAACAGCATGACGGTCTTCCCGCGAGTGGCCTCCAGGGGCACTGGCGCTTGGGCGGACGCCAGGAAAGAGATCGCGCAAAGCAGAATCAGGATTTTCATGACCAGTAGAAGGGGAGCATAGCGCCCGGCGACCCTGGGCGCAAACTCGGCGGCGCTCGGGATGTGGCGGAGGGCGTGGCCAAACCCGCGAAATGCAGCCCTACCCAAACGCGGCCTTGCTCGTCTTCAAAAATCTCATGTAGTTTTGGCCGGCTCTTTCGTCTGCAAAGGTGGACGTTACCCAGGCTGGTCGGTGAATGGATCGGCCCCTATAGTGCCCACCAATTCCGCCAGGTAGGCGACCGAGCTGACGCGAGCCATCTGTGCATGGGCTTCGGCCAGCCGGCCGCGCACGTCAAACTGTGGCGATCCAGGACCCGAGACAAAGGCAGACAATGCGGCGATATGGCGGCGCCACAGGGCAATGTCGCGCTCCTGTTTGGCGCGCAGACGTTCTTTATACCAATCGCTTGCCAGCACGGATTCGCGGGTAAACATGGCGCGAACTCGCGGGTCTTCAACGCCACATCCTTCCCACTGGCCGTGCGCCATAATGTGGAGGATGGCTTGCAGCGGCGGGCAGGCCGCGTCTACACTTCCATCGTAAAAGTAGTTCTCCGCGACGCGCTTCTGCGCCTCCACGATGGCGTCCACGCCGGCGGCGAACGCATCCATGTCCTGCGTCTCCGGCCGCAGCATCTCTTCGGGGAAAACGGCGTCGGGGGTTTCAAAGATCCGCCCCAGGAAACGTTCCGCGAATAAAGCGGTAATACGGTAACCCAGACGGCTCGCCCGCACCGTGCGACCCTGCCACTCGAAGTCGGCGATCTTCTCCAAAAAGCCGTTTTCGATCAGGAACCGCGGATCCCGTTCGGGCACGCGCACGCGGCACCACACCTCCGGCGCCAGCATGCTGATATCGTGATCCACCCGGTAGTGCGGACCGACGTATCCGGCGGCAGTGGTGAAGCCGGCAGACTCCGTCAGCACCGCCGCCACCAGCGCATTGTTCAGATCCACTACCGGCGATACCGAATTGAACGGACCTTTGGTGAGTGCTCCCTCGCTACCGAATCCCGTGGTAGACGGCGACTTGCCGGTAAGGCTGCAGATGAAATCCATGAACAGCTCCGGCAGTTCCTGATAGTGAATCGGGTTATAGACGGCCAGCGGCGGCAGGCCGATCTTCGGGTCCGCGGGATTGCCGCGGCGCCCCGCCAGCACTGCATTCACCGGGAAGCGCACGGGTTGGTCCGCCGGAATTCCGCGGTCCAGCCGCGCGCACACTTCAGCCAGATAGGGTCCCAGGGGTTCTATAAGATCGAGACGCTTTTGCAGATAGCGCGGATTTTTCGAGGGCCGGCCGTCCACCAGCCGCGGATGCGCCGACGACACGGCGTAGCTCCCTTTCGCGCCAGTCGCAAAATCGCCCAGCAGGACCTTCATCGGTTCGGTGTACCGATCGAACTCGACGACATGATCCGAAAGAGCCTTCGCCTGCGGCACGGTCAGCGGTTCGAAATTCGATAGAAACGTTCCCGGCGTCGCGATGTCGGCCTCCGCCTGGGCGTCGAAGCCAGGGTGTATGGCGTCGTCCGGACGCTGGAACAAAAACGCCTCACAATTCTCCACCAGCTTGGCGCTGCGGTTGGGATACTTGGAATCGAAATCTCGCAGGGTATGCCGCGGCACCACTACCGACGCGGTAATATCGTCCTCCACCTGCACCTTTTCGGCCGGATGGAAATCGGGCCGCAGCTTGTAAATCCTCCAGGAACCTTGCGGATCGAAACCGACGCGCAGATAATTTCCGACCAGTTTCTGAGTGTCGAATTTCAATTCATGCCCGAGAAACCCGTTGATCCGATCGACTGTGAAATGCTCGCGCCAGTTCTCGCCCCATTCCGGCCGGTAATATCGTTTCACCGTGAACACGAGCTGCCGGATGGTTTGCGGCAGGTTACGCAGCCACTCGTTGTATTCGTCGATATAGTCGGGCGAAGCCGTCAGCAGCTTGATGACCGACCCGAGTGACCGGTCCGGGCTCAGAATAGGGCGGGCCGCCCGTTCATCGGGGTGCTTGTAGATTCGCGAGTAATTCCGGGCCAGGATTTCGGCCACCTGGTCCATGTCGTGATAGTAATCACGGACGAACACCGGACCCTGTAACACAACGTTGGAGATGGATTTGGAGATCTCCGACTTGCCGCCGCCGGAGACCGTGCATGGTTTGTGACAGAGAGTGCCGTGCGCCACCGATCCCACCAGCCGCCACGAGCTTGTTCCGTGCTGTTTCTCGAGCCGCACCTGGTAGCCGGAGGGGCCGATATAGATCCTCTCCGGAAGAAGCGTCAACCCGCCTGATCCAGTTTCGAGCGGCCAGTTCACCCAGCCGCGTCCCAGGTGGAACTCCGCAGTTTCCGGGACGTAGAAGATGTTCGGGTAATTGCGGTCCACCGCATAACCTTCCGGCCTGCGCTCCACGCGGTCGGCCAGCAGCCGCATGGCATCATCGAATCGTTTGGTCTTGATGGAACGGGACCGGTCCGCATGGAAATCCTGGCCCAGCACGTAAGCCGGATAAGCGATGGCGCCGCCGGCGTGTTCTTCCTCGCACAATCCGAAAAGGTTGGCGGCGAAGCTGATCTGGCTCTTCACCTCTTTCTTGCAATAGCCGTAGTAGTTGTCGGCGATCAGGGTAACGATGACGCCGTGCCGGTCCCGGCAGACAAGTTTGAAAGGGCCGCCATGGTTGTAAACCTCGCCTGCCTCTCGCCAGCACATGCTGTCGCGCCGCTGGCGCTCGGTGGCCTGGTCGAAATGCGGAAGCCCTAGCTCTTTCTTCCGCATGCCTACAATGTGGGGCGCCAGTATCACGCAACCGGTGTGTCCAGTCCAGTGCAGCACGTCCAGCGCGGCGTCGTTCTCCGGCAGGTAAGGGTCCCCGCCGTTACCGAAGATCATCTCCACGAAATCCAGATTGCTGACCAGGTTACCGGGTGCGAAGAAACGAATCTCCATGGTCTTAGCCGGGTCCGTTCCGGTGGCCGGGCAAACCAAGGGCCTGAGCAACAGCGACACAAACAGGCGGGCATGGTCATCCTGGTCGGCAGTGAATGGAAGAGCCGCCATCTCAGGCGGCGGATGGAGGGCCTCGGCCAGCAGTCTGGCAAAGGCCGGCTTGGGCACGGCCACCTTGTCCGCGGGTATCGGCAGGCCGCCTTCGACAATATGGAATATACCGGTGGTGGTCCGGCGGTCGCTTCTCGGGTTGTGGAGAACTCCCTGCGCGGTGCGATAGGAGTGCAAGTACGGTGACGCGAACTCATCCGCGCTGGGCGGCAGTGACATCACGCGCGCCAGCCCGGGCCGGTCGAGTGCGAAGGTATTGGAAGGCAGGCGGGCCGCGCCGCCAGGCGCGACGTCGATCAGAAACTCCTGCAGGAACTGCTGAATGCGGCTATCGGCCGGGCACAGCCGTTCACCAAGCAACTGGTCCTTCTGATAGTAGTTGCGCAGCAAGGGTCCGGCGATTTCCAGGAAGTAGGGATCCGCTGTGCTATGGCTGGCAGGCTGTCCAAGCGCCACCAGCTTCAGATTGATATAACGGAGCAGTTCACCAAGGTTTGAGGGAACCATTCATCAATGTAGCATGGGGTCCACGCGGGGCAGGCTCAAATCTTGTCTCTTAAGCACGATGAGCCTGGAGCAGGGGTGACCGTGCGCGTGATGCTCAGATGCCTTGCGGCGGGCACGTAGACGCGACCGTGAAGGACCGCCCATCGAAATGGCCGGCGCCGGCCCGGACCCATGTGCAAGAATCACACGCGCGCCGCCGCGAGTTCGCGCCGCAGGGTGGGTCTTTCCGACGCCCGGCCCTTTGACACAGTGGCTGCATTCGCCGTGGAGGCGTACACCGGTTCGCGGAGAGTCACGGAGAGGCCGGAATGGTCTACGGCAGCGATTTCGATCACCCGTCGATTCCAAGAATTGAGTCCGCTGCGGCGGCGCGTTCTTTACTCGCTCAAACGCGATAACTGGCGAGAAGTCCTCACCATTCGCATCCTGGTGTAACGAGTGGCGATTTGACGCTAACTCGGCCATTCGGAAAACTCCGCGTCCCGGAATCTTCATAACGAAAACGGCACTCCAATAAGACATGCAAAACTCTTCAAACAAAATCGCGCTCGTGACCGGCGCGAACAAGGGCATTGGCTTCGAAGTCGCCCGCCAACTTGCTGCCCGAGGCTGTACCGTGCTGCTCGGCGCACGTAACCCCGCACTCGGCGAAGCCGCTGCCGCGAAACTGGCGGTCGAAGGGCTGGATGTCCGCTACCTCCACATCGACCTGATCGACTTGCCGACCGTAGGTGCGGCGGCCGAGGCGATCGCGACGGATTACGGCCGACTCGATGTTCTGGTAAACAACGCGGGCATGGCTGCCGCAGGTGACGGTTCAGCCACATCGGCCACGCTCGACGCCATCGAGCAAGTCTTGCGGGTTAACTTGATCGGCTCGGTGGCCGTCACGCAGGCGATGCTCCCGCTGCTGCGTAAATCGCCGTCGGCGCGCATCGTCAATGTGTCCAGCGGCCTCGGCTCTCTCACCAAGAATACCGACGCGCCATTCGCGGCAGCGGCATCCAGTTATTTCGGTTACTGCGCCTCCAAAGCCGCGCTCAACATGTTCACCGTGCACCTCGCCCATCAGCTCCGCGATACGGCCATTAAGGTGAACGCCTCCGCGCCCGGCTATACGGCCACCGATCTCAATTTCCATCGTGGGACGCAGACCATTCCGGAAGGCGCCGCGGAAACCATCAGGCTCGCGCTGCTCTCCGACAACGGACCTACCGGCAGTTTCACCGAGACCATGGGTGTCGTTCCGTGGTAGCCAACATATTTGACGCCGGCTAGCGCACGGAGACCAAATGCGCACGCTTGCAGAACCGGCCGATACCTACCGCACGCCTCCGCCGGACGCGCGGGCCGACCGGGTTCCAGGGGGTCGCTCGCCTAGATCATCCGCGGCGCCGTCCAACGCAAGCGCGAGGTCAAGGGGAGCAGGAACGATGCGGATGATGGAACGCCGCATTCGTAGCCTGGAGAAGCAACTGGCGCCGCTGCAACGGGATCGCTCGCAAAATATGCGATTGATATTTAGCGTCGTGAGCCAACAGGCGACGCTGGCGAACTGCCGCTGTACGCGCACGCTTACAAACAGGGTTCTCAGCGAAGCGTTCATCCAGACTTTCCGATTATCGACACGAGCACCAGAACGGGGCAGGTCTTTGAAGTGCCAAAGCTTGCGGCGGTGCCTTGGCGGGAGCAATGAGATCCATCGTTTCAAGACTGGCGCAGCTGGAGCGAGTGAACCAGGCGAGCGCGGCGCCGCGGCGTTTGTAGATTCGATTACACGGGCCACGGCACACCGTGCCCGTACGGCAACTGACGACGGATACTGACGGCCACGAGTGGTTCGAATGGGAAGAACGGCTAGGCCGGGCGCCGGCTGCGAACGCTACCGGTTCCGGCGACGAGATTCTCGTCCATGTCTGCTACGTGGAGAAAACGCGAGCGTGAAGCGCTACGAGACGTCGACCGCGCCGGGAACCGCACGATCGTAAACGCTAGCGGCAAGTCGCGGGTGACCACGGGGCACATCACCCGAATCGTGCACTATGCGAGAATTGGGGCAACGTGACCTCAGACAAACTACTCGTCTCGGAGCGCTTTCCTCGCTCTTCGAAATACCACCCGGAATGGGTCACGTCCAGCATTAGCGGTGCAGCGAATTCGCTTTGGCTAACCGAGTGGCTCACGACAGCGATAGACTTGCGGCCCGGCATGCGCGTGCTGGACCTTGGCTGTGGGCGGGCAACATCGTCGATCTTCCTGCGCCGCGAGTTCGGCGTGCAAGTTTGGGCAACCGACCTGTGGTTCAGCGTCTCGGAGAATATCGAGCGACTCCGGGATGCCGGCGTCGAGGATGGCGTGTTCCCGATCCATGCCGATGCCAGGTCGCTGCCATTCGCCGCGGAGTTCTTCGATGCCATCGTGTCTATTGATTCCTTCTACTACTACGGGACCGACGACCTATACCTGAACTACCTGGCTCGGTTTGTGAAGCCTGGGGGACCTGTTGGAATTGCGGGAGCTGGGCTGGTGCGGGAGATCGAGGGTCCGCTTCCCGAGCACCTTCGCGGGTGGTGGACCCAGGACCTCTGGTGCCTGCATTCGACAGCCTGGTGGCGCCGGCACTGGGAGCGAACCGGGATCATGGCCATCGAACTATCCGACACCATGCCCGAGGGCTGGCGACTGTGGCTGGACTGGCACAAGGTGATTGCTCCTAACAATGAATTGGAAATCAAGGCGCTTGAAGCCGATCAGGGCAGCTACCTCGGGTACATACGCCTTGTAGGTCGCCGCAATGGTCGGACCAAGCTGGCGGATCACATGGTGTCCGTGCCCGCGCAGTACACGAAAAAGCCTTTGCTGCGGCGCGAGTAGCGTGAGTTCCTGAACTTCTGACTGACCCACAGATTCCTCCGACGAGGCATTTTTAGAATGTGCAGCTTATCATCAAATTGGGGGACGCGATGTTTGTTTTGACGTAACCTGCGATGGCGTGGGGAGCTGTGCGACGTCCCATCCACCTCCAAGGGCTTGGATCAATTGAACCGCCGCGGTTATCTCGCTCACGTGCAAAGTAACCTGGGCTTGCTGATCGCTCAACAGAGTATCCTGTGCAATGAGAACGTCGAGGTAGGGATCGAGGCCGGTCTGGTACCGCGACGTGGCGATGTCGAGGTATCTTTGCGCAGCCTGTACCGCCGCATCTTGGCGGGCGATCTGCTGCGAAAGAATACGGAGGGTCGCAATGTAGTCTTCCACCTGTTGAAACGCCGTCAGCACGGTCTGCTTATAGGCGGCGACGTCGGCATGATAGGCGGCGGTGTACTGAGCGACCGTAGCTCTGCGCAGGCCGGCGTCGAAGATCGTCTCGGAGGCCGAAGCGCCGAGCGACCAGAAAAGCGCGGGCAATGAAAACAACTTCGCGATGGCCGATGACTGCAACCCGCCGCTTCCCGTGAGGCTCAGCGTCGGATAGTAGGCCGCCTGCTCGACTCCGATGAGGGCGTTCGCCTGGGCCATGGTGCGTTCTGCCGCCGCGATATCCGGCCGCCGTTGGAGCAACTGCGAAGGGACACCCACAGGGATTGCGGGAACCGGCGTAGTCAGGAGTTTCACCGGCATCGAAAAGGTGGAAGCGGACTTGCCAATCAAAGTGGCGATCGCATGCTCATACAAGGCGCGGTTCACGGCGATGCCGATTCCGGCCGCCTCCGCGTCTTCGAGAGTCACCTCCGCCTGCGCGACGGCTTCCTGGTTGTCGATGCCGGTTTCGAACAGAGCGCGGGTAAGCTCGAGCAACTGCCGGTCGGCGTCGATGGTGCGGTTATACAGATCCTGCAATGCATCCTGCCCGCGGAGTTCGAAGAAATACTCCGCCAGATCGGCCTGCTCCGTAAGACGCTCGTTTTCGAGGTCTGCGGCACTCACCTGGGCCGCGTACTGATACTCGCGGACCGTGTTACGGATGCGGCCCCATAGGTCCGGCTCCCACGATACGTCGAACGGAAGGGAAACATCGGTGATGGTGGTGCGTCCTTTGGCCGGCGAAGCGCTGGTCGATGAGACGCCCGTCGTCCCGCCGGTTCCTGTTTCCGTGCTCCCGGCAGCCGTGCCCACCGAGGTCCTGGTGTACGTAGGATTCACCGTCGCCGTGGGAAAGTACCCCGCGCGGGCCACGCTCACTTGCGCCCGGGCCGCCATGAAGTTCTGGAAGTATTGCGCGATGTTTTGGTTGTCGATGTTCAACTGATCTTCTAGGGCGTTGAGTTCGGGTTCGTTGAACATCTCCCACCACTTTCCCTTGAGCACCGCATCCTGAGGCTGCGCGGGTTGCCAAGTGCCTGGGGGCGCCGCGCTGTAAGCCGCGGGCGAGGCCTCCTTGAATACCGGTGGGGCGGGAGCGGAGGGAGGGACATACTTGGGCCCCACATTGCATCCGCTCAGCAGGAACATGCAGATCGCCGCGGCACACACCGGCCGGCTTGTGACTCTGCTCGGTGGAGAACTCATAATCTTATGCACTCCATAATGGCTCCCATTAAACGGCGGCACTGGGAGCCGATCCGGCGCTACGGCCAGCGATGTCATGCTGCTTTCCCCGCATCCGTAGCCGTAGCTGGTCGAATGCCAGATAAACGACCGGCGTGGTGTAGAGCGTGAGCAATTGACTGAGGAGCAGCCCTCCCACAATCGTGATGCCAAGGGGCCGGCGGAGTTCATACCCCGTGCCGGTCCCCAGCGCCAGTGGCAGGGCGCCCAATAGCGCAGCCATCGTCGTCATCAGGATCGGACGGAAGCGCAACATGCACGCTTCAAAAATCGCGTCGGTCGTGCTTTTCCCTTCCTGGCGCTCTGCCTGCAGAGCGAAATCGATCATCATGATGGCGTTCTTCTTTACAATTCCGATCAGCAGCACAATACCAATGATGGAGATAATGTTCAGATCCACCTTAAAGAGCATCAGCGCGAGCATGGCGCCGACGCTGGCCGACGGCAAAGTGGAGATGATCGTCAAGGGATGGACCAGGCTCTCATACAAAATACCGAGAACGATGTACACCGCCAGCAGCGCCGTCAGAATCAGCACGGGCTCGGTGCCCAGAGACTGCTGGTAGGCCAGCAGCGTGCCCGCAAAAAAGCCTTGTAGGGTGGAAGGCGCGCCGAGCTGTTTCTGCATCCGGGTAATGCTGGCAGTGGCATCGCTCAAAGACACGTTTGGCGCGAGGTTGAAGGACACGGTGACCGATGGGAACAAGCCCGTATGGTTAATGGCCAGTGGTGTTGTGCCGGCTTGGCCCTTGGCCACCGCGAGCAGCGGAATGTTACGGCCGCTGGACGTCAAAAGGTAGATGTCTTTTAATCCTTCCGGGCTTTGCCAGTATTGGGGAGCGACTTCCAGGACCACGTAATACTGATTCAACTGCGTGTAGATGATGGAGACTTCCGATTGGCCGAATGCGCCGTATAACGCCGAGTCCAACGACTGTACGGTAAGGCCGAGCTGGGCCGCCGTGACACGATCGTAGCTCATCTGCTCGTCCAGGCCGCCATTCTGCTGGTCTGAGCTTACGTCCTGCAGACCGG
>JBEKYC010000069.1:0-37019 GCA_049511415.1 Bryobacteraceae bacterium | reverse complement strand
GTCGCGGGCAGCGTCAACCGCGAACTGGTCTCCGCGCTGAATCAAGCCGGCGCGCGCGCCGTGGGCATATCCGGCATCGACGCCTCCCTGGTCGAAGCCGTTCCCATGGACCCCGCCCTCGGCAGCGTCGGCCGCGTCACCCAGGCGAACCCCGCCCTGTTGCACGCGCTCCTCGCAAACCAATTCCTGCCGGTCGTCGCGTGCGTCGCCGGCGATCGCGAAGGCAACCTATATAATGTCAACGCGGACCAGATGGCGGTCGCCTGCGCCGCCGCCTTTGGCGCGGACCAGTTGATTTTCCTGACCGACGTCGAAGGTGTGCTCGATGCCGGCCGCCGCATCCTCCCGCATCTCACTCCCGCGTGCAGCGAAGCTCTCATCGCCACCGGCGTCGCCACCGGCGGCATGCAGGCCAAACTGAATGCCGCCCAAAACGCCCTGCGCCTGGGCGTGCCCCAGGTGCGCATCGCCGCCGGCTCAACCGGCCGCGTGCTCGCCCGTATATTAGCCGGCGAAGAAATAGGCACCCGCCTGGCCACCGAAGAGGTTTCCATCCCATGATCAGCGCCCTTACCGAAGACGGCACCGCCGACTACGCCGGCCTGCGCCAGTTCACCGTGCGCAAAGCCGGCATGCAGGATATCGCCCCCATTCTCGATCTCATCAATGGCTACGCCGCCAAAGGCGTCATGCTCCCCCGCACCGAGTTCGAAGTCTCCGAAGACATCCGCGATTTCTCCGTCATCCTCGCCGCCGGCCGCATGGTCGGCTGCGGCGCACTGCACTTCTATACCCCCTCCATCGGTGAGATCCGCTCCCTCGCCGTATCCGAAGAGCACAAAACTCATGGCATCGGCCGACGCCTCATCGAAGCCCTGGTCGACGAAGCCAACACCTACGGCCTCGAAGCCGTCTTCGCCTTCACCTACGTGCCCGGATTCTTCAGCAAAATGAGCTTTCAGGAAGTCGAGCGCGGCGAACTGCCGCTCAAAGCCTGGAAAGACTGCCTGCGCTGTCCGAAGTTCCAATGTTGTGATGAAATCCCCGTCTTGCGCGTGTTACGTTCCACCTACTGTAGAGAAACGCAACACCACCCCGCGCAGGACCTGGACTTCGTGCAGTTGCCTCTCCTGCGCACTGCCATATAGCCCCAAAGGGGTATTCCCAAAATAGCGGTCAATTCGTAAAATCGGTGTGAAATCCAACGTTCGATGTATTATACTCTTAAACAGGATAAACAAGTCTTTATAACTGTATAGAGAGGTGTCATGCGAGCCCAAACGGTTGATGTGAAATCATCGAATGGCAGGGTGCTGTGCTGCACCGTCTTTCGTCCCGGCGGCAAAAAACTGCTGGCGAAAGGGCACATAATCAGCGACGATGATATTCGGGTCTTGGAGTCCGAAGGCCTGGAATCCATTTGGGTTACCGAACTCGAAGAGGGCGAGATCGGCGAAGACGATGCGGTCTGCGCCGTGGCCAGCGAGATGGGCTGCGGCAGCTTCGAAATCCGCCTCGCCGCCGGCGGCCGCGCCAATCTGCAGGCTACCGAAAAGTGTTGCGTCCTGGTCGATGACGAGCTGCTCAAGCAGATCAATTGCGCCGCCAGCGTGGTCATCGCCACCACCCTCAATTTCACCTTCGCCTCCCCCGGCCAGCGCATCGCCACCGTGAAAAGCGCTCCCTTCGCCGTCTCCCGCGAGCAGTTGGACGCCGTCGTCCAGATCGTCAAGGAACGCGGCCCCATCCTTCAGGCACGGCCCATGCGCAATCCCACCGTCGGTGTCCTCTACACCGACCCACTGAATGGCGAGCGCGCCCGCCAATTGTTTGAGAACATCATGCGCCAGCGCCTCGAGCGTTTCGGCGTCACGCCCACCTTCCTGATGTCCTGCACCGAAGACGAGGCCTCTGTTGCCCGCGGCCTGCAACAGTTGTTACGTTCCAAGCCCGCCGTCATTCTGATCGCCTCCACCACCGCCCCGGCCGGACCCGAGGACGTGGTTGGGCGCGCCATGGAGAAGGTCGGTGGCCACACCGAACGGTTCCTCGCGCCCGTCGAGCCGGGCAACCTCCTGCTGCTCTCCTACAAGGACGACGTCCCCATGATTTCCGCCCCCGGTTGCTTCCGCTCCGCCAAGGCAAACGTGGTAGACTTGGTCCTTCCTCCGTTATTGGCTCGTTATCGTGTCTCGGGCTGGGAGGTGGGCTGCCTGGGCCACGGCGGTCTTTTGGGATAAGTCGCGGTCTCCTCCACCCCTGCGGGTCGCAACCTCCGAGCTATCCGCAGGTGCTCCTCCACCGGGCATCCTCACGGGTGCCCGGTTTTTTTTTGGTCACGTGGGGCAGACCATCGTTTTTCGTGGTCTGCCCGGCGAACGAAGTTCGCCCCGCCAACTAATTCTCCGCTGCGTTCATCTTCTTCTGCGCCACGGCCCTGTTCTCCAGGGCGTTCTTGTAATCCGGCCGCAGCCGGATCGCCTGCGAAAAATCCTCAATTGCGGCCCTGTAGTTCCCCATGCGCAAATAAACATACCCCCGCGCGTTGTAGATAGTGGCGTCCCCGGCATGCGCCTGAATCGCCCGCCCGAACGACTCCAACGCCCCCGCCAGATCCCCCTTCTCCGCCTGCGCCTTTCCCAGCTTGTAGTAGTCACTCGCCGGAGCAGCCGGCGCGGCCCTCGTAACCGCAGCCGGAGCCGGACGAGGCACGGGCTTAACTGGCGGCGCAGCCGTCGCCGGTGCGGCCGGCGCAGCCGCCACCGCCGCGCCGCAATCCGCGTGCAGCCACTTCAAAACCGCCGTCGATGTCACCGTCACCGTACGCGCGCTATCCGTCCCCGACCACTGCGAAGTCACCTTGGCATTTTCCGCGTCCTTCGCGTCGATCTGAATCGTCCCCCCGCCCATCGCCGGACTCTTGCCGCACTCCACCCGGATCTCCTGCCGCGTCGCCGTAGCCGTCACCAGCTCCTGGCGGCAGTTCTCGTGGTCGCCGAAGCCCATCGTCAATGGCTGCTGCAGCTCCTGCGCGCTCAGGCAGCTTTGCTTCACCGTCGTCTGCTCCCTGTGATCCGATTGCCGCGCCGACTCCATCCGCACGCGCTGCTCCGGAGTCAGTCTCGAAATCAGATCCGGCGGCATCGGCGGCGCGCCGCTGGTCTTCACCGTCAGGCTGATCTCCCACAGGCCCGGCTTCATCCGCAGCGGCTCGAATGTCGCGGCGGCCCATACTCCGGCCACTCCGCCAAGACCCGCCAAAACCAGCCACTTTCGCGACATACCCACCCACCGCCCAGTCCCTCAGCATACCTCACGCGGCCCATACCCGACCTGCTAAAATCAAGGAAATGGCATCCAAGCAAAAGCAACCCAAGGAGCCCATGCCGCCTCTCAACGCCTGGCTAGGACCCGTCGCGTTGGGCTGGCTGGTCCCCGGCGGCGGCCACTTCCTGCTCAAACGCCACGGCCGCGCCGTCCTCCTCCTGGTTTCCATCACCCTCATGTACCTCTGCGGACTGATGATGCGCGGCAACATGTTCCAGCCGCAAACCGGCGATCCGCTCACCTTTCTGATCAACACCGGCGGCTTCATCGGCGACCTCGCCTCGGGCATCTTGTACCTGCTGACCGTCTGGCTGGGCTATAGCCAACCGGATGTCCCCGGCATGGTGCACGACTACGGCACCAAATTCCTGGTCGCCGCCGGCGCCCTCAACATCCTCGCCATGGTGGACGTCTTCGAAATCGCCGCCAAGAGGAAAAGCTGATGCCCAAGATGACTCTCTCCCACCTGGAAGCTTCCCTCCTCTTTGCCCTCTTCACCTCCATCGTCATGGGCATCGTCACCAAGCGCACCGACCGCGAACGCCTCCGCTACGGCCTCTACGTCTTCGGCTGCTTCGTCGTTTCCCTCTTCGCCATCGGTTGGCTCATGCACTTCGGCCACGGCTGAAACGAAACCCGTAGGGCAGGCTTTGGCCTGCGGCGGGCTTCAGCCTGGCTTCAGCCCGCCATTTCGAGTTTGACACCACCGACCGCGCCCAGTTAACGTAGCGCATGCGAAAAACTCCTTTAGCGGCGCTGTTGGCCCTGGCCACCCTGATCATTCCCGCCGCGTATGCCGGCGCCAACGCCAAGCGCGTCATCTATTACTATCAGACCCAATATGATGGCAGCACTTATGTCTCGTTATCGCCTATCTGGACCAACTTAAACCCGGCCACTAACAAGCCCTATGTCACGGACGTGATGGTGGCCGCGTTCCACCTGGGTTATGATTCCACGGGCGCACCCTACATCCACCTGAACGATAATCCGCCGAGTGACCCCATGTTCACGACTATGTGGCAGGAAGTTGCCACGCTGCAAAGCTACGGGGTCACGGTGCGCATGATGCTGGGAGGCGCAGCCGTGGGTTCCTACGCGGATCTCTTCTCGAACTGGAACACTTTCTACCCGATCCTCCAGGGAACCTTGCAGCAATACAACCTGAACGGGATCGACCTGGACATCGAAGAGGACGTGACTCTCGCCAATGCCGAAATGCTGATCAATCAGCTCGACACGGATTTCGGTTCCCAATTCAAGATCACCCTATCGCCGGTGGCCTCCGCGCTGTGGGGCGGCGCCAACTTATCCGGCTTCGGTTACGGACAGTTGTATACTGCCGTAGGTTCCAAGATCGCCTGGTTCAACGGCCAGTTTTACAGCGGTTTTGCCACGCTGGCCTCCACCACCGATTACGACCGGATCATCCAGTTCGGCTATCCCGCGGACAAAGTGGTCGGCGGTATGATCTCCAATCCGTCGGACGGGAGTGGCTACGTTCCCATCGCCACGGTGGCAAAAACCGTCAACACATTGATTGGGCAATACGCGGATTTCGGCGGTGTGGCCGATTGGGAATACTTCAACGCGCTGCCCGGAAATACCGGCGACCCGATTGAATGGGCCGAAATCATGGCCAAGGCTATGCGATAGCCCGGCGCCGCTGTATACTCAGAATTTCAGATCGAGGGGACACCCAATGCTCACCAGACGCGCATTTGTGCAATCCGGCGCAGCCGCGGCCCTGGCCACCCGCCTGTTCGGCGCCAACGAAGGGTCCACCAAACCGAACCCCGAGTTGGAAAACCTGGGCGCGGTGGCCTTGCGCGAGGCCAAGAAGCTGAAAGCTACCTACGCGGACATTCGCATCATCCGCTACCGCCAGCAATTCCTCACCGTCCGCCTGAACCCCGAGCGCGGCACCGGCAAAACCCTGGAAGTGCCCGCCATCAACGACGGCGGCTCGTTCGGCTTTGGCGTGCGCGTCATCGCCGATGGGGCCTGGGGCTTTGCCGCTTCACCGTTCGTCAACAAGGAAGAGATCGCCCGCATGATCGGCGAGGCTGTCTCGGTGGCCCGCGCCAACGCCGCGCTGAAAGCCAAGCCGGTCGAACTGGCCCCCGTGCCGGTCTACCGCGAACGCTGGCAGACGCCGCACGAGCGTGACCCGTTCGCCGTCCCGCTCGAAGAAAAGCTGGAACTCATCCGCACCGCCGCCGCCGAGGTAAAGAAGAAGCAAGGCGTCTTCTCGGCGGGCTGCAACCTGTCGTTCCGCTCCGAGGATAAGTATTTCGCATCGTCCGTCGGCTCTTCCATACAGCAGCTCAACCTGCAAACCTACGCCAACGTAAATGCCTCGGCCGTCGACTTCAAGAAAGGTCTTTCCAAGTCGCGCCGCTACCAGCCGCAGCAGGTCACCGCCGGGTACGAATATGTCCCGCTGATGAATCTGGTCGAGAACGCCCAACGCATCCGCGAAGAGGTCATCGAGCACCTCAACGCGCCCCCCGTCACGCCCGGCAAAAAGGACCTGGTGCTTATGCCCAGCCATCTGTGGCTCACCATTCACGAAAGCATCGGCCACTCCACCGAGCTCGATCGCGCCATGGGCTTTGAGGCCAATTTCGCGGGCACCAGCTTCCTCACCACCGAGAAGATGGGCAACTACCGCGTCGGCAGCGACCTCATGAACATCTGGGGCGACCGCACCACCGATCGCGGCCTGGCCACTACCGGCTTCGACGACGACGGCGTGAAAGCCACCAAGTTCCCCATCATCGAAAAAGGCGTCTTCAAACATTACCAGACCATCCGCGATCAGGCCCACCTGATCGGCGAGCACGAATCGCGCGGCTGCTGCTATGCCGATAACTGGTCCAGCGTGCCGTTCCAGCGCATGCCCAATGTCTGGCTCGAACCGGGCAAGGAAGGCACCAATCTCGACGACCTGATTTCCAGCGTGGACGACGGCATCCTGATCGACGGCGACGGCAGCTTCTCCATCGACCAGCAGCGTTACAACTTCCAGTTCGGCGGCGACGCCTTCTGGGAGATCAAGCACGGCAAGAAGCAGGGCATGGTGTCGCGCGTGGCCTACCAGGCGCGCACCACGGACTTTTGGCAGGCCTGCGATCTGATCGCGGGGCCGAGTTACTGGCAGCAGTGGGGCGCGCCCAACGACGGCAAAGGCGAACCGGAACAGATCAATTCCGTCAGCCACGGTTGTTCGCCCGCGCGCTTCCGCCAGGTGAATGTCATTCAAACGGACTGAAACATGCTTACCAGGGAACAAGCTCAGAAAATCACCGAGAGAGTGCTTTCGTTTTCCACCTTCCCGGAATGCGACGTCAGCGTCACTAGCTCGGAAAACGCTTTCATCCGCTTCGCGCGAAACGAGATCACCACGTCGGGTTTCACGGTTGGGCAGTCCATAGCGATTACCTCCGTCCGCGACGGCAAGAGCGGATCTACGCGCGTGGATGAGTTCGACGATGCTTCCCTGCGGGAGGCGGTAAAACGCACCGAGACGCTGGCCGAAATCGTGCCGCCCAATCCGGAACGTGTGCCGCCGCTCGAAAAGCAGAAGTATCCAGACACGGAGAATTATGTGGCGAGCACAGCCGCCGCCCGCAATCAGGTCATGATCCCGCATATACGCGCCATCATGGAGGGCGCCAAAGCGGCTGACTTGGTGTCGGCGGGATTCTTCGAGCGCTCCGCGGACACTGGCGCCATCGCCAATAAGCAGGGCAACTTCGGCTATGGCCGCGTGACCGATGCGTATCTTTCCACCACCGTCCGCGATGCCGCCGGATCCAGCTCCGGCTGGGCTTCCCAGCCGGCCGTGCGTATCGAAACCATCGACGGCGCCGCGGTCGGCAGGACCGCCATCGACAAGTGCGCGCGCTGGAAAGAACCGAAACGGCTCGATCCGGGCAAGTATACGGTAATTCTCGAACCCACCGCTACCGGCGACTTAGTCCAGATGATGGGCTTCAGCATGCAGGCGCGCGCCGCCGAGGAGGGCCGCAGTTTCCTCAGTAAGAAAGGTGGCGGCACGCTGGCCGGCGAGAAGCTGTTCCCGGACTTTGTCACGCTGCGCTCCGATCCGTTTCACCAGCTTTATTCGTCGCTGCCCTGGGGCGGCGGAGGCGGCTTCGGATTCGGCGGCGGAGGCGGTGGTGGTGGCGCCGGCCTGCCCGCCGAGCCCATCACATGGATCGAAAACGGCGTGGTGAAGAACCTGTTCTACGACCGCTACTATGCCGCCAAAGCCGGCAAGCAGCCGACTCCGTTTCCCAACCGCTTGGTTCTCGACGGCGGCGACAAAAGCCTGACTGACTTGATCGCCTCGGTGGATCGTGGATTGTTAGTGACTCGCTTCTGGTACATTCGCGTGGTCAATCAGCAGACGGCCCAAGTAACCGGTCTCACACGCGACGGGTTGTTCCTTATCGAGCAAGGCAAAATCACGGCGCCGGTGATGAACTTCCGCTTCAACCAAAGCCCCGTCGAGATGTTGAAGAATACGGTGGCCATGGGCAAGCCGGTCCGTGTGCGGGGCGGCGAGGGTCAGGGGATGATTGCGCCGCCGATTGTGGTGCACGACTTTTCGTTCACCAGCATCTCTGACGCGGTCTAGCTTATGCTTTCAAAGCTGCACGCGCTCGCTGCCCTAAGCTGCTTCAGCCTCTCGGCCGGCATCCGGCCGTCGCTGGATCTCAGCCTTTGCAGTTGGAATGCCACGGACATCCTGGTAGTGGCTCCCAACCAACAGAAGGGGAACTTCCTGATAGCAGAAACGATTAAGGGCGACACGCGACCGGGCGCAGCCGTTACACTCGATGGACTGGTAGCTCCCGATGGGGTTACCTCGACTCTTCGTGAGTTAGCGGAGGAGTCCGCATACCCGTTTTCCTCGAAGCCCCCTTTTGAAGCCGCGCCGCCACTCCGGCTCAACGACCGCGTGATCGTCTTTCTCAGGCAAGGCGCCCCGCTGGAGTTCAATCCACGGCCGGATTTACCTGTAAGCACGGACGGCTGGCAACCGGCAAATTGGCATGGCGACCTGCGAACTTCCGCCGTCTGGCTGCAAGATGGCGTCGCGTATGCCTTTGTCCAAACCATCAACCCGGGCCCGTCACACTTGGTTGACTTCGGGTGGACCGAGGCGAAAATACGGGAAGAGATTAGTGCCGTTCTTCAGCTTCGCAGGTCATTGGATGAGGCCCTTGGTCTGAAAGAGCCGGGAAGTCGGGCCCAGAAACTCGCCGCCCTGGTGGGATCGAGTGAACCTGTGGCGAGCAGTTCGGCGCTCAGGCACCTTCAGGATGGCGGCGCCGCCGGTGCAGAATCTCTTCAGGAATTGTTGGCTGAACCGAGCTTGCTGCTGCAGCACGCTGCCATCATAGACGCGCTCGTAAGAACCGGAGTCCGGAGCCTGTCTTTCAGCCCGCTTCTGAAACAGGAAACTCAGTACTGAGGCGAGGCTTGCCGCTGGCTAAAACCGGACTGGTGGATCAGGGGCCCATACGCGGAGTCTGAAGCTGCAAAGATGCATTATTCCCGCCTCTACGCCGCCCTGATTGGTATCCGGGAATTGCATCTGAAGCAAGACATCCTTGCCGTCCGGGACATTAGGGCAGCGTGGAAGACTTGCCCGCCCTTGGACGAGAACGAACCATTGAACCGCAACCAGGTGTCGCGCGAATGCGATTTAATTCTCGGTTCCGGTATTCGTTAGGATGCCGACCGGCAATCCACTCTGCCAAACTGTTGCTAAAACGCGATTTGCCGCCTGCCGCAGAAATCGCAGTACCGTCGTCTCCAGCTCCCGGTCGAATGCGCGGGCGCCGTGGATCACGAACATTCGAACCACCGCATCCCGCTGAAAACACGGCACCACATGCCTGCAACACACGTAGCTATTAGATATCCCGTGCTAAGGTCGTAACGGCAAATGTTGGGCCGCAGCCGGCCCCGCTGATGCGACACTTTTCTGCTAAAAGTGTCGCATTTTGTCGCATTTTCTGGATTTCCGAAGGCCGAATCGACAGGCCAAACGCTTACCTAGGACCCGATTTGGTATGTTAGCTAACAAATCCGCTGTTATTATAAGAAAGCGGAATACTGTTTTGAACGGTAACTGTCGTCAAGCTACCGGCATCGGCGGGCCTGCCCGATGCTGAAGACACCTGATTTCCGTGTCTTATTCGAGTCCGCTCCCGGACTCATGTTGATCCTAACGCCCGATCTGTTTATCGTGGCTGTCAGCGAGGCGTATCTGCGCGCCACCATGACGGTCCGTGAAGAGATCCTGGGCCGCCATCTCTTTGACGTCTTCCCCGATAACCCCGGCGACCCGGAAGCCACCGGCGAGCGGAACTTGAGCAGTTCCCTCGCACGCGTCATCGAGTTGAAACAGCCGGACGTCATGGCCATCCAGAAGTACGACATTCGCCGGCCCGCCAGCCAGGGCGGCGCTTTCGAAGAGAGATTCTGGAGTCCGGTCAACGTCCCCGTGCTGGACGCCGCCGGCAGCCTCGACTATATCTTGCACCGCGTGGAAGATGTGACCGCGTTTGTGCGCCTGAAGCAGGAAGGCAGGAAACAGAGCGAAGTCACCGACGCTCTCCGGCGGCGCACCGAGCAGATGGAGACGGAGATTTTTTCGAATACGCAGAAGCTGGCGGAAAGCAACCAGCGTCTGCGTGAGGCGCAGCAGGCGGTGGACGCGAGCAATCGGGAATTACAAAGGCGGAACGAGGAGATTGAACGCGCCAACCGCCTGAAGAGCGAGTTCCTGGCCAGTATGAGCCACGAGTTGCGCACCCCGTTGAACGCCATTATTGGTTTTTCCGACCTCATCGCGGAACAGGCGGCCGGACCGCTCAGCCAGAAGCAACTGCGTTTCATCGGACACGTGCGGAGTAGCGCCCGCCACCTCCTGGAATTGATAGACGACATCCTCGATTTGTCCCGCATCGAGGCTGGGCGCCTGGAACTCAAGCCCGCGGATTTTTCCGCGACCGCGGCCGCGGCGGAGGTGGTAGCTACCATTGCGCCCGTGGCATTAGCCAAGCAGCTTCACCTGCAAAACTGCTTCGAAACCGATTGCATCGCGCGCGCCGACCGGATTCGCTTTAAGCAAATCCTCTACAACCTGCTCAGCAATGCCATTAAGTTCACGCCCTCGGGTGGCTGCGTCAAAATCGACGCTTCCGCGGCGGATGGATGGCTGACCGTTTCGGTGAGCGACACCGGCATCGGCATCCCCCGCGACGAACACGAATCCATCTTCGATGCGTTTCGCCAGGTCGGCACAACCACCAAGGGAGTAAGGGAAGGCACTGGCCTGGGGCTTGCCATCACCAAGAAGCTCGTCGAAGAACATGGCGGCCGTATTGAAGTCGAAAGTGAGCCCGCGAAAGGCACACGCGTCACCTTCACGGTTCCGCTGGCCGGCGCACCCGTCCATCATGAACAACAGATCGCGTCAGACTCCTGAATCACCAACGGTTCTTCCAGCGGCGCCGCGAATTCGCGCTCGATCTTCTCCCGGTACACCCGTCCCGAGTTGTACGCGCAGAACGGATAGATCCGTCCGTTGGGAGCGGCGTAATGAATCACGCAGCGCTTCACGCGCTCGATGTCGTAGTTGTACGAGTCCATGAAGTGCATGCCGGCCACCATCAGGGTCCGGTAAGTGAAGCCCTCGTTCTCCAGTCTGCCTCGGCCATAACGCTTATCCGTCATGCCCTGCAGCGTCTGCAGGAACTTATTGAAGGTCAGCCCTTCCGGCGCCTTCTCCTGGTGGAAGAATTTACGCAGGATATTCCAGCTTTCGAACTTGGAGAACAGCTTCACGCGCCGCTCCGCCGTCTTGCGGGCCAGAACGTCCATGGCCTGCAGCATGGGTCCGACATCCACGAACCGCGTAACCGGCACGGCCCGCCGCTTCTGGTCCACGAAGAGATATGTGCCCAGCGAGCAGTGTGGATGGCACGTAAGCGTGGTGGTCTGCTCCCCCCGCATGGCGCTCAGCAGCTTTGAGAACGGCGAGACACAAGCCAGCGGGAACCAATCCTCGTATGGTTCGCAGATGCCCGTCTGCGTCTTCACGGCGTGCGCGAAATCGGACAGCGTGAAACGCTTGGCTTCCAAATCGTGCCGCGAGATGCGTCCCGTAAAAGCCACCGGCTGGAAGCTGATGCCGCTGGTGCACTCGATATTCTCCAACGCCAGGCGGATAATGTCGCCGATCTGATGGTCGTTCAAGCCCTTCACGATCGTCGGCACAAAAACGATCTTCAGGTTGGCTTTGCGCACGTTGTCGATCGCCTGCAGCTTCTTCTCCCACAGCGCGCGGCCGCGCGTCCGCCGGTATACATCGTCGCACACGCCGTCGAATTGCAGATATAGAGTGTGCAGCCCGGCTTCCTTGGCCTGCTGCGCGAATTCCAGATCGGTGAACTTCAGCCCGTTGGTGGCCACTTGCAAGTGCGAGAATCCCATTTCGCGCGCCATGCGCAGCACGTCGAAAAAGCGCGGATAGAGCGTCGGCTCGCCGCCCGAAAACTGCACGATGCGGCCGGCTACAGGCTGCTCGTTGCGCAACGCGCGCAGCATGCCGCGCACCTGCTCGAAGTCCGGCTCGTAAACGTAACCCGCCGCGTTGGCATTGGCGAAGCACACCGGGCAGGTCAGATTGCATCGGTTGGTCAGATCGATATTTGCCAGGCCGGTGTGGCTGGTGTGCATGTTGCAGAGGCCGCAATCGTCCGGACATTTGGCGGCATTCGCGACCATCGGGTTCTCCAGGCCCCGATTATCCCCGAAAGTCCATTCCTCCATCTTGAGGTAGAGCCGGACGTCAGAAAACAGGATGTCGTGAAATTCGCCATGGCTGGGACACGACTTCTGCATCACCACGCGGCCCTCTTCCTCGAAAATCCGCGCCGCCAGAATCTGGCTGCATTCCGGACAAAGCGATTGCGTCGTCTTGGGCAGGCCCGTCTGAAGAGGTTCGATGCGCGATCCGGAATATGTAGTTTCGGGTTGTAGTACCTTAAACTCCGCCATAAGCCGGTATTTTAGAAAACAGCCTCGCCGATCACGATCCGGACCGGCTAAACGGCGCTTTTTAAAGGTCGTACGGCGACTACCAGACCGTGAACGGAACGGCCCAGTCAACGAAATTCGAACCGGCCGAATGCCAGGCCGAGATCGCGGGTGTCCGCGCCGATCCGCACGGTACGGCCGACTTCCACCGTGATGGAAATCTCGCTCTTACCGAGGGCCGCTGCCGGCGTGGCGAATACAAACGTGGACTCGACATTGCCTTTGGTAAACTGCACCGGCGCCAGTCGCGCTCCGTCAACCGTCAGGGTCATATCGAGTGGGCCTTTGGCCAATTGGGCCTCCGGGCAGACGGCCGTCACGTACAATTTTTGTTCCGCCGACCGGGGACCGGGCATGCGCAGGGTGGCGACGCGCGGCATCCAGCGGAACCCCGATTCGAGGCCGTACCAGGTGGGTCCAAGGCGGTCCGCCACCAGCGGATCGCCCACCTCCAGCCGCAAGGGCCCCGATGCTGCCGCATCCCCGGCCGGCGGCTGCCACTGGTTGGTGATGTTGATCAGCGGCCCGGCCCCCGCGCGATAGACGACGATCTGGTTCTGATTCAGAGCGCGGCGAGCCTCGTCAACTGGCAGGATGAACCTCGATACGTCATCGATTTCCGGATGCCGTGTGATCGTAATTTCCGAACCCGGCGTCAGATAGACATTGGGAATCCGGACAAACAGGAATGGCCGCTGCTGGATGCTGCCCCAAAACAGTTCATCGTTTACGCCATCGAGCAAAATCGCTTTGCCCGGGTGGAGTTCGTGCGCCCGTTCGACGCCCATCACCAACGCTTGCTGCGCGGCCGCGCGATGGCGGAACCACTGGGCGAAACGCCGTCCAACCGGCGCCTGTTGCACCAGAAATCCGGCGGCTAGGACGGCGCTGAGTATCTTCCAGCCGGCGCGCGCGCGCCAAGCCGAGGCCAGCGCGTAAGCACCCAGCATGGCCAGGCTCATGACCGGCAGCGTTAGATAGTAATCCGTGATGTGGTCGCGCAAAGGCAGGACCGGCCCGAGCAATATGGCGTACCAGGCGAAGAGAACCATCGGCAGCCAGTTCCTGCGGTTCGTCTGATAGATGGCAAATGCCAGCAGCGCCACCGTGCAGACGGCCATCTCGATCGTGCCTATCGGTGGTGTGAACGGCGAAAAGGAGCGTTGTTCGATGGGCTCGAAGGCTCGCCTCCAATACGATAGAAAGGTGGCGGGCAGGGCGCCGTCGAAATGCATCGTGTAAGGTATAGTGCCCTGATTCGGCGCCAGCAGGAAGTGCAGCGCGCCGTAAAACGCCGAAGCCGCGAAAAACGGCAGCGTGCGGTGGAGGTATCGGCGCGCGCAACCCAGCGTGTAAGCCGCGGCCAGCAGCGGAAACACGATATTGGTTTCCATCGCTAGAAAGCCGCTTAGAAATGCCAGCCATGTCCAGACGTAATACCGGCGTTCGCCGGTTTCGATGTAGCGCAGGAAGAAGTGCAGCGCCAGCAGCAGGAAGAAGCCGCAGGCCACCAGGATGTATTCGCAGGTCCAGGACATCACCGTGGCCAGTTTGCTGTTGGCGGCCCAGAAGATGGCGGCCCAGAATCCGGCCGCGCGCGAGCGGGTCATGCGCGTCGTCACGGAGGCCAGCAGCGCCAGGTTGGCGAACATCGTCAGAAAGACCCAGATGCGGTAAGGCAGAGCGTCGCTGCCAAACATCGCGCCGAAGGCCAGGAAGAAGATGCGCTCGCTCAGCGGCCGCCAGGTGCCCTGCACGGTGGGCGCAAATATCGTGTGTAGCAGGCTGTCCCAGCCGTGAACCTGGTTCGGCAGGTTCAACCAGACGAAGTCATCCTGCTGGAACCAGGCGAGCAATCCGGGCCAGTAGAGCAGCAGGCAAAAAAGGGACGGAATGGCCCAATAGGCCGCGATCGAGAGTCTGCGTCTCAATCGAAGATTATAGCTTGGGCCGCTCTCAGAGATGCGAGATGCCGGTAGTCGGAACGTTCATCAGCCCGTGGGCTTCGTTGGACTGCTCCGCATGGCAGTTGCGGCAAAACTGCGAGGCGGCGTTTCCGCTGGTGGAGGCGCCCGGCGTGTAGGGACCACGAATGAAGAATGTTGTATTCCAACTTGCCTGCACACCACCGATCTTGCCTGCCCACACCGTTTCGCTATGCTGGTCGTGACAAGTGGTGCAGGCAACCGTGGGCACGTTGTTGCCGGATGTGGCGAGGGCCACCGTAAAGCCGTAATTGCGCGCGAACTGGCCGCTGATCGGGCCGGTCATGGATACCTGGCCCGTGCTCGAAATCGCGCAATCCCACTTGGCGCCGCCACAGGAGAACGTAGCATCGGGGCCGATCGGGTGGTCGTTGTTATAGTTCCCGGGACCCGAGCCATCATTGCCCAGCAGCGTCGGCGCATGTCCGCCGACGACCGGCAGAGTCTCCACGGAGGCGCCTTTCATCAGGCCGACCCGGGCCATGTTGCCGTCATGGCAGCTCAGGCAGGCGATGATGGTGAAGTTGGGATCGGTGGCGCTCTTGTAATCGTTCATGTTAGCCGGCAGGGTTACCATAGCGTGTTTGTTCGGGCTGCCGAACGCGATGGTCTGGCCGTACAACGGGCTCAGATTCTGGCCCCACAGTGCCTGATTGCCGCCGCCCGCGTTCCGGCCGTTACCGGCGGCGCCGCTGTGCGGTGTGTGGCACGCCACGCAGCCGCGGCCGTAGCAATTGTGCACACCAAGCAAATCGGATTGCGCCAGAACAGATAGGGAAGTGGTGGTGAGTAAAAGAACCAGCTTCTTCATCGATCAGTCTCCGAGCGGTTCGCTCAGAGTACTTATCGGTCAGAGAAGGGGTTTGTGGCTGATGCAGCCCGGTCATTCCACGACGATCGCAGGCCGCTCGCCGCGCGTGTCGGCGTCCTCCACTTCGGTGCGGATGCTGCGCCGCTCGCCGGGCATCAACACGATGTAGTTGTCGCTGTAGATGGCCGGCAGGATCCGATCGCCGCTCCTTTCGCGCACTACCTTCAGCCGCACCATCAGGGCGGGGGTTTTGGCCGGATTGTGCAATTCGGTGGACAGCACCCAACGGCTACCCTGGCGGGTGACGTGCGTCGAGGCATTCAGCTTCACCTTGGGCAGGTCGCGCAGCGCGCGATAGTTGTACTCTTCGGTGCCGCGCCAGTAGAAGTTTTCGGAGACAGCTTCGCCGCCCTGACTCAGTTTAAGGCGTACAAAATGGACCGGGGACAGGCCGTCCGGAAACTCCAAATGGATCGGCGACGCGACGCTGTCCTCGGCGCTGTCGAGCGCGGCGGTCTTCTGCCACTTTACGGAGCCATCCATATTCAGCAGCTCGGCTGAGGCCGTGAGCGCCTTCCTGTCACCCGCGCTGTAGTTCACCACCTCTGTGTTGTCAGTCACAGGGTTCCACTGGATATGTAGCGGCTCGGAAGCTTTCTTGGCGCCGAAATAAGCCGCGGTGGGTTCCAGGTAATAGTCGTAGGTCTGCCAGACGAAGGAGGGCCACGCCGGATGGCTCATCCAAATCAGCAGGCCCATGCGGTTCTTGCTTTGGGCTTCGTACATGGCGCGGTAGCCTTCGTAATTCACGAACTGCGCCAGCCGTATCCAATCCGCCGCGTTATCAGCGCCGCCGTAGCTCTTCTCGATGCGCTCGCGGAAGGATGCGCCGCCCTGCGCGCCCTGCAGGGAGAAGTCGTGCAGGCCCCACATGCGGCCCTGCGGCCACATGCCGGATTCCGGCATCATCAGGCGCAGGCTGTCCATGGTGACGATGTTGGGCATACCCAGCTCGCTATGCAGCTTAGGCGTGGCGCGCTGCGCGAAATAGAACTTCAGCGGCATCGCCTGGTACGGGCCATGGCCGCTGACTGGGCCATCCGCGGAACTCGATATGTAATGGACCGCCGGGTGGAGTTCGCCGAGCACCTGGCGCATGCCGTCCTCCAGAGCCTTGGGCGGCATGCCTTCGTTGCGCCCGCAATAGAGGCCGATGGAGGGATGGCTGCGAATGCGCAGCACCGTATCGCGCACGTTGCGCAGGAACAGATCGTTGTCATCCGGATCGGGGCCGTCGTAGGGATTGGCCAGCCAGAAGTCCTGCCAGACCACGATGCCGTGCTTGTCACACGCGTCGTAGAAAGCGTCTTCGCCGATCTGCCCGACCCAGTTGCGGATCATGGTGAAGTTCATCTCGCGGTGGTAGCGCACGGCGGCGTCATACTCGCGGGCGCGATAGCGCAGCATGGATTCGCTGAATCCCCAGTTGCCGCCGCGCGGAATAAAGCGGCGGCCGTTGATCCAGATCTTCAACGCCCCGCCGTCTTCGCTATACGTGAACTGCCGGACGCCGGCCTGGAAGGACTTTGTATCCGAGACGGCGTGCGCGGCGGTCTCGAACCGCAAGGTGACCGGATATAAGTTCGGATCGCCATAACCTGCCGGCCACCAGAGCTTGGGATTATCCAGATGCAGCGCGTGTGTGACGATCTGCTCTCCGGATGGCGGCAGGGTAGCCGCCTCATCGAAGGTCACGCCGCCGAAGCTGCCGTGCAGGATGCCTGTAACCGGCTGTGCGTCGTGGTTGCGGAGAGTCACTGCCACGGTCACGTCCGCGCCTTGACTTACTTTGCTGTCCACGGACGGGTCTTCGATACTAACAGGACCGGTGGTGGTGAGATACACGTTGTTCCAGATGCCGGTATCGCGGCCGCGCACGGCGGGAATCCAATCCCAGCCGATGGACGAATGGAAAGTCGGGTTATCGGCGCCCAGCGCGCCGCCGTTCTTATCCGGGTTCTGCCAGGTCTTTTCCTTGATGCTGCCCGGCGTGGCGTTCTTCTCTACGCGCACGGCCAGCGCGTTCTTAGCGCCCGGATGGATGCGGCTGGTGATATCGAAGCGGCCGCGCATGAATCCGCCTTCAATGCGGCCCAGTTTCTCGCCGTTCAAAAAGACATCGGCTTTCCAGTTGATGCCGTCGAAGTTCAGCCAGACATGACGGCCGGGCTGAGGCGCGGCCACGGTGAATTCATCCCGATACCAGAAGTCGGCGTAGAAAAAGGAGTCGGAGATGGCCAGTTGGTTATCGCCGAAGTTGGGGTCCGGAACTGCGCCGGCATTGTAGTAACTGGTAAGCGTGGTGCCGGGAACGGTGGCGATAATCCAATCGGCATCCGTAAAGCCTGGCTGGGAGATGGCGGCGCCGTCGCCAGTAACTAGGGAGTCGCGTTGTACGCGCCAGATACCGGAAAGTTGCCGCTCCCGCACTAGAGGGTTCGGCTGAACCACCAGCCCGCCATGGCCGAAGACTTCCATTTCGCTGAGGATGTAGCCTTCGGGCGATGCGGCTTTGGTCAGCAGCAGGCGCACATAGCGGCCGCGGGCCGGCTGCGCCAGTTTCATATCATTGGCCAATGGCTGGATGGTCTTCCAGGCGGTCGCATCGTCGGAGATTTGCAGGGAACCTTCGGCGGCCGGCCGGATCCAGGAAAGTGCCACGCGGTCGAAGGTGCAGTTAGCGCCCAGATCGACGTAAACCCATTCTTCGCCCGAACCGGCGCTCTTCCAGGCGCTCGCAAAATGATATGGTCCGCCGGCCTCCACGCCAGTGTTTTGGCGGAAGAACTCGACTTCGCCGACCTGCCAGGACAAAACGCTCGGCGCGTTCAGTTCGACACGATAGAAGCGGCTGTGCGAAGCGGCCGTGAAGGGCACGGACGGCTTGAATTCGCGCGCGGGACGATCGGTTCCGGCGGCACGGCCGAGTTCCTTCCAGGTTTGTCCATCGTCGGAACCGGACACGACGCAGGTCCAACCCGTGTCACCCTGCCCCGTCCGGATGCGGGCGTCGATATCGATGCGGTCTATTTCGAATGGGCTGTCGCCGCCCCATAATTCCACTTGCACCCAACCGCTCGCGCCGCGCAATGGCACGCCGGTCACCCAGTTGTGATCGAGCACCCATTCGCGCTCGTTCTTCGCCAGGGCGCCTTGCTGGCTGGTGGAGACGGATACCCAGCGCGGAAGCTGCGTTTCCTTGATGCCGTCGGTGATGAGTTGGGCGGTCAGGTTGTAATCGTAACTGCTGGATTGATAGGCCGGGCGGTGCAACGCTATATTGCGGTAAGTTGGATCTGGGCGGAGCGCCGGTGCGAAGTTTTCGCCAGGTGCACCGGGGTAAACTCCGATTCCAAGAGTATAAGTCTGGGCGCGCACGAGGGATACCGATAACAGTGTCAGTAACAGGGAATATTTCATGGCCGTTCGTTGAGACGGCGGAGAGCGAAAGCGTAGGCGCCGATGGCGGTAGCTTCGCTAGTCCCGAGGCGGGTGATGCCCACGCCGGTGCGCTGTAGAGCGTCGAATTTGACCTTGCGCGTGCCGCCTGGGACCGTGAGCTCCTTGGTCTCTCCTTTCAGGAATTCATCAAGTTGCGCGGGATCTTCCAGGTTGAAGGCGCGGATACTCAGGCGGGGGAAACGCGGGCCGCCAGGAGCGCCGTAGGTGCCGTTCATTTCGTCGACGATGGCGGGCAGGAACTGGCGGTGCGCGCCGGCGATGCCGCCGCCGACCACCACCAGGCCGTCGATCAGCGTGATGGCTTGTGCAATGGCGTCGCCGGCGACCTCGCCCATGCGGCGGAAAGCGGCTTGGGCGGCCTCCCGATGACCCTCGGCGCGACCTTCGGCGATCTCGTAGATCTGTTTCGGTTCGGGCGTATCTTCTAGACGCAAGCCCGCAACCGCGGCGTAAGTGCGCCGCACCCCGCGGATGGAAGCGCCTTCCTCCGCATTGGTATCGCGTTCGAGTTTATGCCGCGCCAACCAGATCTCTCCGGCCACGGAATTATCGCCGACTAACAGCTCGCCGTCGCGCACGATGCCGCCGCCGAACCCCGTCCCCAGAGTCACGCCGAATAAGTTGCGGTAGCGCTTAGGGCTGCCGGCTTGCTCCAGCAAGCCGTTGACATAGGGCAGGAATCCCGCGGTAGCTTCCCCGTAGGCGAATAAGTCGCCGTCGTTATTGATATAAGTGGGCAGGCCGAACTGGTCTTCGAGCATGGGGCCGAGGGCCACGTCACGATAAGCGGGCAGATTGCCAGGGCGCACGATGATGCCGTTGAAGTAGTCGGCCGGCGCGGGAAAGGCGAAGCTGATGGCTACCGGCGGCCCGGATAGCTCGGATTGCACGCGGCGGAAGCCTTCGGTAATGGTGGCGAGAGAGCGGTCCAGTTGATCGGCGTAGGCCGGCAGGGCGAAGCTTTGGACCACCGGACGGTTGGCCTGCATGGCGGAAAAGACGAAGTTAGTGCCCCCGGCGTCGAGGGTCATGACGATGCGTGAGTCGGCGCTACTTGGCATGGCTGGCGGTCCAGGTGATATACAAGATGGCGGCCAAGGGAACCAGAAAACTAAGTTGCACGGAGCTGTGATCGGCGACCAGGCCCATCAGCGGCGGCAGGCATGCGCCGCCCACAATTGCGGTTACCATCAGGCCGGATAGCTCGTTGGTGTGTTCCGGCATGGCTTCCACGGCGATGGCGAAGACCAGTGGAAAGATGTTGGCGAAACCCAGTCCGGCCACAAAGAAGGAGGCCACCGCCAGGGTGCGATCCGGAATGAATAGCCCGAGCAGCGCCACTACCGAGAGTCCGCAGGTGGCCAGAAAGAACTTACGGGGCGCCATCCAGTTGAGTATGACGCCGCCGGAGAAGCGGCCGATGGTGAGCGCGGTGAAGAACAGTCCAGTACCGAGCAAGCCGACTTTGTTGATGTCGATATCGAAGCGCTCTTTGAGATACAGCGGAATGCCGGCACTGACGCTGACTTCCGCGCCCACATAAAAGAAGATGGCGGCCACCATCATCAGGACATACGGGTTTGACAGCAGGGAAAAGCAGGACCGAAATGTGGCGGCGCGCTGCTCGCTCTTCTTTTCATCCACGCGCAACCCGGCCACTGCCAGCACCGCGATGACCAGCGCCACCGCGTAGATGGGAAAGATGACTTTCCAGCTTGCGCCGTAATAGCGCGCCGCGATCATAGGAATCATGGGGCCTGAAAGCGAACCGATGGCTTTGACAAACTGCGCCAGGGAAAGATTGCGGGCGTATTTGCCGGGATCCGATACGTCGCGCATGATGGGGTTGCCGGATACCTGTAGGATGGCCGCGCCGGCGCCGACGAGCAGGACCGTGAGAAGGAAGCGGTAGAAGGAAGTGAGTCCGAAAGCCGCGTTCAGCAGACCGAGCAGTGCCACCATCAGACCCAGCATCAACACGAACTTCTTGCCGCGCTTATCCTGGAAGACCCCCATGGGAATGGAGAGCAGTCCGAACATGCTGAAGCCCACGAAGGGGATGAGGGACGCTACCGCGTTCGAAAGCTGAAATTCATTCTTGGCCAGGCTGACGAAGGGACCCACGGCGTCGGCGAAGCCCATGGCCAGGAAGGCCAGGAAAACCGGCAGGGTGCGTAGTCGCATATCGGATTGGAATCTCCGGGAATAGCGAGTATATCGCTATGCGGGGTGCAACTCGATGGTGGGGCATATGTCGATTTTCGCTAAGATGAAACGTCATAGGCGTGAAGGAGACCATATGACACCCATGCAATCCTCGGAAATCAGCCAGGCACTGGAATACTTCGGACGTTGCCGCAAGCGCGTCGCGGAGGCCACCGTCGGCCTCTCCGAGGCGCAGTGGCGCTTCCAGCCCGCGCCGGACCGCTGGTCGATCGCACTGATACTGGAGCACATGGTATTTGTACAGGATCGGGTTCTGGGACCGGTTCGCGAGTTGCTCGCGGTGGCACCCGCGCCTTCCGCGGACCGCGATCCGCAGGTGGTGGACCGCATCGTTCTCGAGAAAATCCCCGATCGCTCTATGAAGGCTAAGGGGCCAGAGGCCGTGGTGCCGCGCGGCGAGCTATCGCCTGCGGCCGCCCTGGAGCGGGTAAGCCGCAATTACGAACGGCTGAGCGAGTTCCTGGAATCCACGCCAGATTTGCGCGACCACCTGTTGGAGGCGCCGCCGCTCCGCTTCCTCACCGGCGGTGCACATAGCAGCATGGACGGTTACCAGTGGGCGCTTACCCTGGCGGGGCACGACGAACGGCATGTCCGCCAGATAGAGGAAGTGAAAGCGGACCCCGGTTATCCGCGGAGTTGAGCGCTCCGTCGATGAAGACCAGCGCGCGATCCCGCGACCAGTTACTGGTCGTAGCGTTCTGGGAGAGCGTATGTAGCAACGCCCGCTATGGCAAACTGGGGAGATGGAAATCGATAGCATCGTTGGAGCTATCGCCGGCGCCTTAAAGCAGATAGACTCTTCCGGTGTGCCATTCAAGGACTTCCAGCCAGGAGTGGGACCTTATGGTGAGCCCCAACTGGTTAAACTCGTCGCAGGTTATCTAAACGACCTGCCGCACTACGCGCACTCGGTCAAGACCATGCGCACGCCGGATCTATTGGTCCGAAATCAGTGGGCGCTAGAAATCAAGATCGCAAGACCGTTCGGCGATAACGGAAACCAGCCGAAAACTGGTCAGTCAATCTTCTGCATCCCTATTGTGGCAACACGAGCTTGCTTGGAGATTGCCTCAAGCTGCGATCATTGTCCTGCGAGGAACAGAAGGGTGTAATCGTAATTGGATATGAGCACGATCCGCCTGTGGTCACTTTGGAACCCCTTCTGCGATCATTTGAGGTAATAGCCAGACAAGTGTTAGGCGTTGAAATTGGCAACAGAGTCGAGGCCAGACGGGCAGGCCTAATCCACCCTGTCCATCAGCAACTCGTCGTTGCCGGCTGGCAAATCGATTAGGCAGTCTTGCCATCAGCGATGGGGCGGATGAACGTGCCGCAGCCTAAAAGGGCTGCCCCACAGCATACACCAGGTACGCCGTATTGGCGAACACCGGCGTGCGATCCGGCAGCCGGTTGCCGGGCGGGAGCACCAGATAATCGATACCCAGCGCCCGATATCTGGCGACATCGCCCGGCTGGAACGGCGCGGCCATCGCCTGCCGCCAGCGCGACCACCACTGCTCGCCCAAGCCGGCCAGGTAGTTGACCTGCCCGCCGCCTTTCCAATCCACATAAACGGCGCGCAAGGCTTCGGCGCGGAAGATGCCGGGCTGAAGCTGCCTGCCCGAGTTTCCGAATAAGAAGACCGCGTCGCGCGGAGTGGAACCGCGGGCCCAGGCGGAGAGTTGCGCCAACTCGGGCGTATGCAGTTGCGGATGCGTGCTCACGCGCCCGAGAGTGGGGACGGCTAGGAACGCAGCCATTGCCACACAGGCCCACGCGGGCATGCTCCAGCGGAATTTGCGGCTCTCGGCCCAGGCGGCACAGGTGGCGGCGGCCGCCAGTCCGCCGGCCACCAGCACGCGGTTCCACGATGGAGTCCAAAGCAGGTTGGGGTTCAACGGCGCCAGCCAGGCGATCAAAAGCCAGGCGCAGGCTTCCGCAAAGCGCCGGGATTGCGCGGCTACGATACCGGCCGCGGCAGCGCCGAATTGCGCCATCACCGTGACAAACAACAACGCGCGCATGGGCTGCAATTGCGGCATCAGCGACCACTTCATCTTTTCGAGCAGTAAGTAGCTAACCGGCACGCTCAGGATGCCGGCCAGCGGCAAACCGATCAGAAAGAAACGCAGGTCGGGCGGCGTCCGCTTCCGCACCCGCGCATACGCCAGCCATGAGGCGGCGGACAAGACCAGATACTGTGGCAGCCAATCCCGCCACCATTCCGAAATCCACGAATACGGCGCGCGCAGACGTTGCAGCTTTTCGAGAGCCGGCGCCAGGCGGGCGAAGAAGAACTGCGCTTCGCCGGCGCCCTCCTGAAAATGGGCCGCGGCGGCCAGCGCGATGCAGGCGAATGCCAGGGGCACGAGCGGCTGGAACCGGCGGCGCACCGCGGCCAGGCATAGACAGACGCCCCAGAACGGCAGGGCGGTGGGCGGATGAAACAGGAACGCGGCGGCGCCGGCCACGCCACCGGCCAGGTCGCGGCGATGGGCGATCAGTCCCACCGCCAGAAATAGCAGCGGCACGGCAAAGCCACGCGGATCCGGCTCGATCTCCATGGTAAGCACGGCGGGTCCCGGAACGGATGCGCCCAGCGCGATCACGCCTGCCACCAGCAGCGACGCGGGCGCGGAGAGACCCAGAGCGGTGGCCATAAGATACAGGCCCCAGATCCCCAGCGCGCGGGTGGCCAGTTGCTCCGCTTCCAGAACGCAGCGGAAACTCCGGCCGGTTACATGGGCCAGGACGCGAGCGGCCTCGTCATACAACGTGTAAGAGACATGCGGACTCTGCACCAGCAAGTCGCGGCGCAACACGGCGGGATCCCGCAGGTGTTCCAGGATGGGCACGTAGATCTGCGTATCCTGTTGCAGCCAGGTGTGGCCGGGAAATTGAAACCAGGTGAGCGCGGTGAGGACCAGAATTCCCACCGCTACCGCGAAGCGATTCATTGCGCGGGCGTCTTGTCCAGTTGCTGCTTGATCCAGACGCGGCCGGGATCAAGCTGGAGGGCTTTGGTGAATGCCTGGCGCGCCTCGGCATTGTGATGCTCCTTGCGCAGCGCCAGACCCAGCCAGAGATGCACTTCGGCCGAAGCGGGATCGAGCGTGGCGGCTTTGCGCATATCTGGGATCGCTACCGCGGCGCCGCCGCCCATCGCTTCGGGCAGATAGTAATTGCCCACACCGCGCGCCAGATACGCCTGGGCAGACTTAGGATCCAGTTCCAGAGCCTTGTTTATGGCATCGCGGGCACGCTTGCCGTAAGAAAGAGCGAACAGGATATTAGCCGGCACGACCTGCCCGCACAAGGTGCCCAGCACGCGATGGTATTCAGCGTTCTTGGAATCGATGGCGATAGCCCGCTCGGCGGCCTGGATACCCGACTCGGCCGCATGCTGGGCCTGGCTCTTGTCGTGCAACTCCAGGGCGATTTCCGCCAGGTACGAGGAGGCCAGCGCGACGCGGTACTGGGCGCCGGCATCGTGCGTTGATTTGGCGGCTTCCGCGGAAAGCCCGGCAATTTCTTTTTCGAGAGCGGCACGGTCCTGGTGATCCCGGGCGGTTTCGAGGGCGCCGGGCGCGATCACCAGAGCGGCCAGCATGAGTATCGCAGCCATCCTTCTTATTACAGCGCGTTTTTGGTTCAGTTTGCGGTTGGCGGGTACCAGTGAGTCTGAACCGCGCGTTAACATGATGAGGTGATCGCACGGTTCCTATTTCTCTTGCTCGGCGCGCTGCCGCTCGTGGCCGCGGAGGCCACCATTCAGGATCGCGTGGAATTCAGCCAGATCTTCGGCGAGACCCGCAACTTTCGCATCTTTCTGCCGCCCGATTACGCCACATCCGGCAAACGTTATCCGGTGATCTACTGGTTTCACGGCTACAGTGAGCGCTTCAACAAGCCGGTGGACGATCCGCCCAACCGGGACTACGATAGCGGCACGGATTATGGCGGGGACAACATCGCCAACTTCGTGGCCAAGCACGATGTGATCGTGGTGAAATGGGACGGCTTCAACCCGCGGTTCAATGGCGATAATTATAAGCGGCCGTACAACATCAGCCCGGTGGAAACCACCCGCCAATTTCCGATGTACTTTCCGGAAATGGTGGATTTCATCGACGCCAACTATCGCACCATCGCGGACCGCGAGCATCGCGCCACGGCGGGCCTGTCGATGGGCGGGTTCATGTCGTTCTGGATTGCCGGCAAGTATCCGCAACTGGTGGGAAGCGCCTCCAATTTCATGGGATCGCCGGAGTTTTTCGTAGGGCAGCGTGACTTTCCGGTGGAATATAGTCACGACGTAATGTACGGCAATTACGAAGGCGTGCGCACGCGCCTGGTGACCGGCTCCCGCGATTTCATCCAGTTCTACCATCGCGAGATGAACGCCATTTGGAAATACGCGCGGGACTGGCACGAGACCGAGGATTTCGATTTCGATCACGGCACGCCAGGGATGGCCAAGACACTGGAGTTCCACATGAATGCGTTCGCGCATCCCCTACCCCGGCCCGCGGTCTGGAGCCATGCGGACGTGTATCCGAACTTCAATGCGTGGGGTTGGGAGGTCGCGTCGGACCGCAAACAGCCAGGCTTCACGGCGCTCTCGAACGTGTCGGCTACGGGCTTCCGGTCGGTGGTGCGCGAGTGGCTGCCCGGCGGCGCCACGATTCCGGACGTGAAACTGTCGATCGAAACCGATAAGTTGTATCCACCGCGCAAGCCGCAAGCAGTGACGATTATCCGGCTGCGCGATGGGAACGTGCGGCGGCAGACTTTGACGGCGGGCGCGGATGGCCGCCTGGTTTTGGAACTGGATGGCGACGAATACGAAGTGGGCATCTCGGCCGGTCCGCAGTTGGCGCTGTCGGGATATCAACTGGAGGGCGCCGCCTGGGCCACCGCTGGGGAGGCGCTGCATTTGCATATGCGCATCTGGAACAAGGGCGGCGCGCCTACGCACCCAGGGCCGGTGCGATGGCTCAGCCCCAACCCGGGCGTGGACCTGGCGCCGATGTCTTCGGATTTGCCCGTGATCGCCCAGGGCCAGTCCACGGACATTTCGCTCGTGGTAACCGTGCGCGATCCCAAGCGCGAAATCGTGAAGATTGTGGGAGTGCAGGGCGATACGCGTTTGCCGGTGGAGATCCCGCTGTTTCCGCCCGCGCGGGCGTTCCCGGATTTCCGCGTTGTGGACGGGCAGTCGGTGCGCGTGTATCAACATGCCACCGAAAAAGTGGACCTGACGCTGGGCGACGGCAATGCCGACGGCAAGGCCAATCCGGGAGAACGAATCGCGGTTCTGCTGCCGGAAGACGATGTATACCGGGTGGCGGAGTTGTTTACCAACGATGCCTGCGTGGATAATACCCTGCGCGGATTCGACGACTGGAGCGACTACGATCATGTGGGCGCGTCGGCAAAATATTCGTTGCCGCTGATTCGGCAGGATTGTCCGGCCGGACATGTGATCCATGCCTTGGCACGGGTGTTATTACCGGACAAGCCCAATGATGTGGTGCGCTACGCGGCGATTGACATTACGGTGCAGAAGTAGGCTGGATGGCGCCGCGCCCTCCAGCGGTAGAATGGAACGGAGGATTCAAATGAAACAGGCCTCTTTTATCGTCCTGGCGCTGGCTCTCTCCGCCGGCACTCTGCTGCATGCGGATGTGACGATCCGTTATCAGACCGAATTTAAGGCCATGCCTCTCTTGCAGCCTTTGCTAGACAACCTCCAAAAGACGCAGGGAACCGGCGTTTCGGTACGCATGATGGGCAACAAGGCGTACACCACTTCAGGCGCTTTTACCGAGATTTTTGATTTTGTGAAACAGGAAGTCACGGTGATCGATCCGGCGCACAAGACATTTGCGGTGCTGCCGGTTTCGCAGCTTTCCGACGCGCTGGCGGCGGCCATGCCGCAAGCCAAGACACAGAGTGCGAGCGTAGAGCAATTCCTGTCGTCCATCAAGGCCAAATCCGAATCCAGAATGACCGGCCAAAGCGCGGTAATCCTGGGCGTGGAGGCCGAGGAGCGGGAAGTCGTCATTTCGATGGAAATGCCGATGCCGGGCGCGAATCAAGCGTCGGCCGCGATGAAGTTGGTCATGAATATCTGGACCGCCAAAGCCGGCGAGACACTGCGTGTACCGGCCATCCGCGAACTGGCGGGATACAATGCCTGGCAGAAATATATTCTGAATCCGGCCGCCATGTTGGAAAAGATGGCGGGCAAAATGAACGGCGTGATGACAGTCTTGAGCCCCATCTTGGAGGAAACTTCCAAGAACCAGTCCGTGATTCTGCGCATGCACATAGCGATATACACGCCGCTGACCGCCATGATGGCGCAGAAGATGGCCAAGCCCGGGGAGCCTGCGCCCGCCGTCGATCCGAACGCTCCGTTTCTGGAAGTGAACCAGGAAGTGGCGGAGTTGTCCGGCGCTCCGGTGGACGCTGCATTGTTCGAGGTCCCGAAGGATTACACGTCGGTGCCGGCCGCCGATCTGTTCGGGAACATGATGCACACGCAGCCGGTGGGCGCGAAGTAATTCCAGTTGGGCACGGCATCGGGGGATGGAGATGAAACAGCTACTGCTATTCGGATTCGCCGCGGCGGCGCTGGCGGCTAACAGCACTACGGACTGGCCTACGGGCAATCGCACCACGCCGCCGACTATCGATTCCGTCTCTCCGCGGGGCGTGCCGCGCGGCGCCACCACCGAGCTGACTATCGAGGGCTTCAATCTGGCCCATGCCGGGGCCGTGTTTTTTAGCGAACCGGGTGTCACCGCGCGCGTGCTGCGCATCAAGGAATTGCCCGATTTGCCGGATGTGCGCTTTGGTTCAAACGGCGGCATTTCGACCGTCGATCTGGGGCCTCTGCCGCCGCGCAACGAGGTCACGCTGGAGTTGGATGTGAGCGCGGATGCGGATATCGGACCGGTGAATTTCCGGCTGCAAACGCCGCTCGGCACCAGTCCCGCCGCGCGCTTCCTGATCGAACCCTACTACGGCGAAACCACGGACAAGGAGCCCAATGACACACCCGAGGATGCGGTAGAGGTGGTGGCGCCGGCCATCCTGGTGGGGGCGATCTCCAAGCCGGGCGACGTGGATTATTACAAGATCACGGTAAAGGCCGGTGAGCAGCTCGTGTTTGAAAACGGCGCCGTGTCGCTCGGCTCCGCGTTGCAGCCCGTGGTCAGTATCTACGATGCGGACGAGAGTTTGGTGCAGCAGTACGGACTGGAGGGCGGGCGCTCCGCACAGTACTTTGCGCACCGGTTCGCCAAAGCAGGCGTTTACTATATCAAGATCGCGGATTATGAAGAGGGCGGCAGCGCGCGGCACTTCTATCGCATCAAGATGGGTAAGTTTCCACTGGTGCTGGCGGCGTATCCATTAGGCGTGGCGCTCGGCAAGACGGAAGAGGTAGCGCTTAGCGGCTATAATCTCGGCGCGGGCCGGCTGACCGTGAAGGGCGATCCTTCGCCGGAAGATGAATGGACGGCAATCTTGCGGCCGAAGGTGGCGGCGGGCAAGACTTTCAATAGAGTGAAGCTGGCGCTCGACGATACGCCGGAGATGGAGTCGAACGGGAAGAATACCTCCGTTCCGGCAGCGCAAACGGTCACCGCGCCGGCAACTGTGAACGGTAAACTGCTGGCGGGCGAAAACGATTTTCGTTTCCACGCGCGCAAAGGCGAAAATCTGGTGCTGGAAGTGGGCGCCAATCGTTTGGGGTCGCCGCTCGATTCCCTGCTCGAGATCCTGGATGCCAAAGGCGACCCGGTGGAGCGGGCGACCATCCGCTGCGAGTTGGCCACGGCGGTGACGCTGAACGATCCCAGTTCCGGGGGCAGCGGCATCCGCATCCTGTCGTGGACCGGCATGGCGGTGGGTGACACACTGATGGTGGGCAGCGAACTGATCAAAGTCGGCGCGCTGCCGCGCGGACCCGACGACGACATTCGCTTTGAATCGTTCGAAGGCCAGCGCCTGGGCCTGTTGGATACGACGCCCGAAGCGCACTCCATCGATGCGCCGGTTTACAAAGTGCACGTTTACCCGCCGGGCACGACGTTCGTGGGCAATGGGCTGCCACTGGTGCATCTGCCGTATCGCAACGACGACGGCGGTCCGGGATACGGCAAGGATTCTCGCCTGCGCTTCACCGCTCCCGCGGATGCCGATTACATTGTGCGGCTGCGTGATGTGCGCGGGCTGCATGGCGAAGATTACGCGTACCGGCTGACGCTGCGCGCGACCTCGCCCGACTTCAAGCTGAGGGTCGACCCGCGCAATCCGAACGTGCCGGTGGGCGGCCGCATCCCGGTCACGGTGACGGCGCTGCGGCTCGACGATTTCGACGGACCCATTGAAGTTTCGATCGCGGATTTGCCGCCGGGGCTAACGGCCACCAAGGCGGTGATCGGACCGGGCCAGGTAAGTACCGCGCTGCTGTTGAGCGCGGATGACGACGCCAAACTGGCGCAGGCCGTGCCGCTGCGGGTGCGGGGCCAGGCGCAAGCCGGCGCGCGCCAGATCGCGCACTGGGCCAGTCCCGAAGACAGGCTGAAGCTGATCGCGCTCATGCCCAAGCCGGATATCGTGCTGCGGGCCAAGACTCGCGAGGTGACGCTGGAACCGGGCCAATCGGCGACAGTGGAAGTCGAGATCCAGCGGCAAAACAATTTCGGCGGGCGCGTGCCCGTGGAAGTCTATAATCTGCCGCCTACGGTGATCGTGGCCAACGTCGGTTTGAACGGTGTTTTGATCCAGGAAAACGAGAACCACGTCACGTTTACCTTGCAGGCGCTCGCCAACGCCGGGCCCCTCGACCGGCCCATTGTGCTATCTGGTAACATCGAAACGCGAGCGGATCAACAGAACGAATACGCCTCCGAGCCAATCGTGCTGAAGGTCCTCGCCAAGAAATAGCCATGTCAAAAACCGCGTTAGTTCGGGAAGCCCTGGCAGCCGGCGAGGGCATCCTTAGACTGGCCCCGTGTTGGGTGCCACGTTCTTTCCTCATGCCCGGCGGCCGGCTGAAGCTCGATCCGCGCGATCTTTACGCGTTGGGCGCGCATCGCGGCGGCATCGACGAGCGCTGGTTCTCGTCCACCACGCAGGCCGCCAACGGTCCCGGCACGCCCGCGGACGAAGGCCTCAGTTACATTGCAATCAACGGCAAGCGCGTGCTGCTGCGCGACGCGGTATCCAGGATCGGCGACGAGATCCTGGGCGGCGAAGTGATGTCGCAGTACGGCGGCTGGAACGTGCTCTGCAAATTCTTCGACAATCTGGGGCCGATTCCGCATCACATGCACCAGATGGAGGAGCACGCCCGGAAGGTCGGACAGAAGGGCAAGCCGGAAGCTTACTATTTCCCGCCGCAATACAATTTTAAGGACAACAACTTTCCTTACACGTTCATGGGCCTGGAACCAGGCGCCACGCCGGACGATGTGCGAGCGTGCCTGGAGCGATGGAGCCAGGGGGATAACGGCATCCTGTATCTCTCCAAGGCGTACCGCCTGCAGCCGGGCACCGGCTGGCAGATCGACGCCGGTATTCTGCATGCGCCCGGGTCGCTGGTCACTTATGAACCGCAGGTGAATTCGGATGTCTTCGGCATGTTCCAATCCATGGTGGAAGGCCGCGCCGTGCCTTGGGATCTGCTGGTTAAAGACGTTCCGAAAGAAAACCACCACGATCTGGATTACATCATCGGCATGCTGGATTGGGATGCCAACGTGGATCCGGAGTTCGCCAAGCACCGCCTGTTCCATCCCAAACCCGTGCGCGCGGAGGAAGAGATGGCCGAGTGTGGTTACTCGGAGAAATGGGTATGTTACTCGACACCGCATTACTCGGCGAAAGAACTTACCGTCTTGCCGGGCCGCTCCGCGGTCATTCATGATGCCGCGGCCTACGGGTTGATCGTGGTGCAGGGCTGGGGCACGGTGGGCAAGATGACGGTGGAGACGCCGTCGCTGATCCGCTATGGCGAAATGACCAAGGACGAGTTGTTCGTAACCGCCGCCGCGGCACAAAACGGTGTGGTGGTACGCAACTGCAGCGATCAGGAGAACCTGGTCATGCTGAAACACTTCGGTCCCGGCAATCCGGATGCGCGGGGACTCATCCAATGAAATTTGGCGTCAACACTTTCATCTGGACGGCCAACTTCGACCGGTCAAATCTGGCTCTGTTGCCGGCCATCCGGGCGGCGGGGTTCGACGGCGTGGAAGTGCCGCTCTTCGACCCATCGCACTTTGCGGCGGCGGACATTCGCCGGGGACTGGCCGAAAACGGCCTCGAATGCACCATCTGCTCGATCCTGACCGGCGGCATGAACGTGATTTCCGGCGATGCTTCCGTGCGCGCAAAGACCCGCATCCACCTGCAGGACTGCGCCAAGGCTGCGGCGGAAGTGGGAGCCAAGATCATTGCCGGACCTCTGTATTCGCCTGTTGGCCTGTTCACCGGGCGCCGGCGCACCGAAGAGGAATGGAGGTACGCGGTGGATTGCTATCAGTCGGTAGGACCCACGCTCGCGGACTATGGTGTGACCATCGCGCTGGAGCCGCTCAACCGTTTCGAGACTTACTTCCTGAACACCGCGGCGGATGCGGTGGCGTTGTGCGATGCCATCGGCCACCCGAACGTCGGCATCCTGTTCGACACCTTTCACGCCAACATTGAAGAGAAAGACGTAGCCGCCGCGTATCGCACAGTAGCCCGGCATTTGAAACATGTGCACACGTGTGAGAATGACCGTGGCATCCCGGGCAGCGGTCATGTGGACTGGACCGGCGTCTTCCAGGCGCTGCGGGATATCCACTACGATGGTTGGCTGACCATCGAAAGCTTCGGATTTGCGCTGGGAGAGTTGTCGGCCGCAGCGTCGATCTGGCGGGATATTGCGCCTTCGCCGGAGTCGATTGCGTTTGAGGGAGTGAAGTTCCTCAGGCGTGGCATGACTGCGGCGGCAGCGGCCTGACGCCGGAGTTCACGCGCCTAAGGTGAGCGCGGCACGCAGTCGGATCGGGCTAAGTGAGCGCATGATCGTCATATGCCAATCATGCAGGTTGAAGCCGTCGCCGAGATTCTTAACCAGTAGCGCCCTGGCAGCAGCCTCCGCGCGAGGAACTGGCCTTTACCGTTTGCGTCAATTTCTCTCAGAATCGCGTCTCGCCCCTCGATTTTCCACTTGCACCCGGGCTCCGGCTATCGCTGCGCCCGTCGCCCAGCATGTTCGTATCTTACGCCTGCGATAATAAAATGCGAGGTTTGTGATGTCGACTGTGCCGGCTTTGATGACCGCCGCTGAATTCCAGGAACTCCCGCTGGACGATAGCCCGTATCAATATGAATTGCATCACGGCGAGGTGGTCACCATGTCGCGACCGAAATCGAGGCACTTTAAGTTGCAGGTGCGGCTGACGCAACTTTTGCGGCCCACAGCTGAGCATTTGGGTATTGTCGAACTTGAAGTGCCTTTCCGCGCGGTTCCGCAGTTCGATTTTCGTGCAGCGGACGTGGTTTTCGTTTCTCGTGAGCGGTGGGACGCCGTCGATCCTAACGACAATCTGCGGGGAGCGCCTGAACTGGTCATCGAAGTCAAATCAGAGTCGAACACCTGGGCGGAGTTGCGCGAGCGGGCGTCATTGTGTCTCGCCAACGGCTGCCTGGATTTTTGGATTCTTGACGACAAAGCGCGAACTGTCACTACGATCGCCCCGGACGGCAAGCCTCTGCTGTTTTCGGAAACGGAATGCGTCCCGCTGCGCCTCTTCGGCTCCAACTGTTTACCGGTTTCGGAAATCTTCGGCTGAAGCGGCTGACCTACACCGCGATCCGCCCGTCCCGCATGCGCACCGTGCGGTGCGCGAACGCGGCGGCTTCCGGATTGTGCGTGATCATCAGAATGGTCTGGCCCAGGCGTTGATTCAGGTCGCGCATCACATCCAGCACGGCGCTGGAATTCTCGCTATCCAGGTTGCCGGTCGGCTCATCCGCCAGCAGAATGGCCGGATGATTCACGATGGCGCGGGCGATGGCGACGCGCTGCTGTTCGCCTCCGGATAGCGCGGCAGGTTTATGGCCGAGGCGGCCGGCAATGCCCAGCAGTTTGAGAATTTCGTCGAATTCGGGGTCGGGCGCGCTTCCCTGTCCCGCGATGTAGCGCGCGATAGCGATGTTATCGCCGGCCGTCAGATTCGGCAGCAAGTTGAACTTCTGAAACACGAAACCAACCTTGGTTTTGCGCAATTCCGTGCGGCCTGCGTCGGTCAGTGAAGAGATATCCTGCCCGCCGATGCGCACGCTGCCGCCGGTGGCCGGTGTCAGTCCGCCGATGATGTGAAACAGGGTCGACTTGCCGGAACCGGATGGTCCGATGATGGCTAGGAACTCGCCCGCCGGCACGTCCAGGTCCACGCCGCGCAGCGCGGGCACTTCCATTCGTCCCACCCGGTAGACCTTGCGCAGATCGCGAACTTCGATGATCGGCTTATTCATAGGCCAAGGCTTCGATGGCGTCCTGCGATGCGGCATTCAAGCCGGGATACAGCGCGCCCAACAGCACGCCGATCAAGCTGATGACTGCAACCCGGGGCCACCAATCCGGCACGATGGCCTGCGCCAGCGAGGCCGGATAGAGCGCCTGAATCAGCGCGCGCGCGGCAAAACTCAGCCCGATCCCAACGATTGTGCCGCCTATCCCCATTACGATGGCTTCGGCAAGGATGACTTTCAGGATGAACCAGCGCGAGGCGCCCAGTGCTTTCAGGATGCCGATTTCGCGCGTACGCTGCAAAACGGCCATATACATGGAAAGCAGCACGACGGCGAATCCGATCACCACGCCAATGCCGACCATCACGTCGATGAATGTGCTCAAGGCCCCGCCCTGCACATTCTCCACCGTCAGCAGCGAGGTGAATTCCTCCATGGTGTAGATGTTGTAATCCGGCAACAGCGACTTCAAGTCCGCCAACACCACTGGTACATTGCCGGGCTGATCGGCCTTCACAAACATCTGGCTGATCATGCCAGGGTTCCCGGTCAGGTTCTGCAAGGTGCGGACGGGCACCACCAGGTGCGCCATTTTGCCGCCTTCCACAATTCCGCAAACGCGCCAGGAATGGTTCAGAATGTCGGTTACATGGTTGCCGGCCCGCAGTTTGTTCTGTCGCGCGTAGTATTCGTCGACGATCAGGTCGTCGGGGCCTTGAAAAGGACCGCCCGCGATATACTTGAAGCCCCCGCTCATGCGGTTGAACGCATCCAGATCGACTCCCGATACGAAGCTGACGCTGGACACGGGATGCACCATCATGCCCAGAGTCATCTTCACGTGCGGTTGCTTCGCGAGGAAAACGACCATTTTTTCCGGTACCGGCGCGCCGCTTAGAGTCAGCACGGATGTCTTCGGCGGGCGAATCATGATGTCCGCCCCGATGCCGCGCGCACGCCGCGCGGAATCTTCCAACATGCCGCGGCTGAGGCCTACCAGGCACAGAATCAACGTCACCGGCACGGCGATCAGAAACATGCTCAGCAGGCTGCGCATGGGCTTGTGTTTGAGGTTCTCGATTACCAGCTTGATGGTCACGATTTCTTCTTTTTTGGCTTGGCGGGCGGAGGCGGCGGCGCAGCGGGCGGCGTCTGGCCCAGCACCTGGAGCACGCTGCCTTCGGGTTGTTCCAGCACGAACTTATCGTCGGAGACGCCGCGGTTGATTTCCATCTTCACCAGCGTAAGGATCACCCCGTATTCGTCCTGCGGCCGCTCAATGTCGATGGTTTTGGGGAACGGCACGCCATCGTAGTTCTGCCAGTCGCTGTAACGGGCGTCGGTGAGAATGTTTCCCGCGGAATCGAAGACAAACTGGCGCGCCATATGCAGATTCAGACGATTAAACCAGATGCTTCGCGAAGGCAACAGCGTGCCGTCCGGCTGCTGGTGCACCAGATGCAGAATATAAGCCGCGTTGTCCTCGTCGGTGTAATTCATAATCTCCGATTTTTCATCCGGCTGAACCGGCGAGACCATCAATGCCTCCAGAAAATGTTGCGGCCGGAGGTTCTCAATTTTGTTCTTGGCGGGCGCGATGAGGTCGTTGGATCCGGTAATGAAACGGTTTTGCGAAGGCAGATACAAGCGGAAGTTTTTGCCGTCCGACACCATATCAAAGGCTTTGTTTCGCACCACAGGGTAGAGGCCGATGATGCGGATATCGGCCGGCTTTCGGAACAGGATGTAGCCCCGCACATCTTTGTATTCGGTGATCTTGCTCTTTTCGGAACTGCCTAACGCCGGAACCATGTCCAGGGTTGCGTTAAAGCTGCGAATGGCTTGGTATTGACGGGCGATGCGGTCGATCAGGGTCTGTTTATCTGCCGTAAGCAAAACCGGCGTGGTGTTGGCGCCTTTTCGGGTAATGATCCGTCTGCGGACGAAGCATCCGGAAGCTTCCAGCACGGACAGGCAGAGCAGCAGAATCAGCGCACGAGAGCGCCTGCGAGGCATCATACCATTGTAGGCAAGCGCGTGCGCGGCATGTCAACGCGCCGCGCCGTGGTATATTGGGTCGGTATCGCACTGTGGGCCTGTGGCGCAGTTGGGAGCGCGCTTCCATGGCATGGAAGAGGTCGTGAGTTCGAATCTCACCAGGTCCACCAAAGCAAAGCCCAATAAAACATAGACTTACGAAAATGCTTGCGCGCTTCCACGTCGCGGAAGAGGTCATGCGGAGTCCATTTGGAGTCCAAAAACGGCGGAAATTTGGACTCCAGTCGGCCGACCTGAGTGTGATGAGCGCTCCCCTTGAGCCGCCGCAGGGGAAAACTGTTTTTCGATGCATCATGCTGAGACGATCTACTCTATCCCGCCAAGGTAGGCTTAACAATCCTGTTGAGATTGTCCAGGTGGGTTGTCCTCAGACTCCGCAGCTTTGATCCTCTCGGCCACGCCCTGCATCCATTCTTCCTTGTATTCCACTTTCAAATGATGCTGGTCGAAAAGATCCTCTAGCGGTTCGAACCCATGCGTGAGCGTGGCACTCGAGCAGCGCCTAACTGCCCAGGACAAAACATCGGCGGCCTGAAGGACGGTTAGGTTGTCGTCAGACTCGAAGCAGATTTTTGAGACTCGCGGAAACGCTTTGAGGATGACCGGCTTGCTCTCGATAACCTGCTGTTTGTAGGAGTTGCCATCGTCGAGCGTGAATGACAGTGGCCAACGATGCTGGCCATATTTGTCCAGACCGACACCGCAGGCCATGGCCACATTGCAGAAGCAAGCGGCATACATACTCAATTTGGTGATGCCCTTGAACGTCTGGCGGTATTGGGCCGCAGTCAGAGTGCCAGCGACGCTCATAAGCTTGTTGCCGTCTATGGCCTTGACCAAATCAGCGAACAGCGCCCGGCGCGCGTCATGAGTCAGATCCTTAAAACGCCCGTGCGGTCCGAACTCCCGCATGTGAATGGGACCGGGGATATGGTGCTGGCCGAGGATTTTCTTCCATTCCTGGCCAAGCCAGAAGAAGCCCTTGGCGTCCAGGAGCAATCCGGCAACTACTGCGATAGGAAGATCGCTGTCGGTTCCGCTCTCGTTGATGTAGCAGCCCGTCATTCCAAGAACGTACCATAGCGAAAAGCGGCCCGGCTTTTGAACGGGCTGCGCGCTTAGAAACACATTCAGGCCGGCGTTGTTCAACCGGCAGTCCGAGCAACTCCGTTTCGATGAAGGTGGCGCTTCGGTTCAAACCCGAGCTCAGATCGGAGTGCGCATCGACATGCACCACGCTAAACGGAGCAACGATCGTTCTGTCCTCCATCCATCGGCCCCAGATAATGAACGCATCGTGATGCTCCTCGGCCTCGCTCCCCGGGACCGGCGCTCGCCTTGAAAGGTGACACAGCTTCTCCAGGAATGAGCGAACCTCCTTTACGCCCGTTGCGAGCGCTGGGCATTAACACAGCCTATGC
>JBEKYC010000068.1:0-37824 GCA_049511415.1 Bryobacteraceae bacterium | reverse complement strand
ACCTATGTCCGCCTCCAGTAGAATCGACGTATGTGCAGCCAGCGTTTTCTGACCATCTATTCCGGCGTGCTGACGGTCACCTTCGCCGTCACCCTGCTCTCCGGGTTCGCTAACCGCTCGCGATCCGCCGCCTTCGATGACATCACCGTCCACCGCATCAACGTCGTCGAGCCGGACGGCACTCTTCGCATGGTCCTGTCCAATAAAGCGCAGTCTCCCGGCATGATCGTCAAAGGCAAGGAGTATCCGCGTGAGGATCGCCGCACCGCGGGCGTCATTTTCTTCGACGACGAAGGCAGCGAAGACGGCGGCCTCATCTTCGGTGGCTCCAAAGCTCCTGATGGCAAGGTGGAAAGCTTCGGCCACCTCAGCTTCGATCAATACCAGCAGGACCAGGTGTTCACCATCGACGCGGGCGAGGAAAACGGCCGGCGCCACTCCGGGATCGGCATCACGGACCGTGGCGACTACCCCATCATGGACGCGTTCGAGGCCTCCTTGCGCATCCGAAACCTGCCGCCGGCCGCACAGGAAGCCGAGTGGAGAAAATTCCTTGCGGCGCATCCCGGCGATGCCCAGCGGGCCTATTTCGGCCGCAACGGCGACCGCTCCGTGGGGCTACGCCTCATGGACCCGCAGGGCCGCGACCGCATCCGCATTCAGGTCAAGCCGGATGGGTCACCCGTGCTGCAGCTTCTGGATGCCGCGGGAGCCGTAGTGGCGCAGTTACCACCCGCCCATTAATACCAGGCAGAGATACACCACCGGCAGCGTAAACAAGGTGCTATCCACGCGATCCAGCATGCCGCCATGCCCAGGCAGCAGGTTACCGCTATCCTTTACGCCCGCGCCGCGCTTCAAAGCCGACTCGCACAGGTCGCCGAACTGCCCCGCCACGTTCGCCGCCGCCGTCAGACCTAACGCGGCCAATGGCCCAACCTCTGGAATCGTGCCGCGCAGGAAAAAGTAGCCAAACAGCAGCGAAGCCGCCAGCGACGCCGCCGCGCCTTCCCAGGATTTGCCCGGACTCACGATGGGCGCCAGCTTGTGCCGGCCCACCGCCCGGCCCACATAATAAGCCCCGATATCGCCGATCCAATTCAGCATCAGGGCGTACATCAGCCAGTACCGGTTCCGCGACCCCAGCAAAGGCGCAAAGCGCCAGCATCCGAAGACGTACACCACCCCCATCACCAGGAAGGCGGTGCGCACGATGCCTGCCCGCAAGTCGTCGGCCCGCAACGCCAGGCTCAGCCCGATGAGCGCAATCGCGACCACGGCGATCAACGCCTGACCTTCCCCAGGCAGGGCCAGCACCAGCAACCCGGCGCCGTAACCCACCGGTCCCGGCGATCCCCCGTGATAGACCGCCGCGATACCCGCGTATTCGTGATAGCACAACAGCGCTACCAGCGCCGTAACCGCCAGCACGGCCCACGCCGGGGACCACAGGACCACATAAACGATCAGGGGAATCAGGACCAGCGCCGTGAGGACCCGCTTCATCTGGTGGGCAGCGCGGCGATCATTTCATCGGAAATGGCGGAGGGCGCGGTCTCCATGGGCGCGGCGCTCAAACCGCCGTAGCGGCGGTCACGCTTCTGATATTCCAGGACGGCCGTGAGCAGATGGGTCCGGTTGAAGTCCGGCCACAGCGTCTCCGTCATGTAGAGCTCCGCATAAGCCATCTGCCAGAGCAGAAAGTTGCTGATTCGCATCTCTCCGGACGTGCGAATCAGCAGATCGGGCGCCGGCGAAGAAGCCGTGTAGAGATGGCTGGCGATGGCCTCCTCGTCGATGCGCAGCGTAGCCAGGTTCCCTTCCAGGCGCGCTTCGTCCAGAATGGCGTTCACCGCGTCCACGATTTCCGTCCGTCCGCCATAATTAATGGCCAGGTTAACCAGCAGTCCCCGATTGGAAGCCGTGGCGCTCTCCACCGCTTCCAATTCCCGCCGCACGTCCCCCGGTAACGCTTGCAGCCGGCCGATGGCCTGTAGCCGGATGTCGTTCTTTTGCAGCTCCGGCAATTCCTTGCGCAGGTAGAACCGCAGCAACCGCCACAGCGTCTCCACTTCGGCGCGCGGCCGCTTCCAGTTCTCCACCGAGAATGCGTAAAGGGTAAGTACCTGAATTCCCAGCCGCGCGCAGGTCTCCACCGTCCGGCGCACCGGACCCACTCCCGCTTTGTGGCCTGCCACCCGCGGTAGACGCCGCCGCGCAGCCCAACGGCCATTGCCATCCATGATGATGGCGATATGGGCCGGCAATCTGTCCGGATCGATTGCAGTTGAAAGTTCCCAATCCCGTTCGCCGGGGCGGAGGGAATCCAGTAAGGCCTTCATGCGGTAAACTTCATATTACAACAGAGCGGGAGGGCGGGCTTCAGTTGGCGCGGGACTTTATCGGCCCCGCCCAACGCGTGTTAACTTTTAAGGAACACAAGGAGTCTAGCTGTCGCCGTCGCGGCGTTTCAGCGTGGGACGCTCGTCCTGATCGGGCTTCTGTCCGTCGTCGTCGCCCGCCGGACTGGTCCCGCTGCCGGGCGCGCGCCGCAAGGTCGGCCGATTCGGATCGTCCTTGCCTTTTTCGTTTTTCCGCTTGTTGTGCAGCGAGTACAACCGCGCCTTCACATCGTTGAATTCCGAGGTGTTAACCACGTATTCCGGCTTCGCCTTCAGGATTTTATCGATCTCCTCCTGCGAGGCTTTGATGCGGTCGTCGGTCATCGGGTGGGTCGAAAAAACCTTCGCCATGGTGCCCGGCTTGCGTTTCTCCATGGTCTGGATCTTTTCGAAGAAATCCACGAACGACGTCGGATCGTAGCCGGCCTTGTACATGTATTGCAGACCCAGGAAATCGGCTTCCCGCTCCATGCTGCGCGTGAAGGCCAGGAAACCCATGGGGATCGCCAGGCTGGCGCCTTGATAAATCGCGTACCCGGTCCAGCCGCCGCTCATGATCATCACCGGAATCATGGCGATGTTGATGAGTTGGCCGCGCGTCGCTTGCCGCGTGCCATGCCGCGCGGCCACGTGCGCGATCTCGTGCGCCATCACTCCCGCCAGTTCCGATTCGCTGTCCGCTTTCAGGATCAGGCCGGAGTTCACGAAGAAGAAACCGCCGGGCAGCGCAAACGCGTTCACTTCCTCCGCGTCCAGCACTTTGATCGTGAACGGCACCTTGGCATCGGAGTTCCGCACCAGGTTCTGTCCCACGCGGTTCACATACTCGGCAATGATCGGATCGTCGATAATCTTGGCCTGGCGCTCCACTTCCTGCGCCAATTGTTTGCCCAGCGCGATCTCTTTTTCCAAGGACCAGAAATTGACGCCCTTGCCCACGTCGCGATTGCCGATTTCATCCGGATCGTTTTTCTTGTCGTCGGCGAAAGTGTAGTTTGGCAGAAGGGTGAAAACTGCCAGAAAAGCCACCGGTATCGCTAAGAACCGCTTCATGGAGACTCCTGTTACTTAACTATACGCCCAAATGGGTGTACCCGTGCCGCTGTTTCTTATACGTATGGTACGGGCGCCGGGTTACTCTTCTAAGTCCCGTCTTTTGATTGTGGGCTTGTCGTCGGCGGTGCTATCGTCGGGCGCGCCGCTTCCCGGCGCGCGCCGCAGCACCGGAGCCTTGGCGTCTTTTTCCACGGAACGCGTCCGGCGGGCGTTCTCGATGGCCAGCCACCGATCGCGCACAGCCGTGTACTCCGAAGTCGAAACCACGTATTCAGACTTCTGCGGTAGGATCTTGGCTATCTCCGCCTGGGTTTTCTTCAGCCGGTCCTCATTCATGGGATGCGTCGCAAATACCCTGGCGATACCCCCGTCTTTCCGCCGCTGCAGCGACATCATCTTTTCGAACATGTCGATGGCCGCGGTCGGATCGTAGCCCGCGGCATACAGATACTGCACGCCCAAATAGTCGGCCTCCGCCTCGTGCGCGCGCGTAAACGACAGGAAAGTCATCGGGATAGCGGCACTGGCAGCCTGCCGTGCGGCATAGCCTCCCCAACCGCCCAGAAAGATCAGCGGCAGCGTGGCTATATTGGCTATCTGCGCCTGGCACGCCTGCCGGGTCATATGGCGCGCCGCCACGTGCGCGATCTCGTGCGCCATGGCGCTGGCCATCTCCGCTTCCGTTTCCGCCGCCGTGAGCAGCCCCGAATTCACAAAAACGTAGCCGCCGGGCAGCGCAAAAGCGTTCAGGCTGGAGTCGTCGATCACCTGGAACGTGAACGGCACCTTTGCGTCGGAATTTCGCGCCAGATTTTGACCCACCCGATTCACGAATTCCGTGATGGTGGCATCGTCGACCATCTTCGCCTGGCGGCTGACCTCGCCCGCCAACTGCTTGCCCATGGCGATCTCTTTCTCGATCGAATAGCAGTTCAGGCCCTTGCCCACATCCCGGTTGCCGATCTGGCTGGGATCGTCTTTCTTGTCGTCGGCAAACAATGCGGTCAGAATCGCGAATGATAACAGTATGGCAGCGCTGGTCCGCCGCATGGTCCGCCTCCTTTAGGGCTTATAACGTATATTCATGATAATGGGTTTCGACACAACTGCAAAATCGCCGGCGGACCTTTGGGTACAATACGCCGACCAGTTCCCGGTGCGCCAGCGCCTCATCTACCTGAATCACGCCGCGGTATCGCCCCTCTGCCGTGCCGCCGCCGAGGCCATGCAATGGCTCGCGGCCGACTCCCTGGAGTGTGGCAGCCTGCATTATGGGCAGTGGCTCGAAACCTACGAAGGTCTGCGCCGCGCGGCCGCGCGCCTGATTGGCGCTGACCGGAGCGAAATCGCCCTGATGAAGAACACCTCCGAAGGCGTCTCCACCGTCGCCAACGGCATCGATTGGCGCGCGGGCGACAAAATCGTCGCCTTTCGCGAAGAGTTCCCCTCGAATTACTACCCCTGGAAGCGGCTGGAAGCTACCGGCGTTCAGGTGGAATGGCTCTCCTGTCTGGATCCCCTCGACCGCATCGACCAGGCCTGCCGCGGCGCGCGCATGCTGGCCATCAGCTTCGTGCAGTATCTGAGCGGCCACCGCGTGGACCTGAACGCCATCGGCGAGATCTGCCATCGCCATGGCGCGTTCTTCTTTGTCGATGCCATCCAAGGCCTCGGCGCGTTCCCGCTGGACGTGCGCCGCGCCCGCATCGGAGCCCTGGCAGCCGACGGCCACAAGTGGCTCCTGGCTTCGGAGGGTTGCGCCATCCTCTTTGTATCGCAAGAGTTGCAGGATTCCGTCCGGCCCATGGAGTTCGGCTGGACCAACGTCGCGGGCTATGCCGATTACGCGTCCCGCGATATGACCCTGCGCTCCGACGCCGGCCGCTACGAATGCGGCAGCCTCAACACCATCGGCTGTTATGGCCTGCGCGCTTCCATCGAATTTCTTTTGCAAGTCGGGATTGACGCCGTCGCACCCGCCGTCCAGAGGCTCGGAGACATGGTCGCAAACGGAGCCGAGGCCAAGGGCTACGAACTGCTCGGCCGCCGCACGCCGGCGAGCGGCGCAGGAATCGTGAGCTTTCGCAAACCCGGCATCGAAGCCGGAGCCATCGTCCAGCGCCTGAAAGACGCGGGCATCACCGCCGCGCCGCGCCAGGGCTGGGTGCGCGTCTCCCCCCACTTCTACATCAGTCCGGACGATATCCACCGCATGCTGGAGGTCCTGCCGTGAGGACCCGCGCGTGGGGCAGACCATCGTCTTTCGTGGTCTGCCTACTCTGCCTGCAATCTGCACAAGCCGCCATCCCATCCCCCGAATCCTACTTCGGCCAGCGCATGGGAGCCGACCACTTCGTCCTCGATTGGGACAAAGTCGTCTCCTATTTCACCGCCCTGCAGGCCAATAGCGATCGCATCCGCGTAGAAGAATTAGGCAAAAGCACCGAAGGCCGCCCCTTCATAGCCGCCACCATCGCCGCGCCCGAAACCCTACGCCACCTCGACCATTACCGCGAAATCCAGCGCCGCCTCGCCGACCCCCGCCTCACCCCGGAAGCCGAGGCCGCGCAACTTACGGCCGAAGGCAAAACCGTAGTACTGATCACCTGCTCCATCCACGCCACCGAACTCGCCTCCACTCAAACAGCCGTTGAATTCGCCTACCGGCTCCTCACCGCGGACACCCCCCGCAATCGCGCCATCCTCCAAAAGACCATCTTCCTGCTGGTTCCGTCTCTCAATCCGGATGGCGTCGATATCGTCACCCGCTGGTACCGCCGCACCCTGGGCACGCCCTTCGAAGGCTCCAACCCGCCCGAGCTTTACCAGAAGTACGTCGGCCACGACAACAATCGCGACTGGTACATGTTCACGCAAGCCGAAACCCGCCTGACGATCGCCAAACTGCACAACGTCTGGCATCCCCAAATCGTCTACGACGTCCATCAGATGGGCGCCAACGCCGCCCGCATCTTCGTCCCGCCATGGCTCGACCCCATCGAGCCCAACATCGACCCCATCGTCATGCAGGAATCCAACATGATCGGCGCCGCCATGGCTTCCGATCTGACCGCCGCCGGCCAGAAGGGCGTCGCCATCCACGCCGTCTACGACTTCTGGACCCCCTCGCGCCACTACCAGGCCTTCCACGCCGGCATGCGCATCCTGACCGAATCGGCCAGCGCCAAACTGGCCAGTCCCATCACCGTGAAACCCGATCAACTGGAGCGCAACGCCCTGGGATACAACGCACAGGAGCGGAGTTGGAATTTCCTGGAGCCTTGGCCGGGCGGCGTCTGGCGTCTGCGCGACATCGTGGACGATCAGTTGATCGCCATGGAGTCCTGCCTCTATCAAGCCGCCATTCATCGCGAGGAACTGCTCCGCAGTTTTTACAAGATCGGGCAGCGGCAAGTGGCCCGCACTTCGCCCTGGGGATTCGTGATCCCAGCCACCCAGCGCGATCCAGGCGCCACCCGCACGCTTCTGGAGACGCTCGCCTTCGGGCAAGTGGAAATCGACCACGATCCGGCGGGCGACGAGGTCATCCGCATGGCGCAACCCTACGGCGGATGGGCCAAAGCGCTGCTCGAGCGGCAGCACTATCCCGATATGCGGCTCTATCCCGGCGGCCCGCCGCAGCGCCCCTACGACGTCACCGCCCACACTCTCCCGCTGCTCATGGGTGTGCAGGCTGATGCCCTGGATGCACCGGTAGCCGGATTGCAGCCGGGCATGCTGGCACGCAAGCCCGGCCCGCTACTCGCCTCCGATAGCGATTCCTGGATAGCCATCAACCGCGCCTGGAACGCCGGCGGCCAAGTCTGGCGTAGCCCGGAGGGCGACTTCGCCATCACCGCAAAAGCCGGCTGGAAGCTGATCCCCCGCCCCCGCATCGGCTTGTACCGCAGCTATTTGGCCAACAACGACGAAGGCTGGACACGCTGGCTGCTCGAGCAGTTCGGCTTCGCCTACTCCTCGCTAGAAAATAAGCACATCCAGGCCGGCCGCCTGCGCGAACATTTCGACGCCATCGTATTTCCGGATGCCAGCGTCGAATCCATGATCGGCGGCTATGGCAAGGATAGCATGCCCGCCGAATTCACGGGCGGCCTGGGACACCCCGGCGCCGACGCCCTGCGCGAATTCGCCAACGCCGGCGGCACGCTGGTTTTCCTCAATCGCGCCGGCGAATACGCCATCCGCGAATTGAGCGTGGCCGCCCGCAACGTGGTGCACGGGGTTGCCAATAGCGAGTACTATTCCCCCGGCTCTCTCCTGAACGCGCGCCTGGATACGCATCATCCCCTGGCCGCCGGACTGCCCGAAAGCCTCGCCATCTGGTCCGAGCAAAGCCCCGCCTGGGAAACCAAAGAAAGCGCCCCGGTGCGCTATCCGGACGCCAATCTGCTGGCCTCCGGCTGGCTTCTGGGCGAGAAATATCTGGCCGGCAAGGCCGCCCTAGTGGACGCCCGCCTCGGCGCCGGGCACGTGATTTTATTCGGTATGCGGCCCCAGTATCGCGCACAAAGCTATCAAACGTTTAAACTATTCTTTAACGCACTGCTGTACTAGGCCCGGCGGCGCACTTGCATTTACGCGTCCATTCAGGCAAGCTGGTACGTTTCCCATAATTACATGCGGGTTCGCGTACTCTATCACGATCATTGTTTCGACGGCGCCGCTTCCGCGGCGTTCTTCACCCGTTTCATGCAGGGCGCCTTTTACCCCGAAGCGGAATTCGCCTATACCGGGATGGCCCACAAAGCCTCTCAGCTTTTCGAGGACGGTCTGTTCGACGGCGACGTCAACGCCATCGTGGATTTCAAATATTCCAGCGATCCGCGCCTCACCTGGTGGTTCGATCACCACCAGAGCGCCTTCCTCACTCCCGAAGACGCCGAGAATTTCCGCCAGGACCACAGCGGCCGCAAACTCTACGACCCTTCCTACAAATCCTGCACCTCGTTCATCTGCACGATCGCCCGGCAGCGCTTCGGCTTCCAGGCGCCGGACCTCGACCACCTGGTCGAATGGGCCAATGTCATCGACGGCGCGCAATATGCCGACGCCAAAACTGCCGTGGAACTGGGCGCCCCGGCCATGAAACTGACCCTGGTGATCGAAGGCGCCAAAGGCTCCGGCATCGTCCAGAAAGTGATCCGCTGGATGCAGCACCGCACCCTCGAAGACATCGCCGCCGAACCGGAGATCCAGACCCTGTTCGAACCGCTCTACCAGCGCCACCTGCGCTCAGTGGACCTGATCGGCGGCCGCGCCAGCCAGGACCACGGCGTGGTGTTCTTCGACCTGACCGGTTACGACCTGGAGGGCTACAACAAATTCATCCCGTATTTCCTGTTCCCCGACTGCACCTACACCGTGTCAGTCAGCCCCTCCAGCTTCCGCACCAAGATTTCGGTGGGATCGAACCCGTGGGCCGCCGAGGAACCTCGCCATAATCTCGCCAGCATCTGCGAGCGCTACGGCGGCGGCGGCCACGCCCGCGTAGGAGCCATCAGCTTCGAGCCCGGCGCGCTGGAAAGGGCAAGGGCGGTCGCGGCGGAGATTGTGGAAGAGTTGCAGGGATAGGCGCTCGGGACTGAGCTAGGCGCTACGCTACAACTGCCTTCCGCGGCCTGCCTCCCAGCTTTCCATTCACCCTGGAAGCATCTCGCTTGGCCCTGCTCTTGGACCGGCCTCCCCGTTGACCTAACCTGGACGCCATCCAGGTCTTGGATCCGAGAAAACCCTCCAACAGCCCGGGCACATAAATATCCGCATCCACGGCTGGAAAGTGAAGACCGAAACCCGAAGGACTGATCTCGATCTGGCTGAGTTGTGGCGCTCGCGCATGCTCCAGTCCTTCGACATCGCGCAGCGAGAAGCTGACGATCAACTTTGAACTGAGGTGAATCACAATCCGCCGGCTCTTCCGATCGTAGTGCGCGGAAGTTACCTGCGGAACAGCGTGCTTTTTCGCCTTTTGAAAGTCCTGTCGTGACATCAATACACCACTGTAACTTAGCTTCCTAACCCTCCAGCCCTACGCCGAACCTTGCCCGCATCTCCCGCAAACCCACGCCTGTCACCCGCAAAACCCGGCTGTCCAACTCGCGCATGACCCACTTCCTCTTCACCGCCGCCTGCAACAGCGCCGCCCCCAGCGCCCCGCCCAAATGCGACCGCCGCTCGCTCCAATCCAGACACCCAAACGCAAACCGCCGCCGCAGCCGCCGCGTTGCCTCCACATCGATGCCCAGCTCCGCAAACCCCCGCGCCCCAACCGGCGTGATCTCCGTCGAGTCTGCCGCCAGCCACCCCATCGCCGCCATCCGGTCGTGCAGCGACACACCCAGCGTGCCCGCCATATGGTCGTAGCAAGTGCGCGCGGCCCGCAGGCAATGCGGCGTGCCCGGCACGAACGCGCCGCTCCGGCCGCCCGCCAGCACGCTCAGCCCTTCCAGCACGCCGGCCACCTCCGGACCCTCCAGACTGTAATAGCGATGCTTGCCCTGCGCCGCCACCTTCACCAGCCGCTCCCTCTGCAAACGGTCCAGGTGTACGCTCGCCGTAGACGGGCCTACTTCCGCGATCACCGCCAGTTCCGTGCTGGTCCGCGCGCGCCCATCCATCAGCCCATAAAGCATGCGCGCCCGCGCCGGTTCGCCGATGGCAGCCGCAATTCGCGCCGCCGCATGGTCCGCTTCATATTCCGCATCCATAGTTTGATGCTAAACGAAGTGTGAACGCGCCGCAAGCCGTATATTCCCAGTATGCCGCCACTCGACCGCCGCCTGATCGTCGCCACGGGCGCGGCCGTTTGGGCCGATCTGGCGCTCGGCGCCGCCCGGCCCGCCGGACCACATCCCAGGAGTAAACCCTTGACCATCACCTGCATCATCCGCTACCAGATCGATCCGTTCCAACGCGACGCATTCCAGCGTTATGCCGAAAACTGGGGCCGCATTATCCCGCGCTGCGGCGGCCACCTGATCGGCTATTTCCTCCCCCACGAGGGCACCAACGATATCGCTTGGGGCCTCATCGCCTTCCCCACTCTCGCCGCCTACGAAACGTACCGGGCGCGCCTGAAATCGGATCCGGAAGCCCGCGAGAACTTCCAAATGGCGCAAACCAAGCGCTTGATCCTGCGCGAAGAGCGCAACTTCGTGGAAGTGGTCGATGGTACGCTAGGGCTTCCCGCGTGCTGACTCAATCCGAAAAAGGCCGCATCTTCCGTTCGCTGCACCAACGCCCCGGCGCGTTCATCATTCCCAACCCGTGGGACCGCGGCACCGCGCGCCTGCTGGCGCACCTCGGTTTTGAAGCGCTCGCCACCACCAGCATGGGCTACGCCTTCTCCGCCGGCGAACTGGACAACACGATCGGCCGCGAGCAGATGCTGGCCCACATCGCCACCATCGTCTCCGCCACGGACCTGCCGGTGAGCGGCGATCTCGAAAACGGTTACGGAGACAGCCCCGAAACCGTCGCTGAAACCATCCGGCGTGCCGCATCCGCCGGCGTCGTAGGCGGCTCCATCGAGGACGCCACCGGCCAGCCGGATCATCCTATCTACCACCAGGAGCATGCCGTCGAAAGAATCCGCGCCGCCGCCGAAGCCGCCCGCGCCCTCCCCTTCCCCTTCACGCTGACCGCGCGCGCCGAGAACTATCTGTGGGGCCACCCCGACCTGCACGACACCATCGCGCGTCTGCAGGCCTATCAGGAGGCCGGCGCGGACGTGCTCTACGCGCCGGGTCTCTCCAGCCGCGACGAGATCGCGGCCGTGGTCCGCTCCCTGGATCGCCCGGTGAACGTGCTCATGGGTCTCAAAGGCGCGCTACTCAGCCTGGAGGATCTCGCCGCGCTGGGAGTGCGCCGCGTCAGCGTGGGCAGCGCCCTCTGCCGCACCGCCTTGGGCGCTTTTCTGCGCGCGGCCCGCGAGATGCGCGAATCGGGCACATTCACTTTCGCCCAGAACGCCGCCACCCCGCGTGAAATCGGCGCCATCCTCAAGCCCGCGCCCCCAAGCCCGCCCGATTCCGGTGCAGGCTCGGCTCGATAGCCGCGGCCATCGCCGCCTCATCCAGGCCGCCGCCCAAGAACTGGTTCACCCGTTGCGCCGTCCCTCGCGCATCGGCAATCGCATCGCGATGTTCCACCACTAGCAATCGCGTATCCCGACGCTGCGCCAGCATCGCCTTCACCCGCTCCAGCAGGCGCGGAAATTCCTCGCGCAGTATCCGCCGCCGTTCCGCGGTGGCCTCGAGCGGCTGATTCCGCCTCACCAGCATGTGCTCCTGCGAATCCAGCACCTCCTCCAGGTCGCGCTCCACCAGGATCACCCGGCAAGGTAGGCCCGCCGGCAAGGCGGTCAGCAGCGGCGCGATGATCTTCACGCATTTGCCCCGGCCTTCCAGCAGGCACTGCGCGTCGTTCGACAAATTCTTCACCGGTTCGAATTCCAGGTAACCGCGCGGATTGTCTTCATCCGCCGAACGTAATCCGTCCGCCAAAACCGGCATGCCGCCCGCCGCCAGCATCTGCATCAGCATCGAAGTGCCCGATCGCGGCAAGCCCGTAACCACTACCAGACATTCCGCCAGCGGCGGCATCTCCAACGTCCCCGCAGGCTGCCGGCTAATGGAGCGTTCCATCACCACGACGCTCGCCCGCCGCGCCGGAAGCGCGCTCCCGCCTTCCCGCATCCGCCGCGCCAGCTTGCGATGCTCGCGTGCCAGATCCGCCTCGCCCAGGTGCGTTCCGAGTAACGCCGCCAGCCGCGCGTGCGCCTCCGGATAATTCGGATTCAACGAAATCGCCGCCCGGAACGCTTCCGCCGCGCGCGCATACTCGCCCATCCCCGCCAGCGCCTGTCCCAGCACAAAATGCGCCGGCGGATGCTGATAATCCCTGTCCACCGCATCCAAAGCATGCTGCGCCGCCAAATTGAATTGCTTGCGCCGCAGAGCCATGCGGCACAAGCCCAGATGCGCCCCGGCATTGTCCGGATCGATCTGCAGCGCCTTTTCGTAAACCTGCCGTGCTTCCCGCCGGCGGTGCTGCCGCAGGTACAACTCGGCGGTCTGCAATAACAGACCCGGTCGCACCAGGTGCGCCTCCGTCACCCGCTCCAGCGCGTCCAGCGCTTCCCCGTAACGTTCCGCCGCCGTCAATACCTGCGCCTTCAGATAATCGACCACCGGCGGCTGGAACCGCGCCAGCTTGCGCCAGCGTGCCAGTTCGCGCCGTTCGTCCTCGCTCAGTTCCCGCGCGCGTCCGGTCGCCAGCAGAGCTTCGATCTTCGCCTTGGATTCTTCATGGAGTCTCCGCCGCCTACCGTCCAAATCCTCGGCGATGCGCCGCATCTCCTCCTCCAACCCCAGCGCCTGGCAGGACGCAAATAGCCGCACCGCAAACCTCTGCTCGTCCGCATCCGCGGCACACAGCTCCCGGAAGATCTCATAAGCTTCCGCGTGCCGCCCGGCATCCTGATAAGACTCGCCCAGGTTGAACCGCAACTCTCGGATCGTCAGCGCCACCGCGACTTCGCTATTTTCGTCCGGCCGCTCGATATACCCCAGCGCGATCATCTGCTCCAACGCCGCCCGCGCCGCCACCGGATCCAGACGCGTATGCGGTGGATGGCGTCCGTCCGTTCCCGCAACCGCATCCCAGCTCGGAATGAACCGGACTTCGGGCGCTTCCTGAAATGCTTGCGAAAGCACTTTGCCGTCCATGTCTTCGCCTACCGGCAGTCCGCACAGCGCCAGTATCGTGGGTGTCACATCCAGCACCGACGGTCCGTGCAGCAATACATCCTTCTGAATACCGGGACCGCGCATCACCAGAATGCCGAGTTCCCGGTGCTCGATGGCCGGCCCGGCGGGTATGTCGGGAATCGATGCCGGACGCAAATGGTCCGCATGGAAGCCATGGTCCGAAAGCAGCACCACTGTCGTATCGCCGCCCGCCCTTTCCAGCAGCTTACCCAGCATCCGGTCGTGGAACTGGTACGCCATCGTCACCACGTCGCGATACAGCTCGAAATCCCGCGGCGCGATCCACGATTGCCGTGGCGGATGGTAGCGCATGAATCCGTGGCAAAAATGGTCGATGGAGTCGAAGTACACCGCAAACAGGTCCCAGGCCCGGTGCTCGATCAGCCACTGAGCCGCCGCCTCCATACTCATGCACTCCGCCAGCATCAGCATACACATCGCCAGCCGCTCGTCGTTGTCCTGGTCGATCTCCCTGGCCCGCGGAATGAATGGCTCCACCATCTGCGGCGTGAGCTGGTCGGGATGCACCCGTAGGCTTGCGAGCGTATCGGCCAGCTCCGGCGGATGTACGGTATTTGCGGGCAGCGGCCACCCTTCGTCGATGGCTCCGCTCGCGCGGTGGTATTGGTCCGACACCATCACACCGTCGATCGGCTCCGCCGGATGGCTGGGCCACCAGCCGATCACTACGCTGCGCAGGCCATTCTGGTTGAAGATATTCCACAGCGCTTTCGACTTCCGCGAGAGATTGCTGACCGGCTGCACCCCGCGTCCGTCCGGAGTCGGCTCGGAGAATCCGTGAATGCCGTGCTTGAAGGGTCGCTTTCCCGTCGCGATCGACGTCCACAACATCGGCGATAACGGCGGGTGTAGCGTGGCGATATGCCCGTGCGCGCCCGCGCGCACTAGCCCCTGCACGTTGGGCATCTTACCGGCATCCATCAATGGATGGATCACCTTCCAGTCGGCGGCGTCCCATCCGATCAGCAGAACTCTGCGCGCGGTCATCGGCCCGTGTCGGTTACGTAATGCAGCCTGGGCTTGTGGGGTTTTTTCTTGTGCTTGGAATCGTCCCCGCCCGTGCCGCCATTCGTTCCGCCGCCGTTGGTGCCCCCATTCGTTCCGCCAGTTGGCACAATTCCGGTCCCGCCGAATCCTCCCCCGGTAACCGGAATCCCACCGTTGGTGGTGACCACCGTTCCGCCGGTGTTCGTTGTTTGCGTGTTCGACAGCGAAAACACGACATTCACCTGGGTCTCCATACCCTCGACATTCGCCTGGATCGGCACTTCTCCCTGCCCCAGTCCGGACGGCACCGTCAGATTGATCTGATACAGCCCCGCGCTCGACAGACCCACGAAGGATGCCGGCACGCTCACATTGTTGATGAAAAGAGTCAAGGTATTGTCGATCGGCGCCGCGCCTGAATACGCTTGTCCCGCGGCAACCGTGGGAGTGGTTGGACCAAACCCGACGCCGAATAATTCCACAACATCACCCGGCTGCGCCGCCACCGTGGCGTAGCCGAGGGAATTGCCCGTCGGGCCAAGAATGTCGTATTTCCCTCCGCCATATGCCCCCGAGCCGTTCGAGCGCAGGATAATTCCCGCCACGTACCCGGTCTGGCTGTTGGGCATTTCAAATAGACAGAACGACGGCGCAACCTCACTCAGTGTCACCGTAGCTGTAGCGCTGCCCGCGCCGGTGGTCACCACCACCTGTACCGTGCCCCTCGCCGTGTCATCCGGCGCCTGTAAGTTGATCTGGTCGGGGCTGACAAACATGAGATAGGCAGACCTGCCATTGATCGTCACGCTCGTGCCACCCAGCGAAATCGGGAAGTCGCCGTTCCAGACAACCGCGCTGCCGGCCAGGTTGGTTCCGTAAACCGTCACCCATTCCCCTGGCTGTATCGTGTCTGTCGTGCCGTAAATGGGAACGACTCCATTCGGTGAAATCGTCGGCGCCAGCGTCGCTGTCGCCCGGTTCGCTTCCGCTCCCGCCCCGCTGGCCGGTCTTTCGATGGATCGCTGCTTGGCGATGGCCATTCTCACTGCCAACGGCAGGTTCTGCGTGCTTGCGAATTGTGGCTTGCCGTTCAGCACGCTGGCCGTTGGGTCAACCGTCGTGTCCCGTAAACCGCTGCCGATAATAGCCGCCGAAGTGCTGGTTGTCATCGCCAGAGCCGACCCTGTCACTGCCGCATAAATCGGCCAGTTTTCGGCGCTGCGTTTCAGCACATCTCTCAGAGTAGAAGGGCGGAGTGTAGCGAAGTACGCCTCCAGCCGGTGGTCCAATTCGAGTTTGTTCATGTCGTCCACCGCTATGTGTGACCGGTGCTTCATTAAAAAGGTTTCATAATCCGCTCACCTAACCTGTGACTCACCGATGACAACCTGCGCTGCCGCGCCAACTGACTTTAAATCACCACATCCGGCGGCCCGCGGTCAGAACTCCGCACGGATGTCTGCTAATGTCTACGTGGAAAAGTTCAGGCAGGCATTACAAGCTGCCAGCCCTCTGCCTGCGTACCTTTCCTAAGAAATTCGGAACAAACCCAAACTTTTGCGGGTATCGATATGCGCAAATGGGGGTATCGCCAAACAAAAGTCGCCGAAAACGCACACTTATGCATATTTCTGCACAATCCGCCCTCCATTTGAACCAACTCGCCCGCTCCGGTTACAGTAAGAGAATGCCGACCCGTTTGGCCCGCTGGCTGGTTTTTCTCGCCGCCATCCCGCTTGCCGCCGCGATCCCACCCGCCGCCTGGGTGCCCGCCCGCTGGAACGGAACGAACCCAAAAAATCTCGACCAGCTCTCCGGCACGCCCATTAACTGTCTGCTGCTCGCCGACTACACGCCCGCATTCGTCGCCGGCGCGACCGCCCGCGGCCTGGTCACCCTGGCCCTCTTGAAACCCGGCCAAGACCCCGCCGATCCCGCCCGCAAAGCCATCCACGACGGCATGCAGGGTGTCGTCCTGGAGGGGGAATTCCCCCAAGCGGCAGTCGCCCGCGTGCGCGACCTGCTTACCGGGACCCACGCCGTCGTCGTCGAACTGACCTCCCGCGCCCGCATGCCCCTCGGCGGCGCAGACCCGATCGTCGGTACCTATCAGGGCGTATGGCCCGGCATCCAGGTGCTCGACAATGGCGCAGCCAAAGCCGCTCCCTCCGGCTCCCCCTGGATCGATACCAACACCGGTTTCATTCGCTCCGTCCGCGCCTGGGGTCCCGCCGCCATCTGGCTCGGATATCTGCCCCCCACCCACAGCGTCATCACCGGCGAGCGCTACCTGGAAGCCATCACTGATGCGGCCATGGCCGGAGCGCGCTGGATCGTCGCCCTCGACCCCGCCTTCTCCGCGCGTCTGGAAAGCGGCGATCCCTCCGCCGCCAAGGATTGGCGCTCCATGGCCCAAGTGCTGCAATTCTTCGAATCCCACGCCGAATGGCGCTCGCTGAAACCCTACGGTAAACTGGCGGTCGTCCAGGATCACGACGACGCCCTGCTCTCCGGCGGCATCCTCGACATGATCGCCGCCAAGCACACGCCCATGCGTCCCATCCCCGGCCAGCGGCTCACCTCCGACTCCCTGCAGGGCACGTCCATGGCCGTTGACGTCGATGCCGACGCCCTCACTGCCGAGCAGCGCGAGATCCTCAAAAACTTCGCCCGCGCAGGCAACACTGTCCTGACCGCGCCGCCTGGCTGGAAAGGCCACTCCGCGCTCGCCGGTGACCAGATCACCCTCGATAAAGCCGAACTCGACCGGCTCAACGATATCTGGCACGATGTGCAGTCTATGACCGGACGCAAGAATCTCGGCGTGCGCCTCTTCAACGTCTCTTCCATGCTTTCCAACGTGCTCGCCACTGATGACGGCAAGCAGGTGGTGGTCGAACTGGTCAACTATTCGGCGTACCCCATCGAAAATGTAACCGTGCAGTTGCTGGGAAATTTTAAACACGCGCAACTGCTCACGCCCGATGGAGCGCCCAAGGATCTTGACGTTTACGTAACCGACGAAGGCGGCACCGGAGTCGATATCGACCGGGTTTCCGCCTGCGCCGCGGTGCGGCTAGACTAATAGTAATGACTCGGAGAGAATGGATTGCACTCATCAGCGCGGCGCCGCTTCTTAAAGGCGCGCCGTCCGCTCCATCCGCGCCCGTGGCCATCGCCCGCTGCGCCTCCTACGACGAAGACGTCACCGCGCGTCTGGCCGCCATGTTCAACCAACTCGGCGGGCTCGATCGCATCGTGCGCGGCAAAACCGTGACCATCAAGCTCAACATGACCGGCAGCCCTGCCTTGCGCGTCGACGGCCGCCCGCCCGGCGTGACGCACTACGTGCACCCCAAGCTGGTGGGCGCCACGGCACACCTCCTGGGTCAGGCCGGCGCGCGCCGCATACGCTTCGTGGAGAGTGCCTGGGCCACCAGCGGACCGCTCGAGGAATATCTGCTCGATTCCGGCTGGAACGTGCGCCAGTTGCTCGCCGCCGCCCCTGGCGTGGAATTCGAAAATACCAACGCGCGGGGCAAGGGCAAGAAATATTCGCGCTTCCAGGTTCCCGGCGCGTACATGTTCGCCGCTTACGATCTGAATCACGCCTACGAAGACACCGACGTCTTTGTCAGTATGGCCAAGCTGAAGAACCACGCCACCTGTGGCGTTACGCTGTCCATGAAGAATTGCTTCGGCATGCTGCCGGCTTCTATTTACGGTGACGACGCCGGCGTGGACGAGCCCAACGAAAGCCCCACCGCCGGCCGCGCCAAGACGATGCACGACGGCCGCCGCCAGCCCTCCAAGTCGGCGCCATCGGAACTCGATCCGTCCTCCAGCCGCGATCCCGGTTACCGCGTCCCGCACATCGTCGCCGATCTGATGAAAGCCCGTCCCATCGATCTGGAGATCATCGACGGCGTCGAATCCATTGCCGGTGGTGAGGGCCCCTGGATCCAAGGTATTCGCCGCGTGCAGCCGGGCGTGCTGCTCGCCGGACTCAATCCCGTCTCCACCGACGCGGTAGCCGCCGCCGTGATGGGCTACGATCCCCGCGCCGCCCGCGGCACGGCGCCATTCAAAACCTGCGACAACACCCTGCTGCTCGCCGAGCGGCACGGCGTCGGCTCAGCCGATCTCCGCCGCATCGAAGTTCGCGGAGTGCCGATCTCGGGGGCCATGTATCGCTATGAAGCCTGACCCCGCCGTCTCCGTGTCCGTCGCCCTGCTTCTAGGCGCTGCAACCCTGTGGGGCCAAAGCCGCCTGACCATGTTCCCCCCGGTGCGCGGCCTGCACCAGATGGTCGGCTCCTGCAACAACTTTGAAGTCGACGCGGGTATGCGCATCCTCGATGCCGGAGGCAACGCCGTCGATGCCGGTGTGGCCACCACGCTCGCCGCCGGCGTCACCGAACTGGACCACTTCGGTCTGGGCGGCGAAATCCCCATCTTGATCAAGCTCGCCGGCCAGCCCGCAGTCGCCATCAGCGGCATAGGCACTGCCCCGGCCGCCGCCACCGTTGAGTTTTATAAGAACCGCCAGCGCGAGCTGTGGGAAGAACCCGGCCACATGCCCGCCATGCCTGTGGAAGGCATTCTGGCCTCTCCCGTTCCCGGTGTCATCGACGGCCTGATCCTCGCGCTCGAACGCTACGGCACCATGTCTTTCGCGCAGGTGGCTGCGCCGGCCATCGAAGACACCGACGGTTTCCCCGTCACCGAAGTCATGGCCGACTGGATCCGCGGTTCCATGCCCCTGCTGCAACTTTGGTCCACTTCGCATGAATTCTTCCTCCCAAATGGCGTGCCGCCGCGCCGCGGCGATGTCTTCCGCGAAGCCGCCCTGGGCCGTACCCTCCGCGCCATGGTCGCTGCCGAAGCCAAAGCCAAGGGTGATCGCGTCGCCCGCCTGCGCGCCGTGCGCGATTACTTCTATGAAGGGCCTGTCGCTCGCGAATACGATGCCTTCTGCAAGCGCGAAGGCGGCCTCATCACCTACCAGGACATGGCCGGCTTCCACGCCGAGACCGACACGCCCCGTACGGGCACTTACAAAGGCTACGAAATCTTCAAACCCGGCTTCTGGTCGCAAGGCCCCGTCATGATCGAAACGCTGAACCTGCTGGAAGGCTTCGATCTCCGCGCCATGGGCCACAACAGCCCGCAATATATCCACACGCTTGTCGAGGCCATCAAGCTGGCCTTCGCCGATCGCGACCGTTATTACGGCGACCCGAAATTCTCCAAAATTCCCGAAGAAACCCTGCTGTCGAAGGACTACGCCGCCGAGCGCCGCAAGCTGATCGATCCGAACCACGCGTCATTGGAACACCGCCCCGGCGCATTCGGCGGACCGCTGCCCATGCCCGTCACAAGTGAATCCACCATCGCCGCGCGCGATACCACCTGCGTCAACGTGGTCGACCAGCAGCGCAACATGTTCTCCGCCACTCCCAGCGGCGGATGGCTGCCCTCCGTCATCGCGGGCGATACCGGTCTCGCCATGAGCGAGCGCATGCAGACTTTCGTGCTCACGCCCGGCCATCCCAATGAACTCGCGCCCGGCAAGCGTCCGCGCGTCACCCTAAGCCCCTTGCTGGTGCTGCGCGACGGCAAGCCCGTTCTGGCCATGTCCACCCCCGGCGGCGATTTGCAGGACCAGACGCTCATCCAGGTCTTCTTGAATATGATCGAGTTCAACATGTCGCCGCAGGAAGCCATCGAAGCCCCGCGCTTCGATAGCGCCCACATGTACGCCTCTTTCGATTTCCACGCGTTCCTTCCCGGCAAGCTGAACGTGGAACGCCGCGTTCCGCAAGCTACCATTGACAAGCTCGTGGCCATGGGACACAAAGTGACGGTGGTCGGCGATTGGGCCAATCTCTCCGCCCCCACCGCCATCCGCATTACCTCCGACGGTGTCCTGCACGGCGGCGCCGATCCCCGCCGCAGCCGCTTCATCAACGGCCGATGACCGTCAGCCGCTCGCCCATCTATAAGGAATACCGGCTGGAGTCCTGGGACGATTTTCTGCGCATCGTCACCGGGCCGCCCTATTCCAATTGGGCGTTCCGCGGGCATGGCAACCAGGACTGGCACTTGGCGAGCGCGCTCTCCCGATACTTCCGCAACTTCGGTATCGACCGCCGCGCGTGGGCCCAGCAGGAAGGCCGCAACCTTCGTGTCTTCAAACGCAAAGCCCTACAGTTCCTGGTGCAGCCGCCGGATAAGGACGACGATTTCCAGTGGCTGGCGCTGATGCAGCATCATGGCGCTCCCACGCGTTTGCTGGACTTCACCTGGTCGCCATACGTGGCCGCCTTCTTCGCCCTGGAACGCGCCACTACCGACGCCGCCGTATGGGCGCTCAATCCCGCCGATATCAGCGCCGGAGGCATCCGCCGTTCGGCCAAGGCGCATCCGGTCACCACGGGCCGCATGGATCCCCGCCACAAGGGAAATTTCGCCCGCTACTTTCTGAAAGGAACGCGTCAGTTCATCTGGCTGGGCGAACCCGACACCATGAACCGCCGCCTCATCGCGCAGTCCGGCACGTTCGTTCTGCCGGGCGCGCTGGATAAGCCCATCGACGAGATCGTGCGCCAGTACCGCGATCCGAAAAACATGCTGGCCAAGTTCGTCCTGCCCGCCGCCACGGTGCGCGAGACCGCTTTGCGCGAGTTGTATCGCATGAACATCACCTACGCCACGCTGTTCCCCGATCTGGACGGCCTGGCCCGCTCGCTGGCTTACGAGTTGGAATTCCATTGGGCCTATAACCCCCGCACCATGGCATCCTACGTGGATTAGGCAATGCCCCACCTGCTGCTCTTCGCCGCCACCACCGGATACCAGATCCGCACGTTCGCGGAGGCCGCCCGCCGCCTGGGTATCGATCTGACCCTCGCCACCGATCGCTGCCACGTGCTGGACGATCCGTGGGGCGACCATGCCATCCCCGTGCGCTTCGGCGACGTGCCCGCCTCGCTGGAGGCGCTGCGGGGCCACCGGTTCGATGGTGTAGTCGCCGTGGGCGACGCACCGGCGGTGCTCGCGGCCGAGGCCGCGCAGACGTTGGGGATCCCGTTCCATCCGCCGTCCGCCGCGCGCGCCTGTCAGGACAAGAACGAATCCCGCCGCCTGTTTCAGGCCGCTGGATTGCCGGTGCCCCAATTCGCTCGCGTGCCTCTGGATGGGCCACCCGAATCCGCCGCCCACCGCGCGCCCTATCCCTGCGTGCTGAAGCCGCTGGGACTTTCGGCCAGCCGCGGCGTGATCCGCGCCAACCATCCGATCGAGTTCGTGGCGGCTTTCGCGCGCATCAAGGCGATGCTGCCGCACGACGAGGCCTTGCAGGTGGAGGCCTACATCCCGGGCCGCGAGTTCGCCGTCGAGGGCTGGATGACACATGGCGTGCCGCGCATTCTGGCGATCTTCGACAAACCCGATCCGCTGGAAGGCCCGTTCTTCGAAGAGACCATCTACGTCACCCCATCACGCGAGAGCGAGGCCGTGCAGAGCGAGATGCGCGCCGCCGTGGAGCGGGCCGTGCACGCGCTAGGCCTGTATCACGGCCCGTTTCACGCCGAGCTGCGACTTAACGGCCGCGGCGCCTGGATGTTGGAGGTGGCCGCCCGTCCGATCGGCGGCCTGTGTGCTAAGGCCCTGCGCCCGCTCGAAGAGTTGATCGTACGGCACGCCATCGGCGAGGATGTTTCCGCGCTCCGGCTGGATGGCGAAGCCTCCGGCGTAATGATGATTCCCATCCCGCGCGCGGGCGTTTATCGTGATGTAGCCGGACTGGAAGACGCCCGCGCGTTGGAACACATCGACGACGTCATAATCACCGCGAAAGACGGCCAAATGCTGATGCCCTTGCCCGAAGGCGCGGCCTACCTGGGCTTCATCTTCGCGCGCGCCACTCGACCGGCAACCGTGGAGCAGGCGCTGCGCGATGCGCACGCCTGCCTGCGGTTCGAGATTGCCACCGCTCTGGTATAGCCGCCCGCTAGGCTCGGGTAAGAAAGATGGGCAGCCCCATCTTGTTCGCGTAATTCGGCCGATAGCGCCGCGTATTGTACATCGTCTCGAGGTCCACTCGGCGGGGTCCCAGCTTCGGATCGGGAATCGGCACGGCATGGTAACAACCGCCGGCGATCGCCATCATGACGCCATGCTGGTCCTGCTGGATGCAATCCATGGCCATGCTGGCGAATGTAGACGCCACCATCTTATCCACGAAGTCCGGGCTGCCGCTGCGCAGATCGTAAGTCAAGTCGCTCACGATGGTCTCTTCACCCGTGGACTTCTTGATCTCTTCCGCCAGATCCTCGCCGACGTTCATCTTCTTCTTATGCCCGAATGCGTCGGCGTCGCCCACTTCCTTCACCTGATATCCTTCCCACTCGGCGCCTTCCGACAGAATGATGAGCGCATAATTGCTGGGATTGTATTGCTTGTCGGTGATCAGCAGTTCGATTAAGTGCTGCAGATTGAACCTATGCTCCGGAATGCAGCAGCGCATGGATGTCACATAAGCGGTGTAGAGCGCGGTATACCCGGCGTCGCGTCCGAAGATGCGGAACACACCGATGCGTTCGTGCGATCCCACGGTGGTGCGCTGCCGCTCGATCGCCTCGGTGGCGCGCGTGATGGCCGTGGAGAAACCGATGCAATATTCGGTGTTGCGCACGTCGTTGTCCATGGTCTTGGGGATGGCGATGACCTTGAAGCCTTCCGTATCCAGGCGCGCGGCATAGCTCAATGTGTCGTCGCCGCCGATCGCGATCAGGTAATCCAGGCCCAGGGTCTCCACGTTTTTCAGCACGCGGGTGGTCATGTCGTAAACCACCGAGGTGACGCCCTTCTTGGTCATTTCGGCCTTGGGAAACTCCTGGCCTTTCACGACCGGCGGCAGAGCCTTCATCTTGGCCGGATTGGTGCGCGAGCTGTGCAGGTAGGTGCCGCCCGTGCGGTCGATGGTACGCGTATTTTCGCGATTGAGCGGCAGGATGTAGCGCGCGCGGCTGGCGGGATCGTCCAGATTCACGTGCGTCAGGCCTTCCCAGCCGCGGCGAATACCGATGACTTCGCAATCGATTTCACTGCCTCTATAAACCACCGTCTTGATTACGGAATTAAGACCCGGCACGTCTCCGCCGCCGGTGAGTATGCCAATCCGCTTAGCAGGCATCCATGCTCCTTTTGAGTAGGGAATTTAACACCCTATTATAGAGTACGGCGGCGGCCGATTCAGCGCCGCCGCTCGGCCACCACCGTGATTTCGCGATCGCGCGCCAGGCGCACCACCCGGTGGACCGTGCTTTTGATGACGCCGTATCCGCGGGGAACGCCGGCGCGGCCCATAAAGATCTGTGTGATGTTCTGTTCCCGCGCAAAATCCACGATCGTGCGGGCGACGTCCTTACCTCGCAACACGTGGGTGTCGATGTGCAGATTGCGCGCGAAGGTGAGATGCTTCTCTAACGCGTCGTTGGTGTGCTCGTCCAGGCTGCCGCGCTGGACATGCACCGCCAGGCATTCGGCCTGCAGATAATCCGCCACGCGCTTCCCGCGCCGGATCAACACTGCGGTGGAAGGCCGTCCCGTGAGGCAGATCAGGATCCGCTCGTGGCGCGCGGGCGGCTCCGCGCCGGGCCGCGCCACTTGGGTCTTGCTGCGCGCCGGCGCCGGCAGGTCCGACAGGCGACCCTCGACTTCGTGCGCGGCATGCCGCAGGGCCATCTCCCGCAAGGCCGTCAGGTTCGCTTCCGTGAAGAAGTTCTCCATGGCCTTCTGCGCTTTTTCGGCCGAGTAGACCACGCCCCGATGCAAACGGTTCTGCAGGGCTTCGGCGGTGAGATCCACCAGCACGACTTCGTCGGCGGCGTCCACCACCCAATCAGGGACGGTTTCCCGCACGCGCACGCCGGTGATGTGGCGCACTTCATCGTTCAGGCTCTCCAGGTGCTGCACGTTCAGCGTGGTGAAAACGTCGATGCCGTGGTCCAGCAGCGTTTGCACATCTTCCCAGCGTTTGAGGCCCGCGCAGCCCGGCACATTGGTGTGCGCGAATTCGTCCACCAGGCAAACCGCCGGCTTGCGCCGCAAGATGGCGTCGACATCCATTTCTTCGAAGGCCGAGCCGCGGTACTCGATCTTCTGGCGCGGGATGAATTCCAGGCCCTGCGTCTTGGCGATGGTATCCAGCCGCCCGTGCGGCTCGAAATATCCGATGACCACATCCACGCCTTTGCGCCGCAATTCCTGGGCTTCATCCAGCATCTGATAGGTCTTGCCCACTCCGGCCGCGTAGCCCAGAAAAATCTTGAGACGTCCCCGCGGCGGTGGCGGCGTATCGCCGGGCGGCAAAGCTTCGGCCGTTTCGCTCATAGGGTTTGCGGGTGCGGAAAGATGCGCACATCGATGTCCCGCGCCGCCTGGATCAAGCGATCCACCGGGCTGCGCGACCACATCTCTTTCCAGCCGTTCGGGGCACTGTGGCCGACGAAAATCTGCGTGACGCCCTGCTCGCGGGCAAAGCGCATGATGGCCGCGATCGGGTCGTGATCCTCCAGGACTTGGACTTCCGCTTCCAATTCGCGGGCCAATACCAGATTCGCATCGATGGTCGCCTGGTCTTTGGCATTTAAGCCGTTCTGCTGCACGTAGCACACCAGCAGACTCCCATGGAATCGGTCGGCGTTCCGGCGACCGCTGCGCAGCATGGCGCCGGCATCGCTGCGCGGCGTCACGCAGACCAGGATACGCTCCTGTGCGGCGCCCCAGCGCAACTCCACGCCGTTCGCGCGGAGGTAGTTCACCAATTGAGCGTCGATGACATCGGCCGCCAGCAGCAGGGCCAGTTCGCGCAATTCGGAGAGACGGCGCACGTCCACCGGCTCGCGGGATCCGGCACGCTGCATCATGTCATCCAGAGCGGCATCCACCAGCACGACCTCATCGGCGGATCGCAGGAAGCTCTCGGGTACTGTCTGCCGCGCGCGCTTGCCCGTAATGCGCTCCACGGCGTCCTGCTGTTCCTCGATGTGCTGCAGATTGACGGCGGTGATCACCGAGATGCCCTGGTCCAGAATGTTGTCGACATCCTGCCAGCGCTTCGGATTGCGGCTACCCGGCGGATTGTCGTAAGCCAACTCATCCACCAGGCTGACGCGCGGGTGCCTGCGGAAGATCGACGCTACATCCAGGACCTCGTATTCTTTGCCCGCATAAATCTCTTTGAGCGGCGGAATGTACTCCAACCGGGCCATGACCGCCGCCACGTCGTCCGTGAGCGGAGACTGAATGGCGGCCACCACTACGTCTTCGCCGCGTTCCTTGCGGCGCCGGCCTTCATCCAGCATGCGGAACGACTTGCCCACGCGAGAGGCATAACCCAGAAAAACCTTCAGCCGGCCCCGCTGGGCGCGGCGCTCCTCCGCCTGCACGCGGCGTAGCAACTCCTCGGGACTGGGACGCCTGTCAGCGCTGGCCGGCAATACGATGATCCCCGTTATCTATTCTGACCGCACCGGGAAAACTTCCGCAACTCCGGATCTGCGGCCGGTGTGCACCGCGGGTTAGAAGAAAAGCTTATGGGGGCGAAAAGAAATTTCGTCTTGACGCGCCTGCCCCCGTTTGGTTCACTCGTTAGAAATGAAATCATTGCCGGCTCTTTATGAATCATTTATGAATTCGGGCGGCCCGCGCGCCGGGATTGCGCGATGAAGCGCATCGACGCGATCATCCGGCCGCAGAATCTAGACAGCGTGAAAGAGCATCTGTCCGCCATCGGCGTGGAGGCTCTGACGGTGTGCGAAGTGCGCGGATTCGGCCGTCAAAAGGGCCACACCGAGCTCTACCGGGGCGCGGAATATGCCGTGGATTTCTTCCCCAAAATCATGCTGACTATCTTGGCCGCCGACGGTCGCGTGGACGAAATCGTGAACGCCATCATGGCCGGCGCGCGCACGGGCAAGATGGGCGACGGCAAAATATTCGTCACACCCCTCGACGAGGTGGTGCGTATCCGCACCGGGGAACGCGGAGAGTCAGCGATTTGAAATCATGTTTCAGGAGAAAGCTATAATGACCATCAGCGTCGCGCGGCGTCGCTTCGATCGATTAGGATTCTGGGTGCTGCTGGCAGCGGGGCTGTCGAGCGCCGGGCTGCAACCGTTACGCGCGGACGAAGCGCCCAAACCAGACCCGGCGGGGATCGCTACCGGCGACAAGACCACGGCGGTGGATGCGGGCGGGACTTCTTTCACCGTCGCGGCCCCAACTGACAAGAATTCGCCGGACTACAACAAGAACAAGAAGGACTACGAGGATTACCAATCGCAGGTGGCAAAGGAGCCTTTGGCCGTAAAGCTGGCGGACTCGGTCGGCCATATTCGCATCGCCACCAATTTCGCGTGGACGCTGAATACGGGCTACCTGGTGCTATTCATGCAAGCCGGGTTCGCGCTGCTGACCTGCGGTCTGGTGCGCAAGAAGAATGCCGGGCATCTGATGATGCTCAACTTTGCCGCTTATGTGTTTGCATTTCTGGCGTACTATGCGTGCGGCTACGCGTTCCAGTTCGGCGGCGTGGCGGTGAATGCGGCGCCTAGCAACCTGGGCGGCACGCCCACATTGAATCATTACCTGCTGGGCGGCGGATTGTGGGGATTCCTGGGCGGGAACGGTTTCTTCATGTCGGGCGCGGCTTACGATGCCGGCAGCCATTGCCTGGCGCTGTTTGAAGTCGTGTTCATGGAGACCGCGGGATACATCATTGTCGGCGCGATTTGCGAGCGCATCAGCTTCTGGGCGTTCCTGATCTGCGAACTGTTCATCGGCGCGATTCTCTATCCGGTTTTCGGATGCTGGGTGTGGGGCGGTGGGTGGATGTCGCAATTGGGCACCACCATGAACCTGGGGCACGGCTATGTGGATTTCGCCGGCTCCACGGTAGTTCATGCGGTGGGAGGATTCTGCGCCATGGCACTGGCGGTCATTCTGGGGCCGCGCCTCGGCAAGTACGGGAAGGACGGCAAGCCGCGCGCTTTTCCGGCGCATAACCTGGTCTACGTGGTCACGGGCACTTTCATTTTGCTCTTCGGCTGGATGGGATTCAATCCAGGATCGACGCTGGGCGCGACCGATTTGCGCATTTCCGTGATTGCGATCAATACCAACCTGGCGGCGGTGGCCGGCTCCGCGACCTCGCTGCTGCTCTGGTATTTCATGTTCGGCAAGCCGGATGTCACTATGGCTTGCAACGGCATGCTGGCCGGGCTGGTGGCCATCACGGCGCCCTGCGCGTTCGTGCATCCCAACGCGGCGGTAGTGATCGGCGTATTGGCGGGCGCGCTGGTCTGCTTCGGCGTGCTGTTCAACGAGCGCATCACCAAGATCGACGATCCATGCGGCGCGATTTCGGTGCATGGCTTCTGCGGCTGGTTGGGCGCGGTGTGCGTGGGCATCTTCGCCGACGGCACGTACGGGGCGGGCTGGAACGGTGTCGGCGCGGCGAGCTATCTGGGCCACTCCGGCCAGGGAGTCACCGGCCTGCTCTATGGCGATTCGCGGCAGTTCCTCTGCCAGCTTGGCGGAGCCACGCTTTGCGCGCTGTGGGCATTCGGCGCGACCTTCGCGGTGTTCAAGGTAGTGAACGCAGTGAAGTCCATGCGCGTCTCGCCGGAAGTGGAGCGCGAGGGGCTGGACGTGCCGGAGTTCGGCATGCAGGGCTATCCTGAGGATGCCGTGGTTACCGTGGAGTAAGGGCCTTATCCAGATCCATGTTCACGGCGAGCACGTTCACGCGGGGCTCGCCGAATATGCCGTATTGGCGGCCCTGCACATTGCGGTCAACAATCTGGCGCACGGCATCCGTGGCCACGCCGCGAGTCTTGGCCACACGGTCGATCTGGGCGTAAGCGGAAGCCGGACTGATGTCCGGATCGAGACCGCTGCCGGACATCGCCAATAAATCCGCCGGGATGGGTCCGGTGTACGTAGGATTCTCCTGGCGGAACTTCTTGATATCGTCCCGTACGCGGTTGATCAGGGCTTGATTGGTCGGGCCTAAGTTGGTGGCGCCGGAATTAAGGGCATCGTAACCATCGCCCGCTCCGGATGGGCGGCCGTGGAAATACTGCGGCTTGGTGAACTTCTGGCCGATCAGCTCGGAGCCGACTATCTTGCCATTCCGCGCGATCAAGCTTCCATTGGCCTGATGGCTGAATAGGGCCTGCGCCAATCCGGTGACCATCAGGGGATAAATCAATCCCGTGAGCACGGTAAGCACCAGCGTCAATCCAACGGCGGGAATCAGTATTTGCTTCATGAATTTGTCCTCAGGCCAGGCGCAACAGACCCAGCAGCCGGTCGATCAGCCAGATTCCAGGAAACGGCGCGATCACGCCTCCCACGCCATAGATCAGCAGGTTCCGACGCAGCAGGGCGGCGGCGCTCAGGGGTTTGTATGCGACGCCTCGCAGCGCCAACGGAATCAGGGCGATGATGATCAGCGCATTGAAGATCACGGCGGCCAGCACGGCGCTCTGCGGGTTGCGCAGGTACATGATATTCAGCTTCTCCAGCGACGGATAAGTCGCCAGGAACATAGCCGGCAGGATGGCGAAATACTTGGCTACGTCGTTGGCGACCGAAAAAGTAGTCAGTGCGCCGCGGGTCATGAGTAGCTGTTTGCCGATGGCGACGACCTCGATGAGCTTGGTCGGGTTGCTGTCGAGATCCACCATGTTGCCGGCCTCTTTGGCGGCCATAGTGCCGGTGTTCATGGCCAGGCCCACGTCGGCCTGCGCCAGCGCGGGCGCGTCGTTGGTGCCATCGCCGGTCATGGCGACCAGGCGTCCGCCGGCCTGCTCCTTTTTGATGAGGTCCATCTTGTCTTTGGGAGTGGCCTGTGCCAGGAAATCGTCGACGCCGGCTTCGGCGGCGATGGCCGCGGCGGTCAGCGGATTGTCGCCGGTGATCATGACGGTGCGGATACCGATGCGGCGCAACTGCTCGAAACGTTCCCGCATACCGCCCTTGACGACGTCCTTCAAATGGATGACGCCGATAATGCGGCCGCGATCCGCTACGGCCAGGGGCGTGCCCCCGGAGCGGGAGATGCGCTGCGTGGTGTCCATCAACTCCGTGGGAGTAGCGCCGCCGTGCTCGTGTACGAACTCGATGACGGACTCGGTGGCGCCCTTGCGGATACGGCGGCCATCGATATCGACTCCGCTCATGCGGGTCTGTGCCGTGAAGGGGATGAAGTGGGCTTCGTGTTGGGCCACTTCGCGCCCGCGGTAGGCGTATTTTTCCTTGGCCAGCACGACAATGGAACGGCCCTCCGGCGTTTCATCGGCGAGGCTTGAAAGCTGCGCGGCGTCGGCCATCTCGGCCTCGGTGGCATCGCCGATGGGGATAAACTCCACGGCCTGGCGGTTGCCCAGCGTGATAGTGCCGGTCTTATCGAGCAGCAGCGTGTTGACGTCGCCGGCGGCCTCGACCGCCTTGCCGCTCATGGCCAGCACGTTGTGCTGCATCACGCGATCCATGCCGGCGATGCCGATGGCGGAAAGCAGGCCGCCAATGGTGGTCGGAATCAGACAAACCAGCAGGGAGATGAGCACCGTGACACTCGGCGCCTGGCCCGCGGCCATGGACTGCACGCTGTACTGCGCGAAGGGATAGAGGCTGACGACCGCCAGCAGGAAGATGAACGTCAAGCCCGCGATGACGATATTCAACGCGATCTCGTTGGGGGTCTTTTGACGCTCGGCGCCTTCCACCAGGGCGATCATGCGGTCGAGAAAGGTCTCGCCGGGATTGGAAGTGATGCGGACCTTGATTTCGTCCGATAGGACGCGCGTGCCGCCGGTGACGGCGCTACGGTCGCCGCCGGACTCGCGGATTACGGGCGCGCTTTCGCCGGTAATGGCGGATTCATCCACGCTGGCGATGCCTTCGATCACGTCGCCATCGCCGGGAATGATGTCGCCGCGCTCGACCAGCACCACATCGCCGCGGCGCAAGAGCGTGGCAGCTACGGTCTCATATTTCTTGCCGCCGTTTTTCAGGCGCTTGGCCATGGTCTCGGTCTTGGTTTTCCGCAGCGTGTCGGCCTGGGCCTTGCCGCGGCCCTCCGCCATGGCTTCGGCGAAGTTGGCGAACAGCACGGTGAACCAGAGCCACAGGCTGATCTGGAAGGTGAAAGCGAGGCTGTGGCCGCCGGTGGCGAGTTCCTTGAAGATTTCGAGCGTGGTCATGGCGGCGCCCACTTCCACCACGAACATCACCGGATTCTTCATCATCAGCCGCGGGTGCAGTTTGACGAAGGAGTCGCGGATGGCGCGCTTCACGATGGGCGGATCCAGCAGAGGGCGCGCGCGGACCGCCTTCTTCGAAATGAGCAAAGGCTCCGTCACGTAAGAACTGCTCTCGGGAGGTGCATCCATTACAGGCATTATCTTAGCTCCAGAACCCCGTCAGCACCAGAGAAAACAGTTTGCCCTCGTGCATCAGGAAGTGTTCCACCACCGGTCCCAGCGAAAGGGCCGGGAAAAATGTGAGGGCGCCCACAACCAGGATCACGGCCACCAGCCAGCCCACGAATAACGTGCCATGCGTGGGAAAGGTGCCGGCGGAAACGGGAACCATTTTCTTTTGCGCCAGGCTGCCGGCGGCGGCGAGCAGCGGAATCATCATCAGAAAGCGGCCGATCAGCATGGCGAATCCCATGGTGGTATTGAAATACGGCGTATTGCCGCTAAAGCCGCCGAAGGCGCTGCCGTTGTTGCCGGTGCCGCTGGTGTAGGCATACAGCATCTCCGAGAGGCCGTGCGGGCCGTTGTTGGTGAGGACCGCGGTTCCGGGTCCGGGCGGATTCAGCCAGGAATTCTTGGCAAAGTGGGCCGCGATGCCGCCACCGGAGAACAACAGAATGCTGGCCGCCAGGATGAGCATGGCCAGCATGGCCATCTTCACTTCCTTCTGTTCGATCTTCTTGCACAGATACTCCGGCGTGCGCCCTACCATGAGGCCCGCCAGAAACACGGCCAGGATGGCGTACATCAACATGCCGTATAGGCCCGCGCCCACGCCCCCGAAGATCACTTCGCCGAGTTGTATGTTTACCAGGGGAACCAGGCCGCCCAGCGGCGTGTAACTGTCGTGCATGCTATTGACCGCGCCACAACTGGCATCGGTAGTGACTACCGCGAAGAGTGCGGAGCCGGGGATGCCGAAACGGACTTCCTTGCCCTCCATGTTGCCGCCGGGCTGGGTGGCCGTGGCGGCGCTCTCCACGCCGAGCTTGGTGAGATTCGGATTGCCGGCCTGCTCGGCGGGATAGACCACGAAAACGCCCGCCAGGAAAACGATGCTCATGGCGGCGAACAGCGCCCACCCCTGACGGGTGTCCTTCACCATCCTGCCGAAGGTATAGGTTAGGCCGGCGGGAATGATGAAGATGCAAATCAATTGCAGGAAATTCGCGAAGGGCGTGGGATTCTCGAACGGATGGGCGGAATTGGCATTGAAGAAGCCGCCACCGTTGGTGCCCAGCATTTTGATGGCTTCCTGCGACGCCGCGGGTCCTTGCGCGATGGTCTGGATGGCGCCTTCGAGAGTCGTCACCTTGTCGTAGGGGTGAAGATTCTGGATGGATCCCTGCCAGACAAACAGCAGCGCGACGATGATGGAGAGGGGAATCAGAAGATAGAGCGTGGCGCGGGTCACATCCACCCAGAAGTTCCCGATGGAGTTGGCGGAACGGCGCGAAAAACCGCGCACCATGGCCATGGCGGTGGCGATACCGGCCGCGGCGGAGGTGAAGTTATGCACGGCCAGCCCAACCATCTGCGTGAAGTAGCTGACGGTGGTTTCCGGCGTGTAGACCTGCCAGTTGGTGTTGGTGCCGAAACTGACCGCCGTATTAAAGGCCAGATCCGGCGAAATCAGCTTCCCGCCGAAACTCTGCGGATTGAAAGGCAGCAGGCCCTGGATGCGTTGAACCAGGTAAGTAAGCAGGATACCTACCAGGCTGAAGGCCAGCAGAGACCCGGCATAGTGGGTCCAGTGCTGCTCGTGGGTTTCGTCCACGCCGCTGAGCTTGTAGACCAGACGCTCCAGAGGCCGCACGACGGGATGCAGGAAGGTACGCTCGCCTTCGAACAGACGCGCCATGAAGATGCCGATCGGCTTGGTCAGCGCCAGCAGGATCAGGAAATAGAGGAAGATCTGAAAAATTCCAGTCGGAGTCATGGAATGTCCCTTAGAAACGCTCGGGCCGTAACAGCGCGTAAATCAGATAAGCGCCAACAGCGGCGGCGATGATGGTAGCCAGTAAGTATTCCATTTGTGTACCTTCAGTTACAACCTGTCACAGCCGCGGACGTAAGCCCAGGCGAGCAGGAAAAACAGAATCGTCAAAATCACAAAAAACAGATCAAGCATAATCTCCTATTTCACCCTAATTACAGCGACACTGTGGCCAGCCGCGGCCAGCTTTCGCGCCAGGCGTTCCTCCTGGGTGGGCCACCAGCGATCCGGCGCTGCCATCACCACCATGGAACGGCGAGGTAACAGGCCCAGGTAGGCATCTTCGCGGCTGCGCGCAAATACCAGCTTGACACGAACCGCGGCCGGCACGGCGTGCACCACCCTGGTCAGTTCGGCTTCCAGACGCTGGCGGATTCCTTCCTGGCATTCGAGCTGCGCCGGATAGGGCAACACATACACGGCGATGAGGGTAACGACCGCCTCGAACCCCCGCGCCAGATCGAACGCGGTACACAAGGCCCGCGCAGCCAGTGCTGGATTGTTGTACGGCACGATCACTTCCAGCGGCGGCTGCCCTGCTGGGCGCGGAGCCAGGAAACGCAGACCCGGGCTCTGGCGCAGAAACGCTATGGTGCCCTTCATACCAATGGCACTCAACACAATACGGCACGGTGCGTAAGGAAGTCGTTAGGAAACGATCTTGATTCCGCTATTGGGACTGCGCGCACCGTGTTCCAGTAGAATTCGGACTGCCTCAGTTTCGCCGCGGGCCATGGCGCGCTCAAGCGGGGTTGTCCAGTCTTCGGGCTTCGGCTCACGCGAGAGGCCTTTAGCGAATGGGCGTTCCAGCGCCTCGGGGTCACGCGCCAGAATGTCCGGGATGCGGTCCAGGCGGCCGTGATCCAGGGCATCGAACAGGCAGATATTGGGTTCGTTCAGCAGACGGTCGCGCAGGCGTGTATATTCGAAGAAATCGGCCCACCCTATGCCCGTGCTGTCATACCACGGATCGCGCAGTTTGAGTGACGCGCCGTGCGAAAGCAAAAGCTGAAGGATATCTTCGTGCTCATCCAGTTGTCCGGCCATGTGAATCGGGCCGTTATCCTCCTGCCAGTTGGGATCGAAGCCCAGATCGAGCGTCAGGCGGACTGCTGCGATCGATCCGGAATGGACGGCTCTCTGCACCATAGCTTGGGGGGCGCGCGCCACAACGTCCGGCACGCGCTGGATCAGTGCGCGCACTCCCGGTTCGTCCCCCGCCAGACACAGCGCTATGAATTGGTCCACGTCGTTAAGCGCGGAGACAGGCGCACCCGCTACCTGGAGCATGCGCGCGACTACCAGGTGGCCACGCGACATGGCGTGCTCCCAGGGCGTCTTGCCTTGGTACTTTTCATCGGTTCGAGCGTGGTGTGCGAGCAGGAGGCGAATATGATCCGCATTCCCGTTGTTCGCGGCCCGGCTGAGCGTGCGTCCGAGCAGGGTGATGCCTTCAGGCGCCATGGCATCCGGTTTCAGGCCGTGCCGCAGCAGGATTTCCAGGGATGCGCCGACGTTGATCAGCAGCGCCTGTTCGTCGGCCGGATTTGCGCCGCGATCGAGCAACAGTTCGGCGAGTTCGCGCCAGCGGGGATGCGGCGGCTGATTCGCCAAGCCCGTGGAACCGCCGCCGAATAAGCCCGTAAGCGCGGTGAAGCGGCGTGCGGTCTGCTTCAATCGCTCGTCGGCATTGCCCTTGAGCGTGTAAGCGTTGGGATCGGCGCCACGATCCAGCAGCACGCGCGCGGCTTCGAAGGTAGTATGCGACGGATCGATGGGTTGCCCGCGCGCGTAGCAGGCACAGATCAGGGGCGCCCAGCCGTGCGGTCCGGGACGGCTTGCCAGCGCCGGCTCGCGATCCAGAAACGCGCGCACGGCGGCAGCGTTGCCGGCCGTGGCAGCGGACCAGATGTTGGCCTCCGACAGCCAGGGATGGCGGCGGAGCATCTGGTGGGCGCGCGCGTGGAACGAGCGGTGATCGTAGTGCGGATCGTCGTAGCACAGGCACGCGATGGTGACGAACTCGTCCGGCAGATCACGGCCCGCGGATTCGACCGCGGCTTTCAGTTGACGCCAGGAGTCGAAGCCCGATTCACGCGCCAAGATCAGATGGCAATCGGTGAGGCGCGGTTGGGCTTCGGAGGGGTGCGGGTGCGCGGCGCGCACGCGTGCGAGCGCTGCGGGATCATTGTGCTGCCAGGCCTTTTTCAGGGTTTTGGCCTGTTTTTTCAGATTTTCCAGCGACGGGTTCGGCGGCAGAGAATTGGCCATAACGGCTTCCTTTCAGGGCTTGCGCCCGGTTGCGCCCGATCGCTCGCCTGTTCGGGCTGAAAGGACAGTCGTATGTCCGGTGATGCAGTGACGAATCAGGCGGGCTTAGCCCTTTCCGCGAGCCGGCGGCACCCTGGAGTGCACTGCTTCAAGGTAGCGAATCACCGGCGTTGGCGTCAATTGCGGGGCAAACTATTCCAACAGGTACTTGCGGATGAACATCACCGTCGCGGCGAACTGGAAGTCGCGGTTGCCCTTCTTGGCGAAGCCGTGGCCCTCATCGGCCGCCAGCAAATACCAGACCGGCGTGCCGTGGGCGCGTATGGCCGCGGTCATCTGCTGGCCTTCGGTATAGGGCACACGGGGATCGTTGCGTCCGGCCACGATGAACATAGGCTTGGTGATGTTATCCACGTGGGTCATGGGCGATATGGATTCCAGGAACTTGTGCATCTCGGGATCCCGCTCGTCGCCATATTCCACACGGCGCAGATCGCGGCGGTAGGCTTCGGTGTGCTCCAGGAAGGTGATCCAGTTGGAGATTCCCACTACATCGACGGCACAGCGGAAGCGGTCGTTGTAATGCGTCATGCTGGCCAGTGTCATGTAGCCGCCGTAACTGCCGCCAGTGACCATGATGCGCTTTGCATCCAGGTCCGGCCGCGTGCCGATCCAATCGAGCAGCGCGCCGATGTCCTTCACTGTGTCCTCGCGTTTGCGGCCGTTGTCCAAGTTGAGAAAGGTCTTTCCATATCCGGTGGACCCGCGCACATTGGGGAAGATGATGGCGGTCCCCAGCTCATTCAACAGGTAATTCAACGAGCCCAGGTAGGTCGGCTGGAACTGCCCTTCCGGTCCACCGTGTATGTTGACGATCACCGGACGGGGACCGGTGAAGCGCTTCGCCGGCCGGTAAAGGAAACCGGAGATCGTAAGCCCGTCGAACGATTTCCATTCGATCAGTTCCGGTTCGGAGAACTGCGAGGCATCTAGTCCGCCGGTTTCGCTGTACGTCCAGCGATCCAATTTGCCGGCGGCGATGTCGATCGAGTAGACGTCGGACGGCGTGCGCGCGGATGTGATGCTGAAGCCCAGATCGCGTCCGTTGGCGTGCCAGCGCACGTCGGCGATGCTGCCGTAGGGGAGTTTCGGCAACGGCAGTTCCTGGCGCGTCGCCGTATCCATGACGTGCAGGGTATCGGAGCCGTTTTCGTTGACGATATAGGCGATACGGTGGCCGTCGCGGGTCAGATCGAAGGTGGTTACGTCCCATTTCAGGCCCGGCCGCAGGATGGTGATGCGCTGCGTTGCGATATCCAGGGTGGCGAGTTGCTCGAAATCCGATCCCTGGTTGGTGATGAGGTAGATGGTCTTGCCGTCCGGCGCGTAGCGCGCGTGGCGATAGGAAACGCTGGGCGTGCGCGGGATCAGCGGCTTCTGTTCGCCGCTGGCCGTATCTACCTGATAGAGCGCCGCCTCGTAGGCCGAAACGGCCCGGATCACGGCCAGACTTTTGCCGTCGGGCGAGAAATCTTCCGGTTCCCAGCCGCCGCTATCGGCTTCCACAATGCGGCGCGCCTCTTCGGGATGTTGCGGAACGCCGACGTAAATGTCGGCATCGCGGCCATTGCGGCGCGTGGAAGCGTAGGCGAAATGTGAGCCGTCATGCGACCACAGGGCGCCGGTATTGCGCGACTTGCCGTCGGTGAGCAGGGTGGCGCGTCCGGTGTGCGTGTCGTAATTGTAGATCTGGAACCACTCGCCGCCTCCAATGTCCTTGGAGAAAAGAAACGAGCCGCCATCCGGGCGATAGTGTCCACCGGACACGCGATCGGGATAGAAGGTAAGCTGGGTGCGCGCGCCACCAGGCTGTGTGACGCGGTGGATCTGCGGCGCCTGACCGAAGCGCGTGGAGATGAGGATTTCGCGGCGCGTGGGATGCCAGTCAATCAGGGCGGCCGTGCGGAACTCGGTGTAGGGCGCGAGTTCTTCCACCAGGCCGGCGGGGATGGCGGGGATTTGTTCGGCGGTGAGATTGGCCGGCACGGGAAGCGTCGGTTCGGCGGCCGGAAGCAGGCAGATGGTGAACAGGAGGGGTGCGAGGCGTCGGAACATAGGGACGATTTTAGCAGGAGCCTGCGTCACCACGGATTAGCGAAACGCGGATCGCGCGTCAATTCCTCGTCCGTCAGGCTGCGCAGGAAGGCCAGCAGATCCGCGCGGTTCTGGGTGGTCAGGTGGAAACCGCGAATCCGCGCGTCTTTGTTGGGATTGTGGCGGCCTCCAGCGGCGTAGTGGTTGAGCACATCCTCGAGCGTGGCCATGCTGCCGTCGTGCATGTAGGGAGCGGTCAGTGCAATGTTGCGCAGCGTGGGCGCCTTGAACTTACCGACGTCCGCCAAGCGGCCGGTGTGCTCGTAGATCCCCAGGCTGTGGGGCGGATACGAAAGAGGTCCCGGCAGGTTGTAGAGCCCGTTGTTATGGAACGCGGAGTCGCTGAAACCGAATCCGCCGTGGCAGCGAAAACACGCGGTGCGCTCGACAAAGAAGAGCACCTCGCCCCGCTTGGCGGAGTCGGATATTGCGTCATCCTCGCCGTAATGGTAGCGATCGTAGGGCGAGCCGGCCGAGATTATGGTGCGTTCAAACGCGGCGATGGCCTTGGCCACGTTTGCAATTGTGAACGGGATCCGCGCTCCGGGGAAGGCAGATGGCAAAAGACTGCGATAAATGGGATCGCGCGCCAGGGCGTGCAGAAAGTCCGCGGTATGGCCGCTCAGGCCGAGTTCCACCGGATGGCGGCCGAACATCGGGATCAGGGCTTGGGCTTCGAGCGTGCGCAGCCCAGGATTGCTCCAGGTCAGCACGCGGCTGTAGGCCACATTGACCAGGCTCATGACGCCGCGCGGATGCACCTCGCCGGTCGAGCCCACGGCCCGCGGCCGGCCATCGGTGAAGGCCAATTCCTG
>JBEKYC010000067.1:0-38453 GCA_049511415.1 Bryobacteraceae bacterium | reverse complement strand
TCGCGGCAGCGTCCCAACGGGGATGTGCTGGTGGGGCACCGTTCGGCGCAGGCTTCGCATCTGGGGAACATTGCGTACATGCAGAAGCGGCGGATCGATTTTGATCCGGTGCGGGAAGAGATCCAGCCGTTTTAGCATTAAGCTTGTGGTAGAGCCATATCATCCATGACCATCGCGGCCAAATACGAGGACGGCGTGTTCAAGCCCCTCGAGGAAGTAAACTTGACCGAGGGCACCAGGGCCGCTCGCGACGATATCGTTGACGGCGTATGCTACGTGGATAGGCTACGGAACAACCCACGCGGGTAGCGCCCGGCGCCATGTCCCAGTATCTGACCGACACGGACGTAATGATCGACGTGTCCTGGAGGAACGTTGGCCTGCCGAAACCAGCCCCGCTCCTGGCTTGTAGCTAATGCGGTAAGGGTTACTAGCTGGCTAAGAACCTGCGGCGCATGGGTAGTTTCGAGTCAAGTCGGGGAGGCCGGCGTCCAGTCACATTGCTACGGTTCTTGGCTTGAAGCAGCGCTATAAGCCTGCACCCGCGCCGTCCCTCATCCCCCCTAATTCACCGTCAGCAAAGTCCCATCCGGCGTAGCCATTCCCCCATAAACGCAGCTAACCGGATCGTCCCCGCTGGCCGCCGCCACCGGCACCGTAAGATTCATCTGGTACAGCCCCGGACTCACCAGCGCAATCGAAACCTCCGCCGGATTCCCGCCCACCGTGCACGCCAACGTTCCCGGCAGTGTCCCCGTCTGGCTCGCCGACCCCTCCGTCAGCGCCCCCACCGGCAGCCCGAATCCCACCGCCCACAACAGCACCACCTCGCCCGGCGCAGCCGGCGTCGTATAGCCCGGATACAGACTCGCCGGACCCAGCAGACTATAGTCCGAATGCGTCGCCGTCACGTACCGCGATCCCCCAAACCGCAGGAACGCCGGCGAAACCGCATTCAGGTTCGCCAGAAACTGCGGGCTCTTGCCCGTGCCGCTGGTCACCACTATCTCCACCCCGCCCTGTGTGGCGTCCAGCGAACTCAGCACGTTGATCTGGTCGCTGGTGCAGACCGTGCTGCTGGCCGCGCTGCAGTAGAATTCCACATACGCCGGGTTGCCGTCGATCGAGACACTCACGCCATCCAGTTGCGTCGGCATTTGCCCCATGGCGAACTCCGGCGCATCGCTCCAGATCGCGCCCGCCGCCGGGGTGGTCGCCGGCACCAAATTAATGCCATTGATCTCGATCCAGCCGTTGGGCGCGATCCCCGGCACGCTCGTAGCACTGCTTCCCACCGTGCCCACCGAGGTAATCGACGAAACCGAACCCTGCGGAATCGCGGGCGCCGTAAGGTCCGATTCCGCCGCTGGCGATCCTCCCCCGGAAACCACCGCGCCGTTCGTCAGCGTGCCTGCCGAGCCGTATGGAACAGTCACCGCTATCTGCACCGTAATCGGCGGATAGCTGGCCCCGCCGCTCAGTGGATCGCTCCGCGTACACACCGTGGCCGCCGCCGCGCAAGTCCACCCATCCCCGGCCATCGACGCCACTCCGGAGTAAGGCGCTCCGGCGCCATCCGTCACCGAAACCGTGCCGCTGGTGGCCGCCGCGCCCTCATCGTTGCTCACCGCTACGGTGTACGCCTGGTTCTGGCCTGACATGATGACGCCCGTCTGCGCCTGCGTCACATGTAATAAAGGTCCCGGTCCGCCCACAAAAACATTGATGCCCTCATCCGAACTCGAAGCAAAATCAATTCTCCCGGAGCCGTTGAAGTCCGCCATGGCGCTGGACCAGCCGAAACTCGCGCCGGAACCGTAGAGCGTTTCCGCAAAAGAATACACCGAAGCGCCCCCCAAAGTGCCATCCCCGTTCCCGGGAAACAATTGGATGTAGCCCTGATTGTATTGATAGAGGCCCAGCACATCCGCTTTGCCGTCGCCGTCGAAATCCGCAATCAGCAGGCCCACGGGGAAGCCATTAGCCGAAGTCTGCGAAGTGTCGCTGCACGGATACCGGACGGGCGGTTGGAATGTGCCGTCGCCGTTCCCGGTCATAACCGTTACCGTGCAGCGATAAGGCACATAGCTGAAAGCGTTCTCAATCGCCAGATCCGGAAAACCGTCGCCATTCAGATCGCCCACGGCGATGCTGCCCGGGCCCACGATGGCGTCTGCCGGGTCGTCCACCCAGCCGGCCGGCTGTAGAAACGTGCCATCGCCGCGTCCCAACAGGACATTCATTCGGTTGTTGATATCCGGACTGCTGTAGACCCCCGTGACGGCGATCAGATCCGCGTTGCCATCCTGGTTCAGGTCCGCCACCGCGACGTATGCCCCCAGTTGATCGCCGCTTACGTTGTAAGCCCTGGGCGCTTGAAATGTCCCGTCGCCCTTGCTCAGCAGCACGCTCACGCCAGGCGCCGGACCCGTTCCGATGGCCAGGTCCGCAAAGCCGTCTCCATTGAAATCGCCCACCGCCAGGGACGTGGCGTCGATGGTGATCGCCGGCCCCAGCGTGAACGTCCCATCCCCCCGTCCGAACCATACCGTCACGTTCTGCGGCTGCGGCACTCCGTTGATCATGGCCAGGTCCAGTTTCCCGTCCCGGTTGAAGTCACCCGTAACCAGGCTCACCATGTCGGGCTGTGAGGATGGCGGCGTGGTCTGGATCGGCGCGCCAAAGTTGCCGTGTCCATCCCCCGGAAACACGAAGATGTAGCCATAGCTCGCCGTCACCAGATCCGGAATGCCGTCGCTGTTGAAATTTCCTACAGCGGTTTCATGATTGTTCCATCCGCCGGAAATCGTCGTGTAGTTGAATGCGAACTCCGCCGTGGAGGTGACCGTGACATTCACCGGCGCCGACATGCTCCCGGAGTAGCGCGCGAACACCCGCTGCACCCCGGTGGTGGCGAACCGCACGCTCAGCGAGGCCGTCCCGGAACCCAGGTTCGCGCTCCCCAGGATCGTGCCGCCGTCGTAGAACGTCACGCTCCCCTGTGCCGTGGCGGGATTTACCGTAGCGCTGAGATTGACTGGCGATCCAAAAACCGCCGCTTGCGGTGTCGCTGTCAGGCTCACCGAAGTAGCCGCCGAACCTTGCCCGGCCAGCAGGATCAGCCACAAATACCTCATAATTGCAGTCCATTCTATCCCCAGTCACATCCCATCGCATGCCCCTAACCCCCCCGAAACCAGCGCCCCGGCGGCGGCCGTCGCCAGAGTCTCCCAGGCCCCGTGCTAACCTCGCTGAGATGGAGGGGTGAACTCAACTCGCGGAAGCCGTGCCGCTCAGTCGCCGCGAATTCAAAACGAACCCAAACTTTGCGGGTATCGGACGGCACAAATAGGGGTACCTAGGCGGAATTGGGCGGAATTGGGCGGAATTGGGCTAATTGGCTTTGCTTTTCCAAAGCCCCCGGCCCCCAGTCCGGCTATCAAAACTCTCAAAAAGTGTCGCATTGTGTCGCATTCTGTCGCATTTTGTCGCATTGGACTATCGCCCAGTCCCCGGCGGCCCGTTTCAAAAATGGCTTCGCTTTTCCCGAAATTTCCGCCGCGCCAACCCCGTGCCGCCGCCGCCCACTGTGGCAGCCGACGCCCAACTTGACGGGTGCTAAAATGGAGCCGTACAATCTTAGTCAAAGTATAAGGCCCTATTCCGGGAAGTGGTGGGTATGGTAACAAAACGTATTGTTTATGCCTGTATTCCGGTCGGGTTGCTGCTGGCCGTATCCACGGCGGGTCAAGATCAGCAGGCGACTCCGGCTCCCCAAGCGGCTCCGGCTCAACCGGCGGCTCCCAAAGACGATCAGCAGAAGCCCGCGCGCGAGACCATCGCCAAGCCTCTCACCGACAAGCAGAAGCGCAAGCGCGAAGAAAAGCTGCGTAAAGAGCTGGAAACTCCATATAAGAAGTGGTTGAACGAGGACGTCGTCTACATCATCACCGACGAGGAAAAAACCGCTTTCAAACGCCTGGCTACCGACGAAGAGCGCGAGCAGTTCATCGAGCAGTTCTGGCTGCGCCGCGACCCTACCCCCGATACGGAAGAAAACGAGTTTAAGGAAGAGCACTACCGCCGCATCGCCTACTCCAACGATCACTACGCTTCCGGCATCCCTGGCTGGAAAACCGATCGCGGCCGCATCTATATTATGTACGGCCCTCCGGACGAAATCGAATCGCATCCTTCCGGCGGCACCTACGAGCGCCCCATGGAAGAAGGCGGCGGCGAAACTTCCACCTATCCTTTTGAGCAGTGGCGCTACCGCTACCTGGAAGGCATCGGCACCAACATCGTGATCGAGTTCGTGGATCCCAGCATGTCGGGCGAGTATCACATGACCATGGACCCGTCCGAAAAGGACGCTCTGACGTATGTGCCCGGCGCCGGTCTTACCTTGATGGAGCAGATGGGTCTGGCAACCAAAACCCAGCGCTTCCAGAACACCGACGGCACCCACCTGGGCCAGGCATTCGGCGGCTCTTCCGAGAGCATGATGGAGTTCAATCGCCTGGAACAGTTCGCCAAACTGCAGAAACCGCCGGCCGTGAAGTTCAAGGATCTGGAAGACGCCGTATCCAGCAAGATCACTTTCAACATCCTGCCCATGAAGGTGCGCGCCGATTTCTTCCCCCTGACGGAAGCCTCGGTGCTCACCTATGTCACCCTCCAGTTTGAAAATAAGGATCTGCAGTTCCAGTCCAAGGAAGGCGTGGAAAAGGCCAACGTCAATATCTTCGGCCGCGTCACCACCATGACGCGCCGCATTGTGACGACCTTTGAGGACACCGTCACGGTGGATTGCGCCAACGAAATGCTCCAGGCCTACGCTACCCGCTCCTCTATCTATCAGAAAACTTTGCCGCTGCCTCCTGGAACCTACCGGTTGAACGTCGTAGTCAAAGACATCGTGGGCGGCAATATGAACAATTACGAAACCGCCCTGAACGTGCCCCATGTGGACACCGAAAAGCTCTCCTCCAGCACGGTGGTCTTGGCCGACCTGATCGAAAAGGTGCCTACCAAGAGCATCGGCGTGGGACAGTTCGTGATCGGATCGAGCAAAGTGCGGCCCCGTTTGACCGAGAGCTTCAAACGCAACGAGAAGATGGGGATCTACTTTAAGCTGTACAATTTCGGTCCGGACGAGAAAACCCAGAAGCCCAATGGGCAGATCGAATACGAAGTAGTGAAAAATGGCAGCAACGAAAAGATCTTCGAGTTCACCGAAGACGTGGCCAGTTTGCCGGGCGCATCGGCCTCGCAGGTGACCGTGGAAAAACTGCTGCCTCTCGATAAAATGACGCCGGGGCAGTATACCCTGAAGCTTAAGATCACCGATCGCAATCGCAACCAGACCTTAACCCCGACGGCTCAGTTTACGGTAACCTAGGATAACGGGTACTCCCCGTGGTACGGTAAGCATCACCTCGATATGAGGATCAGGACGCACATTTCGGCGGCCACTGCGGCTCTGGCTTGTTGGTGTCTGATGTCGGAGCCGGCCCCCGCGGCCGTGTCGCTGAAACTGTCCGGTACGATCACGGGGTTGGTGACCAGTGGCGAGGGTGTTCCGCAAATGGGCGCCGCGGTGCTGCTCTTCAATAAGCAGGAGAAGCTGGCGAGCAAAGCCCTGACGGACGACAAAGGCCAGTTTGCCTTCGCCGGACTGCTGCCTGATGTTTATTCGATTCGCGTGACCCTGGCCAGCTTCGTGCCGGCCATCAAAAACAATATCCTGGTCCAGCCGGGTGTGCGCAGCGTGCTGAATGTGAATATGGCGGCGCTGTTCAGTTCCATCCATCTGGTGTATCCGGCCGGTAATCCGGCTCCCATGAGCGAAGAGTGGAAATGGATTCTGCGCACGGCCTCTTCCACGCGCCCGGTCATGCGCTTCCTGCCGGATCTCACGCCGGATGAAGATAAACCGCATCGCCAGGTCTTTTCCGATACCCGCGCCGTCGTCATGCTTTCGGCGGGCGATGGTTCCCCGGTGGCTGGCTTCGGCAGCAGCGCGGATATGGGTACCGCCTTCGCTTTGGCCACCTCGCTATTCGGCAGCAACCAGTTTCAGTTTGCGGGCAACGTCGGCACCGGCGCCCAGTCGGGCGTTCCTTCGGCTGCCTTCCGGACCACCTATAGCCGCGCCGTTGGACCCGACAGCCCCGAAGTATCCGTCACCATGCGCGAGCTTTTTCTGCCCGGCAGCATGGGACAGGCAATTTTCGGCGCAGGGGGCGAGGTTCCCATGTTCCGCAGCGTATCCGCCAACCTTAACGATCACCTCTCGGTCGGCGACGCGCTTACGGTGCAGTATGGCACCTCGGTGGATTCGGTGTCCTTCAACGACCATTTGACCTATCTGAGCCCTTACGCCCGGCTTACCTATTCGCTGGGCCACGCAGGCGATATCGAGTTGGACTATACTTCCGGCAATGCCCGTCCCGATCTGATCGCGAGCGGCACGGATGACAAGCTCCAGCAGGAGATCGGCACCCTCGGTCTCTTCCCGCTGGTCTCCCTGATCGCGGGACGCTCCGCCGTGCAGCGCGGCCAGGATATGGAAGCGGGCTATTCGCGCACCATGGGTTCCCGCAAATTCAGCGCCCGCGTTTATCACGAATCCATCCGCGATCTGGCCCTCACGGTCGCCTCCCCCGCGGGTTTTCTCCCCACCGGCGATATCCTTCCCGATTTCAATTCCGGCACGGCCGTGTTTAACGCCGGCAGCTTCGCCGGCATGGGTTATACCGCGGCGGCCACCCAGGATCTCGGCAGTCATGTCAGTGCCATGGTCATCTACGGCTCGACCGGCGCGCTGAAAGCTGACAGCGGTGACACCGTCAGCGGCAATCCGGACGATCTGCGCGCCATGATTCATGCCGGACGCCAGCAGTCCGTCACCATGCGCGTGAGCGCCGCCAGCCCGCACACCGGTACCCGCATCACAGCCGGTTATCAGTTGGCCGATAATCGCTGGACGGTGGCCGACCCCAGCTACTCGACCGCCGGCTTGCGGCCGCAACCCGGACTGAACATCTACGTGCGGCAGGCCATCCCGGTCCTGACCGGTCTTCCCTGGCGCATGGAATTGACCGCCGACCTGCGCAATCTCCTGCAGCAGGGCTACCTGCCCCTGTCCACCTCGGACGGCAGCCGCTTGATCTTAATGGAAACCCCCCGCATGTTCCGCGGCGGCCTCAGCTTCATCTTTTAGCGCTCGATTCACCCCGAGTTCACCCCAAAAGCATTGTGTTTAGCGCGCGCCGCCCCAACAATGAGGGACATGCGACATACAACCACAATCTGTTTTCTGGCATTTTTGCTGGCGCCGGCCACTCACGCCGCCGGGCCCGATTGGAAATTCACCAAGATCATCGGATCTTCTGAGGTATCTCCCGGCGGCACGAACTGGTGCCCCCTGAGCTGGGCGCCGCCCTCCGTGGACGGCGGCAACGTCTATTTCTTCGATACCTCCAACACCACGTCCTCGCCTTGCGGCAGCTATCCCACCCTGGCTTCCATCTGGAGCCTGGACCTGGCGACCGGCCAGCAGACCCAACTGCTCGCCGAGGGCGACCCCGCGCCCGGCGGAACCGGGACGTTTACGAACCTGGGCGCCTATGACATCGACCCGGTAATCCGCAAGGGCGTCATGACCATGATCACCACCGACCAGGGCGACGCCGACTATCCGCTTGGCTGGTACACCTTCCGGCCCGGCAACAGTACGCCGGCCCGCCTGGTCATCAACTACAAGAGCACGATTCCCAACGGGACTTTCGGCGAGGCCGGGTTCGGATCCCCAACCGGCATATCGAGTGACGGAACCAATGTCGCCCTCGGATACGTCGACCAGATCTTCATCGCCGACGCCAACGGCCAGAACCTTCTGGACCCCTACTATGACCTCTACTTCGACATCCCTGGCCAGTGCTCCATTTTCGGGTTTAGCTATTTCTTTGGAGGCTCCGTCTCCGGCAGCAATGTGGCCTTTGGCGCGACTTCGGAAGGCAACGACGAGCAGGATTTCTACGTGCTGCCGACTACCGGCATCCCGTCCGGCACCCCCCAGCCTTGCTACGGTATGTATCAGCCGACGCCCATCGCCGGCCCCTATACCAACCCGCCCGGCGATCCCAACACCGGCGGCGCAGCCAACAACGTCTCGTTCGTCCTGGACGGGAACTACGCCGACTACATCATCTACGATAAGAACACCACCCTGCCGCTGGGTTATTACTATGGCTGCGTCGCGCAGCAGAACATCACCGGCGGCGCGCCCACCATCATCACCTGCTCCGACGACCCCCTGCCGGGACTGGAAAATACGCCCTATCAGTATGCCTATCTATCTGGCAATAACGGTGTGGTAGCTTTCGTGGCCCAGGACCAGCAGGATTCCAGCGGGAACCGGCGCACCGGCCTCTACCTCTATGAGAAAGGCAAGATCGTCAAGGTAGCCGCCAGCGGCGACACAGTGGCGGGTGATGTCATCAGTTCTTTCTTCTTCGACTACTACAACATCACCATTTCGAAGACAGCGCTCGAAAACAACACCATCGCGTTTTGGGCGATGACGACTACCGGTGAGTTGGCTAATTACGTGGCGCAGCCTTAAGCGCGCCACTGCGGCGGCCGCCGGAACCGCGTCGCCTGCTCGAACGCATACGCCAGCTTGATCAACACCGCCTCGGAGCGGGCTCGCCCAAAGAACGAGATGCCGATGGGCAGCCCGCTCACGAATCCGGCTGGCACGTTGATGTTCGGATAACCGGCCACCGCCGCCGGCGTGGAACTGCCGCCCGGCGCGTGATCGCCGTTGATCAGGTCCGTGCACCAGGCCGGTCCGGCCGTCGGCGCGACCAGCGCGTCCAGCCGATGCCGATCCATCACCGCGTCGATGCCCTCGGTGCGCGCCAGTCGGTGGTCTTTCTCCAGCGCGTCCAAGTACTCCTTGCTGGACAGCGGACCCTTGGCCTGCGCCTTGATCATGATGTCCTGGCCGAAATACGGCATCTCCTGCGCGCGATGCGCTTCGTTGAACGCGATCACTTCCGCCAGCGAATGCACCGGCGCCTTCGGCCCCAGCGCGCCCAGATACAGGTTCAGATCGTTCTTGAACTCGTAGCTCAGCACGTCGCCTTCCGAGTCGTCGAACTTGCCCATGGTGGGAATATCCGCCGGATCGACGATCTCCGCGCCGCGCCGTTTCATCTCGTCGATAGCCGCCTGGATCAGCCGGTCGGTATCTTCCTGGAAGCCGAAGAACTTGTCCCGCGCCACGCCGATGCGCGCGCCGCGCAGCCCGTTGGCGTCGAGCGCCGCGGTGTAGTTGTTGCCGGAGAGCGCGCCCAGCAGGATGGCGGCATCGGTGACAGTGCGCGCCATCGGTCCCGCCGTGTCCTGCGAATGCGCGATCGGGATGATGCCGTTCGCCGGGATCAGCCCAAGCGTCGGCTTGATCCCGACCACGCCGTTGACCGACGACGGGCACACGATGGATCCGTCCGTCTCCGTGCCAATAGCTACCGCGCAGAAGTTCGCCGCCACCGCCGCGCCGGATCCCGAACTGGAGCCGCAGGCGTTGCGATCCAAGCCGTACGGATTGCGCGTCAAACCGCCGCGCCCGCTCCAGCCGCTGGTCGCGTGGCTGGACCGGTAATTGGCCCACTCGCTGAGGTTGGTCTTGCCCAACAGCACGGCGCCGGCCGCGCGCAACCGCTCGGCGACACCGGAATCGCGCGCCGCGATCGACCCAAGCAGCGCCAGCGATCCGGCGGTGGTCAGCATGCGGTCGGCCGTATCGATATTGTCCTTGATCAGCACCGGCACGCCGTGCAGCGGGCCGCGCGGACCCTTGGCCTGGCGTTCCGCGTCCAGGGCTTTCGCGATTGCCAACGCATCCGGGTTCAGCTCGATCACCGCGTTGAGGGCCGGGCCGCGCTTGTCCAGCGCATCGATGCGCTGCAGGTACCGCTCGGTCAGCGCGTGCGCCGTCAGACTGCCGTCCTGCATGCGCTTCTGCAGATCGGCGATAGTGGCCTCTTCCAATTCGAACGCGGGCGGCGCGGCCATGGCACTTGCGGCCAGCGCCACCGATCCCAGCATGCTGCGTCGCGTGAGGTCCATGGTTAATCCGTGATCTCGATCTTCGGCCCTTCCTGCGCGCCGGCCTCCGCCGCGCGTTCGATCACGTGGCGCGCCAGTTCCAGGAAGCCCGGATCGTCGCCCAATACCGAGGGCTTGCCGCTGTCGCCGCCTTGGCGCACGCTGGGGTTGAGCGGCAGCGCCCCCAGGAAGTGCACCTTCATCTCGGCCGCCGTGCGCTGTCCGCCGCCCGTGCTGAACACGTCGATGCGTTCCTGGCAGTGCGGGCAGATCAGGTAGCTCATGTTCTCGACGATGCCCAGAATCGGCACGCGCACCTGGTGGAACATGTGTATGGCCTTGCGCGCGTCTTCGAGCGAAACATCGGACGGCGTGGTCACCACGATCGCGCCGGTGATGGGCGCGGTCTGTATGAGCGTGAGTTGCACGTCGCCGGTGCCCGGCGGCAGATCGATCACGAGGTAATCCAGATCGCCCCAATCCACACCGCGCAGGAACTGCTGGATCACGCTGTGCAGCATGGGCCCGCGCCACACCAACGGCTTGTCGCCCGGATTCAGGAAGCCCATGGACATGAGCTTCACGCCGAATTGATCGAGCGGCTGTATGCGCTCGCCATAAGCCATGGGCGTCCGATTGATGCCCATCATCAGGGGCACGTTGGGGCCGTAAACATCCGCGTCCATCAGGCCGGTGGGATGCCCCAGCTTGGCCAGCCCGACGGCCAGGTTCACGGCTACGGTAGTCTTTCCGACACCGCCTTTACCGGAGCCTACCGCGATCAGATTCTTCACACCGGGAATCGGCATCTTGGGCATCTGCCCCGGTTGGTTGGGACTCATGCACTCTATGGTAACGTGGCAGGCGTGTGTTCCGTGAACTGATTCCACTATTGACGGCTTTGACCGTCGCCGCGGTTCTGTATCTCGCGCGCGAGCGGCGCCGGCGCAGGCTGCGCATTGCGCCGCGGCGGCCGGACATCCGCATGCGGGAAATCTCCGCTGCGCCCGCCCTGCTCGAAATCGAACTTGCGGGCCTCGCCGCGGACGACCCGCGCGCCGAGTTTCGCCGGGCCGCGCTCGAGAACGCCGTCGCCGGCCTGTATCTGGAAGCTGTCGCGGCATGCGGCGTGGCCGATACTGGCGAGATGCTGCGCATGCACACCCAGACGTGGCAGGCGCTGCGCGAATACCTGCGCCTGAAATACGACGACGCCGCGCCCGAAGACTGGTTCGACCACTTCCGCCAAGTGGCGCGGCCGTACATCCGCGAGAAGGTGCGGCTGACGCGCGAGTTCGCCTTGCATCTGGACGAAGGCGCGGAACGCTATGCCAAGATCTATGACGAGCTATTGAAAGAGGTGTTCGCGGAAGCGCTGCGCGCCCCTCAAAAGAAGTCCTTCGTGCCGCCGGACTTTTCCCACTCCTGAAGTTCGACGCTCACCTGCTGGAATTCCTCGGCCAGGCGCTCGCTCACTTGCGTGTACCGGCCGACCACCTGGCGCGCCCAGCGCACGTACTCGACGCGACGCTCGAAGCTCCAGTTGGCCGGCGGACTAGTGGCAATACTGCGCACGTTGGCAGTCTTATCCGCGGTACCCAGCGCCTGCGCGCGCGCCGACTTGTGCGGTGCGTTCTCCACCTGCAGCGCCTTGCGCATCTCCTTGGGCAGCAGCTTGTCATCGCTCACTTCGGCGACCAGGGAGGCCACGTCTTCGCCGAAGCGCTCCGCCAGTTCCGCGCGCGTGACACCGGTGTCCTCGATGGTGTCGTGCAGCAGCGCGGCCACGATCAGGTTCGTATCGAGCTGATCCGCGGTGCGCGCCAGCAGTTCGGCGACTTCCAGCAGATGGTTGACGTACGGCTCCGCGGTGCGCCCTTTGCGGCGCTGCGCCGCGTGCCGTTCGGCGGCAAAACGGGCGGCGGCCAGGATCTGGCGGACCGCGTCTAAACACTCGGGCATGGTTTGTGTTTTATTTGTCGTCCTGGGCGATGCCTGCTAACAACACCGGTGCGCGATCCGGAAACTCAGCGATCAGGGAGAGACTTCCGCCCATCGCCTCGATGGTCTTCCGCAGCGTCGACAGGAGCAGATCGCTGCGTTGTTCCAGACGGGAGACACTGTCCTGGGTGATCCCCAGCCTCTTCGCCATGCGAACTTGAGTAAGCCTGCGCGCTTTCCGCAACTCTCGCAACGTCATCTCCTCGGCAATCAATTGCGCGGCGCGTGCTTCAACCTTCTTGCGCTGAGCAAGACTCAGCTTTCTGATTTTGTCATTAACGTTCACAGGCATGGTCAGCCCTTCTTCCCGCTGAGCCGCGCGAGATGTGCATCAAATCGGTCATCGGCCTTCCGGAGAGTTCGCGGTAGAAACGGCTTTCGATCCCGCCCGATTTGTCGCCCGCGACCAGCAAGACCGCCCTGCGTGCCGGGTCGAAAGCCAAGGCAACTCTCCACACGCCGTCTTCTGCCCTGAATCGCAGTTCCTTCATGTTGGCGTGGCGGGAGCCATTCAGCGTATCGGCATGAGGGCGGCCCAATTGTGGCCCGAAATGCCGGAGGAGCCTTGCCAGTGCCAAATCTCCGTCCGGACGTCTTCTGACAGCGCGTCGAACTCCGTCTCAAATTCATCGCCGATCTCAACTGTCCAGCTCACTTCTTATGATATGTCATGCAGTCCATATGATGTCAATAGCATCATATGGGGCTATTACTTTCGCCCCGGCACCACGTCGACCTGCAACATCGGGTCGGCGGCCGGCACATAGGTCTCCTTGAGGCCGAGCTCGCGGCGCACGATATTGCAGCCCTGGGCGATGGCGCTGGCCTTGTAGAATGCGATCTCGCGATTGCAGCCCTGGCGGCCGAAGCCGCAGTCGCTGGACACGATCAACTTCTCTGCCGGGATGTAGCGGAGCGCCTTGCGGATCTCGGCGGCCACGTCCTGCGGCGTGTCGGCCTGCAGCACGCGATGGCTCACGGCGCCGATGCAGATCTTCTTCTTCAGATCGTGCTTGAACGGTTCGAACAGCGCCAGATCCTGCTGATTGCGGTCCTTCATCTCCAGCGTCCAGACGTCGCCGCGGCAGCGCTCCAGGTAGATCTCCAGCGAGTTGGCGTAGCTGGTGTCTTCCATGACGCGCTGCATATTCGGATTGCCCCAGCAGGTGTGAATCCACAGCTCCACGTCATCGAGGCCCTGCACCTCGCGATTGAAGGCGTCCACCATGAACTTCACCTCGTCGTGATCCTTGCCGTAGGTGTTGGCCATGAAGTGGAAGGTCGGCTCTTCGATCTGTATGCACCGGCAGCCGGCGTCGCGCAACGCGAGCAACTCCTTGTTCATGGCTTCCGCCATGTCCCAGATCACCTGGCGCTTGTCGGTGTAGTGCGGCGTGTGTATATCAAGAAACAGCGCCATGACCTGCGAGCAGCACGTGCCGAACTTCACGGGCTTGCGGGTTTTGGCCTGGGCAAGCCTCCAGATCTTGGGATAGTCGAGCGGGCGATGCTCGATTTTGCCGGTAACGTGCGGCCAGCGCCAGCCGGTGTAGATCTCGTTGAGCAGCGTGCCGGGCGGATAGTGCAACCACGGCGCGGTGGTCTCTTCGGGCTGCAGATGGTCGCCTTCGAAGCCGGTCCAGCGTTGCAGGGGATAGTGGTGCCAGGCGCGGCCGGCCAGGTCTTCGTCGACATGCAGGTCGCCGTGCGTCAGGACGTCCAGCCCGGCGCGTTCCTGGTCGGCGATGAGCACGGCCATGGCGTCCTGGAACTTCTCGCGGAAGCGGATATCGAGCATGCAGGTATCCATCGGCCGGCCCCACATGCTTACATCAAACCAGCGCGGACGCGGAAACGATCCGGTAGTCGTGCTGGGCAGAATCAGATCGGCGGTAGCGGTGAACAAAGCGTTCCTCCAACCGGCATTGTAATGCCTAGCGAGGAATCAGCAACTGCGGCAGCGCTCGGTCTTACGGGATCAGCGCGCGACCTCGTGGCTTGCAGCCGCGCCATTACCGCGCGCCGCGCGCTGCGGACGGCCGATGCCGCAATAGTCGAAGCCGGCCTGGCGGGCGGCTTCCGGATCGAAGAGGTTGCGGCCATCCACCAAGATCGCGCGCGCCATGCGCTGCGCCATGCCGTGCAGATCCAGCCGCGCGAACTGCTTCCATTCCGTCACCAGCACGAGAGCGTCGGCATCCTCCGCGGCTTGCTCCGCCGACTCGCAATATTGAATGCGCAGCGACGGATGATTCTCGCGGCAAGCCGGCATGGCGATGGGATCGTACACCTTCACCCGCGCGCCCATCTGCAACAGGCGTTCGGCGATCTGCAGGCTGGGCGCGTCGCGCAGGTCGTCGGTCTCCGGCTTGAACGCCAGGCCCAGCAGCGCGATGGTGCGTCCCTTCAGGATGAAGAGCTTCTCCTGCAGCTTCTGGATCACCAACTGGCGCTGCGCGCGGTTCACTTCCAGCGCCGCTTCGAGCAGGCGGCTTTGATAACCGTACTCGCGCGCGGTGTGCAGCAGCGATTGGATATCCTTGCCGAAACAACTGCCGCCCCAGCCGACTCCGGGATTCAAAAAGCGCGCGCCGATGCGGGCGTCCAGACCGATGCCGGCCATCACCTCCGGCGCCTCCGCGCCCACGCGCTCGCAGATATTGGCCACTTCGTTGGCGAAGCCGATTTTCACCGCCAGAAACGCATTGGCCGCATACTTGATCATCTCCGCGCTGGTCAGCGTGGTGGTCACCACCGGCACCGGACCCATGCCGGCCGGACGCGGCAAAAACGCCGGCGCGTCGAAGTTCTGCGCCACCAGGGGGGCATACAACTCGCGCATCAGATGCAGCGTACAATCCTCTTCGGCCCCAATCACGATGCGGTCCGGGTACAGCGAATCGGCGATGGCGCTACCCTCGCGCAGGAACTCCGGATTGCTGGCCACGCCGAAGCGGATACGTTTCAGGTCGGCCGGGTGCGAGTCGCGTATGCCCTCGCGCACCAGCGTTTCCACCAGGTTGCCGCTGCCCACCGGAACGGTGGATTTGTTCACCACCACGCGGAACTTGGAATCGTCCATGGCCGCGCCGATGCTACGCGCGGCCGCTTCCAGGTAACCCAAGTTTGCTTCACCCGAAGCCAGCGGCGGCGTGCCTACGGCGATGAAGATCACGTCGCTCTCGCCCGCGGCGCCGTCCAGCTCGGTGGTGAAATCAATGCCGCCGCGGCGGGCGGCCTGCCGCAGAAGCTCGTCCAGGCACGGCTCATAGATAGGCATTTCACCGCGGCACAGCATTTCGATCTTGCGCGCGTCCGTGTCCATGCACGTGACGCGATGGCCGCAATAGGACAGGCAGGCGCCCGTGACTGTCCCGACGTATCCAGTTCCGATAACCGTGACTCGCATGTGTCACCCGTAAGCCGGGTTGATTATTGAGCTTATCATGGGTGCGATTGACTACCCGGAGGATGCCGTACAATGAGAGGTACTGTTGTGCCCAAACGAACCTCCCGGAAGGCATCGGCAGCTAAGATATCCGCCCCAGTCGAACCCCCGCCCAGACGCCATGCAGACATCGCCGGCACATGGGTGAAGGCAGCCATCATCTTGTTTGGCGTGGCGGCGTATTACAATTCGCTGCTGGTTCCTTTCATCTTTGACGATCGATTTCATATAGTCGAAAACGCCAAGATTCGCGCGCTGTGGCCTCCCTGGCCCTATCTGCTGCACTCCTCCCGGCCCGTTATTTACCTGTCGGTGGCACTGAATTATGCGATCGGCCAGTTGCATCCGCTGGGATATCATCTGCTCAACCTGGCCGTGCACATCGCCGCGGCTCTTACTCTTTACGGCGTGTTGCGCCGTACTTTTCTTTCGAACCTGCTACGAGAACGGTTCGGACCTTACGCCAACTGGCTTTCCGGATTCATTGCGCTTATCTGGCTGGTGCACCCGATTCAAACCGAGAGTGTCACTTACACCATTCAGCGCGGCGAATCGTTGATGGGACTGTTCTATCTGCTGGTGCTCTATTGCGTCATTCGCGGCGGTGACTCGCCGCGCGCCGCATGGTGGCAGGCCGCCGGCGTAGCGAGCTTCTGTCTGGGACTCGGCTGCAAGGGCGTCATACTGACGGCTCCGGTTATAGTGGCGCTGTACGACCGCATCTTTCTTTCAAAATCATGGGGCGAATCGATGCGCCGCCGATGGGGATTGTACGCCGCACTGGCGGCGGCCTGCCTGCTCTATCCGCTGCTGCTGGCGCAAGCGCCCGCGGAATGGAAAGAGAGCGCCGGATTCGCATATGCGGGCGCGGCGCCGTTAACCTACGCGATGACACAGGCCGGCGTAATCCTGCACTACCTGCAACTGGTATTCTGGCCGGCGGGGTTGTGTCTCGATTATGGCTGGCCGGCGGCCCGTTCTTTTGGCGAGGTCTTTGCCCAACTGTTGATGGTGGGCGCCTTGTTGGCCGCTACCATTTGGGCGTGGCGCCGGAAGCCTGCGCTAGGCTATCTGGGCGCCTGGTTTTTCATCATTCTGATCCCGACCTCAAGCTTCATACCCATCGCGGATCTGGCCGCGGAGCACAGGATGTATCTGTCGCTGGCGGCCGTCGTGACGTTGGTTGTAGCCGGCGCATTTGGGCCAGTCAGTAAGTGGGCGGGGCCCATGGCGGTGTGGATGGCTTGTGGGCTGATCGCCGTTTTGTTGACGACCATCACGATCCGGCGCAACGCCGACTATGCTTCCGATCTGGCCATCTGGCAGGACACGGTGGACAAGCGGCCCGGCAATCCGCGGGGCCAGTACGATCTGGGACGCGCGCTGGAGAGCAGCAATCAGACAGAAGAAGCTATCGCGCATTATCAGAAAGCCGTGGAAGAGAATCCGAACTACGTGGATGCGCTGAACAACCTGGGGCATGTGCTGGCGCTTTCCGGCAAGGCCCCGGATTCGCAAAAGTATCTCGAAAAGGCTGTCCGTCTGCGGCCGGATCTGCCCGAAGCGCACCTCAATCTGGGCTACGCCCTGGCGCAGCAGGGAAAAATCAAGGATGCGATTGCGGAGTGGCGGGAGGCGCTGCGGATCAAGCCGGATTTCGCGGAGGTGCAGAACAACCTCGGCATCGCACTGGCGCTGGAGGGGAAGACGGGAGAGGCTATCGAGCATTGGGAGCAGGCACTGAAGCTGGCGCCGGATTCGGCCGACACGCATAACAACCTGGCCTACGCGCTTTCGCAAAACGGCCGGACGCGGGAGGCGATGGCGCATTACGAAGAGGCGTTGCGGCTGAGGCCCGAATACGCGCAGGCGCTGGGCAGTTACGCCAAACTGCTGGCGACGCTGCCGGCCGCGGACGGAGGCGATCCGAGTCGCGCCATTGACCTGGCATCCCGCGCCTGCGCCATCACGGGCAATCGCGATGCGGCGTTTCTGGAAACGCTGGCTATGGCCTACGCGGCGGCGAACCGTTTCCCTGAGGCGGCGAAATCGGCCGAAGATGCGCTGGCGGTGGCACGCGCGGCGGGGCAACTGGACGCGGCGCGGGAGATGCAGACGAAGCTGGAGATGTACCGTCGCGGAACCGCCCGGTGAAAGTCCGTTTACCGAACATTTACAAGTCTGGAAATGGCGCTTCGCTACAATAGTTAGCATCGGCGAATGCAGACCATCCTGGTAATCGACGACGACGAAAGCCTGCGCGACACCATCGGCGTGCTGTTGGAGCAAGAGGGTTTTCGCGCGGTGCTGGTGGCCGACGGGCGCACCGGATACGAAAAGTCCGTGATGCTGAAGCCGGAACTGATCCTGGTGGATCTGCGCCTGCCGGGGATGAGCGGCGTGGAGATCTGCAAGCAATTGCGGGCCGGGCACGTGGCCACACCCATCATCGTGCTGAGCGCGCTAGGCGATGAGATCGACAAGGTGCTGCTGCTCGAAATCGGCGCGGACGATTATCTGGTGAAGCCGTTCGGCACGCGGGAACTGTTGGCGCGCATCCGCGCGGTGCTGCGGCGCTCGTCGCCGGACGCGCGCAAGGTGGTGCACTTCGGCGACGTGGAGGTGGACGTGGAGCGGCGGGTAGTCACGCGGCGGGGCGAAGAGTTGAAGCTGACGCCGGCCGAATATAACCTGTTGACCTATTTCTTGCAGAATCCGGACCGCCCGCTGACCCGCGACATGATACTCAATTCCGTGTGGGGCTATGAATTCTTCCCCAACACGCGCACGGTGGACGCGCACGTGGTGAAGCTACGGCAGAAACTGGAAGCCGAGCCGAATGTGCCGAAGCACTTTCTGACGGTGCATGGCGTGGGCTACCGATTCTTGCCGTAACTCCCGGATTTAGGCGCCGATCACGCCGGCCAGCGGGCTGCTGGCGCTGGCGTAGAGTTTCCTGGGCATACGGCCGGCCAGATAGGCAAGGCGCCCGGCTTCGACCCCCAACTTCATGGCCTGAGCCATGCTGACGGGGTCTTCGGCGGCGGCGATGGCGGTATTCATCAGGACGCCGTCGGCGCCCAATTCCATGGCGATGGCCGCGTCGGAAGCGGTGCCCACGCCGGCATCCACGATCATGGGCACGGTGGTGATCATCTCGCGCAGGATGCGCAGATTGGCGGCGTTCTGCACGCCCAATCCGGAGCCTATGGGCGCGGCCAGGGGCATGACGGCGGCGGCGCCGGCATCCATCAGTTTACGCGCGTTCACGACATCGTCGTTGGTATACGGCAGCACCACGAAGCCTTCTTTTACAAGCACGCGAGTGGCTTCGAGCAAGCCTTCGTTATCCGGAAAGAGGGTCTTTTCGTCGCCGATGACCTCCAGCTTGATCCAGTTGGAGAGGCCCACCTCGCGCGCCAGGCGCGCGGTCCGGATGGCATCGTCCGCGGTATAGCAACCGGCGGTATTGGGCAGGATGAAGATTTTGGCCCGGTCGATGTAATCGATGAGGGATTCCTTGGAGCGATCCGTGAGATTGACGCGGCGCACGGCGACGGTGACCATGTCCGCGCCGGTGGCCTGATGGCAGCGAGCCATCTCCGGGAAGCTGCGGTATTTCCCAGTACCCACGATGAGCCGGGAATGGAATGCGCGACCGGCGATGGTGAGAGCAGTGTCAGGCATAAATCTGATTGTAAGCCGATTTGCGGCGCGGCCCCAGCCGTGCTAAAAAAGAAGCACCAATGACTGCGGAGTCGTCACCGCGCGAGAGTTATGCCGATCTCTACCGCCGCGCCTTTGCGGAATTCGGCGCGCGCGCGCTTTGGAACATGCAGCCAGTTGACGACCCCACCCCCGCCGACGCCTTGGCGATCACCAGGGCCCTAAGAACACACGGGGGAATGGCGGGACGCCGCCTGGCGGAAGAGATCGAGAGATTGTGCCGTGCCCCTCACTAAGCTGCAATCCCACGCATTGAGAGTGCTGGCGGCTGGACGTAGCCCTGACAGCTACCTGGCCGGCGGCGTTGCGTTGAATCGGGACGGACCGCGATTCTCCAGCGACATCGATATTTTTCATGACTCGGAGGAGCGGCTGGAGGCTGCGGCTGGCACCGACGCTCGTGCCTTGACGGAGGCGGGACTCAACTTGTCATGGCGCAGGATTCAGACCGGCCGGCGTCAGGCCCAGGTGGAGGGTCTTGGCGAGGTCATGCAATTGGAATGGGTAGCCGACAGCGACTTCCGTTTCTTTCCCGCGCAGACGGATGAATTGTTCGGATATGTTCTCCACCCGGTCGATCTGGCAACCAACAAGGCGTCCGCCGCGGCCGACCGGCGGGAGCCGCGCGACGTAGTCGACCTGGTGACTATTCATGATGGGATTCTGCCTCTGGGCGCCGTCATTTGCGCGGCAGTGGGACGCTTTCCGGGGCAGTCGCCGGAAGAGATGCTCGCGGACATAACGCGGCACAGCCGGTTTACGACGGAAGAATTCCACGTGCTTGCGACCCAACGGCCTCTAAACGTGCCCGCGTTGCACCAAGCGGTCCGCAATATGCTCGCGGATGCGGAGCGGTTTATCAGCCGCATCCCGAGCGACGCCGTAGGCTTTGTATTTCTCGACGGCGACCAGGTGGTTCAGCCTGACGTTGATGCGCTGGGCAAATACCAGCGGCGCGGCGGAGCCCGAGGTGGGGTGTGGCCAACCTCCGCGGAAATCTCACGGGCGATGTTGGAGAACTACGGGAAGGGGAGCGATTAGGCCAACTCGGCGGCCGCGGCCTGATCCAGGTACCAGGTGACGTGGCGGCTCTGCCGCGAAATCAATTGCGCCGGATAATGTTTGGGATCGAATTCCTGGTGGAAGACGTTACCCACGGCGGGCGCCTTATCCGCCCCGCTGACCAGGAACACCGTATTCTTGGCGGCCAGCAGCGCCGCGGGCAGCAGCGTGACGCGCCACTTGGAAGGCATCTTGGGAATGTAGACGGCGGCGGCAATGTGATCATGGTCCTCGATGGCCGCCTCGCCGGGAAACAAGCTGGCGGTGTGCGCGTCCGGACCCAGGCCGCATTGCACCACGTCGAAATGCGGCTGCTCGCCCTCTTCCAGTCCGAAGAAGTTGCGGATGTCATCCGTGTACTGCTGCGCGGCGGTTTCCGGCCGGATCTCGCCGTGGATACGATGCACCTGCGCGGCCGGAATGTGCCCCGGCATGATGAGGTTTTCGTTAGCCAAACGGTAGTTGCTTTCCGGATCGTCGGACGGAACGCAGCGGTCGTCCACGAAAAACAGGTGTACGCGCTGCCACTGGAACCCGGAAGCCACCAGGCTGCGGAAGAGCAATTTGGGGGTCGAACCGCCGGACACGGCGATGGTGGCATGTTCCTGTCCGGCGAGCGCCTGTTCCAGCAGCCCGCTGATATGGACGGCGCAGGCGGCCGCCGTGGCGGGCGGGTCGGGATAAGTGAACCATTCCACGCTCATGTGTAAGGTTCACGATAACGCAAGATTGGCGGCGCCGGCCAAGGCGCCCTCGAAGACCGGATCGCGTCCGGGAATGGAAAGCTCCTCGCGCATCAGGGCGTAATCGTTGAGTGCCGGCAGCAGGGCTTTGCTGGCGAGTTCTCCCACGCGCACTTCGGCCGCGGGACCGTCTCCCAGAGCGATCGATGCAATGGGATCGGCCGCGCCCTCCGCCCGCATTTCCACCAGGCTCAGCCGTCCGGATGCGTCTCCGGCATCAGCCGCAAAGTGCAGGCGGGGGTGCGCGCCGATCTTTTCGAATCCATCGCTGAGCCAGGCAGCCAGATAGTACGCAGTGGCCGGCGTGGCCGCGGCGCGATATCGAATGGTGATATCGGATACCTCCGGCAGATGCGCCAATTGCGAACGATTCTCGAAGATCTGCGCGACCAGTTCCCGCCAGCGAGTCAGCCGCGTCCAGGAAAGGTCGGCCAGCGAACGGCCTGCGGCTACCGCCGCGCTAAGACGCGGGAAGGCCGACGTTTGCGGATCGAAGGCGGCGCTATCGAGCACTTCCTTCTGCGCGATGCCGGCAAGCTGCGAAAAGTCATTGAGGGCGAACAGGCGGGGGCTGCGGCACCACAGGATCACCGGCAGATCCGGCACCTTCAAGGCCACCAGCACAGCCACCAGATCGGGCAGGCTAGCGTCCGACGCGGTGATTTCGATCTGCTCACAGCAGATCTGCCGGCGATGTCCGAAAGGCATCCAGCATTGCGCGAAGACACGCGAGGAAAGCTCGCGCCCATCGCCCGCGCGAAACCGGATCACGATGGCGCGGCTGGGATGCTCCGGCATCAGGGCCGCCAGAGTTTCGCCGATGGCCTGCGCGTCATCCGATTCTTCGGCGGCCACCACCAGCGTCATGGAGCAGGCGCGCAGCACTCCGGCATCGCCTTCGCCCTGCTTGCCGAGCGAGACCCACAGGTCTTCCATTTCGTGCAAAATGCGGTCGGGCGCGATGGTCCCGGCGGCGGCCATTATGGTTGCCTCCAGACATGCCCGCGGCGCGCCAGCATGTCGTCGGCGGCCTTAGGGCCCCAGGCGCCGGCGGCGTAGTTGGGGAAATCGAATTTGGTGTTATTCCAAACGGTCTGCACCGCGTCGACCACGGTCCAACTGGCTTCCACCATATCCTGCCGCGTGTAGAGCGTGGCGTCACCGATGATGGCGTCGAGCAGCAGCGTCTCGTAGGCCGAGGGCGAGCGCTCGCCGAAGCTGGAGCCGTAGTTGAAATCCATGGAGACGGGACGCAGTTGCATGCCGGCGCCGGGACGCTTGGAAAGGAACTTGAGCGAGATGCCTTCCTCGGGCTGGATGCGCAGGATCAGCAGATTGGGCGCGGTGGTGGTTTCATCGCCGTTAAAAATGGCCAGCGGCGCGGCGTTGAATTGAATGGCGATCTCCGTCACGCGCTTGGGCAGCCGCTTGCCGGAGCGCAGATAGAAGGGCACGCCGGCCCAGCGCCAGTTGTCGACGAAGAAAGTGACGGCCGCGTAAGTGTCGGTCTGCGCGTCCGGTTTCACGCCGGTTTCCTGACGGAATCCGGGCACGTCTTCGCCGCCGATGCGCGCCGGACCATATTGGCCCGAAACCGTGTTTTGCAGCACCTCGTCCGGCTTCATCACGCGTATGGAGCGCAGCAGTTTGGAACGCTCGTCGCGCACGGAGTTAGGCCTGAAGGTGGCGCTGGGTTCCATGGCGATGGTGGCCATCACCTGCGACAGGTGATTCTGGATCATGTCGCGCAGCGCGCCGGCCTCCTGATAATACGCGCCGCGGCCTTCGACGCCGATCGCCTCCGCGGCCGTGATCTGCACGTGATTCACATAGCGGCGGTTCCACAGCGGCTCGAAAATGCCGTTGCCGAAGCGGAACGCCAGGATGTTCTGCACGGTTTCCTTACCGAGATAATGGTCGATGCGGTAGACCTCGGATTCCTCGAAGGCGCTGTGCAGTTCATCACTCAGGGTGCGTGCGCTGGCCAGGTCGTGGCCAAACGGTTTTTCGATCACGATGCGGCGCCAGCCGGATCCTTTGCCGACTTTCGCGGCAGCCAGGCCTTGCGAGATGCGGATGTACTGGCTGGGCTGCGTGGAAAGATAGAAAAGCACGTTGCCACCGGTGTGGCGCGCGGCTTCGATCTCTTTCAGGCGGGCATCCAGAGCGCTATATAAATTCGGATCGTCGATATCGCCGGGCATGTAATAGATGCCTTGCGCGAAGGCCTTCCAAACATCCTCGTCGAATGGCGAATCCTCCAGGAACTCTTTCACGGATTCGTACATTTTGTCGCGGAACTGATCGTCGCTCAAGGGCGTGCGCGAGAGGCCCAGCACGGCGAATCCGGCATCCAGGCGGCGTTCATAGGCGAGACGGTAGAGCGCGGGCAGCAGTTTGCGCTTGGTGAGGTCGCCATTGGCTCCGAAAATCACCATGGCGCACTCGGGCACGCGGCGCTCGAAACGTAGGGGATCCTGGAACGGATTCTCCAGAGACATGTAATCCAAAATAGCACGGGCGGGATAACGGAGCGCACCCGAAACGAGTGATAATCGAGCTTCGGGAGCAGATTCGTGATTGTTGCTGGTGTTGACTTCGGGACGCTCAGCGTCCGCGTTTCCATATTTGACAGCGCCAGGGGGCGGCTGGGCTCGGCCACCGGCGAGTATCCGCTGGCGCGCAAGAAAGATGATCCGGATTACGCCACGCAGTCGCACCAGGACCATATGCAGGCGCTGGCCACGGCTATGCGGGGCGCGCTAGACGCGGCTGGCGCGGATGGCGGACAAGTGGCCGCGCTGGCGCTCGACACCACAGGATCGAGCGTGATTCCGGTGGGCGAAGGGCTAGAGCCGCTCGACGATTACTACCTCTGGTGCGACCATCGCGCGAAGGGCGAAGCCGCAGAGATCACTGCGGCGGGCCGTCGCGAACAGCTGGAAGCGCTCCAGTGGTGCGGCGGCGTGTATTCTTCGGAGTGGGGATTCTCGAAGCTGCTGCACTGGCTGCGGCACAATCCGGACCAGCGCGCGCGCATGGTCACGGCGCTGGAGCACTGCGACATGGTGGCCGCGGTGTTGTGCGGCATTAGCGATCCGCGGCAGGCGCCGCGCAGCGTATGTGCGATGGGCCACAAGTGGATGTGGAACCAGGAACTCGGCGGGCTGCCATCCGAAGAGTTTCTGACGCGGGTCGATCCGATCCTCGCCGGAGTGCGCGACAAGCTCGCAGGCCGCTATGCGACATCCGATCAAATCGCCGGACATCTTTCCGCGGAGTGGGCGGCAACGCTGGGGCTGCGCGCGGGCATTCCAATTCCGGTGGGTGCGTTCGACGCGCATTGGGACGCTATCGGCGCGGGCGTGCGCGAAGGCGACGTGGTGAATGTGGTGGGCACGTCCACGTGCATCATGGCCATCGCCAAACAGGTGGATCTGATCCCCGGTGTATGCGGCGTGGTGAAGGGTTCGATTCACCCGGAGTATTTCGGCATTGAAGCAGGCTTGTCCGCCACGGGCGATATTTTTGAAGCCATTGCGCGGCGCGCCGGTTTGACCGTAGCGGCGCTATCGGAAGGCCTCGAAAGCTATCGCGGCGGCCAGACCGGCCTGTTGCGGCTCACCTGGGACAACGGCGACCGCACGGTGCTGGTGAATGCGGATCTCGGCGGCGTGACGCTGGGCTGGCACCTGACCCACACCGCGCAGGACGAATTGTTCGCGGCCATCGAAGGCACGGCGTTTCATACGCGCGCGATCTTCGAGCGCATGGCGGAGCACGGTGTGGCCATACGGCGCGTGATCAACGGCGGCGGCATTCCGCAGAAGAACGAAACATTGAATCGCGTGTACGCCAACGTGCTGAACAAGCCGGTGCTGGTCCCGGAGGGCGATGTCACCAGTCTGGGATCGGCCATCATGGCATTTATGGCGGCGGGCGCGTTCCCGAGTATCGAGGCGGCGCAGGACGCGTTGTGCCCGAGCTATCGCACGATCCAGCCGGATGCGCGCGACCATGTGGCTTATCAGCAGATTTATCCGTTGTACCGGAAGCTATACTTTGCGTTGGGCAATCCGGGGTCGGAAGCGGCGGCGATCGGTGACGTGCTACCGGAGCTGCGACGGTTAGCAGCGCATGTGCGCATGGGAGAACAGAAATGACAAGCAGACGCGAGTTTTTGAAAGCGGCCACCGCGGGTGTGGCGTGCGCCGGCGCATTGCGTTCGGCGGCAGGCGACAGCACGATCGAAGTGCTGGTCGACGAGCCCATCGCCACGATTGCGCCGCAGATCTACGGGCACTTCGCCGAGAATCTCGGCGGGGTGGTCTATGACGGCATCTGGGTGGGCGAAGATTCGTCGGTCCCTAATATCGGCGGTATCCGCAAGTCGCTCGTCGACGCGCTACGAAAAATCAATCCTTCCGTGATCCGCTGGCCGGGCGGCTGCTTCGCCGACAGCTACGACTGGCGCGACGGCACCGGCCCGCGCGCCAAGCGTCCGCGGCGCACGAATTTCTGGGCCGGCGCGTCGGAGTGGGGCAAGGACAGGCCGCCCAGTGGACCGCAGATCTACGATCCCAACCAGTTCGGCACGGTGGAGTTCGCGCGATTCTGCAGGCTCAGCGGCGCGCAGCCGTATTTCGCCGCCAACATGCGCGGATCGAACGCGCTGGAGTTCAACCACTGGGTGGAGTATTGCAACTCGCCCGCTGGGTCGACCACGCTGGCCGATCTGCGCGCGGCGGATGGCGAACGCGACCCGCTCAATGTGCGCTATTGGGGCGTCGGCAATGAAGCCTGGGGCTGCGGCGGCAATTTCATTCCCGAAGATTACGCCACCGAATACCTGCGTTTCACGGCCTGGGTTCCGGGATATGGAGTGCCGCTGGCCTTCGTTGGTTCCGGCCCCGACGGTAACAATCGCGATTGGACCCGGCGTTTCTTCGGGAAACTGGCCGAGAAGAACGCCGTACATAGCATGTGGGGCTGGTCCATGCACCACTACGCCTGGAACGTGACCGGCGGGCGTGTCACGGATTGGCTGGGCGGCAAAGGCGATGCGCTGCGCTTCGACGCCGAGCCTTATTACGAACTGCTGCGCGAAGCATCGCAAATGGATTCCTTCATCACCAGCCAGTGGGGCGTGATGGGCGAGCATGACCGCCAGCATCACGTGAAGCTGGTGGTGGATGAGTGGGGCGCGTGGTACCGTCCCGGCACCGAGCCGTTCCCGGCGGCGGTGCTGGGACAGCAGAACACCATGCGGGACGCGGTGCTCGCCGGGCTGACGCTGGATACCTTCAACCGGCATGCGGACAAAGTCGGCATGGCGGCCATCGCGCAGTTGGTGAATTGTCTGCAATCGCTGTTCCTGGCGCACGAGGATAAGTTCTGTGTGACGCCGACTTATCATGTTTTCGACATGTACGCGGCGCACCAGGGAGCGCAATCGCTGCGGACGGTAGCCACGGCGCCTTCAATTTACAAGGGTCTGGCGGGTCTTTCCTGCTCGGCTTCGCTGCATGAGAAGACCTTGACGGTAACGGTGACCAATCCGAGCATCGATCAGACGCGCGAGGTGGAGATCGCGGTGCGCGGCGCTAACGTCGGGCCGGCCAAAGCCACCGTGCTGGCCGCGGCGGATGTGCACGCGCATAATAGCTTCGAAGATCCTCGCGCCGTGGAACCGCGCGTGGAGCAGGGCCTGGCGCGGCGTTTTGCGCCCGCCTCGGTGACCAGGCTGGAAATTCAATTGGTGTGAGATGCTGAACGAACTTCGCGAGCAAGTATTGGAAGCCAATCTGGAACTGGTCCGCCGCGGACTGGTGCTGTACACGTTCGGCAACGCCAGCGGGATTTCGCGCGGCGAAGGCCTGGTGGCGATCAAGCCCAGCGGTGTGCCCTACGAAAACATGCGACCCGGCGACCTGGTAATCACCGATTTGGAGGGGGGCATCGTGGAAGGCTCGCTGCGCCCATCGTCGGATCTGGCCACGCACCTGGCGCTCTATCGATCGTTCCCGGCTACCGGCGGCGTGGTCCACACGCATTCGCGTTTCGCCACCGCGTGGGCACAGGCCCGGCGGCCGATTCCCTGCCTCGGCACCACGCATGCCGATTATTTCCGGGGCGCCGTGCCGGTGACCGAGGCGATGCATCCGCACGAAATCGAATCGGCGTACGAAGCCAATACCGGAGAGGTGATTATTCGCCGGTTTGCGGGCTCCGATCCCATGGAAGTGCCTGCCGTGCTGGTCGCCGGACACGGCCCGTTCTGCTGGGGCACGACAGCTGCGGACGCGGCGCACAACGCGGTCATTCTGGAGTATGTCGCGGAGATGACCTATTACAGCGTGATGCTAAGTGAATCCGCGGAAGAGTTACACGCCGCGCATCTCGACAAACACTTTCTGCGCAAGCACGGAGTGAGTGCCTACTACGGGCAGAAGTAACTGCTCCCTAAGATCCCGTTGAGAACCGGTAGACCGTGGTAGTGTGATAGCGCCCGCCCGGCTTCAGCTCCGTAGTCGGGAAGTCCGGATGGTTGGGCGAATCCGGATAATGCTGCGTCTCCAGGCACAGCGCCGAGCGCCGCGCGTAGACCTTGCCGCCCTTGCCGTGCAGCGTGCCATCCAGGAAATTGCCGGTGTAAAACTGGATGGCCGGCTCGGTGGTTGAAACCTCCATCACCCGGCCGGATTTCGCCTCCGTGACACGCGCCGCCAGCGATAACCCGTCGCCGTTGCGATTCAGCACGAAGTTATGATCGTAGCCGCCGCCCAGCACAATCTGCTCGTCGCTGGACCCGATGCGCTCGCCGATGGCGTGCGGTTGCCGGAAATCGAAGGGTGTACCTTCAACGTTGCGCAACTCGCCCGTCGGAATGAGCCCTTTGTCCACCGGTGTGAACTTGTCGGCGTTGATGGTAATCTGATGACCCAGAATATCGTCTTCGCCTTGCCCGGCCAGGTTGAAATAAGAGTGGTTCGTCAGATTCAGGACGGTATCTTTATCGGTGGTGGCGGAGTAGTCGATCTTCAGCTCGTTGTTGTCGGTCAGTGTGTAAACCACGGTCACAGCCAGGTTACCCGGATAACCTTCTTCGCCGTCCTTACTCAGATAAGTCAGCTCCAGCGATTGTCCCTCGCCCGGTTTCGCCTTCCACAACACTTTATCGAAGCCGCGTTTGCCGCCGTGCAGCGAGTTATCGCCATCGTTTTTGGCCAGCTTGTAAGTGACCCCATCGAGCGTAAACTGCGCGTGGCCGATGCGGTTGCCATAGCGCCCGATCAGGGCGCCGAAATACGGTGGCGGCGTCAGATAGCCGTTGAGATCGTCGAAGCCCAGCACGATGTCGCCCAGCGTACCGGACTTGTCGGGCACTTTCAGCGAAGTTACCACGCCTCCATAGGTCGAGATATCCACCTCGACGCCCTTGGCATTTTTCAGCGTATAGAGTTCGACCGTCTCACCAGACGGTAGTTTGCCGAACTCGCGCGGCTCTTTATGGGATGAACAGTTCATGGTCACCATCGCGGATAGAATTAGAATTGGAATCAGGTTGCGCACACCAGCCTCACCTTGAACATGGTATCCGAATGCAGGGCGGCCGGCGGAACGGCATTGCGATTGCCTGCGTAGCGTGCGATATGCGCCATCGGCAACAAGATGAGCGACCGAACCGACTCCGCCGCTCAAAATCTACTGTGGGGCACCTGGACCGGCCTTGCGGTCCCACTCGGGCCCGTGGCGGCGGAACAGAATGGAAACGCGGTGGCGGCGGGCACTGACGCACAGGGCGACATCATTCTCAGCGCCCTGACCACGATCCCCGGATCGCCCAGACTGGTGGATACCTGCGTACTTCCGTCGGCTTACCCAGCACTGCCGGGACCGCTGGCTCCGGGAGAAATCATTTCGATCTACGGCGCCGGCTTCGGGCCTCAGCAAGGCGTGACCGCGCAGCCTGCCGGAAACTTGCTGGGCACCGATTTGGCAGGCGTGCAGGTGCTCATCGGCAACCAACCCGCGCCCCTGCTCTATGTTTCGTCGCAGCAGATCAACCTGGTGACACCGTATGCGTTGAGCGGACTCAGCGCCGCTCCCGTCCGGATCGTAACCCCGTCCGGTGCGTCAAACACGGTGGTTCTGAATGTGCAGCCGGCCGCGCCGGAGATTTTCGTGAACCCTTCGAATGCATTCGAGACCACTGCAGCCATTATCAATCCCGATGGCACGTTGAACAGCCCGGATCATCCCGCGCACGCCGGCGACACGGTGGCGATGTTCGTATCCGGGTTGGGCCAGACGAACCCCGCGGGAGTCGACGGCATGATTCCGGAAGGTCCGGGTGGAACGCCGCTGCTGCCCATTACGGTGCAGTTGCAGTCCGCGCCGGTTTCCCCGGACGCCACCATCACATACGCCGGCTATGCGCCGGGCTTCGTTTCGGGCGCCGTGCAGGTCAACTTTCAGGTCCCAAATTTTAGCGCGACCGGTATGGGTCCCCCTATGCCGTACCGATTCTGTTGTTCGCGGCGCAGAGCAGCTCCTTCGCTCCTGTGATCTGGTACAGGTAGGCGCGGGATTTCAACCCGTTTTTATGGGAAAATGGGTATGTGAAGACAACCGTCGAACTTCCCGATCCACTCTTCCGGCGGGCGAAAGCCGCGGCGGCCGAGCAGGGCCAAAGCTTGAAAGATTTTTTCGCACAGGCTGTTCAGAACCAACTACAGCGCCGCGCTTCCACCGGTCCGTCGCCTCAGCCATGGGAAAACGCTTTTGGCGGGCTGCGCGACCTCCATCGCGAGAATCTGAGAATCGCAAAGCTGATTGAGCAAGAATTCGAAACCATTGACGAAGAGCAATGGCGCTGATCCTTGACACCAACGCTTTGTCGGCATTTACCGACGGCGATCCCGCTCTGCGCCACATCCTCCTATCCGAAATGCACCTGGCGATACCAGCGATCGTTCTGGGTGAATACCTGTTCGGTATCCGGCAGTCGCGTTTCCGGGCGCGCTACGAAGCGTGGCTGCAATCTCATCAAGGGCTGTTCCTCATCCTGCCCGTGGGAGCCGGGACAGCCAGTTGTTACGCGGAAATCCGATCGGAACTCAAGTCCAGCGGTAATCCTATTCCCACTAACGATCTCTGGATCGCCGCCCTTGCCCGCGAGAACGACTTTTCATTGGTCAGCCGGGACAGGCACTTTCAGGCCATACGCCGTCTTCGTCTCATAACCTGGTAGCCAATCCATATTCGCCGCCCTATTAACGTTACAATCAAATCATCCCGGCATGTCCACCGATGTGAAACCCGCATCCACGGTGCACCAATTCTTCTCCCGCCACGGCACGCTTTCCAAATGGCACCCCCATTACGAATACCGTCCCGGACAGTTGGAGATGGCCGAAGCCGTGGAATCCGCCTTAGCCGATAGAAAACACCTCATCGTCGAGGCCGGCACGGGCACCGGCAAGACGCTCGCCTACCTGGTTCCGGCGCTGCTCTCCGGCAAGCGCATCGTCGTCTCCACCGGCACCAAAAACCTCCAGGAGCAACTCTTCTTCAAAGACATTCCCTTCCTGCAACAACATTTCGAGCGGCCCCTGCGCGTCTGCTACATGAAAGGCCGCAACAACTACGCCTGCCGCCAGAAAATCTACGATGCGGAGCGCGAGGCGGTGCTCACCGGCCTGGAAGAAGTCGCCGACTTTCAGGTGATCGAGGCCTGGGAAAAGACCACCGAATTCGGCGACCGCGCGGAGATCAAGAAGCTGCCGGAATCCTCCACTGCCTGGGCCAAGGTGGACGCGCGCAGCGATCTGTGCACCGGCCAGAAGTGCAAGCAGTTCGAGCGCTGCTTCCTCACCCTGATGCATCAGCGCGCACAGGCGAGCGACATCGTCATCGTGAATCATCACCTCTTCTTCGCCGACCTGGCGCTGAAGGAGGTGCTCGAAGATGGCGACATGGAAGGCGGCATCCTGCCCGAATACCACGCCGTGGTGTTCGACGAAGCCCACGAAATCGAAGACGTGGCCGGCCAGTACTTCGGCGTCTCGGTCAGCAATTACCGCTTCCAGGAGCTGCGTCGCGATATCTCCGCCGTGGCGCGCGCCAAGCAATTCGGCTCCGCGGAACTCGACCGCATCCTGGACCGCTTCGAGGAACTGGCCATCAGCCTCTTTTCGATGCTTCCGGCGCCGGAGGGGCGCGCCGCCTTCACCGGCCGCGCCGAATTCGTCCAGCGCAATGAAGAGATGTATCAGGATTTGCGCGCCGCGCTGGAGTTGATTTTCTCGCACCTGAAGCTGCTGAAGAATCCGCCTGAAGAAGTCAACCCGCTGCAGCGCCGCACCAACGAACTGGGTCTGGCGCTGCGCTTCGTGCTGGAAAGCGACGACCCGGCCTATGTTTACTGGATCGAACGCCGCGGCCGCGGTTTCTTCCTCCAGGCCACCCCCATCGACGTGGCGCCGCTGCTGGGCGAGCGCCTCTTCGACAAAGTGGACACCGCCATCCTGACCTCGGCCACATTGGCTGTCTCCGGCGGCTTCGAATTTGTGAAGAAGCGCCTGGGGATCACGCATGCGCGCACGCTGGTGGTGCCCGGCCACTTCCAATACCAGCAGCAGGCCCTTTTATATGTGCCGCAGCATTTGCCCGATCCGCGCAATCCCGCCTTCGCCAAGGAGGCCGCGAGCGAAGTCACACAGTTGCTGAATCTCAGCCGCGGCCGGGCGTTCGTCCTGTTTACCAGCTATCAGCAGATGCGCCTGATGCACGACCGCATCTCGCTCGATATCGAATATCCCACTTTGCTGCAAGGCACCGGACCGCGCAGCGCGCTGCTCGAAGAATTCCGCACCACGCCCAATTGCGTACTGTTCGCCACGGCGTCGTTCTGGCAGGGCGTGGACGTGCCGGGCGATCAGTTAAGCTGCGTCATCATCGACCGCCTGCCATTCGCCGTGCCCAGCGACCCGATCGTCAGCGCGCGCGTGCAGAAGCTGCGCAACGACGGCGGCGAGCCGTTCTACGATTACCAGGTGCCGCAAGCGGCCATCGCGCTGAAGCAGGGCTTCGGCCGCCTGATCCGCAGCCGCACGGACCGCGGCGTCCTGGTGCTGCTCGACAACCGCGTGACCAAGCAGCGCTACGGCCAGGTGTTCTTCGACAGCCTGCCGGACTACCGATTTACCATGAATATTACCGACGTGGAGAGGTTTTTCGATGTTTGAAGTTACCGTGGAAGAGACTTTCGCCGCCGGGCACGCGCTGCGTAACTACCGCGGCAAGTGCGAAAACGTGCACGGCCACAACTATCGCGTGCAGGTGACTTTCCGCGGTCCCGCGCTCGACTCCATCGGACTTCTTGTGGATTTCGTGGCGGTGAAGAAGCTGATGGCGGCCGTGGTAGACCGGCTGGACCACCGGTTTCTGAACGACCAGGCGCCCTTCGATCAGATCAATCCATCGGCGGAGAATATCGCCAAATATTTCTACGACGAAATCAGCAGCGGCCTGGAATCCGGCAACGGCGCGCAGTTGGGCCAGGTGCGCATCTGGGAAACCGACACCACCAGCGCGATTTACCGGGAGTGATCTCCGTCCCTCATAAAACATCTGTTTCCTTACGGTTATGGGACGTACCCCCACCCCTTAGACCTTGACTTCGCCCGAACGTTGGGATAGGATTCCAGGCAGATTGAAAACTACGGAGGGCACAAAAACATGCAGTTATCGCGGATCACTCCCCGGTGCGCGTTCATCGCGCTGCCATTCTTGATGCTGGCCGCCTCGCCGGGAACGGCGCAGGAGAGCAACGCCGGTTTCACGTTTTCCACCTTCACCATATCCGGCGCCGTGGACTTGGGCGTCGAATCCATCAATACGCCCGGCGCCATATCGGGTTACTATACCGACTCGGCGGGAGACTACAAGGGATTCCTGCGAGCCACGGACGGCACGGTGACCAGTTTTTCCGACCCGGGCGACACGGGTTCGCCCGGATATACCATCGCCAGCCAGATCAACCAGGGCGGCACCATCGTGGGTGAGTTCTATGACGACGCTGCGTTGACGTATTCGGGCTATTTTCGCGAAAGCAACGGGACTTTCAAAACATACAATCTCCCCGGCCAGCCCCAGTACACCACTACCGCGCTCTACGGCGTTAACGACAGCGGGACGGGCTTCTGCGGATTCGTGTATCCCCCACCCTACACCACCTTGAGCGCGTTCACCAGCTTCGGCGGCACGGTCACCATCTTCGCCGTGAACGGTTCCACAGACTCCGTCTGCACCGGGGTGAACGACGCCGGATACGCAGTGGGCTACTATAACGACTCCGCGGGCGTCTCGCACGGCTGGGTACGGAATCCCAGTGGCACAATCACGGAAATTAATGTCCCGGGAGCGGCCTCGGTGTTAGGCGCGTTCCCCTGTGGCGGCAACGCCGGCGGCACAATCATCCTGGGCATCAATAGCAAGGAAGAAATGTCCGGCCATTATTGGGACACCTCGTTTAACGAGCACGGGTTCATTCTGACTCCCGCCGGCAAGTACGAACACGTGAATGTTCCAGGGGCCTTTCAGACCGGCGGCGGCGGTATCAACAACAAGGGCGTGATGGTGGGCCATTACCAGGATAGTTCCTGCAATTCCACCGGCTACATCGCCACGCCGTAGTCGCGATCGGCGGCGCGGGCCCACGGTGAAACGCTTTGGCGCTCCCTTGCACTATCTAGAGAACGCCAAAAGCGCCAACTCCGGAGGTCCCCCGCCATGTATAATCTCGTTGCCGCACCCAGCTCCACTACCAGCCTGGGCGCAAACTTATCCGCCGATCTGGCATCCGTGTCATTCCGCGTGTGGGCGCCGAACGCTTCCGCGGTTACGGTTCTGCTACAACCTGACGGGTCGTCTCCGCAATCGTCCTTCGCGCTCCAACCGGACGCCGCGAACAACGCATATTGGTCCGCGGACATATCCGGGGCCGCGGCCGGTCACTTGTATCAATTCTCAGTCCAAAACAAAGGCGGCGATGTCTTCGACCCCGGCGGGCTGCCTTTGTTGCGCACGGATCCCTGCGCCCGGCAGGTCACCTCCTCCGATCCAAAGTTGCCGGCGCTGATAGTCAACCCCTCCACTTACACTTTCCAGGCGCCGTTCAGCACGCCGCAGTTCCAGAACTTCATCCTCTACCAGGCGCACGTGGGCTCCTTCGCCGGCAAGAGCGACGGCCTTCCCGTCTCCACGGACACGAACGGCTCCACGGCCACGTTCGCGGACGTGGGAACCAAACTCGATTACATCCGGTCGCTGAATTTCAATGCCGTGCAATTCCTGCCCAACGGCGAGTATCGCGGCAGTGAAGGCGAGGCGTACAATCCCAGCAATTACTATGCACCGGAGCTGCTCTATGGCGCCCCTGACGATCTCCGGGCGCTGGTGGATGCTTGTCATCAGCGCGGGCTGGCAGTCTTTTTTGACGTTGTCTACAACCACATGGACACGGTCGACAACACCTGGCAGTTCGACGGCAACAACGATCACCGTACCGACGTAAGCGACGCCACCACCGGCGGCGGCATCTACTTCAGCACGGTCGAGACCGGCTTCGGCCGCCGCCCCGACCACGACTCTCCGGATGTGCAGCGCTTCTTCATCGAAAACGCCGCCATGTGGTTCGACGAATACCACGCCGACGGCCTGCGCTTCGATTCCGCCGTCAACTTCAGCGCCGGCGGTTTGCAGGCCATCGTGCAAACGCTGGTCGCGCGTTATCCCGATAAGTTCATTTACGCCGAGGACAACGCCCCCGATTACATTTTCGGGCAAATCGGCTTTCGCGGCATGTGGGACATGAACAGCCCGTTCGCCTTTGCGCGCGCCGTCACCGAACGAAGCTTGGCGCAGCTCCAAGCCCTGACTTCCCGCTTCGGTTTTCCCACGGCATGGAGCGCCATCCGCTACCCGCTGGGCTCGCACGACCAGATCTTCAATCAGTGGGAGTTCGATAACACGAATCGCGTATGGGTATGGGACAAACCCGGCCCTGGCGACCTGCGCGAGAACCGCTATTTCGTGGAGCTGATCGGCGGCGCGGTTACGGGCCGGCAGAACTGGTACGCCCTGGCCCAGGCGCGCATGGGATGGGCTCTCAATATCGCCATCCCCGGCACGCCCATGATGTTCATGGGCACCGAGGTGCATCACTATGGCTACTGGAATCCGGCGCTCGATCCCTTCGGCGATCATCGCTTCGAATGGGCCATCGCCGGCGACCCTACAGGCATGGCCATGCGCAACCTGGTGACGGACGCCAACAACGTACGCTGGAACAATCCGGCGCTGCGCACCGATAACGGCCCCAGCATGCCGCACATGGACCCGACAAATAACGTGCTGGGCTTCCTGAGATGGGATGACGGCGGCAACGTGCTGATGACGGTCGTGAACCTGAGCGACAACCAGTGGGATCAGCCGGAATACGGCGTGAATATCGGCGGCACGGGCGACTCCTGGGAGGAGATTTTCAACTCGCAGGCGCCCCAATATGGCGGATGGAACGACTCCGGCAACTACCTGGCAGACCTGGTCGTCCAGCCGGACGGCCGCTTTTACATACGGCTGCCGCAGTGGTCGGTTCTGATTTTCCGGAAGCGGTAGTTAGCGCCCGTAGTAGGCGGCGTTCTTGGCCGTAAAGTCGGACCATTTTTCCGGCAGATCGTCCAACGCGAAAATCGCCGAAACCGGACAGACCGGCACGCAGGCGCCGCAATCGATGCACTCGACCGGATCGATATACAGCAATTCGGCTTCGGCGTGGTTGGGTTCATCCTTCTTAGGATGAATGCAATCCACCGGACAGGCGTCCACACACGCGGTGTCTTTGGTTCCAATACAGGGTTCTGCTATTACGTATGCCATGGTATTTTTCCCAGATAGAGTTAGACAGTACCATACGCCGCAGGCAAAACACAAGGCGATCCCAACGGTAGCGGGTCCCTAGCTCGCCAGCGGCGGCGCCGCAAAGCCGCCGGTAATGCCGGCAATGCGCCCGGCCAGGTCGATTGGCGTGGCGTCCTCCAAAAACGGGCCCAAAATCTGCATCCCGCAGGGTAGCCCCTCGGCTGTCCGCCCCACCGGGCACACCGTCGCCGGGTTACCCGTGAATGTCGCGTGAAAGATCCACTTCAGCATATCCAGATACGGACGCGGTCCCGCCGGAGTGGCGATCTGGCGCGCCATCATATCGGGGCTGTGATCGTGCGGAAACGCCGTCACAAAATCCACCGGCATCAGGAAAGCATCGTGGTCCCGGAAGTACTCCGCCCAGAATCGTCGAGCGGCCGCCTGTGCGCCCACCGCCGTGCCCCACGCCCGGTGCGTGGTCGCGTCGTTGGGCAGCACCGCCGCGCCCAGCATGGTGAAGTAGGCGCCGTACCATTCCTGGGTGCGCATTCCCGCCGGCCAGCCCTGCTCCAGCCGCGCACCGGCTTTCCCCAGAGCGTCGATCGCCCTCTCCAACTGCTGGCGCACGGCGGGTGTCACCGGGCAGAACGGATCGTCCACCACGTAACCCAGCCTGTAATCGCGCCATTGCGCGCCGCGAGCCGGCGGCAGTTTCCAGGTGTATGCGATGCGTTCCGGGCCGGACGGTCCGCCCGCGATCTCGAGCGCCAGCAGCAGATCTCGCGGGCTGCGCGCCAGCGGCCCGTTTACCGACAACCGGTCCGGCGCCGGATTGGCGTTGGGCGGCTCCACGAAGCCCGCATCGGAAATCAAGTCAATAGTCGGCTTGTGGCCGAAAACGCCGCAGAAATGCGAAGGCGTGCGGATGGATCCGCCGATGTCGCTGCCCAGTTCCAAAAATCCCATGCCGCAGGCCAGCGCCGCCGCGCCTCCGCCCGTGGACCCGCCCGGCGTCCGCTCCAGATTCCAGGGATTATTGGTGGTGCCGGCCACTTCGTTGTAGCTCTGAAAATCGGAAGCCCATTCCGGTAGGTTGGTCTTGCCCACGATAATGGCGCCGGCATCCAAAAGCCGCTGCACGGCCGGAGCGTTCTCCTTCGGCACGTTGTTGGCGTACATCTTGGCGCCGCACGTGGAGCGGATGCCGGCGGTCTGCTTATCGTCCTTCATCAGGATGGGCACGCCGTGCAGTGGTCCCAGGGGTCTGCCCTGCGCCTGTGCCTCGTCGGCGGAACGCGCGCGCGCCATCGCCTGATCCTCCACCAGCGTGACGAAGGCATTGACGCGCGGATTGTATTTGCGAACGCGCGCGAAGACATGCGCGGTCAGTTCCCGCGAGGAAATAGTCCCCGTGCGGATGGCGCGGGCGGCGTCCGATGCGCTGCCGAAATCGGAATCGAAACCGGCAGCGGCGCGGGCCCGCGGCAAGCGGCTGAGGAAGGGCGACAGCGCCAGGGCGCCGGCAAGTTGGCGGCGGGTGATCTCCATTACATATACATCCCGCCGTTGACGTTCAACACATGCCCGGTAATGTACCCCGCCTCGTCGCTGGCCAGAAAGCGCACCGCCGAGGCAATCTCGTCCGGGCGCCCCAGCCGCCGCAGCGGCACCTGCGCCAGCAGTTTTGCCTTCACTTCGTCCGTCAGAACCGCCGTCATATCGGTTTCGATAAATCCCGGCGCCACCGCATTCACCGTAATTTCGCGCGCCGCCATCTCCTGCGCCAGCGCCTTCGTCAACCCAATGATTCCCGCCTTCGACGCGACGTAGTTCGCCTGGCCGGCGTTGCCGCACTCGCCCACTACCGAGGCGATGTTGATGATGCGCCCGTAGCGCTGCTTCATCATGGTGGGCAGCACTTGCTGGATGGCGAAGAACGCACCGTGGAGGTTGATTTGCAGCACGCGATCCCAATCCTCGCGCTTCATGCGCACGGCCAGGCCGTCGCGCGTGACGCCAGCGTTGTTCACCAGCACATCCAGACGGCCGAAATGCTGGATCGCCTTGGCGAATCCGTCCCGGATGGAATCGTACGATAGCAGGTCCAGATTCACCGTCAGAGCCTGCCCGCTGCAAGCCCGGATCTTCTCCGCGACTTCTTCGTTTTTTTCGATCTCCGGTGAAGCCACCGCGATATCGAAACCGGCGCGGCACAGCGTCAGAGCGATCTCCCGGCCGATGCCGCGGCTGGCGCCCGTGACGAATGCCACTCGATTAAACATGATCTCTCCTCAGATGATTTGTGCGTGAACTTCAATCATAGTAGAAAGTAGGACCCCCGTTATGGCCTACACCGATCTGCGCGAGTTCATCGCCGCGCTGGAGAAGAACCAGGAACTCCGGCGCATCCCGTTCGAAGTCGACCC
>JBEKYC010000066.1:0-39502 GCA_049511415.1 Bryobacteraceae bacterium | reverse complement strand
CAACAGACGCAGCAATGGTTCAAAATCGCCGGCGACGAACTTGTGCCGCGGGATGGGTATTACGACCTGCGCCTGACGGACGAATACTGGGAGACGTATTATATCGATTATTACTCGTTGCTGGTTGTCGACCATCCGCAAGAGTCACACATTTACGTAGACGAGCGTGTGGCCGACCCTCCCGCGCCCCTGAAACTGTATGTGACGGGTGAGCCTAGGAGTTTTGCCAGTGCGAAGGACGATACCGGGCGCGATGTGAGCTCGGCGATTCAAAAGGTTGATGGCAATTATCTGAATACTTTTGGAGTTGGGCAGTATCAAGGATTGACTCGCGATCACTGGGTGGATCTCGAATTGCCGGAAGACGCACCGCACACCGGGCCACTGTACCTGATCGTACCTGATCGGCGACGGTTTTCTGCACCCGTGGGACGACACGATCACCATGGCGCGAAGCCAGGGCAGCGGCCCCGCACCAGAGGATTTGCGCATCGAAGTTCCGGACCGGGCCGGACATTGGGTCACCGCGCGAAATCACCTCGGTATTCCGGCAGGCCGCCTGAAGACCGTCGTGTTCGATTTGGCGGGAATTTTTCGGACAGGCGCGCCACGCAAACTGCGTTTGCGCACCAGTATGGAAGTGTATTGGGACAGGCTGGCGTGGGCTACAGGTCTCCCGAATGAGCAAGTAAAAACGCAGCGCCTGAGCCTGTCGGAAGCCGAACTGCGCTACCGTGGCTTCTCATTGGTAACACAGGACGGTCCCTCATCGCCGGAACTGGCGCACTATGACACCATCGCGGGAACTACTCAGCAGTGGCGCAATCTGGAGGGTTACTACACGCGCTATGGCGGCGTCCGCGAGTTGCTCGAAAAGATCGACGACCGCATGGTGATTGTTAACTCGGGCGATGAGTTGCGGATGCGGTTTGCCGCCGTGCCTCCGCCCCCTGCCGGTTGGACCCGCGACTACGTTTTCATCGGCGACGGGTGGATGAAGGAAGGCGATTATAATTTCCAATTTTCCAGCACGGTGCTGCCCCTGCCCTACCACGCGATGAAGTACTATACGGGACCGCCCACGTCCCTTGAGCAGGATCGAGCCTATCGCCTGCATCCTTCGGATTGGCAGGAGTTTCACACGCGCTACATCTCGCCGGAGCGCTTCGCGAGAGCGTTGTGGTATCCGGACACACGCTGATCGGGCCTCCTAATTGATTTCGATTATTGTGTGCCAGTATCCGGTTCGGTTAGCTTGGATGGAAGTATCTTTCGAACCAAGTGGGGGACTGGTTGCACATACCTACCGAACCGATTGGGAGCATTCCGCGGCCGCCGGAACTGATTGCGGCGCGCCAGGCTTTGCAGGCCGGCCGGATGGCCGCGGACGAATTTACACGCATCGCCGATCGCGCGCTCCTGGATACCATCCGCCTTTTCGAACACACCGGCTCTCCAGTGATCACGGACGGAGAGCAGACCAAGTCCAGCTTTGCGACCTATCCACTCGAAGGCGTCGCGAATGTGGCAGCCGACGGCGTGGTCATTCCGTTTGAAGATGGGCACACACGGCAATTGCCGCGGCTGACTTACGGCCCATTCCGCTACGGCACACACGCTTCGACCTATCTGGCCGCGGCCAGGCGTCTGACAAAACTGCCCGTGAAACAGGCGGTGATCTCTGCATCGGCTCTCAGCCTGCTGTACCCGGAAGTGGAGATTCCAGGTTACCCGCGCGAGGCCTTCCTGTCGGACTTGGCGGGCGAAGCCGCCGCCGATATCCGCGGCTGCCTCGATCAGGGAGCCGATAGCGTGCAAATCGATTTCACGGAAGGACGCCTCTCCCTCAGACTCGACCCATCGGGAGGCTTGCTCGAGAACTTCATCGCCCTGAACAACCGGGTGCTCGATCATTTCTCGCCGCAAGAGCGCCAGCGTATCGGCGTGCACACCTGTCCAGGCGGCGACCGCGATGCTACTCACAGCGCCGCCGTGGATTACGCCGAACTACTGCCTGCGCTGTTCCAGTTGCACGTGGGGCGTTTCTACGTGCAGTTGGCGAGTGAAAAGGATCCGGAACGGGTCTTGCAGATTATCGGCAGGCACGTGCAGCCCGGACAGACGGTTTTTGTGGGCGTTATCGATCCTATCAACCCCGCCATAGAAAAACCCGGTGAGGTGCGTGAGCGCGTGCTGCAGGCAGCCAGGTTCCTGCCGGCGGAGCAATTCGGCACAACGGACGACTGCGGCTTCGCGCCCTTTGCGGACGACACCTCCACGTCCCGCGACATCGCCTTCGCAAAGATCCGGGCGCGCGTGGAAGGCACCCGGCTGGCTGCGCAAGAACTATAGATTCGCCGCGCTTCGCTATCGCATAATCATGTATGGGGCCGGGCACTACCCACAGTTTCGATGTCACCGTGATCGGCGGCGGCCTGGCTGGCATGGCCGCTTCGCTGCATCTGGCAAAGGCGGGCCTACGTGTCGTATGCATCGAACCGGAGACCGAAGTGCGCCAGCCGGTCGGCGAGTCGCTGGACTGGGCTTCGCCCGCCTTGTTAGGAGCCTTGGGCCTGCCATTGGAAGATCTGATCGATTCCGGTATTGCGACCTATAAGAGAGGTGTGACGCTGCAGTTGGGAGGGCGAGCGGCGATTGAGTTTCGCCCCGCAGCGTGGGTAGCCCAGCGCCCTTTCCATGTTGTATTGCACACCATCCATGTAGATCGGATGCGCTTAGACCGGGAACTACAAGACCTGACGCTGCGGCAAGGCGTCACGGTAATCCATGATAAAGCCCTTACCGTGGATAAGGCCGGAAAGAGGATTACCTCTATTCAAACGGCATCGGGCGCATGTTTCACTTCACCCTGGTTCATCGACGCTTCTGGGTCATTTACCAGTTTGCTGGCTCGGGCGTTCGATCTTCCAAGCGTCGCGTATGGGCCACGAAAGGTCTGTCTCTGGGCCTATTTCGCGGCGCCCCAAGCGCACGAAGGCACTAGCATCTACATGAACGCTGCGCCGGGAGAGTATCAGGATTGGATTTGGGAAATCCCGATCGGCACAAATATGCTGAGCGTCGGGTATGTAACTACGGGCGAAGCGGTAAAGAAGGAGCGGGATCGCGGACTGACAGTCGACGATATTTTCAGGCGCCAACTGGCGCGCTTTCCGCGGCTTGCCGCCATGTCACGGCAAGAAGCCGGCTGCGCGCCAAAGGTAACGTCATTTAGTTGCCGCACCTATCGGGGAGTTAGCGGTCCGAACTGGGTAATTGTGGGCGAGGCCGCCTCGATGGTCGATCCCATTACGTCAAACGGTGTAACCTCGGCCCTCAGGCACGCCGAGGAAGCGGCGGCACTGGTCGTTGCGTCCAAGGGGAAATCCGAGATACCATCCATCGCTGGAAAGTTATATAACGCACGAGTTCTGCAGACGGGAAGGTTCTTTAACAGCGGCATTGAAACCCTGGTTTATGACTGGCAGGTAAGAGACCGCTGGGGCATGCAGCGGGCGGCGACCATATATACCGGGGCCGCCTGGAGCATCAACGGCCTATACGCACGCTGGCGGCCGCGCGGCGTACTGTCGACTGCCGCTTTTGGCGCGCTCCTCGACATCTTGCGCGCCTGCGCATGGCTACTTTGCAAGCTGTGCGGATTTTCGTCGCGCCGTTAAGTGTGCGGCCCGGCAAGACGTATCATCGACCTCATCATCCCCACAGCGATCCACGAATCTAGTTACGGCATATTACTATCTCTGCAATATTGTTTCGCACAACATCTGCTCATATACTTTGTCTATCGAGGGGTCTGATATCTGTGAGTGTAGCGACAATCAAGTGGATCAGTATCGCTGCGGGCCTGGGCGCCGCGTTGTTATGCTCGGGAGTCGCCGAACCTGCCGGCCCGGTAGCCGTGCGCGTAATTGTGGTGGACTCGGCCGATCAAGCGGCGAAACTTCTGGAGCAACTGAACGACGGCGCGGATTTTGCCGCGTTGGCGCGAGACCATTCAACGGACGCAACCGCGGTGGATGGAGGTCTCCTGGGGCAGGTTGACCCCATAGCACTCCGGCCGGAGCTTCGCGACGCGCTGCAAGGTATGCGGCCCGGAGATCTCTCGCGGATTATCAAGTTGCCGTCCGGTTACGCCATCCTGAAGATCGTGACCGAATCCGAGCCGGCGAGTTTCGATAGCGCGAGCCGCAACCGGCAGACAGCCCTTTCGGCGTCCGGCAGCGTGCGCTACGGCCCCGAGGTCGACGGACTGGCGGAGGCCGGATCGGCCCTCGCGGCAATTGCAAAGCCCGACGGATGGGACCAGGACGTGCAATCCATTTGCGAAGTCCATTCCCGCTCCTACGTCGCCGTGATGGATTGGCTCGAAGGCATGCTGGATCCTTCGAATGAAAGTGCCCAGGCGCAATCAAAAAACGCGGCGCCGGTGTATCGCGTGCAGATGCATGTAGCCAAGGGGCAACTGCACGCGTACAAGGGCGAAATGTCCCAGGCTATCGAACAATGGGAGACCGCCTACCGGATGGCATCCTCCGAGGCCCCGCAGATGCTGTCCACGCTGGAAGAGTCCCTCGGAATCTTATATCTGCATGCATCGGAGATGGACAACGACGTTTACCGGAATCCCGGAGAGAGATGTCTGTTCCCGATGAGCCCCGCGCTCCGTTATAAGCAAACGGCCAACTCCGAGAAGGCGGTGCAACACTTCCTGAAATACCTGGCACAGCAGCCCGACAATCTTGAGGCGAGATGGCTGCTCAACATCGCTGAAATGACGCTGGGCAACTACCCTGACCGCGTACCGTCGCCCTATCTTATGGCTCCGTCGTTGTTTGCTTCATCCGAAAGCATAGGACGATTTACGGACGTGGCGCCCGCGGCAGGATTGAACTTATTTGCGACGGCCTCCGGTGTTGTTGTAGATGACTTTGACAATGACGGACTACTGGATGTCTTGACATCCAGCTGGGAAACTTGCGCACCGATGCACTACTTCCATAACAACGGAGATGGCACCTTTGCCGATCGGACCGCCGCCGCGGGGCTAAGCAATCAGTTGGGCGGACTGAACCTCATACAAGCCGATTACAACAATGACGGATGCCTGGACGTGCTGGTGTTGCGCGGGGCCTGGGAGAGAATGGGGCAGCGCAAGTCGCTCCTCCGCAACAACTGCGACGGAACTTTCACGGACGTGACCAAACAGAGCGGATTGGGTGTGCCGGCCACCAATACCCAGTCCGCCGTCTGGGCGGATATTAATAATGACGGCTTCCTGGACCTGTTTGTAGTCAACGAAAGCGGACCCAGCCAGCTCTTCTTGAACAAAGGGGATGGAACCTTCGAAGATATTTCGCACTCGGCGGGCATCGACCGGACGGCTTTTTCCAAAGGCGTTGCCGCAGCCGATTACGACGGCGACGGGTACGTGGATTTCTATGTCTCCAACATGGGCGCCTCCAACTTTCTGTATCACAACAATCATGATGGGACATTCACCGAAGTTGCCGCGAAGGCGGGCGTACCGGGAACGGGAAGGGGCTTCGCCACGTGGTTCTTCGACTACGACAACGACGGCTGGCCAGACTTGTTTGTGACCAGTTACTATCCTTCGGTTGACGAGAGTATCAGAACCTACCTCGGACTGCCCCACAACGCGGCGACCTTGAAATTATATAAGAACCTGGGAGACGGCTCATTCCGCGAAGTAGCCAAGGAAGCCGGCCTGGATAAAGTGTTCATGCCTATGGGCGGCAATTTCGGCGACCTTGATAACGATGGGTATCCCGACATCTATTTGGGAACGGGAAATCCCTCGTATGTTTCTATCCTCCCCAACGTCATGCTCCACAACAAGGATGGAAAATCCTTTGTCGATATCACGGCTTCCTCCGGGACTGGCGAGCTACATAAAGGGCACGGTGTTGCCATGGCCGATATGGACAACGACGGCGATCTGGACATTCTGACTTCCATTGGCGGCGCCGTGCCTGGCGACAGTCATGCTTTCCGCCTTTTCGAAAACCCCGGCAATGAGAACGACTGGATCGTCATGCGGCTTGTCGGTGTCAAGGCGAACCGCTCCGCCATCGGCGCGCGCATCAAAGTGACGGTGCAAAACGAAGGAAAGGGGACGCGGGCGGTCTATTCCACCGTCGGCAGTCAAAGCTCGTTCGGAGGCTCGCCGCTGCGGCAGCATATCGGTCTGGGCAAATCGGCTCAAATCCAAAAGATCGAAATCTGGTGGCCGGGGAATCCGGCGGAGCAGGTTTTCTCCAAGGTCGGCAAGAACCAGTTTATTGAGATTAAAGAGTTCGCCGCCGAGTATACGAAGCTCGACTACCGTCCGTATCGCTTGGGCGGCCCTAACCGTCCAGGTGCGGCCAGGGGCGGAACTTTGACCGCGAAACATCCCACGGAGCCGAGATAAAACGAAGAACTTGAGGAGCGAACCATGACGCGAAAGATAGCAGTAGGGATGTTACTCGCTGTTAGCGCTGGAAGTACCTCCGCAGCGCAGCGCTATCCCGTGACCGGCCTGGTGCTGAAGATCGATCAATCCCACCGGACCTTTGTGGCATCCTGCACGGCGATCCCCGGATACATGGACGCCATGGTGATGCCGATCGCCGTACATGACGGAAAGGCATTGGATGCGCTGCGGCCGAGCGAACTGGTGGATTTCACGCTGGTGGTCACGCGCGACGACGCCTATGCCGAGAACCTCCGCGTGCGCCAGTACCAGAGCACGGAATTGGAGCCATTACAGGCCCGCAGATTGCAACTGCTCGCCGACTTGGGCCACCCGGACTCGGCCGTGGACGAACTGGCGCCTGGCGCGGCAGTTCCGGATTTCACGCTCACCGACCAAACAGGACACGACGTCAGACTGTCGCAACTGGCGGGCAAGGTGCTGGTGTCCTCGTTCATTTATACAAGCTGTCCTTTGCCGAATTATTGTTTCCGGTTGTCTAACAACCTGGGCCGCCTGCAAAGGCGCTTCGCGGACCGGCTGGGGCGCGACTTGGTGCTGCTGAGTGTGAGTATCGATCCGGTGCACGACACGCCCGACGTACTGGCCAAATACGCCACCACGTGGAAGGCGGATGCCAGGTACTGGCATTTTCTCACTGGGCCAGAGCCCGAAGTGAAAAGAGTGTGCCGGAGGTTCGGAGTGAACTTTTGGCCGGACGAAGGCGCCCTGACGCATTCCTTGCATACCATTATCATCGACCGCCGCGGGAATTTGGCTGCCAATTTCGAGGGCAACGAATTCACCGCGGAACAATTGGGCGATTTTGTGGAGGCCGTTCTGGGTCAACGGGAATAGTAGATACGCATTATTGACCTTGAACTCCGATTCGGCTAATAATCTTCAGAGTTGGAGTGTCGAGAAGATGCCGCATATTAAACTTCCAGAGGGACTGCCCGGTATCCTTGGACCCATGGCTTTTCGCCCGGAAACCGCCAAGCCCTTGAACGAGCTGGCGGAAATCCTGCTGCGCGGCCCAAATTCTCTGTCGTCCGGCGAGCGGGAGTTGATCGCCGCATACGTTTCCTCGCGGAACGATTGCTTTTTCTGCCAAACCATTCATGGCGCGGTGGCGGCTTATCACCTTGGCGGCAACGAGCAGCTCGTACTGGATGTGAAAGAGAACGCGGAACAAGCGCCGGTTTCGGACAAGCTCAAAGCCCTGCTGGCGATCGCGGGCGAAGTCCAGCGCGGCGGCAAGAGCGTCCGGCCCGACGACGTGGAGCGCGCCCGCCGGTTGGGCGCCACCGATCTGGAGATCCACGACACAGTGCTGATCGCCGCGGCCTTTTGCATGTACAACCGGTATGTGGATGGGCTGGCTACCTGGGCGCCCCACGAGCCGGACGCGTACCGCGATTCGGGCGCCAGGTTGGCTCGTGAAGGATATGTGGAATCGACCAAAGGGCTGCCAGTCCCAGCTATAGGCGCCGCCGGCTAACGGAAGCGAATCATGCCGTACACTCGTCCAGGCTATGACTGCGGCTCTACCGTCGACGGAGACGACTGCTATCGAGGTACGTTGACCACTTCGTCATTGCCCCCCGCACTTGGCGATCTGGACCGCCAATTCGCCGCGGCAAAAGCGGAAGCCACGGAACTGGTGCATGGGCTGGAGGAATCGCAATTCAACTGGCGGCCGGACAGGCATAGTTGGTCGATGTCGGAATGCCTGCTGCACCTGAACATGGTGGGCGACCGCTGTGTCCAGATGCTGGAATCCACGCTGACGGACGCTCGTGCGCGAGGCCGGGTCGGGCACGGACCGGTTGGATACGGCTGGCTGGGGAAGTGGATAATCGCCCACACCGAGCCGCCCTCCAAGCACAAATACAAGGCTCCCCGGGCGTTCACACCTGTGTGCGGCCAGCCCATAACAGCCGTACTGCCAACCTTCGGGCACTTGCAGGAACAACTATCGCTGCAACTAAGGCAAGCCAGTGGGCTGGATTTGGCGCACATCAAAGTGCCCGCGCCGGAGGCGCGGCTGCTCAGGTTCAACCTGCAGTTCACCTTCACCTGGATTGCCTCCCACGAGCGGCGGCATTTGTGGCAGGCGCGACGAGTGCGGAATCACGCAGCGTTTCCAGCCGTTCGCTAACATTGACAAACTAACAAGCCGGACGCGCCGCCGAGCCTCTGAGGTTTCACGGGCAGGCACCTCGCCGGTGAGATGATCGTCCTGTGTGTCCGCTGGTGCCTGCGATTCTCCCCCAGTATCCGCGACCTGGAGGATCTCATTAGCGACGGTTTGCTGGACCTGGCGGTTTGTACCAACAGCGGCAGCACTTACGATTCCAGCCTCTACTTCTACGCAGGCATGGGCAATGGCGAGTTCCAGCCCCCGGTTCTGATCACGGCCGGGCCGACCTCGGTAGCCGCCGGCGATTTGAACGGAGACGGTTTGCCGGATCTGGCGGGCGCCAATCCCAATAACTCCGGTTCGATCCAAGTGTACCTGTCGAATGGAAATGGTACGTTCCAGCCTCAGTCGAACTATTCCCTGGCCACCCACAACGATCCGTTGAATAACGAATTGAGCATCGCCATTGCAGACGTCAATAAAGATGGGCAGCCGGATATCGTCAACGGCACCTATCAATATCCTGGGGTTCTGGATGGCGGACTGGTGACCGTATTGCCCGGCAACGGCGATGGAGCATTTGGCGCCACCATCACCTCGCTGCAGGGCGAGGAGGTGTCCACTATGACACTTGCGGATTTCGACGGCGACGGCTATCCGGATGTTGCGTTCGTCGGCTACAACAACGCTGTCAGCGTAGCTTTGAATAACGGCACGGGCAAGTTTGAGTCCGCCGTGTACCAGGTCGCGCAATATGCGCGGACCGTTCTGGTGGGCAAGTTCCAGGGCACGAGCCGGCTGGACCTGGCTCTTCTGGATTCTCCGAATCTGCGCTTATACCCGGGCGCGGCTAACGGGACCTTCGGGCAACCGTTGTCGAGTACGGCGCTCGCAACGTCGCCGCAACGGCGGACTTCAATGGCGATGGCATTCCGGACGTGGCCGTGGCAGGCAGTAATGCGGACCAGGTCCAAGTATTCTTTGGGCAGACGGAGGGCAACTTCCGGGCGGGTCCGATTGTGCGGCTCAGTCAGCATATCAGTTCCATCACCGCGGCCGACTTCAATGGCGACGGGATTCCCGATATCGCGTTCGGCACTACGGCGGAGGGAAGCAACCCCAGCGGCATACAGGTCTGGCTGGGTGATGGCACGGGTAACTTCACGGTGACCTATACCGCTGCGGTACCTAAGTCGAATCTGACTCAGATCGTGGCAGCGGATTTTAACGGTGACGGGAAACAGGATCTGGCTGTCACGGACGTGAGTCCGTCGACGGTGTTCGGCTTGTTCTTAGGCAACGGGAACGGGACCTTTCAGCAGCTTACGCGATTCGGCAGCGGCACTTTGGGAACGCGGCGCCTGACCACGGGTGACTTCAACGGCGACGGAAACCTGGACGTCGCGGCGAGCGACGCCAGCCTGGGATTTATCTATGTGATGCTGGGCAACGGAAGCGGCGGCTTTCAAAGCGCCGCCACGCTCAACTGGGTTCTCGCGGCCGGCTCACTCGCCACGGGCGATTTCAACTGCGATGGGCATCTGGACCTGGCAGCCGGTACCGGCAACCAGGTCAGCTTCTTTGCGGGTAACGGCGATGGCGCCTTCGGCGCCCCTAGCGTGTTCGGCGCAGGTTCGGAAAACTACGGGCTCGCTATCGGCGACTTTAATGGAGACGGCAAGCCGGACGCAGCCACCGCTAACTTCGAGGGCCGTAGCATGTCTGTGCTGATCAACACCACCCGGTGCGAGCCTAACTGACCGCGAGAATGAAAGTAGCGATTGGGTGTACATCACAGACCACACTCATGATCTCGCGGCTTTCTTTCGTTGGGCAGATCGCCCCTGGGCCGCTTGCCAGTCGAATCTTCGCCGGACCAAAGTGCTGCGCATGGCCCGGAGCGCGTGCGCTGCGGCTTCTTCCTGGGGCCAACGGTTTTCGATGGCATCGCGCCGCAGATGACCATCGCCCGCGAGAAGGTCTTCGGTCCGGTCCTTGAGAGTGATCCATGTGAAGGATCTGGACGAAGTCATCACCCTGGCCGGGAAGTTCCAGGATATCGCCAAGAGATTCTTCAGACATCAAACCCATACCCTTGCAGTCAAAAACAGTCAGTGGCATGAGGCGCTCGGTTACTCGACGGGATGTCCGAGCCGGCTTTCCACGATGATAAACGAATCATGCCGATCGCAATCTGGTACGCCAAGACTCCCGCCGGCCAGAGCGTGTCCTGCGGCTGTGGGTGGGTGGACGCGGGGGGCACAATGGCGCGCGGGGGAAGGCGCGGGCGCCGATCGGGGCGCGCTGGCGCCGAGTAAGATTGGAGTATGCCGCTGCCTGATCCCTCCGAACCTGTCCGCATGGAACCGATGCAGGCGCCCTATTCGCCCGAGTTGCAGGCGGTCTTCGACCAGATCATGCCGCCGGGAGTTCCACCGCTGTCCCTGTTTTCCACCTTGGCGCGGGTGCCGCGTATCTTCGACCGCCTCCGTGCGGGCAGCCTGCTGGATCGCGGTCCGGTGCCGCTGCGGCATCGGGAGATCGTGATCGATCGAACCTGCGGGCGATGTGGTTGCGCGTATGAATGGGGCGTGCATGTGGCGTACTTCGCAGAACGCGCGAAACTCACGCCCGCGCAAGTTCGGGCTACATTTCGCGCCGACGGCGACGATCCCGACTGGACCCACGAAGAGCGGCTCCTGATCCAACTGGTCGACGAGTTACATGATACGTCGAACATTTCCGGCGAACTATGGCAAGCGCTGGCCGCGGCTTTTAGTATCGAACAGATACTTGAGCTGATCGCTCTGGTGGGTTTCTATCATACGGTCTCATTCTTCGCCAACGGGTTGAAACTGGAAGCGGAGAGTTATGCGGTGCGGCCGCCATTGGGGTGACGTTTCAAGGGCACAAGAGGGCAATCGATAAGGGGTACCACGAAATCGCGTTTCTCACGCAAAAACGGCAGCCTCGAACGCCACGTCAACACGTGCGCAGCGGCGTGACCCGCGGCTGCCGGCGGGCGGAGGTGCCGTGCGAAAGGGCGCGCGGAGCGGGCGGCGATCAGGGCGCGACAGGCGCGCGGGGTGTAGCGGAGTGCGCCAGGCGGCGCGGGCTGGGATGCGAGCGCTTGCGGAGGCTGGAATCAGCCCAAATACACGGCGGATTCAAAAGCCGTAATCGCGCTGCCGGAGCCCTGCTTTGTAGGCTTCTTTCGCTGCCTGTGCTTTGTCCTGAGCGGCCTGTTCTTTGAATCCTGCCTGATCCCAGAGCTCCCAAGCGGGGAGGGAGTAGTCGGGCGTCGCGAGAGCTTCCTCCTCGCGAATGGCGGTGACCCATTCATCAACTCCTGCCTTGTACGCCTTCCGTAAGCGATCCAATTCCGCATCGTCAATAGGCATTTTGCTATTCTAACCGCGCAAGTATGACAACCTGATGTCAAATTGAGGGCGCCTCTCGTGACAGTCCAGGTCCAGGCCAGAAAAGGGCACAGGGTGAGGGGTACCGGCAAAATCGCTTTTTCTTCCAGAAAACGGCGCCTCGAACGCCGATAGTCCCACGCGCTCGGCTGTCGGCGGCCGGAAGCGGCGCGGAAGGGCGCGGAGAAGGCGCGGGCGGCGATCAGGGCGCGGCGGGCGCTGGGGATGTGAGGGAGTGCGACAGGCGGCAGCGCATCGCTTACCTCAAGTTAATTACAGCCTTGCGTGGTGATGCTGGGTCACCGTCCGGTACTGCGGCGCCAGGTCTCCCGGAAGCGCTTTCAATTCCGGCAAGATTCTGCCGCAGACCGAAGCCAACGAATTGCAAGAATTGTCCCGGCACTCCTGAGGATTCCCCGCATTTCGGCCTCGCCACGCTGCGACCGAAACCACGCGATGGCAGCCATATCATCGCTCATTTTAACTGCCCCGTGCAACGATTTGTCGGTCTACTTCCGCTCGAATACCATCACATTCGGCTTGTCGCGGCCGGTAATGTGCACCGTGATCGTCAAGGTCTTCAGATCGGCTGAGAGCTCAACCTCCTCGCTATCCGTCACCTTGCCGTGGGCCTTGTCGGTGATCACCAGAGTGCGCTCGTCCACCCGCCGGATCGAGGAGGAAGCGCCTCGGTCCACGTTCGGCCCCGGGTTGGGATATTCCTCGCCGTCGAACTTCACGTTTTTCATCTCTTGCTCCGAGGGAGTGATGAAGGACAGGCCGTCGCCTTGGAACGCCTTCACCTGCATCAAGAAGGGCGAGTTCATCGTCTCCTTGATGCTCTGCCAGTCTGCCGCGAAGCCCGATCCTCCACCAGTGCGCTGGTACACGTAATCCATGCTGAGCGTCGAACCGTCGGACTCGAACTCGCGGTAATAGTCCGTGAGCGTACTGCCGTCCTTCGAGAGCTTCCACGTCGCCTTGAGCAGCAACCGGCCGTCTTTCTTGCGCTCGACGATCCAGGTGTCGGGCGCTTCAGCCTTCGCCGACAGCAGGGTCCCGCCGTGGCCCGGTTGGTCGCTCCCATCCACCACGATCGTCTCGGCGCCCCCGCCAAAATCGAACGCGTACTTGTTGCCGCCCTTGCTCTGAACCTTCATCTCGTCGGGCATTCTGCTCTTCGATGAGTCGAGCTTCCACTCGCCGATGAAGGGGGTTTCCGCTGCCCATGCCATGCCCGTCGCCACGCACACCGCCGGCAGGATTTCGAGAATCCGCTTGAACACACACACCTCCTTGGCTCTACTCGGGAGCACGCCGATGACCGTCTTGCGCACCGCTCCGGGGCCGTCCAGGCTCATCGGAGCATTCCGCCGTTCCGTCATTCGATTGCCTGGTTTTCCGCATCACGCCGCGCCTCGACTCGATTCGCCCGGAACACTACTCGCCGTCCACAACCTCAATGCCGCGCTTCCCCTTGTCCAAAATCGAAAAACACTGTCCCAAATCGAACGCCGGCCGCCCGCAAGGTCGGGTTTCAGATCCGGCCCCACTGTCCTTCCACTGGCTCTGGGCGCACCATCCGTGCGGCGGTTCTTGCACGTCGTTCGCAAGAAGACCGGCGCTGTCGATAAGGTTTGGGCGTGCGCAAACCACGGCTTCTCGAAGCGGTGAGTCTCCTGCCGATATGCGTTAGATACTACGTGCGGCTCGGCAACGCTCGGTACGACGCCGGGGGATGTACGCTAACTGAAGAGGGAGCATCATTGAAAAGAATCGTTCTTGTGTTTGCCAATCCGAATTGGTGGAAGCGGGTCACCGTCCTCTTGGCGATCTCCGCGACGAACGCTCGACGCCGCTAGTCTAACCGCCCTGTCTGCACAGACACTCACCAGCTTGGCAAGCTTCAATGGCACCGATGGCGTTGAGCCGCGGTCTTCCTTGGTTCAGGGCCTCGATGGAAACCTCTATGGGACAACTCAGTCGGGTGGCGCCAACAATTCCGGTACGGTCTTCGGGATCAGCCCCGCCGGGGTGATGACCACGCTTTGGGAATTTTGTTCGTTGACGGGGTGCCCTGACGGTCAGTGGCCTAGCCAACTTGTGCCAGGTCTTAATGGGGATCTTTACGGGACAACCGTGCTTGGGGGAGCCACCCTCAGCTGCCCGGGTGGTTGTGGCACCGTCTTCAAGATCACCCCGGCTGGGACGCTGACAACGCTGCACACCTTCTGCTCTGACGGGGATTGCGTCGACGGGATAACCCCAGCGTCCGGGCTGGTGCTAGCGAATAACGGAAGCTTTTATGGAGCAACTGCCGAATTTGGCGCCAATAATGGTGGCACTATATTCCGCATTACTCCAAACGGAACCTTGACGACCGTATACAACTTTTGTGCGTCCGCAGGCTGCAGTGATGGTGGCTCGCCCTGTTCTCCTCTAATCCAGGGCATGAATGGGAACTTGTATGGCACAACTCAGGCCGGCGGCGCCGACAATTTCGGCACAATTTTCAAAATGACTCCTACAGGTAGCTTGACGGTGCTCTACAGCTTCACCTCCAACTTCGGCTCCACCAATACCTGTCCAGCCCCTGGCTTGGCGCAAGGCATGACTGGAGACCTCTATGGGGCCACGGAGTTTGGCGGGACAAGCGACGCCGGCACACTCTACAAGATCTCGCTACAAGGGGCCTTCACGCCATTGTGCAGTTTCAGTGGGTATGCTGACGGTGCATGGCCACTCAGCGGCCTGGTGCTGGCCACCAACGGCGACCTATATGGAACGACCGCGGCGTCCTTCTCGGGACCCGCGGGGACCATTTTTAAAATCACCCCCGGCGGCGCGTTCACGACGGTGTACTCGTTCCCTTCCGCGGGCCCGGAAGGAATAGACCCATATGGTGCACTGGTTCAAGCAACAAATGGGCTCCTTTACGGGACCACGGCATGGGGCGGTGCTTCAAACGACGGCACGGTCTTCAGCTTGTCGGTTGGCCTCGGTCCTTACCTGACAACCATACCCTCGGCCGGCAAAGTGGGATCTCGGATTCGTATCCTCGGCGCCGATCTGGACGGCGTCACGGTCGTCAGTTTTAACGGGACTCTAGCTTCATTCAACGTGGTCTCCGCTTCTGAAATTGTCGCGACCGTCCCCAATGCGGCAACTACCGGCAATGTCGATGTCACAACACCCGGCGGCGTCCTTTCGACGGACGTGCTTTTCCGCGTGCTTCCGTGAGGACACTAATTAATCTCTGATGTTACCGGGAACCTATCGACGCTCCCGCGCGGTGGCGCGACCGCTCCGAGTAACTGAAGGAGACCGACCGATTCGGCACTCACTAAGGAGATGGCTGAACCCTCGCGTGAAAATAGAGGGCGATATTGGCAATTAAGGGCAGTAAAAAGGGACAATGCAATGAAAGACCATGCACTTTTGATTTGCGCACTCGCGGTAGCCTTGCCACTGGTTGCTCAGGATATCGAAACTCCAGATCGGCCGATCGATGCCGACAAGGTCATGGCGCTATACCCCGGCGTGGCGCCGGGCAGCGAGACTTGGGCCTGGAAAGAGCAGGTCTCCAACCCACCGTGGGGAGGACGCGGCGGGCGGCTGGTACGTAATGTGGTGCGACCTACGCTCACGCTATTCCGGCCCCCGAGCAGTATCGAGGCCGATATTGCCTGATATCAAGGCGGCCGCGCCGAGGTATCCCGCGCGCTAGTCAGAAGTCGTCGTCAATGGTTGCGCGCACACGGCGGGTGATTTCGGCGGGATCATCCTTGTCCACTGAAAACACCGGCCTCAGCTCGAAGCCTTGTGTACCCGTTATTATCACTCGGACGTCACCGCCCGGAAGGATCGGTCGTAATCCAACCTTCGTAGTTCACGGGCGCCAGCGGTAACAGCCGCCTCAATCCGCTCTCGACGGTGTGCGGGAATGCCTTTTGAATCAAAAAGTGTCAGGGGCATGGCCGGTGCGCTCCGGTCTGCTTCTATGAACATAAATCAACCTGCACGCGCCGCTATGTTCATCTGCGGGCCGCAACGAATTCGGCCCACTGCTTGGCCCCACAGGAATTGCAACGCGAAAACGGAAACGCTCTCGAAAAGCGCTTCGTCCCAGCGCGATTTCGGCCCTGACGGGCAAGCACGGGATGTTCCTCGCGGTAACATTGCTCTCTCAGAGACTGTTCTCTCTAGAGAGGACGGATCACTTGAGCGCCCGGCGCTTCGTCACCTTAAAGAGCAGTCGGTCGGTATCATGACCGCCCGTGGAACTCGAAGCGTCCGCTACGATGGTGAACCCCTTTTGGAAATCAGGGACTCCGTGGGCTGCCATGTACTTGCCGATCCAGTGAGAGTAGAATCTGATCGCCGCCTCGGTAGGAGGCATGTCGCGAGTAAATAGCGGGTCCACTTGACCGAGCCAAGCCCACACATCGTTTTCGTCGACTTGGGGTATGGCAATGGTCGCTTTCGCGATGGGCGGCACGTCTGTGCACTTCATGTGCAGAACGACTTCCGTCTCGTTTTCGGGCAGCGACTCATATTCAAAGTCGATGTTGCTGATCAGTCCGCTTCTCGTTACTTGTTGCAGCGCTCCCTGGAGTCTGAGAAAATTCACCTGATCGCCCACTTTGATGTCCGCCAGGTGAATGACTGACAGTGTAGGCAAGCGTGTGCCTTCGACGAAGATGCGGTGGATCGTGACCAGTTTCTGGGCATCACCGGCGGTAGCTTCTTTGGCATTCTGCCCCAACGCGCCTCTACACAGAGTGAACGCGAGCAACAATCCAGCGAGCCAGCGCAGTGTCGTATAGTTTCGCATCGGCTTAGTATACACAACGACAGGGAGCAGGGCGCAGAGGAAACCACTACGACATTGCCGCATAACGCGGTTGCCTAGGAACTCATCTCAGTACCCGGTATTGGCCGCTTGGCGCGACGGCTAGCCAGTCGAACCCAATATTAAACTCAACGCGCTGTGTTGCGGGCCGTCGTCAATTTACAGTCTGGACGATCGATCCTGAGCTTCCTGCGAAATCCGCGCCGCCCCCGAAGGTGGCAATCACCGTATCTGATCCAGCCGGCAAAGTCGTTACTGCCAACTTGGCTTTGCCCCCCGCCAAAGTTGCGGCCCCAAGCGTAGTGGACCCTTGCGTGAAGGTCACCGTACCGGTCGGTGTCGCATAAGCGGAGGTCACGGTGGCCGTAAAAGTTACCGATTGGCCCGAATTCGACGGGTTCTTCGAGGACGCCACTGCAGTCGCGGTTGCCGCCTCTGTCACGGTCTGGCTCAAGGGAACCGATGTACTATTGGAAGAATTTGCATCTCCATTATAGGCGGCGGTAATGGAGTTCGTGCCGGCGGCGAGCTTGGAATAGGTAAGTGTGGCGGCCCCGCCAGCCAGCGTGCCCGTCCCGATCGGCGCCGAGCCGTTCTTAAAGGTCACCGTGCCGGTGGGCGCAGGGCCACTGGAACTCACCTTTGCCGTGAACGTTACGGATTGCCCATAAGTTGACGGATTAATGCTCGAAGCCAGTGTAGTCGTCGTCGCCTGCTTGTTGACTACCTGTTTTACAGCGGCGGACGTGCTTCCCTGGAAAACGGAATCGCCACTGTAGGTGGCTGTGATAGAATTTGTTCCTACCGGAAGCGACGATGTGCTCAACGCCGCCGCGCCCGCGCTGGTAATGCCCGTCCCGATGCTGGACGCTCCATCGTAGAAGGTTACGACCTCTCCGTTCGGTATTGTCCCTGAACTCGGGCGAACAGTTGCCGTAAATGTGACGGAATTTCCCACGGTCGACGGCGAGCCGGAAGACTTGAGAGTAGTGGTCGTTGGCAAAGTGAGATCAACTGTCTCGCTCAAGGGTGCGGCGTTACCGCCCACGAAATTTGTATCTCCGGAGTACACGGCCGTAATCGAGTAAGCACCCGCCGCGGCGAAGCTGGTTATGACACTCGCCACCCTGCTCGCCACCGCGACCGGCGATCCAATTTGCGCGCCATTCGCAGAGAACGTCACGGTTCCGGTGGGGTCGCCGCCGTAAAGACCTGTAACCGTTGCCGTGAAAGTAACTTGTTGATTCACTAATATAATACTATCGCTAGACTTGATTACCGTCATGGTGGTGGCTTGATCGATCACTTGAGAGAGAGAGCCGGTGCTTGCAAGGTGATCGGTATCGCCGCTGTAGGCCGCGGTAATGGAGTCGGTGCCGGCAGCCAGCACGGGTGGCGCAAGTGAGGCGGAACCGCCGGATAAAGTTACCGACCCTAATGTGCGCGAACCATTCTTGAAAGTGATCGTGCCGGTAGGTTCGCCTGAGCTGGCAAGCGCGGACACGGTGGCTGTGAATTTCAACGACTGATTGTAAGCGGACGGGTTTAGATTTGAGGTTACCGTAGTTGTGGTGGCGGCCTGGTCCACGGTTTGTAATAAGAAAGACGAACTGATTTGAAAATTAGGATCGCCGCTGTAAGATGCCTCAATCGTATGATACCCCAACGACAATGTGGCGGTAGTGAGCGAGGCCACTCCGTCAGCCAGCGCGACCGACGCGAGGAGAGTTCCTCCGTCGGTGAATGTTACCGAGCCGGTGGCCGTCCCCGGCCCTGCTGGAACCACCGTGGCAGTTATGGTTACCGTGGCGCCGGGTGTGGACGGATTGAGGGTCGAACTGAGCGCTGTTGTGGTGCAAACCTTGTTTGCGCCCGGCAGACACCACCTGAAGACAGTGCCTCCACCCGGTTCCGCCGGTGCCAGCGTTCCGCCGGACTCGGTAGTTCCGTAAAAATTGCCGTCTGGGCCTAGAATAAGCCCCGCGACGGGAGCTTCGCCGTCCGGTCCGCTGAAGCTGTGAAGCGTCGTGAGGACACCAGAAGGCGTCATTTCGAAAATTGTGCCGAGACCGTTCACCCCTCCGAACTCAGTGGTTCCGTAAAAGTTGCCGTTGGACCCCAACAGCAGCGCCCCAAACGGATTGGCGCCATCCGGTCCCGTAAACGCATAAAGGTTAGTCAGGCTGCCGGTCGGAGTGATCTTGAAGACCGTTCCACAGGTATACACGCACTGTGATACATCGGAAGAACTCACGCCGGATGTCGTTCCGTAGAAGTTGCCGTCGTTGCCCAGGGTGAGCGGGGCGGCGGGGAAGGCGCCATCGGGACCGCTGAAGCTGTAAAGGCTCGTCAGGGTTCCCGAAGAGGTGATCTGAAAAACCGTGCCGCAATCATACATGCAGGGTTGAAGCGCGGGGGCTAAGTCGACGGCTGACGTTGTCCCATAGAAATTGCCGTCGGGGCCCAGGGTCAGGGCTGCCTCGGGAACGCTGCCATCCGGACCAGTGAAGTTGTGGAGAGTGGTCAGGGTACCCGCGGGGGTAATCCTGAATACAGTGCCGCATCCGTAATAATTGCCGGTTTCGCACGCATTCGGCCCGCCGTTCGTCGTCGTGCCGTAAAAGTTTCCGTCTGTGCCCAAGGTCAGCGCCGCCACGGGAAAGAAACCACCGCCCGATTGGTCGAAGCTGTAAAGGTTGTTCAGGACTCCGGCGGGAGTGATCTCGAACGCCGCCCCTCCGCCAGGAAGCGCCGTAGTTCCGTAAAAATTTCCGTTGGCGCCCAAGGTTAGCGCAGCGTAGGGACATATATCGCCCCCAGCACTAAAAGCGTAAAGGGTGGTCAGGACGCCGGTAGGTGTGATCTTGAACACCGAGCCGTCGTAGCCGCCACCACAATCTATGTAAGTGTTTGGTCCCGATGTGGTTCCGTAAAAGTTGGCATCGGCGCCCAACGTCAACGGTGCGCTGGGAAATTGCCCAGTCGATCCGGTGAAGTTCCACAGCGTGCTGAGCGTCTGGGCAGGCGCCGTGGAAGCCAGCGACGCAAGACAGATCACGGCAGAAGCAAAGCTCAATCGGCGCCCAACAAAGGCTTTCGCTGCGAACAATGAGTTTTCCCGATTCTGAGCGGTCATTAAGGAATTGTACATAGAATCAAGGGATCTCTCGCGTGTTTTTTGCTTGCCTGTGCCGCCCCTCAACGGCAAGGTCGTCTTGTGCGATATTGGCCAATAATAAATTCTAAATGAATGAGTTAACGGTTGTTCGCAGGAACCAGGAACCGCGGCCCGGCTTCACCAAGGCCACCGTGAGCGCCTGGCGAGTGTCGCTGGAGGAGCGCGGACTCGGGTCGTCTTCGATCATCGTCCGCATGTCGGCCAACAGGAAGCTGGTAGTGGAGGCGACCGATAACGGGCGCGTGAAGAGCGCCAAGTCCATCGGCGTGCACCATGGGACACTGCCGTTTCAACGGAGGACAACGCGGGGCCCGGTACACCAAGGAAGCCACCAGACCAGGAGTAGCTGTAAGGGCAGACGCCCCCATCGGAGTACAGGCGCAATGGAAGCAGCGCCCGCATCGATTGGGTTTGTCGCCATATAGACGTTGGCTGGAAAAACCGCGATCAGAAGCGCTACCAGCCCCCATGCGGCATTCCTGCGCGCCCGAGGGACCAGCAGCCCCACGCCGCCGAGAATCTCAAAGACCCCGCTGATGAGCACCATCGGGCGATGCCACGGGATGTATGGAGGCATGATTTTCAGGTAGGGCGCTGGCATGAGGAAGTGCAGCATGCCCGCGGCAACGTAGAACGCAGCGGCCAGCGCCAGGCAAACCGTCTGTGCGGTGGATAGACCCCTCAGAGCCACGCTTGATCGTAGCAGACGACCAGTTCAAGTGAAGCGTATCCGTTGCGCCTAGCGCGATGGCCGGGTGAAACGAACTGCGCTAAATTCCTGGCGCCTTCCGACGCCGCATAGCGCTGCACCCAGCGCCACACGGTCGAAGTGATCCACCGCCAGATTGATCGCGGTAGCTTAACGAGAATCGCAGATACCAGCGGACGCACAAAACGATCATGTCGTCCGCGAAGTGCCTTCCCCGGAACAACGCGGATCGGCTTTTCCCCATCTCCTGACCCTACCAAAACGTGGCGGCCCTGTTTACAACACTTCCGTACTGTCCTCCGACCGGATCGAACAGGTCAGCCCGGGCGGAGACGATCAAGAGGCTACATCCCCGGCATGATCGAATGGGAGCACGTATGGAGACGATGTATATGGACAAGCTCGACAGGCGAATCACGCAGGAGTTCTTCGGCAAGCAAGCCCGCATTTGTCGCTCTGAGCAGGACGGGCTGCGGCGCAAGATCCAAGAGATCCAGAAGGCCACGCTTGACGAAGCCATTGACCTGCTTCGCGCAACGAGTCAGGCGAGCGAGCCGTTTCTCCAACAACCTGCATGCGAACAGCGTCGATTACTTCGGACGGTAGTCGAGAAGGCCCGCTGGAAAGACGGCACATTGCAGACGGTTCTGTTCGAACCCTTTGAGATTTTACGTTAGAACCAGGAAAGTTATAGAAAAGAAAAGGAGAACGGCGGGTCTGGACGCGATATGGAAATTTGGCTCCCCGGCATGGATTCGAACCACGATTCACGGCTCCAAAGGCCGCTGTCCTACCATTAGACGACCGGGGATTACTCAAAAGCGCGGTATCTTCAGTGTATCCTCTTGTCTCCCCGACCCGCAACGCCAGGCTTTACACACCGCCCGCGCATGCCCTAATATGAGAAACAGCACACCTCGGAGGTGCCGGATGCCTGTTCGATCGTTCCTGCTGTGTCTCTCTGCGTCAGCGGCCGCATTAGCCGCCACCATTCCCGCGCAGCCCACTTTCTACAAAGACGTCCTGCCGGTCATGCAGAAGAGTTGCCAGGAATGCCATCGTCCCGGCGAGGCCGCTCCCATGTCGTTCCTGACCTATAAGGAAGCGCGCCCCTGGGCCAAGGCTATTCGCGAAGCCGTAATCACCCGCAAAATGCCGCCATGGCCCGCCGACCCGCACTTCGGCAAATTCAGCAACGATCGGTCGCTCACCCGTGACGAGATCGATACGTTGGTGGCCTGGGCCGATGCCGGCGCCCGCGAAGGCGATCCCGCCGACGCTCCCAAACCCGCCCACTTCGTATCCGGCTGGGGCATTCACAAGCCCGACACGGTCATCGAAATGCCCAATGAGTTCTCCGTGCCCGCCTCGGGAACCATCGATTATCAGTATGTCGTGATTCCCTCCGGCTTCACCGAAGACAAATGGGTGCAGGAACTCGAATTGCGGCCCGGCAATCGCCAGGTCGTGCATCATATCATCGCCTTCATCCGGCCGCCCGGATCGAAATGGCTGAAGGACGCGCAGCCCGGAATCCCCTTCGTGCCCGTAAAGGAAGAGAACCGGGAAAAGCGCAAGCACCGCCGCGACGATGAGAACAGCGGCCCGCCGGAGATGCTGGTCGGCTTCGCTCCCGGATTGCCTCCCGGCATCCTACCCGCGGGCCAAGCCAAGTTGATCAAAGCCGGTTCGGATATCGTGTTCCAACTCCACTACACCGCCAACGGCAAACCGGGCCTGGATCGCAGCCGCCTGGGCCTGGTGTTCGCCAAGGAGCCGCCTAAGGAGCGCATCTATACCGTGGGCGCTTCCAACGAAAAATTCGAAATCCCGGCCGGCGATGCGAACTACCAGGTCGAATCCGATATCACCTTCCAGGAACCGGCCAAACTGGTCGACCTGATGCCCCACATGCATCTGCGCGGCAAGGATTTCGTCTACACCGCATACTATCCAACCGGCGAATCCGAAGTCCTGCTGCGCGTGCCCAGGTACGATTTCAGTTGGCAGCTTTTCTATTATCTTTCGGAGCAGAAACTCCTGCCCGCGGGCACCCGCCTGCACTGCGTCGCGCACTTCGACAACTCTCCCAACAATCCGGCGAATCCCGATGCCACGCAGGTGGTCCGCTGGGGCGACCAGAGCTGGGAGGAAATGATGATCGGCTTCTTCGATGTGGCCATGGCTCCAAACAAGGACCCCATGGACCTCTTCAAGGAGAAGAAACCGTCCAAAAACGGAGATTAGCGGAGACACCCTATTGTGACCCTATCCGCCGCCAAAGATCCCCAAAAGGCCCTGGGGCGCTCGCCCGACCGTTTGGACCTGGACGAGCGCCACGCACTGACAGGCAAATACATCGCGCTCGAGCTATACACACCGGAGGACTTGCCGCTGCGCCGCATCGAGGCGATCGGCGAGAGCATGGATGAGTGCATGCGCCAGCTCGCCGCCCGCGGCCTCGATCCGTTGCGCTTCGAGTTCACGCGTCTCGCACCGCCTTATTAGCGGTCTTGCCATTTGCGCCCGCTCAATCGGGTGCGCGACACAGAAGCGCGGATACCCATCTGAGCCGCGACCCGTAAGGGAGCGTCCTTACGCCTCGAAAACACTCATGGCATCACCCTGCTCGGCAACCACGTACTGAATGGCCGCCGAGATATGCTCTGGCTTCCACAGCCATCGTGTACTGCCATGGCGCGCGCCCATCGTTTCCGGCCCGGTCCCTCCAAACCCATCCGATTCAGATGGCGGCTGGCGTAAACCTTGAAATCGTTCATGCTGCGCCCTGGCGGAACCTCCGCCCCCACCAATCTATGCGCGTGATTGCTTCGTACGGCATCGCGGCGCATACGGTCCAGATGATACGCAGGCTGGTCCATGCCTTGCTGCGCGAACGCGGCACGTGCCAGATCCTCGTCCAAAACCGGCGTTCCAGGCACATTGTGTGCACCATCCACAGACCCGGCTGCGCCGCCGTGCGGGTGGCAGCCACAGCAAAGGTGATCAGATAAATCACGGGATGTCACTCCAACGCTCCCTGATTGGTCGCGGCTCTGCCTGAAGTACACCTACGCGAGGAATAGTTCGATTCGGCGGGTGTTTCCGTAAATCCCTCACTTTCATGTCGCGCACCCCGCTCAATCCGCGCGTCCCCCGTTTCGGCCCGTCCGTGATAGCATCACCTAAGTGGAGGGGCTGCCATGCCTTCAAGAAAAATGAGCCGTCGCGGACTGTTCCGCTCGGGCGCCGCTCTGGCTGCCGCCGGAGCAGCCGCCAACATACCGCGGTCTGTCCTCGCCGCACCCACGCATTCTCTCGAACTGGGCGAAAATCTGTATCAGTCCATCGGCGTTACCCCCCTGGTCAACTGCCGGGGCACATTCACCATCATCAGCGGGTCGCAATCTCTGCCGGAAGTGAAGCGCGCCATGGAGGCGGCCTCCCACTCCTACGTCCACTTGGACGAGTTGATGGAAGCGGTCAGCCAGCGTCTCGCCCATCTCACCAAGGCCGAATGGGCCATCGTCACCGCCGGCTGTGCTGCCGCACTGACCCACGCCACGTCCGCCTGCATCACCGGCGGCGATCCGGAGAAAATGCAGCGCGTCCCGAATCTCACTGGCCTGAAAAACGAAGTGGTGGTGCCGCGCTATTCCCGCAATGAATACGATCATGCCGTCCGCATGCTCGGCGTGAAGATGGTGGAAGTGGAAACCGCCGCGCAATTTGAAACCGCCATCGGCCCGCAAACCGCCATGGTCATGATCCTCTCCTGCCCGGCCGCCGAGCAGGGCGAACTCTCCATCCCCAATGCGTGCGCCATTGCCCGCCGCAAAGGAGTCCCCGTGATTGTCGACGCGGCCGCCGAAACCCTCACCATCCCCAACATCCATCTGCAGCATGGCGCCAACCTGGTGGCCTACAGCGGCGGCAAATGCCTGCGCGGTCCGCAGGCCGCCGGCCTGCTGCTGGGCCAGAAGGACCTCGTGCGCGCCGCCTGGATCAACAGCGCCCCGCACCACGCCTTCGGCCGCGCGCTCAAGGTCGGCAAAGAAGAAATCATGGGCATGCTCGCCGCCGTCGAAATGTGGGTGAAGCGCGATCACGATGCCGAATGGAAGCAATGGCAATCGTGGCTGGATACCATCGCGCAGCAGGCGACCCAGGTTTCCGGAGTCACCACCGAGATTCTCCAGCCCGAAGATCTCTCCAATCACGCGCCACGCCTGCGCATCACCTGGGACGCCGCGCGGCTCGGTATCACCGGCTCGGAAGCCGAAGATATCCTGCTCCACGGCCAGCCCCGCATCGCCGTCGGCGGCAGTCGGGGTACCCGCCGCGACAACAATCCAAGCTCCCTCACCATCATGCCGTATATGATGATGCCGGGCGACGATAAAATCGCCGCGGCGGCCATCCATAACCTGTTGGCGAAGCCGCCGCACATCACGGTTCCCGATCCCGAGCCGCCTGGTGTGGATGTTGCCGGTACCTGGGTCGCCGACCTGACCTTCGTCTCGGGATCGTCCCGCCACCACCTGACCATCGATCAGCACGACGGCAAACTGACCGGCACGCACCACGGCGACATGCTCACCGGAAAACTGACCGGCGATGTAGAAGGCCGCCGCGTCAACCTTCACAGTTCGCAGCGCATCGAAGGCGCCAATTTGCATTTTCAATTCTCGGGCGACGTCGAAATCGGCCGCATCCAAGGCGTCGTGACACTGGGCGAATACGGCCAAGCGAAGTGGACCGCGCAGCGGGCATGATCCGCATCATTACCATCGAACGCGAGTACGGCGCGGGCGGGTCCGCCATCGCGCGCAAGCTGGCCGAGCGCTTGAACTGGAAACTCTGGGACCAGGAACTGACCTCCGAAATTGCCCGCATGGCGCGTTGCGACCGCAGCCAGGTGGAGCGCCTGGAAGAGCGGGTCGACCCGCGCTTCTACCGCCTCATGAAAGTCTTCATGCGCGGCAGCCATGAGCGCAGCCTGCCTGTCGACGGCCTCGAACATCTGGATGCCGACAGCATGGTGGTCTTCATGCAGCGCGTGGTCGCCAGCGCCGCCGCGGCGGGCAATTGCGTCATCGTAGGCCGCGGCGCGCCGTATGTGCTGCGCAACCGCGCCGACACGTTCCGCGCCTTTATCTACGCCCCCGTCGAAGAGAAACTCCGTCGCGTACGCGATCTCGGCAAGTCCGCTCCGGAGGCCGCCGAGTTGTTGAACGCCATCGATCAGGAACGCGCCACCTTCGTGAAAAAATATTTCGGTAAGGAGTGGCCCAGCCGCGATCTCTATCACCTCATGCTCAACTCCGCCGTGGGCGACGACGCCGTGATCCGCACCATCCTCAACGAAGTCGAGACGCTGAACCATGCAAAAAGTGAACCTGTCTGAAAAGCTGGCGTCGTTTTCCGAGCATTGGAAGCCCAAAATCGCCGGCGACCTGAACGGACAACAAGTCAAACTGGTGAAGTTTCTGGGCGCGTTCGTCTGGCACCATCACGATGACGAAGATGAGCTGTTCCTGGTCGTCGACGGCAGTTTCCGCATGGATTATCGCGACGGTGAGGGCCAAGAACAAGCTATCGATCTGCACGCCGGCGAATTCCTGATCGTGCCGCGCGGCGTCGAACACCGGCCCGTGGCCGACGAAGAAGTGCACGTGATGCTCTTCGAGCCCGCCACTACCCTCAATACCGGAAATACCCGCGGCGCGCTGACGGTGGATAAGCTCGAACGCCTGTGATCCCCGCGGGAAATCAGGCGCGAACTTCCTTGATCGCTTTCACTGGTACTTCTTATCTTGCGCGGCCTTTTTTAGGTCATAGTCCGCCTGCAGCCGCATCCAGAACTCCGGGGCGCTACCGAACAAGCGCGACACCTTCAAGCACATAACGGCGGATAGTGGTTCCCTTGCGGCCAGAAGGTCAGGCTACAGCCACCGAACCGGGGAAACTTTTGGCGCTATTCGCGCCGGAGTTGGAGGAACGGGGCGGTTGGCGCGCGATCGCTTTTCAGGCCACAGATTAGCATTGTGCGGCCCGTCGGGATCACTGGAACGGTTTGGGCGGCTGTAAGTTGGTGTGGGCGCGTTGTTAGGGGAGCGCGGATTTTATGTTTGGTGTTGTGACGTCAACGAACTGCTTCACGTTTGCTTGGCTGAGAGCCACGCCGCAGCCGTCAAACACACCGTAATCACAATCGAAAAAACGATCGGCAGGACAAAAAGGTATCTACAGATCACCACCGTAATGGCGGCAAAGCAAAGAGCGAAAGCCCACACAGTGATGCGCATGTCTGCCAAAGTCCGGGCAGGAAGTCCGCCGAACTGCCACGCCAAGACCGCCGCGAACAGATAAAACACGCCAACCGAGAATCCAGCCGCGACGAAGAGGTCCCAATATGTCCGGCTGAACCCTTGCACGTCAAAGTGAATGGACCGCATCGCGCCAAGAAGCATATCAACTCCCCATGTGGGATCGGACTGGCGAAAACCCAGTGTATGTCCGACGGCAAAAAGCAGCAGAAGAACCGCCGCGATTCGATAAAACAGAGAAGCCTTCATGTCTGACTCCAAGGGTAACGCAGGCTGCGAGACTGCAGCCTACACTGGCAGCCGTAGCCGCGCCACGCACCCCACGCGATCTTCGCGATTCTCCAGCACCAGGCTCCCGCCATGCGCCTCCGCGATCTGCCGGCTCAGCACCAGCCCGATCCCCGATCCGCCCGGTTTCGTCGTAAAGAACGGCACGAACAGGTTCGTCGTGTTCGAGATCCCCGGCCCATCGTCCCTGATCGCGATCTCCACATGCGAGGCGTTCCGCGTCCATCCAACTTCCACGCCTCCGCCGGTGATCAGCGATGCGTCTGCCGCATTGCGCAGCAGATTAATGAGGACCTGCTCCAATTGATCCGGATCTCCCTGAATGTGCAGGTCCGGACCGGGATGCACGCCCACCTTCAGCCGCGTTTCCAGGCTCACGCCGCGCTCCACCCACGGCCGGATCTCCATCGGCTCCAGTTGCGGACGGGGCAGTTTTGCTAAGCGCGCATAAGCGCCGATAAAGCGGCTGAGCGCCTCAGAGCGCGCGGAAATCACGCCCAGCCCCCGCCGCATGTCTTCCTCCCAGTCCTCTGGCAACGGGCGCCGTGTCAGCAGACTCCCCAGGCTGCCGGCGATCGATTTGATCGGCGTCAGCGAATTGTTCAGCTCGTGGCCCAGCACCCGCACCAGCCGCTGCCAGGCCTGCAATTCCTGTTGGCGCAAAGGAAGCGTGAGGTCCGCCATCACCAGCAACTGCAGCGGCAGCCCGTGCTCGCGGACCATGCTGCGGCGGATGCCCCAGCGTCCCGCGCCGCCGGGGAAAGTCATCTGGAACGTTTGCTGCGGTTCGCCTTCCAGGCAGCTTTCCAGATTCAATTCCTCGGCGCTGGCGCCCAACGCACGCTCCGCCGGCGCTCCCAGCAGCCGCTCCCCCGCGCGATTCACCAGCCGCAGCTTGCGCTGATGGTCGAACGCAAATACCGCAACGTCGATCTCCGACATCACCGTGCGCAGCAGCGTGGTGGCTTCGAGCGCCCCCAACCGCTGTTCGCGCAGCGTGCCGCCCAGTGTATTCACCTCGCGCATGACCTCGCCGAGCGCATCGTCGAATGCGCCCGCGCGGCCGCGCACGGAGAAATCGCCTTCGCGCAATGCCGAGAGCAGATTGGAAATGGTCTGCAGCGGGAACACCACGCGCTCCCGCACGGCCAGCGCGAAGCCCAGCCACAGCCCCACAATCAGGATGGTCAGGGTCCACTGCGTGCGCGCCGACGGCGTCGGATCGCGCAGCCACAGCATGATCAGCGCCACCAGCGATCCCGGCAGCCCGGCCATGAGCGCCATCAGCACGATGCGCCCCTCGTACTTCATCCGCCGGCTGTGCGATCTGCGAGGGGTCATAAGGAGGGCGGGCTCTAGCCCGCGCCGGACTTCAGTCCGGCATCAAAGTCCATAGCGCTGCAAGCGCCGGTACAACGCGCTGCGGCTCAGCCCCAGTGCATTCGCCGCATGGCTCACATTGCCGTTGAACCGCTGCAGAGCCTTCTTGATCAGCAAGCCTTCCACTTCCTCCAGGCTCATCTCCTCCAGCCGTGGCGATCCGTCCCGCGAAGGCCGCAAACCCAGATCGTTCACCTTCACGCACGACCCCTGGCTCATCAGCACCGCGCGCTCGATCGCATGATCCAGTTCGCGGATGTTGCCTGGCCACGGATGCGCCAGGAGCGCCTTCATAGCCACATCCTCGAACCCGGTCAGGCTCTTGCGGTAGTGCTCCGCGTGCTGCCGCAGGAAATGCGCGGCCAGCAGGGGAATATCCTCGCGCCGTTCGCGCAGGGCCGGCAGCCGGATCTCAATCGTATTCAGGCGGAACAGCAGATCCTGCCGGAAGCGTCCGCCGGTCACTTCGACTCCCAGGTCCGAATTCGTGGCCGACAGCACCCGCACATCCACTTGCCGTGTCTTTGACGACCCCACCCGTTCGAACTCGCCGGTCTCCAGGACCCGCAGCAGCTTGGCCTGCAGATTGGCTGAAATGTTGGCGATTTCGTCCAGAAACAGCGTGCCGCCGTCGGCCATTTCAAAGCGCCCTACGCGGTCCGCCTTGGCGTCGGTGAACGCGCCCTTCACGTGGCCGAACAGCTCGCTTTCGAACACGCCCTCGGAAAGCCCGCCGGTGTTGACAGTCAGCATGGGCTTCGCCGCGCGCAGCGACACCGAATGCAGCGACTGCGCCACCAGGCCCTTTCCGGTGCCATTTTCGCCCGTGATCAGAACGTTGGCGTCCGACGGTCCCACGCGCGAGATCATCTCCAGCACCGGCTGCATGGCCGCCGATTGCGCGATCAGGCTGGGGAACTGCTCCGACCGCAACAGGCGATTCTCCGCCTCCAGGATCTGCCCTTTGCGCAGCGCCCGGCCGAGTTCGATCTGGGTGCCCAGGATGGCGATCAGCCGCGCGTTGTCCCACGGCTTCTGGATGAAGTCCCGCGCCCCGCGCCGCATCGCCTCGACGGCCAGATCCACGCTGCCCCAGGCGGTCATCACGATGACGGGCAGGGTGCTGTCGAGGCCTTGCAGGCGGTTGAGCAGATCCAGCCCTTCCTGGCCGGAGGTGGTGTCGCGGGTGTAGTTGAGGTCCATCACAACCGCGTCGAAGTCGCGCGACTCGACCGCATCGAGGATGCCGGCGGGCGAATTGACGGCTTCGGCCTGATAACCCTCTCCCTTGATCAGGAAGCGCAGGGCTTCCAGCACGTCCGGCTGGTCGTCGGCGATCAGGATGCGTGGCACATAGGCGTCGGTGAATCTCATGGGTGGGCTAACAACATTGTCGCATTTCAGCGGCAATTGCTGTACCAGAGCTAAGCGATTGAGAAAAGTGAAGATAGCGGTGCAGAGTGTTCGCTATTGGGACGAGCGCGTTCCGGCAGTGGAACGGGTACGATCACCCCGGTATGGAGATTCCCACCGCCGAAACAACTTCCGCGTCCGCCGGCAGGGCCACCGCCTCCGGCGACCGGGTGTAGAACGCTAACCCTTTGTAACTCACCAGGTACTGGTAGCTGGTGCGAAATACTCCGCCCTGCGCCACCACCACCAGAGGATTCGCGATGCGGCCCAGCACCTTGCTGAACTCTGGCGGCTCCAGCTTCACTAAAACACCGGACGCCTTAATCGCGTTCGCAATCGCCGCGGCTCCTGCCGCACCCGCTGCCGCCGCCATGTTCGAATCTCCTCGGCATCCATTCTAGTCTAAACGACAAAACGCAAAAACTCCATGAACCCGCTCGGGGCGAACCCCTTCCGGCCACGTCACTTCTCCATCCAACTCATCCAATACTCCTTCCATTCCACCCCCTCTCCGGCCGGCAGCACATCGATCGGATTCAAGCCATCCAGCATCACCGCGCTCTCGTCGGTGAAGGCTTTCTTGCCCTGATTCGCGAGCGCCTTGGGGTGCGGACCGTGATGAATGCCGCGCGGGTGCAGCGTGGCCATGCCGGCCTTGATGTTGTCACGGCTGAAGAAGTCGCCGTCGTGGTAGAAGATGAACTCGTCGTAGTCCGTGTTGCGATGGAAGAAGGGCACCTTCAGGGCCTCGGCGTCCTGCTCCAGCGGACGCGGCAGGAAGCTGCAGATCACCGCGCCCTGGGTGACGAACGTGGTATGCGCGCTGGGCGGCAGGTGCGCGCGATGGCTCATCACCGGGCGTATGTCGCGCATGTTGATCTTCCACACCGTGAGATCGCCTTTCCAGCCCACCACGTCCATGGGATTGAACGGATAGAACACCTTGGAGATTTCGTCGTCCACCTTGATGCGGACCTCCCACTCACGCTGGTCGTCCAACTGCGGCGCCGGCTCGGGCGTGGTGATCGACGCCGGATCGTACAGCGCATGCTGACCCAGTAGTCCCTTATCCGGCTGGTCGAATTCCCCCCGTGATTGCACGATCAGAAAGAAATTGTCCGCCGTCTCCGGGACGATCCGGTAAGTCACCGCTCGCGGCACGATCAGATAATCGCCCCGTTCGAACCGCATCGGCCCGAAATCGGTTTCGATCGTGCCTTCCCCGCGATGCACGAAGATCAGTTCGTCCCCGTCCGCATTGCGATAATAAAACGGCATCGCCGCCGCGCGCCGCGACACGTACAGCTTTACGTCATGGTTGCCCAGGAACGCCACCGGGGCGCCCTGCGGGTCGTGGAGATCGGTCGGCGCCAGCTGGTTCAGATCGAAACAATGCGGGCGCAGCTTGCCCTCGAACCGGATCCAGCCGGTTGGCGGATGGGTATGGTATAAGTGCGCGCTCTTTCCATAAAAGCCCTTGCGGCCGTGCTCTTCTTCGAACGTCCCGGCAGGCAGCCCCACATGGGCCTGGCTGGCAACCTTGCCTTTTTTGAGCGGATACATGCGCCCCTCCTGCATTTAGAATAGCCCGCGCCGCCGCCGCGTTTAAGAGGCGACGATTGCCGATGGTTAACAAAGCGCCCGCAAAATCCTGACGCGGCGCGCTCTCCTCCGCCATACTGGAAACGTGGAGCGTGTCCCCCATGGGTCGATTTAGCGGGGCTTGGCAACTGTTCAAGGAAAGCTTTGCGGTGTTGGCCGCCGATTCGGAAATCCTCGTGTTTCCGGTTTTCAGCGCGATTTCCGCGCTCCTGCTGGGCGCCAGTTTCTTCATCCCTCTCTATCGCGATGGCACCCTGCAGGCGGTTGCCCACAAAAAAGGCACTTGGGACGATTACGCCGTTCTGTTTGCCTGGTATTACCTGAACTATTTCGTCGGCATCTTCTTCAACGGCGCGCTCATGGCTTGCGCCAATATTCGATTGTCCGGCAAACGCCCCACTGTAGCCGCCGGATTCCGCATGGCCCTCAGCCGCATTGGAAGTATCGCTACCTGGGCATTCGTGGCCGCCACCGTCGGTCTGGTGTTGAGCAGCCTGCGCGATCGCAACAACAAGTTGTTGAGCGTGTTTGCCGCCGGCTTAAACCTCGCCTGGTCCCTGATCACCTACCTGATCGTTCCGGTGGTGCTCTTCGAAGACCGCGGCGTTTTCGGCTCGATTCATCGCTCCCAGCAGTTGTTCCGTGAGCATTGGGGCGAACAGGTTGCCGGCAGTTTCGGCTTCGGCCTGCTCACCACCGTGCTTTCCATTCCCGCCGTCCTGCTGGCCATGGCTCTCTGGCGGACCGACGTCATGGCCGGCCTGATCCTGGCCGCGGTCTATCTGCTGATCCTCTGGACCGTGACATCGGCGGCGAAAGGCATCTTCACGGTGGCCCTCTACCGCTACGCCTCCCAAGGCGCCGCGCCCGCCGGTTTCTCCGCTGGCGTGATCGATGCCGCGCTGGGCGGGCGGCCGAAACCACAAGAAAGCGCGCCCTGGGATCGCTACTAAACGATTGGCGGTTTACGGCGTCAACGAAAAGACAGTGCCGCAGGTAGTCGCCACACCCGCATAGGTCGTGGTGCTGTACAAGGCGCCGCCCTGGCCGATGCTGATGGGCGCTTCGGGGGCCGACCCGTCGCCGCCGCCGGTGAAACTGTACAATACGGATTCGGTCCAGGGCCCGCCCCCCGCGGCCGGCGGGGTAAGTGAAAACACCGTGCCATTGTCAGTCGGCCCACCCTGGCTTGTAGTCCCGTACCATACGCCGCTTCCGATGGCTACGCCTCCCGCGGGGGCTGCGCCATCGGAGTGAAATGTGGCATCCAGGAATTCAAACAGTTCCGATTCGATCCATGGAACTCCGAGACCGGCCGGAGTCAATGCGTAGACCGACCCCGATCCCGTCGGCGCGCCGCTGGCGGTCGTGCCGTATAGCGTCAGTTGCCCGTCCGCGCCGCTGCCCAACGTGAGCGGACCCGGCGTGTAGCCGCCGCCGTTGGGGCTAAATCGATAAAGCACGGTGTAGACCCACGGATCGCCGGCGCTGGCGGGCGGCGCCAATGCATAAACGCTTCCGACCGCCCCCGACCCCCCTCCGCCCCATCCCGCCGTTCCGAACAGCACCGGCTGTCCATCCGGTCCGGTAGGCCCGATGACTACACCCGTGTAAGGACTGTATCCCTGGTGGCCGCTCTTAGTGAAACTGAAAAGCACGCTTTCCTGCCACTCACCGCCCGGAGACGCGGGCGGACTAAATGAAAAGATAGTGCCCGAGTTCCGGCTGCCGCCATAAGTCGTCGTGCCATACAACGCCATTGCCCCGCCAATACCGGGACCGATCGCCAGCATGGATTCGGGATAGGCGCCATCGGGCCCGCTGAAACTGTGCAGCACCCGCTCCGTCCAGGCGCCCCCAGGCGATTCCGGCGGACTGAGCGAAAACACCGTACCTCGCGACTGATCCCCGCCGCCGTTGCGTGTCGTGCCGTAGAGCACGCCGCCCGCACCGATCACTACTCCCGCCGCCGGATAGGCTCCGTCAACGCCCTGGAAAGCGTGGATCGTGGTTTCGGTCCACCCGCTGGACGGGGACGGCGTCAGAGCATAGACCGTGCCTTGATTCGCATCGCCATTGGCAGTCGTGCCATAAAGAACCGGACCATCTCCAATCGTGACGCCGGCGTGCGGAATTCCCTGGTCCGTGCACGAGAATGAGAAGAGCGTGGTCAGCGTCGCGGCGGGCAAGTGGGCCGCGGCGAAGATCATCAGAACTCCGATACGCCCCATACCCCACAAGTCTGCTCTCCATTGACGTCTCTGTCAAGGCGGCTCGGCTGTGCAAACACCGTCGATTTGGTGCATGATCGATAGTAGATGCAATCAGTGGGCAGAATCGTGGTTTGCGCGGCAATGTTCAGCCGCATGGTATGGGCGGGCGCCAGTCTGGAATTCTCGTTGCGTGATGCGGACGGCGCCATCCACACCCAGGCGGAGTGGACGCAGGCGCGCGCGATTGTGCTTTTCTATGTCACCACGGATTGTCCCTTGAGCAACGCCTACGCACCGGAGATGGGCCGCATCGCGGAAGCCTATGCCTCGCGCGGCGTGCGCTTCTATGCCGTGCAGGGCGACAGCACCATCGCGGATGACGCCGTCCGGCAGCACGCGCGCGAATTCGCCTACCGGTTTCCGGTGCTGCTCGATCCCCAGCAAATGCTGGCGCGCCACAGTGGCGCCACCGTGACGCCGGAATCGGTGGTGCTCTCTCACGACGGCGCGGTGCTCTATCTGGGCCGCATCGACAACCGCGTCGAAGACTTCGGCAAGGTCCGCATTCAGGCTACCGAACTCGATCTGCGCGATGCGCTGGATGCCATACTCGGCGGGCGGCCCGTGCCGCATCCGCGTACGCGCTCTTTCGGTTGCGCGATTACCCCGGCCCCCTGACGGAAACAAATTATGAGAAGACTCGCCATCATCCTCTTTGTGTCGCTGGCGGCAGCGGCCGCCAACGCCGCGACGCCCACCTTTAATAAAGACATCGCGCCGATCCTGTACCAAAACTGCGCTACCTGCCATCGTCCTGGTGAAGTGGCCCCATTCTCTTTGCTGACTTATCAGGATGCCGGCAAGCGTGCCGCCCTGATCGCCAGCATCACGGAGAAGCGCGTGATGCCGCCCTGGAAGGCCGAGCCTGGCTACGGAACATTCGCTAACGAACGGCGGCTCTCCGATCAACAGATCGCCATGATTCGCCAGTGGGCCAAGGCGGGAGCACCCGAGGGCGACGCCCGCGACAAGCCGCCCCTGCCTTCGTTCCCCGAAGGCTGGGCCGCCGGACAGCCCGATAAAGTCCTGACCATGGACCATAAATTCGAGGTCGCAGCCGATGGTCCGGACCAATACCGCTGCTTCGTGATGCCCTTGGATATGGATCGCGACGTCTATCTCAGTGGCCTGGAATTCCGCCCCGGCAACCGCCGCGTGGTGCATCATGCCCTGGTCTATGCGGATGCCAGCGGTACCGCACGCAAGCTGGCGGCGGGATCGCCCGACGGCAGCTACACATGCTTCGGCGGCCCCAAATTCCCGCCGGCCGGACTCATGGGAGGCTGGGCGCCGGGAGCGACTCCGCCGCCGGATTCGGCCAGCCTTTCGCAACTGGTCCGCAAGGGCACCGACATCGTGGTCCAGATTCACTATCATCCATCCGGCAAAGCCGAGGAAGATCAATCGTCGCTGGGCCTCAAGTTCTCGGGACCGCCCACCAAGGGACGCGCCGGCGTCATCCTCTCCAGTCACCGCATCGATATTCCCGCCGGCGACGCGCACTACGTCGTGAAGACTGGCGTCAATTTGCCGCGCGACGTAGACGTCTACGGCATCACCCCGCATGCCCACTATCTGGCCACGGACATGAAGGTGACGGCCACCCTTCCGGATGGCGCCGTGAAGCCCCTGATTTGGATCAAGGACTGGGACTTCAACTGGCAGGGTCAGTATCGCTACCGGGAGCCCTTGCACCTCCCGCAAGGCACGCACATCCAACTCGAATATGTCTATGACAATTCCGCGGCCAACCCGCGCAATCCTTCCCATCCCCCGGTGCGGGTGAGCTGGGGCGAGGAAACCCTCAACGAGATGGCGGTCCTGTTTCTGGGTGTGATGCTGCCGTCTCCCGAGGACGTGCCGGAATTTCGGCGCGCCATGCGCAACGAGTACATCGCCTCCTTCATCACCGAAGGCAACGGCATCGACGACTTGCCGCCAGGCATTCCGGCTTTCGAACGGGAGATGTTCAAGCGCGCCTTCCAGGCCTTCGACAAGAACGGCGACGGCAAGCTGGATGCCGGCGAACAGGCGGCCCTGCTGGAGTACTTGCGAGGGTTGAGTACTAAACGCTAATCAATGGGAATACTCGACTGATTGACGGCCTGTGTTATCATAATCAAACGGGCGTTACGCGTGCCAAAAATTAGGGCAAACGGAGTCAACCTACATTACATCTCGGTCGGCATGGGGCCGGATATCGTCATGCTGCATGGTTTCCTGGGAAACCTGGCGGTCTGGCATCTCTACATGACCCCCATCCTCCGCCGCGAATACCGCGTCACAACTTACGATTTGCGCGGTCACGGTTACTCCGACGTCCCCCTCTCCGGTTACACGGCCGCGGAGATGGCGGAGGATCTGCGCTGCTTCCTCGACGAAATGGGCATCGAACGGCCCATCCTGATCGGTCACAGTTTCGGCGCGGATATCGCCATGTATTTCAGCCTGCTGTATCCGGAGCGCGTTCCCAAGCTGTTGGCGCTGGAACCGGGATTGGCGGCTCTGGTGCATCTGCGTAACGATAAGGATTGGATCGGTTGGGCCGCCTGGGTGGCCAAGCTCGAAGAGGTCGGTATCCACGTTCCCGAAGACAAGCGCACGGACGCCGAATTCCTTTTGCAACTCAGCTTGGAGACCCCCAAGTTCTACGGTCCGGCGCGCGGTCTGCCCCGCAACCGCGAGCCGCTGCTGCATCTGATCCGCAATACCACGCTGCTCAAGGACTATGAAGTCGTGGGCGACATGACTCTGGACGCGGTGCGCACGATTCAGACTCCCACCCTACTGGTCTTCGGCCGCAACTCGCACTTCATCGGTTCCTACGAATTTCTACACACGGCCCTGCCCAATTGCAAACCGGTGCTGCTGCCGGGCGGCGAGCATTTCGGCCCGCTGGAGCAGCCCGAGTTGCTGACCGATCATATCCTGCAATTTCTGCGTGCCCCGCAGCCGGTGATTGAAATGACCACCAGCCTCGCTAACGCTTCAGGGCCAGTGTAAGACCGTCCCCGATGGGCACCAGGCTGAGCCAGATGCGCTCGTCCTCGTGCAACCGCGCATTGAATTCCCGAATCGCCCGCGCGCCCGAGTCTTGCGCGGCCTCGTCGTTCACCTGCCCATGCCATAGCACGTTATCGAAGACCGCTAATCCGCCCGGACGCAGCAACACCAGCGCCCGTTCGTAATAGTGGCCGTAGTTTTCCTTGTCCGCATCCACGAAGGCGAAGTCGTAGTGCCCGGCGCCGCCGTCGCGAACGAGCGCGTCCAATGTTTCCAGCGCCGGCGCCAGGCGCAGCTCGATCTTGCCGTCCACGCCCGCCTCGCGCCAATAACGTTGCGCTATGGCAGTCGTTTCCGCATTCACATCGCACGCCACCAGCCGTCCCTCCGCCGGCATCGCCAGCGCCACGTGCAACGAACTGAAGCCCGTGAATACGCCCACCTCAAGGGCGCGCCGGACCCCGGTCATGTGCGCCAGCATGCCCAAAAACTGCCCCTGCTCGGGAGCCAATTGCATACCGGCATCGGAACGTAGCGCGGTCTCCTCCCGCAGCCGGCGCAGAAGATCCGGCTCGCGCAACGAGACGCTGCGTATATACGCAGCCAGTTCTGGGGTGATCGGTGTTTGCAGATTTGACATGGTTCACTTCGCGCTGAGCAGATTGGCGAATACGCGGTACGCGCCCGCTACTCCCGCCGGCAATTCGCGGAACCAGGAGTACCCGCTGAAGATATACACGCCTTTTCCGTAGCGCGTATAGAGCATCCCGCCGGCCAGCGCCTTTTCGCCGGGATCGTGCGACTCCAGCACGGTCTGGTAATGCGCATCCCATTCCGAAGCAAAGTACAATCCGCGCTCCTGTATCCACCCGTCGAAATCCTTCTCCGTGATTTCGTTCGGCGTGTGCAGCAAGGGATTCGCCGGATTGGGAAACGCCACGGGAGATTCTTCCACCGACACCCGGTCGCGGCCGATCTTGAACGGATACGGACCTATGGGCGCCAGATTGCCGTCCGTCACGTTGTACTGGTCGATCAGGCTACCTCCGTTGCGGACATACTCCAGCAATCGCGGCAGATTGGCGCGCAAATCCGCGCGTGTGTTGTACGCGCGCACGCCCGTTACGATGGCATCGAAGCCCGCCAGATTTCCCTGCTCCAGGTCGGACGCGCTCAGCAGCGTCACCTCGCAACCAAGCTGGCGGATGGCGTCCGGCATTTCGTCGCCCGCGCCCATCACGTAACCCACTTTGTGCGCCGTCACCCGCACGTCGGCTCTCACCAGCTTCACCACCGCCGGCGGAAACACGGTCAAAGGTGGCAGCGGCGGATGCGAGATCACCAGCATCCCAACCCCAATGTCGCGGTTCCCGATGTGCGCCACGGCCCGCAACTTCGCCGGAGGATCCGGCTGATTCCCCGGTTGCACTTCGAAAGCCAGCGGCTGCTGCTCGCCCGCGTTCGGTTGCTCGAAAACCCGCGATCGCGGCTCCGCGCTCCAACCCGGATCCAAATCCAGCCGCACGTCCCCGGATTGCTTCGGCGCATCCGCGCGCGCCTCGATCTCCACCTTGCGCGCATGCCCATCCGGAAATAGCACCATATCGCGTGGCAGATTCACGGCCACCGGCGGTACCACCGTGAGCGCGCGTGTCTCCTCACCCTCCACGCGATCGATGTAACGGTGCGTCACCGGCCGCACCAGGTCAAATTTCACGCCGTCCGCTTCCAGTTGGAAATGCAGACTCAATAACGGCGGATCTTCCGGCAGCCCGATCAGTCGCTGGTCGGAAATCGTATAGGTGTCCCCCTGCCGCGGCTCGCGCAGCCAGAAAGGCTGCGAATAAGGCTGATCCGCGGGAACCGACGTCTTCAACAACGCATTCACCGGCTGGTTCGGTCCCAGCGCCGCATGATGCGTATCCGTACGCGCGTCGCTACCCATCCCCTCCAGCGTGATACTGTCGAGCCACAAGGCCTCCGTCGAGCGATTCAGCGCCGTGTACGAAACCTCCACCGGCGCTCCCGGGACCACCGCATATTCGCTGCTGTTGGCTTCCAGCCATAAGCCCGCGCAGAGCGCGATCGCCTCGTTCAGCTCTTTGAGCTTCTCTTCCGCCCACCAGTCATGCACCGAGGCCAACAGCGCATGGGCCTTCAGCAGCAGCGGCACCGTGCGCTCGGGATGGCCCGGCTCGAATGTGCTGCGCGCTTCCGTCAGCAGACGTCCGATTTCCGCCCCGCCCGGCACTCGCTCCCAGGTGGTGTCGATGCCGTCAAACGCGTCCTTCACCGGCGGATCTCCAGCTACAGGCGCCAGAAAATTCTTGGAGGGCCCCGGACGCTGCGAAACACCCATTCCCTGGCTGCGATGCATGCTCCGGCTCATGCCCGCAATCTGGTTATACGAAACTCCCAGG
>JBEKYC010000065.1:0-40291 GCA_049511415.1 Bryobacteraceae bacterium | reverse complement strand
GGCTTCGTGCTGCCGGTGGCGCTGGATCTGGCGACTTTCGTGGCCGTCGCGCCCGCCTCTGACGGCAATCTGCATATCCATTCTGAAGACCGCCAGGAATCGGCCCACTGGCCGGTTTCTGAAATCGCCGGTTTGACCCCACGCCGCCACTGGACGGACTATCCCATCGGCGTGGCGCAGGAGCTGATTCGTGCGGGCTTTCCCATCGCGCCGGCCAACCTCCTGATCCGCAGCACGGTCCCCGAAGGCTCGGGCCTGAGTTCCTCGGCTGCGCTGGAAGTTTCCTCGGCGCTGGCCCTGCTCGGCGAACGTCGTCCGCCGCCTCTCGATCTCGCCCGCCTGTGCCAAACGGCCGAGCGCAATTTTGTCGGCATGCCGTGCGGCATCATGGACCAGTACATCTCGGTCTTCGGGGAAGAGAATGCCGCCATCTGCCTGGATTGCCGCAGCTTGAAACACCAGGTGGTCAGGCTGCCCCAGGGCGCCGCGCTCATCGCCGTCAATACCATGGTGAAGCACGAACTCGCCAGTTCGGCTTACCGGGAACGCACGGAGCAATGCGCCGCCGCGGTCGAAGTGGTGCGCCGGCGCCATGCGCAAGTCGCCAGCCTGCGCGACGTGACGCCGGCCATGTACGAGGAATCCGAAGCAGCCATGCCGCCCGTGGTGGCGCGGCGCGCGCGCCACGTCGTCTCCGAGGATGCCCGCGTGCTGCAGTTCGTAGCCGCTTGCCGCGAAGGCGCGCTGGAGCGCATGGGCGAGTTGTTCGAAGCCTCTCACCGCAGCCTCCAGCACGATTACGAAGTGAGTTGCGACGAACTGGACTTCCTGGTCGATACCGCTCTGGGCATCGAAGGGGTTTACGGCGGGCGCATGACTGGCGGCGGATTTGGCGGCTGCACCGTCAACCTGATGCGACCGGACGTGGTGGCCTCGTTCATGCGGGAGATCGGCCAGGCATATACCGCACGATTCGGCCTGCAACCCAGCATTTATGAATGCCGCCCGGCCTGGGGCGCCGGCGAAGTGAAAAATCCGGAGAAAATTCCGGCCGCTGGACAACTACACGGTTAAAGGAACATCCTCCTGGACGGCTCTGATCCCCGTCCACAAAACGTCGTCTCGTGCGCTGGGGCCGGCTTCGCAACCGGCCCCTTCCTCTTATTCCGGATGCTCCTCGCGCGCCCGTTCTTTCTGCGCAAGCCATTCCACCACTACATCCAGCCGATCAAAACGCTTCTCGTGCGATACGCCTACGAACTGGTGGCTCTCGACGACACGCAGATGGGCTTCGGCCACTTCACGCAAGTCCCGAATGGAATCTCTCAATTGCCAGGTTCTCTTCCCTCATGGCCAGGATGTCTTCTTTCAGAGCCAGGATGCCATCGTAAAGCCGGGGGAATTCCAGAACTCCATCTTTTCGTGCTCGGTCATCCGATTGCCTCCATAAGCGCGAAGGGGCGCGTGTGCGCGCCGGCAAATGGGGAGGCAACTCGCTGGATGGCGGCGGCGCGGCAGTATCCCGTTTTACGCGTTTTATTCAGAAGCGCCATGATAAGATTATAAAGCCATGCCGATCTACGAATACAAATGCCAGGATTGCGGGACGAAGTTTGAAAAGCTGATGCGCCGCTCGTCCGATAGTTCCTCGCTGGAGTGCCCATCATGCGGCGAGAAGCATTTGAGTCAGGAGCTTTCCACGTTTGCCGCGCACGCCGCCTCGCCCAAACAGGCCGACGGTCCGGCGTGTCCCAGCGGACGATGCTCCAATCCGGGCATGTGCGGCATGAATATGAATTGAGTTGAAAAAGAATTTCATGGTCCAGGTCGGTGAGTATACCGCCCTGGCCTTCCTGCTGCCGGCCGCCACGTGCGTAGGTTACGCCATCGGCTACCTGCTGGACCGCGCTTTGCACACGCACTTCCTCTACATTCCCTTCCTGATTCTGGGGGCCGCCGCCGGCTTTGTGCAACTCGTCCGGCAATTCCTTCGGGACACGCGCGACGATGGATCCTGAGCAATTGCATTATGACGCGGCCCTCCGCCGTATCCACTGGATCACCTTGGCGTTGGGGGCCGGCGGCATGCTCTTTTGCGTGTTCTGGCGGGGCTGGAAATGGGGCCTGGCCTACCTGTTGGGCGGCGCCGCATCTTATCTGAATTTCCGCTGGCTGAAGCGCCTGGTGGAGGGCCTGGGGCCGGCGCCTCGCGTGCGTCTCAGTCCGAAATTCGCAATCATTATGGGCCTGCGCTACCTGGTGTTGGCGGCGGGCGCTTATGTTATAGTGAATTTTACTTCTTTGAGCCTTCCGGCCGCGCTCGCCGGCTTGTTCGTGCCGGTAGCCGCCGTAATTCTGGAAATCATCTTTGAACTGATCTATGCACGAACATAGGGAAATCTGGCTCGCCAAACTGTTCAACGACCACCTGCCCGCATTGGGCAATTTCATTCTCAGCCTTCTGCATCTGCCCGCCGAGCCCCGCCCGTGGGCCAACTTCATGGTGATGGAGCTGCTGGTCATGCTGCTGATCGTCGTGCTGTTCGCCATGCTGCGGCCGCGGCTTTCGGTGGACCGTCCGGGCAAGCTGCAGCAGATCTTCGAAGTCATCTATGAATTCGTCAGCGGACAATCGAATGACGTGATCGGCCACGGCGGTGAAAAGTATCTGCCTTACTTCGGCACGCTCTTCATATTCATTCTGATCTCGAACCTGATCGGCATCATTCCGGGCTTCGAGTCGCCTACCATGGCTCCGTCGGTAACTGCCGGCTGTGCCATCGCGACGTTCTGCTACTACAACCTGAAGGGCGTGCGCGAGCAGGGCCCCTTGAAATACGCGGCGCACTTTGCCGGCCCGGTGTGGTGGCTCGCTCCGCTCATGCTGCCCATTGAAATCGTCAGCCACCTGGCCCGGCCGTTGTCCCTCAGCGTCCGTCTTTACGCCAACATGTTTGCCGGCGAGCAGGTGACCCTGGTCTTTCTCGGCCTGACTTATCTGGTGGCGCCTGCCATCTTCATGGGGCTACACGTCTTCGTCTCTTTATTACAGGCTTATATCTTTGTGCTGCTCTCCATGATGTACGTGGGCGGAGCAGTATCGCACGAACATTAATCCACGGCTTTATGCCGCCCCTTCAGTGTGAGACCGGCTGTACGAGGATGACGGGAACCACCTCCTGGGGGCGATCTTAATTTGAAGGAGCAAGTTCAATGAAGACACGCTTGTTACTGTTAGTTGCGGTTCTGGCCGCCCTCGCCTGCCCGATGCTGGCGCAAGGCCCGACCGGCACCGCCGCCGCCCCTGCCATTAACTGGGTGGCTATCGCCGCCTTCGCCATGGCCATCGCATCCGGCCTATGCGGCCTGGCGCAAGCCAAAGCCGCAGCCGCCGCCTGCGAGGGCATGGGACGCAATCCGGGAGCCGCCGCCGCGATCCGTTTCGCCCTGCTGTTAAGCCTGGTGCTGATCGAATCGCTGGCGCTCTACACCCTGATCATCGTATTTCGCGTCTGAAAGAATGCACGTGGGGCAGACCATCGTTTCTGGTGGTCTGCCTCATGACTACCCTCTTACGCTGGCTGCCGGAATCTTGCGCGTCAAATCCACCATCTCTTCGCGGCTTTCCGCGCCGATCGTGAAGCAATCCACGCAATCGAGCGACAGCGCAAACTGCAAGCTCTCGTCCGCTTTCTTGCGCAGCGCGCCCGCGCCCAGGATCTTCATACCGATGATGCCCTTGCCCGACGCCTTCATCTGACGGAGAACCCCAACCACGGTCTGCACATCGGCATCCATGATCACCTTCGCCGGATTGATGCGGGCCAGATCCACCTGCACCCAAGGACTCGCAGCCGCCGCCTTCAATGCTTCCAGCGTGTGGCAGGATGTCCCGTGTGTGCGCACGATGCCCTTTTCCTGCGCTTCGGAAATGACCGCCATGGCGCCTTTTTTGCGCTCCGGCCAATCGCCATCCATCATGCAGTGCAGCAGCAGGATGTCGATATAGTCGGTGCCCAGTTCGCGGCGGAAACGGTCCAGATCGTCGCGCATTTCCTTTTCGGTGGAGGCGTGCGTCTTGGTGAGAATAGCCACTTTTTCGCGTGGCACGCGCTTCAACGCTTCCTTTACATGCGGATGCGTACCGTATTGATCTGCCGAATCCCACAGCGTGACCCCGTTGTCGTAGGCCGCATCGAACAGGTCCGCCAGTCCGCGCATCCCCAGCTTGCGCGTCTGATTGGAACTGCCGCCGGCGCCGTCGGTGCCGCTGCCCTGCGCCAGCCGGCTGACTTCGACTTTCATGGGGCCAAGCTTCACGCGATCCGACGCCAGCTTCTGCGTGGCGCCAGCGTACAAATGGTAGGGAAAATTGGCGAACGCAGCCGCGCCAGCGGTGGCCGCGCTGCGCAGAAAGAATTCCCGGCGGTTGAGCATGCTCTCCTCCTGTGCTGTCTTCAAAAAGGTAGCACAGCCGCCGCCAAGGTTCAAACTTTACGCGCTAACCGCCTGCACCATGGGCGCTTCCACCAGACAAGGCTGCAGCCGGTAACCCAGCCCGAACACCGTCTCGATGTGCTGCCGCCCGTACGATCCCATCTTCACCCGCAGGCGCCGAAGATGCACATCCATGGTGCGCGAATGCACTTCCGGACCGTACCCCCAAACATCCAGCATCAATGTGTTGCGCGGTACAATGTCGCCGGCGCTGATGACCAGCTTGGACAACAGTTCAAACTCCAGACGCGTGAGCCGCACCGGCATCCGGTCGAGCCACACCATCTGGCTGTGAAAATCCACCTCGATACGCGCATCCCGATATCGCTCCGTACGATTGGCTTCTATCTGCACGACTTCCATGGTTCCCCCCTATTCCCTTAGCCACGGTACTGCCGGTGCCGACGCGCGGCCGCCATTCGCAAAGCCCAACGCACCCGTAGCCGAACGCTCGTTCCAAAAGAATGTTTGTTATGCATGGTTAACGATCTCCAATCCTCAAGCTCGCTTCTGAGCATGCGCTCTATGGCGGCGGGCTGCAATAGACTGCGGATGTAATCGAAATGTACAACTAAGTAGCTGATTCTAGACTAGATAGTTCGTCGCCTGTCCTGCCTTCCGAGCGCCTTCGTGCCGTTCAAAAATCCTCACCGGGTTGAAAACGGTGCCGCCGGGTGCGACGATTGCTGTGGAATGTACTCCGACCGGGTGCTCGCGCTGGACTGGCTCAGGGGTCTGGGCGTCGTGATCATGCTCCAGGGCCACCTCTTCAATTCCTTCGCACGCGCCGATCTCCACAACCACCCGGTTTACGTTCTGTCACAATTCATCGGGGGAATGCCGGCCCCCATCTTTCTCTTTCTTGTCGGGGTGACGCTGGGCTTCCGCCTCGATCGCGCCGACCGTCAGGGCCTGCCGCCGGCCGCCCGCTTCAGGTCAGCCCTCTCCCGTGCCGCCTTTCTGGCCGTGATCGCCTTTGCTTTTCGCCTGCAATTGTGGATTTTCGCGTGGGGGAATCCCTGGACCGAGATCGTCCGCGTGGACATATTAAACTGCATGGCGTTCGGGGTGGCCGTGCTTTCCCCTATCGCGCTGCTTTCACCGGCCCGCCGCGTCACCTGGTGCGCGGCGGCGGGTCTGGCGATCGCCGCGCTCGCGCCGGTGGTTTCCATGCTGGATTGGTCCGGGGTACCCTGGCTGGTCCGTAACTACATCGTGCCCAACAAGGCATTCTTCAGTTTTTTTCCCGATGCCGCCTATATCGCCTTCGGCGCCGGTTTCGGCGCGCTGCTTCGTCTGGCCCCCGCCGCCCGCGACCGCATCATGCAATGGTCCGCCGTCTTCGGCCTGGCTTTGGTGGTTACCGCGCACTACTTCTCCAACCTGCCGTTCTCGCTCTATCCCGATTCCGATTTCTGGCTGAACAGCCCCGGTCTTATTTATATCCGCCTCGGCATCGTTCTGGCGCTGGCAGCGGCCGGCTTCGTGTGGACCGCGGCTCAGCAACCCGACCGGCTGGGCTTCATGCGGCGCCTTGGCATCAACTCCCTGTTGATATATTGGGTGCACGTGGAGCTGGTCTACGGCCGCTGGTTCTGGTTCGCCAAAGAACACCTGACCATCGGGCAATGCGCCGCCGCCAGCCTGGTATTAATCGCACTCATGTATTGGCTGGCAACATTGAATCTTCCCGCGCGCGTGAGACAAAAGCTGCATCTAAGACCCGCGCCGGCAATTGCTAAGGGGACGGCATGAAATCGCCGGCCGCGCGCTGGCGACGGCTGGAAAATCCCATCCTATGTTTTTTGCTGGCCGGCTTCGTGGCCGTCCGGCTCTACAACCTCACCACCTTCTGCCTGGACTCCGACGAAATCTTCAGCCTGCTCTGCGCCCGCTACACGATTCCCCACTTGCTGCTATCGGTACGGGCCGACGTGGTCCACCCACCGTTTTTCTATCTGTTGCTATGGCTATGGGTGCGGATCGGCGGGGAATCGCTCCTCTGGCTGCGCCTGCTGCCTTTCCTGCTGTCGACGGCGGCCCTGGTCCCGGCCTGGATCGTTTTCCGGCAGCTTCAACTCGGCCCGCTGGCGCGCCTCATCGCCTTCGCCCTGCTACTGGTTAATGATTCCCAGGTGTTCCACGCCCGCTACGTGCGCATGTACGCCCTCTTCTTCCTGCTGAGCGTGATCTCCGTGGCGCTGTTTAACTACTTCCTGAGCCGCGGCCGCAGCGGAACGCTACTGGCCTTGCTGGCGGTGAACCTGCTGCTGGTCTACACGCAATACTTCGCCTGGATGGTGATCGGCATCGAGGGCCTGCACCTGCTGCTGTTCGACCGGCGCAAATTCAAATACTTCCTGCTGGGAAGCGCCGGGATCGCGATGTTGTTTGCGCCCTGGGCCTACGCCGCCGCCCAGGCCGCCATCGCCAAGGGAGGCCTGGGGCCAAATCTCGGCTGGATCCGCCACCCCAAAATCGGGGACGTCTGGTGGTATTACGTGGGCTGCATCGGCACGGTGTGGCCCGTGCCAGTGGCCTCCGCGATGGTGTTTCTTCTATTGGGCTTCATGGTGGCGGGACTCTGGCGCGTTTTCCGCGCTGCCCCGCCGGACCAAAAATCGCTGCTCTGGTTCGCGGCGCTGCTGGCCTTTCTGCCTCCGTACTTGACTTACGTGCTTAGCAACATGATGCGTAACTCCATATGGGGCAACCGCCACCTGATCGTTTCCGCCGTCCCCTTCATTGCGCTACTGGCGCTGGGCCTGACGGCTTTGCGTCCGAAATGGCTGCGCCTCGCGGTGCTGTTGATCGCCGCATCCTGGGGCGCCTTCGGTATCTACCGCGTGACTCTCTACCCCGAGCTGCGCAATAACATGGATGTTCTCGCCGGCCAGTTAGTCGAGCTGAATAGCCGCGCGCCAGGCCCGGTCACCATCGATTTCCTGGACCCGTACCTCGCCTTCCCCATGACTTACTTCCTGGAGTCGCACTACCACCTACATTGGAATCTGGTGAATGTGACGGGTGTGGAGGAAATCACCGCGAATCGCGTGTGGGTCGGGTATAACCACAAGAATTGGAAACTCAGCCAGAGTCCGGAAGACCTGCTGCGACAGAGGGGCTACCACATCGGGCCAGGAGTGTGGGGCGGGGATCGATGGGACCGCATTGCGGTGTTTCTGGCTTACCGGTAGAGCCAGTTCCTTCGACTGTGACCAAGATCGGACGCTGTGACAGGACATCACTACCTCGTACTCCAAAGCCGCTTGTTTATAGCCGCGCATTTATGGCGACGAAATTGCCACGGTGTCGCCATGTCCACATACCTCGGACGCAGCCCGATTGCCGCTCTTCTGGTCGTTCTTTTGCAGTGTGGCCCCGCCTTCGCTGGAAACCCTGTCTTCCTCGGGAGCCTCGAACGGCTGAGGCACCGATCGATCTCAATTCGGCTTGCCGATGGACGGCTGCTGGATGCCGTTTTGCCCAGGGCGGTCGATCTGTCCGCGAGCGCCATCGCCGCGCGCTTCAACATCGGTGACCAGGTGCAGATCGCCTGCAAGCCGATCCGGACGGTATACGATCCCGTTGCAGAGCTTCACCAACACATGGAGTTGGAGGACCTCCGTTTCCTGCGACCTGCGTCGACGGAGGAACTAGCCGTGGTGGTTGCCACCTTATCGTGGCAACACGGAGAAAACCTCCTGAAGCAGCTTGAGCCGATTAGCGCCGGCGGCCGGACAGGGGCTCCAGGCGAATTAGAACGCGTGCGCCAGGTGAATCTGGAGTATGTCTCCAAGCTGCCGAACTTTGTGGCGGACGAAGTGGCCAAGCGATACTCCAGCGACCTCACGGCGAAACAGTGGCGGCTCGAAGACACCATTGAGTCCGAGATTTCGGTTAAGAACGCTCGCCTAACACGTCAACACATCCGGCGGAACGGCAAACCCTGGGACTACACTTTCAACGACCTGGACGGGATGCATTGGGAGGCCTTCGGACGCGAACTGAAGCCGGTGTTTGATAAGACCTGTTCGACCCGTATCGATTTCTCAGGGAGCGAGGAAACCGCGGGGCAGCAATTGCTGGTGTACCGTTTCAGCTCTCCGCCGGGAGGATGTTTCCCAGCCTATCCCCTCCGCGAGACCCCAAATCCACGCGTAGGCCGATACAATCCTGCCAGGACCGGGCGAATTTTGGTCGATGCCACGCGCGGGAACGTCATCCGATACGAAGAAGAAGCCGGCGGCTTTTGGCGAGGAGTTTTTTCTAGATCGACGTTTGGTAGTGGAGTCGTGGGACTACGTGAAAATCGGGGAGGCCTCGTACCTGGTCCCCGTTTCGGCCGAGTTTGTCTCTCGCCGGGCAGATGGCAGCATCCGCCGGACGACCGTGGAATACCGGAATCACCGTCACTTTGAGGCCTCGACGAGCCTCACATTCGGCAGCGACAACTAGAGCGCGCAGATAAAGATCTGCTGGTTGGGTCCGGCCGTCAGCGAATCGGCCTGATCGCAAGCTGTTGACAGATCTTCTACGCGAAGCGATTTTCTGACTTCTGCGTGATGCGTGACCGTCGCCTTCGGGCCAGTGGCCGGATTGGCATAAATCGTATGCCGGCCTCCTTCACGATCCAAACGGCACCCCTGCACCTTAAAGTGAGCGAGGAGTTCGTTGCCTTTTCAAACGCGCGACGCCCCGGCGCTGGACCGTCAGCGGCACCAGTTCCACCAAGTCAGGGTCAGCGGCCGCATTGGGGTCAGGAACCGGCAAAGGCCTGCCTGCCTCCAGCACGCTCGGCGCCAGAACATCGAGAGCACTCGCGATCATCGACCGCGCGTCGGCCAGATCGAAACCCTGGGTAATGGCGCCCAGAAAATCCAGGGCGTCCGCAACCAGCATTTCACCCGCATCGCGCGGCCGGACCACTAACTCGCGGCCGTTCCCTCCGCTAACCATCGACAGCCCCGCCCGCATCGCCCAAAACCCACCACCCGCCCCCCTATAATTAATGCATGTGTGGCATCGTCGGATACATCGGGAACCGCAAGGCCGTCCCCATCATTCTGGAAGGCCTCAAGCGCCTCGAATACCGCGGTTACGACTCCGCCGGCATCGCCGTCTACTGTGACGACGACCAGCTCGCCGTCCGCCGCGCCTCCGGCAAGCTGCGCAACCTCGAAGAAGCCATCCGCCTTAATCCCATCGACGGCTCCTACGGCATCGGCCACACGCGCTGGGCTACCCACGGCCGCCCGACCGAAGAAAACGCCCACCCGCACCGCGACTGCACGGGCGACATCGTCGTGGTGCACAACGGCATCGTCGAAAACTACCTGTCCCTGAAGCAGCAGTTACAAATGGAAGGCCACCACTTCCAGACCCAGACCGACACCGAAATCATCGCCCACCTGGTGGAGAAACATTTCGAGGGGAATCTCGAAGAAGCCGTGCGCGCCGCGGTCCATGAGCTCACCGGCGTCTTCGCCCTGGCCGTGATCGCCCGCACCGATCCAAACAAAATCGTCGCCGCGCGTTCCGGACCGCCGGTAGTCATCGGTCTGGGCGATAACGAATACTTCGTCGCTTCCGACGTGCCCGCCATTCTGAATCACACCCGCGACATCATTTTCCTGGCCGATGGCGACATGGCCGTCCTCACCGCCGAAGGCGTGCATCTCAACGATTTCGAGGGCCGCCCCGTGAACCGCCAGGTGTCCCACATCCTGTGGGACCCCATCATGGCTGAAAAGGGCGGCTACAAGCATTTCATGCTCAAGGAGATTTACGAGCAGCCGCGCGCCGTGCGCGATACTACGCTCGGCCGCGTGAGCCAGGATACGGGCCGCATCTTTCTCGATGAAATGGATATCACCCGGCAGCAGTTCCGCGAGTTTGAGCAAGTGAAGATCATCGCCTGCGGCACCAGCTGGCACGCGGCGCTATGCGGCAAGTTCATGATCGAGAAACTGGCGCGCATACCGGTTGAAGTCGATTACGGCAGCGAATTCCGTTATCGCGATCCGCTGCTCGACGAGCGCACCCTCACCGTGGTGATTTCGCAATCCGGCGAAACCGCCGACACGCTCGCCGCGCAGCGCGAAGCCAAGCAGAAAGGCTCCCGCACGCTGGCCATCTGCAACGTCATCGGCTCCATGATCACGCGCGAAGCCGCCGGCGCCATCTACACCCACGCGGGTCCGGAGATCGGCGTCGCCTCCACCAAGGCGTTTACCTGCCAATTGACGGCCCTGTTCATCCTGGCCATGTATCTGGGGCAGGAGCGCGGCAACCTGGATGAGTCCGCGTCGCGCTGCCTGGTGCAGGAGTTGTGCCGTATCCCGGGCAAGCTGGAACACGTCCTGCAGCACGACACACAGTACGAAGATCTGGCGCGCAAATTCTTCCGCGCCGGCGATTTTCTCTTCCTCGGCCGCGGCATTCATTTTCCCATCGCGCTCGAGGGCGCGCTCAAGCTGAAAGAGATTTCCTACATCCATGCGGAAGGCTATCCCGCCGGCGAAATGAAACACGGCCCCAACGCGCTAATCGACGAGAATCTGCCCGTGGTCGTGCTGGCCACGCGCGATCCCGCCAGCGACGAGAGCCGCCTGCTCTATGAGAAGACGCTATCGAACATCCAGGAGGTGAAAGCCCGCGAAGGCACCGTCTTGGCGATTGCCTGCGAAGGCGATCATGAAGCCCACAAGACCGCCGACCACGTAATCGAGATCCCGTCCACCAACGACCTTCTGGCGCCCATCCTCGAAATCGTGCCCCTGCAATTACTGGCCTATCACATCGCCGTGCGCCGCGGCTGCGATGTCGACCAGCCCCGCAATCTCGCCAAGAGTGTGACTGTCGAATGAACGGCGGCCTGTTGATGCTGGCGGGCCACGCGATCTACCAGAACGGCCGCTGGCATGGCGGATATCAGAACGAAGACCGCATCTACGAGACGCACGTCAGGGATGCCTTCGATATTTACGCCGGCGAGGGTTATCAGGCGCTGGCGTTGAGCGGCGGCCGTTCCCGCCCGCAGCTTTTTCCGGAAGTCTCCAACTCGGAGGCCGGAGGCATGCTCGAATACGCGCGCGCGGCGGGCCTCACCGGTCCCGCCGATACGGTCCTGCTAGAACCCTGGGGCCGCGACAGCTTCGAAAACCTGTTCTTCTCCATCCTCTGCTTCCATCGCAAGTTCGGCGAGTGGCCCGCGCGCGTGGGAGCCGTAAGCTGGAAGTTCAAAGCCCTGCGCTTCTACCTGATCGCCTGCGGCCTGCGCCTCGACGACGGGCGCTTCCGCTTCTTCGGCAGCGGCGACCCGGCTGGCTTCGAACAGTTCGCCATAGCTGGCGCGCAGTATGACTCCATGATCGTGCGCGATGGTGAAATCGTGGACCCGCTGCATCGCGACCCGCAATGGTTCGCGCCCAAGCGTCAGGCACGGACTCCAACGGGATTCCCAACGAATGCCGCCTATTTGGGGCAAGTGAAGCAAGCATACGGGCAAGCGGAGTTGATCGACCAAGTCGAGGCGCTGGACCCCGGTCCAGCCTGGCGCGAGGTGGTTTGGCCTTGGACGTCAATGCATTTCGTCTAGGAGCTTGGTGTATGCCGCGTTCGTCCAGCCAAAGCCTGCCTGGTTGGACTGGTAGCCGTATTTGATGCTGCTGCTGTCGGTGCCGCGGCGCACTACGTCGTACTTTTCCACGATGAAGCCGACCTTGGCGTACTCGTCCTCAACCAACGATAGAAACTCGTGCGACAGCCGGTCGGCGTCGGCTTTGAAACCGTAGCGGCGCAAGCCCTCCACGGCGATCATCTGCAGGGGCGCCCAGCCGAAGGGCAGGTCCCATTGATTGCCGCTCTCGAAAGTGCTGGTGGCGAGACCGCCGGGGCGCTCGAATTTCGGCAGGTTACGCTCGACGGCAGCGGCCTGCTCTTTGCCGGCGATGCCTGCCCATAGCGGATAGAACGTAGTCAGGAACGGATAGCGGCGGATGGTCTTGTGGGCGAAGTTATAGTCGTAATACAGACCGTCGCGCTCGTCCCACATCAGGCGGTTGATGGCAGCGGCGCGATCGGCGGCTCGTTTGCGCCATGCGCCTGCATCGGCGTTGCGGCCAGCGATCTCCATAATTTCGGCGGTCTGGCTTTCCATCAGGTAGAGCAGGGAATTCAAGCATACCGGATCGTAGTGGATGATATCCACGCTGAAAGGGCCGAAGCGGTTGGAAGGATCAAAGCCCGACTCGCGCATGGAGCGGTCGCCCTTGTAAAACAGGTCGGTCAGTATGTCGCGCTTGCGGTCATAGAATTCGCCGACGTCGTAATCGGTGACCTTATTGGTGCGGTAATACTCTTTCACGCGGTCGTAGTGTGTGAATCCCTGCGCATCCTTCTCGGCGGAGAGCGACTCGGGCGCGGGCCCGTCGCCCAGATCGTAATAGCGCGACAGACCCGTTGAGGGCGTGAGATGCGGCTCGGAGGTCCAGAAGCGGTAATACGATTCGACGGCCGGCACGGCATCCGCCAGCCATTTGCGATCCTTGCTGCGCTGATAAACGCCGAGCAGCATCTGAGTCAGGAACGGCGGCTGCGAACGAGTGAGGTAATAAGTGCGGTTGGCGTTCAGTATCTTGCCGTAGTTCCGAATCTCATACAGGAAGTTGTCGGCCATATCTTTGGCCAGAGCATCTTCGTGATCGCGCAGCAGGCCGACTTGGATGAAGTAACTGTCCCACCCGTACATTTCATTGAAGCGTCCGCCCGGCACTACGTAAGGCCGCGGGAGATACAGCAGGCCCTGTTCCTTAGCGGTTGCAGCGTCACCCGGCAACTTGCGCAATTCGATCTTCTCGAAATCGGCGGGCGCCATCTCTTTGCGGAGTTGTTGCGTGACGTGCGCCAGGTCCTGCTTTGCCGGAATGTAGACGGGCCAGCGGCCGTTGGCCAACGGCTGGTATTTGGGATCGACGGCGGCCTTGGCCAGGTTTTGGTTCGAGCGGGTCAGCACGCTCCACATTTTGCGGATGTAATCCTGGATGGGCGCGAACTGCGTCTTGGGCGCGGTCTGCGCGGCCAGGACCGCGGCCAACAGGACCGTGGCAAGCAGGAGAATCGAATATAGGTTGCGTTTGCGCAAGAAAACAGTATATTACTTTAAGCCATGCGTATCGGAATGATTACGGCGCTGGCCGCCGCACTGGCAGTGGCTGCGCCGGCGGTCACTGTCGACGCACGGCGCCTGAGCGATCAGCCGGTGCTGAAGCCTGCTGCGCCGGCCTGGATGGAGGCAGGCGCGTTCAACCCCGCGGCGGTGATGCTGAATGGCAAGATCGTGCTGCTGTTTCGCGCGCGGGACGCCCATGGCACGTCGCGCATCGGCTATGCGGAATCCGCCGACGGGCTGCACTTCAAGGCCGAGCCGCAACCGGTGCTGGCCCCGGCTGCGCCCTACGAGCGCGGCGGCGGCGTGGAAGATCCGCGCGTGCTGCGGATCGGCGCCACTTGGTACATGACGTACACGGGCTACAACCGGCACGACGCGCAGCTCTGCCTGGCGACGTCCAGCGACCTGCGCCACTGGCGGCGGCAAGGTGTGATCTTGCCGGCCTACAAAGGAACCTGGGTCACCGGCTGGACGAAATCGGGCGCGATTGTGCCGGAGCGCATCGGCGGCAAATGGTGGATGTATTATCTGGGCACGCGGCGTGACCCAGACGGGAAGGAGCGCGACTACATGGGCCTTGCGAGTTCGGAGGATCTGCTGCATTGGGCGGATGCCACCAGCCAGCCCGTGCTGGAGCGTCGCGCCGGTGCGTTCGATGCGCGGGTGATGGAGCCGGGGCCGCCGCCGCTGGTGACGTCCGAGGGTATCCTGCTGCTGTACAATGGCGCCGACGACAAGCTGGTCTATGGGCCGGGATGGATCTTATTCGACAAGACGGATCCGCGGCGGGTGGTGGCGCGCTGCGACCGTTCGTTCATTGTGCCCAGCCTGACGTGGGAGCGCGTAGGGACGGTGCCCAAGGTGATTTTTCTGGAAGGCGCGGTGGCAGGTGCGGCAGATGCGCTGGATCTGATCGGATACTATGGCGCCGCGGATCAGTACGTGGGCGCCATGCGGATCAGGCTTAAGCTGCGGTGATCGTCAGAAGGTCAAGTGAAAAACGGCGCCGCGGCCAGGGCAAGTCGAGACGTACCCACCGACAGTGGCGTGATGCCCGCTTCAGGATCTCAGCCGTCGTCGACCAGCGCGCCGAGTACCGCCGTCGCAATAGTATCCTTAATGGTTGAGGTGTAACCGATCCGAGAGACGCCGTCAATCAAATGCCGCCAGACCGGTACCAACGGGTACCACCCCATATGCGGTAAAATCACGGTATTCGGAGCGCGCCACTGACTCACAGATCCGAATATCCTCACTATGCCCGTCGCTTCCACTACCCGCGCTGAAGAGTTTCGAGAGCAGCTCGCGCGGCGCGCCATGGTGGCCGACGGCGCCATGGGGACGATGCTGTACTCACGCGGTGTGTTCATCAACCGCTGCTTCGACGAGCTGAATCTCTCGGGCGCGGACATGGTCCGGCAGATTCACCAGGAGTATGTGAAGGCGGGCGCCGAGATCCTGGAGACCAACACTTTCGGCGCGAACCGCATGCGGCTGGCGGCCTTCGGATTCGCCGAGAAGCTGCGCGCGATTAACGAAGCGGGTGTACGGCTGGCGCGCGAGGCGGCGCGCGAAAAGGCATTCGTGGCGGGCGCGATCGGTCCGTTGGGCGCGCACATCGAGCCGCTGGGACCGACATCGTTCGCCGAAGCGCGCGCCATCTTCCGCGAGCAGGCCGAGGTGCTTTTGGAAGCCGGAGTCGATTTGCTGGTGCTCGAAACCTTCGGCAATCTGGACGAGATGCGCGAGGCGCTGTTTGCGGCGCGGGAGGCGGCCGGGCCGGATGTCATGATCGTGGCGCACGTCACCATCGACGATAACGGCAATCTGCCAGGTGGCACGGAGACCGAAGAGTTCACCAGGAAGCTGGATGAATGGCCGGCGGACGTGATTGGGGTGAACTGTTCGGTGGGTCCCAAGACCACGCTCGAAACGGTGGAGCGCATGATGGCGTTCACCGCCAAGCCGATCAGCGCGATGCCCAACGCGGGGGTGCCCGTGCGCGTGGAGGGCCGCAACCTGTATCTGTGCTCGCCGGAGTACATGGCGCAGTATGCGCGGCGGCTGCTGTGGGCGGGGGTACGCATCGTGGGCGGATGCTGTGGCACTACGCCGGAGCATATCAAACTGATCCACGCCGAGGCGCGCTCGCTGCAGCCGGTGCAGAAGAAGTTGGGCGTCACCGTGGAAGAGCCGCGGGCCAAGGCGCAGGCGATGGCCAAAGTGCCGGTGGCGGACAAATCGAAATTAGGGAAGAAGCTGGCGGACGGGAAGTTCGTGGCATTCGTGGAGATCCTGCCGCCGCGCGGCGTGGACGCTTCGCGGGAGATTGCCGGCGCCAAACTGTGCGCCGCACATGGGATCGATTGCATCAACGTGCCTGACGGCCCGCGGGCCAGCGCGCGCATGAGCTCCCAGGTTACCTGCCAGATCATTCAGCGGGAGGCCGGCATCGAGGCGGTCAACCACTTCTGCTGCCGCGACCGCAACATTCTAAGCATCCAATCGGAGCTGCTAGGGGCGCACTGCGCGGGCGTGCGCAACCTGATCTGCATCACGGGCGATCCGCCCCGCATGGGCAGCTATCCGGATGCCACCGCTGTTTTCGACGTGGACGCCATCGGCCTCGTGAATATCGCGAACAATCTGAACCACGGCCTGGATATTGGCGGCAATCCGATGGGATCGCAGACGGCGCTGCTGATCGGGGTGGGCGTGAATCCCGGCGCGCTGAACATGGACGAGGAGATCCGCCGCTTCGAGTGGAAAGTGCAGGCGGGTGCGGAGTACGTGGTGACGCAGCCGGTCTTCGATCTGGGTTTGCTCGAGCAGTTTCTGCGGCGCATCGCGCACGTAAAGATTCCGGTGATCTGCGGGATCTGGCCGCTGACGAGCTTCCGCAATGCCGAGTTTATGGTGAACGAACTGCGCGTGCCGGTGCCGGAGCATTTCATGGAGCGCATGCGGCAGGTGGACAATGCGGAGCGCGGGCGCGAGGAAGGCGTGGCCATCGCGCGCGAGATGGTGGAGCGGGTGCGGTGCATGGTGCAGGGCGTGCAATTGAGCGCACCGTTTGGCCGCTACCAGATGGCCATCGATGTCGCGGAGGCGATGGGACCCCGTTAATGGCAACCGATCTACTGGAAGTGGACGTGGAGAACCCGCAACCGGAGTCTATCGAGCGCGCCGCTGCCGCCGTTCGCCGGGGGAAGGTGGTGGCCGTTCCCAGCGATGCGCTGTACACACTGGTGGCCGATCCGTTCAACTTACGCGCGGTGGCCGAGGTGTTTCGCGCCAAGGGGCGCGAGATGCAGCGCTCCCTCCCGCTGCTGGTGGCCGACGTAATCATGGCCGAGGAGTTGGCCTCCGAGCTGAACAACCGCTTCTTCATACTGGCGCGGCGATTCTGGCCGGGACCGCTGACGATCATCGTGCCGGCTTCGGCGCGCGTGCCATTAAAGGTGACGGGCAATACCGGCCGGCTGGCGCTGCGGCAATCGCGCGGCAAGATCGCGAACGCTTTGATTGCGGTTTTGAACCAGCCCCTCATTTCCACCAGCGCCAACATGTCCGGGTCGCCGACCTGCCGCAGTGGTATCGAGGTATTTGGGATGATGGACGGGCGCGTCGATCTGGTGCTGGACGCGGGCGCGTGCATCGGCGAAGGCGCGACGACAGTGGATATTACGGAGCCGTACTGGAAGGTGATCCGCGAGGGGGCGATCGAGGAGAAGCAGATCGCCGAGGCTCTGCAGGCTACGTAGCGTCCGCCTTGCCCGGATGCTTTCGCAACAAGTATGCCGGCGTGCAACTCCATGCATGACAATAGCTGTTCACCAGCACGCTGCCGTAGGGAGACAGCATGGCGTTCGATGGATCGTAGACCTCCCAGAAGGTATCCGCGCCGGCCTTCACCATGCCTCCCCAATACGATTCGATGAGGTCCAGCGCTTCCTGACGGAGACCGCACTGAAGCATGGCCTCCGCAACGTAGTGATACAGATACGGCGAGCCGGGGCGGACGGCATCCGGCGCCTCGCGCAGGGCGCGGAAAGCTGGCGCGCCTTCCTCTTTCGTGACGATTCCCGAGAGAACCATCCACGCCTGGCTGGCCCAGGAGATCTGCCGCTTGGGACCGCTGACACAGAGGCGTTGCGCGGCATCGTAAAAGGCTGCGCGGCCAGCCGCTATCATTTGGCGGATGCGACGGTCGAAATCGGATGCGGCCCGGGTATCGCCAGCCTTGTGCGCCAGCGTCCGCGCCTGTTGCAAGCTATAAACGAAGACCCCGTGCATGGCGGCGGTACGGTCAAGCGCGTTGTTCCAGTCGATGAAGACCCAGGTTTTGGCTGGCGCGGCGAATAGGCTGTCGCTCGAGATGTAGCCCGAGAGAATCTCCATTTGCTTCCGTACCACCGGCCATAATTCCTGCGCGGCGGCCCAATCGTTGGAGGCTCCGGCATAATCCAGAACGGCCGCGGCGTACAGCGCTGCGTAGTCGATGATATACTCGTGGCCGCGATGCGGCTGGGGATCTTCGAAAGCGCACGCGGCCACCATGCCGTCTTCGCGTGGAAAGGCGGCGAAGAGATACAGGCAGCGCTTCACCAGATCGTAATTGCGGAAGGTGGCGTAGTTGGTGAGCGCCTGCAAACGCAGATCGCCGATCCACAGGCGCCGGTCGCGTTTGGGACCGTCTTCGAAGACCGTTTGCATGCAGTCCCGGAGCGTGGCGATGCTGACGGCGTCGATGCGGCGCTGGAGTTCGGAAGCTGACGCGGGCAAAGGCGGCGGCGTGCCGGCCGCGGAAGAAAACGCCTTCGCGCGCACGTGATCGAAGCGCACGGCGTAGTTGGGCGAAGTATCGATTACTTCGAGTTTTACGAAGCGAAAGGCGTAGCGCCGCGGCAATTCCACGGTGCTTGGCAACACATCGATGTTGATGACTTCGTCCTGCAGCCAGGCGCGGCTGAGCGCGCCGTGATAGGGATCGAATGGTTCCGCTACTTCCGGCGGCACCTCGCCGAAGGTTAACTTCAGGCGCGTGGGTGCGTCGATGCCGCGACCTTCGCCGGCGATGGAAAAGGTGAAGTGACCGGTGAGATGCCGGCCGAAATCGAGGATCGTGGAGTCACCGCGCCGCATCAGGCGATCGTGCAGCGCCGCCGCCGGGGAGACCGGCTCCATGCGCCAGCGCAAGAACTGGCCGCTATCCGGCGCCGGCCGGACAATATGAACCGGATCGACGGGCGACGCGTGCAGCCGCGGTTTCAGACGCTCGGCGGTCTGCAGGTAATGCGGTTGGCGCGTGGGCACGGCCGCCAACAGGGCAGCGCTTTCCAGGAATCGGCGCCGGCTCGGATTGGACATGTGAGCAGATTGTATCCGATGGCTTATATGGGCCGCCAGATGACCGCGGATGAACGCCGATCAGAGGGCTTGACACAATTTCCCAGACGTGCTAATTTTCTAGCATGCTGCTAAAAATCCAGCGGGTGGGCGGGCTGAGCCGGCGGGAACGGCAGATTATGGACATCCTCTATGGGCGGGGCAAATCGTCGGCGTCGGAGGTGCGGGAAGCCATGCCTGCCGCGCCGAGCTACTCGGCGGTGCGCGCCATGCTTCGGGTGCTCGAGGAAAAAGGACACATCCGGCACCAGGCGGAAGGGCTCAAGTATGTGTACTTGCCGACGGTGGCGCGCGACAAGGCCAAGCGGTCGGCCGTCAAGCACCTGGTGGATACGTTCTTCAAGGAATCGCCGGAGCAGGTGGTAGCAGCGCTGCTGGATGTCTCCGCCACGCGGCTGACGCGAGCGGAATTGGATCGTATGGCGGAAATGATCGAAAAAGCCAGAAGGGAGGGCAAATAAATGCCCGATTGGAACGAAACAGCTTGGTTTGCGATATTGACTGGCGCGGCGGCGAAGAGCACGGTCGTGCTGGGGGCGGCCTGGTTCGCAGTGGTCCTGTTGCGCCGGCGTTCGGCGGCTGCGCGGCACCTGGTGTGGACGGCGGCATTTGCGGCGGTTCTGGCGTTGCCTTTCCTCTCCGCCGCATTGCCGTCGTTACCCATTCCGATCGAGCGCGCGGGGTTACCGGACTTGTCGATTCGAGTTAACGCTTCAACATCGGCGTACGCCGGCGCAGCGCATTCCGCTGCTTCCGCCGGCGTGGACGCAGTCATCCATCGCACGGGGTGGCGGCCGGATTGGAAGGTGTGGCTGATGCTTGTGTGGGCGGCGGGCACGTTTCTGGGGTTCGCGCGCATGCTGGCCGCGTATGCCGTCGCTTGGCACGTACGCCGGTCCGCGAAACCCTTCGTGTCAGTGCCCGCCGTGACGCAATCGGTCGACGTGCTCCAGACTGAGGCGGGTTCCATGCCGCTGACATTATGGCTGGGGCGTACCGTAATCCTGATGCCCGCGGATGCCGCGCAATGGAGCGAAGAACGGCGGCGGGTGGTGCTGCTGCATGAGATGGCGCACGTGCGCCGCGGGGATGCTGTCACGCATTTGATAGCGCGCATGGCCCGGGCATTCTACTGGTGGCATCCTGTGGCGTGGACTGCATGGCGAGGATTCCTCAAGGAGCGGGAACGCGCCGCCGACGACCTGGTGCTCGCAGCCGGCGCGCGTGCTTCCGATTACGCCGGCCACCTGTTGGAAGTCGCGCGCACCATGCAAGTGCGTCCGGTCATAGGATGGGCGGCGGCTGCCATGGCGCGGCGCTCGCAGCTCGAAGGCCGGCTGCTGGCGATCCTGGATTCGCGCGTGGATCGCGCGGCGCCCGGCCGGCCGGCGCGCTTCGCCATCGCGCTAATCGCCGTGGCGTTGATTCTGCCCCTGGCGGCTATGCGCGCGCAGGATAGCCAGGCGGTCCCAGCCGATCTCGACGCCGCCATTCGGGCGGCCCAGTCGCAGAGGAATTACGAGACGCTGGACGCCGCGGCCCAGGCCGCCATGCAGTCCAAGGAGTACGATGTGGCGCGGAAGCTGCTGGAAGCCGCTCTGGCGATCCGCGCGCAGACGGCCGGAGAGCAGAGTGTGGAATACGGCGTCGGGCTGGTAAAGCTGGCGGAATTGGAACAGAGGCGCGACCGCATGGCCGGGTCGGATCTGCTGGCCCAGGCGGCCCAGATTTTGGGAGATCGGCCGGAAGCGGCTCGGGCGTTGACGGATCTAGGGCTGGCCGCGATGACGAGAAAGGACTACACGCAGGCCTTCACTTACTACCAACAGGCACAACTGGTGGACCCCGAACATCCGGCGATGGCGCTTATGTGGATGGCCGTGGTCCGGCAGACGGAAAAAAACGCAGACGAGGCGGAACGGCTGTACCAGAGCGCGCTCGCGGCGAAGGACACCCAGCCGGCTGACTCCGCTGTGATCATGCGAGTGTATAGCGGATTCCTGCGCCAGCAGTCTCGCGAGGACGAGGCCAAACAGTCCGAGGATCGCGCCAGCGCTCTGCAGAAAGGTTCCGCCAAGCCCATGCCCACAATGCCCGCGGGCGTGTATCGCATTGGCAAAGGTGTCTTGGCGCCGGTGCCTTTGTATAAGCCGGAGCCGGAATATAGCGAAGCCGCGCGCGTGGCCAGGCTGCAGGGCACCGTGGTGGTGCGGGTGGTGATTGGAACCGATGGCCGGGCGCAAGACGCGCGAATCCAGCGCGAATTGGGACTCGGTCTGGATGAAAATGCGCTCGAGGCGATCAGCCAATGGAAGTTCAAACCAGGAACCAGGGAAGGCGAGCCGGTGCCCGTAGCGGCCGTCATCGAGGTGAACTTCCGGCTGTTGTAAGCCTGGCGGTGGCATTGGCGTCGACCGCGTGTTCCGCGGGCCGCGTGCGTGCGCCTACGCACGCAACGATCACGCCGTCCAACTCCAGCTTCATCGATCTGGAGCCGGGCTGGCGTTTGCGGGTAGTCACTCCCATACTGAAATCCGGAGGCTACCGTTTGCAGCCTTCCGCGCAACAGGTCAGCGGCAACACAGTCACTCTTTCGGCGGGGAGTGACTTTCTCGGATACGAAGTGTCCTACTACGCCGTTAAGGCGCGGCGCGTGGAGTTTGTATCCGCGAAGGTCATGCGCAGCGGCGCAACGGTTCCGCGGGCGCAACCCATAGTGCGACTGTTCGAGTTGCCGCGCGGAATGCGGCACGTGCGATTGATCTATCTGGTGCGCGTCAGCCAAGCGGATCACGACATGGCGGTGGTGGCAGCCAGAGATACGGCCGCGCTGGAAGCGCCCACCAGGCAAGTTCTGGCGCACCCGGCGGACGGGTGCCGGAACACGCGCGAGACGGCCTGTTCGTGGATTCCGTCGGGAATTGCGGTCGTGCCCGAGGTGCGCCACGCGTCGGCCGGCAAAGACGCATGGGCGCCGGCGCGCTAAAATCCCGGAATGGCCTTTAATAATCGGGTGGCGATCGTGACCGGCGGCGCCTCGGGCATCGGCCGCGCGTTGTGCGAGGAGTTGGTGCGGCGCGGCGCGACGGTAGTGGCTGCCGACATCAACTTCGCCGGCGCGCAAGCCATCTCCGGCGCCATCCCGGCACGGCTGGACGTCACGCAAGCCGCGGATGTCGAACGGCTGGTCGAAGGCACGGTTCGCGAGCATGGCCGCCTGGACTACATGTTCAACAACGCGGGCATCGGCGTCGGCGGCGAAGTGCGCGACCTGACGCTGGAAGATTGGCGCCACGCCATTGATATCAACCTCTGGGGCGTAATCTACGGAACGTCGGCGGCTTACGCGGTGATGTTGCGGCAGGGCTCGGGCCACATAGTCAACACGGCTTCCGCGGCAGGGCTGGTGGGCGAACCCGGCCTGATTCCTTACTCCGTCACCAAGAGCGGGGTGGTCGCGCTTTCAACTGCCCTGCGCGAGGAGGCGCGCGGTTTCGGCGTGCGCGTGAGCGTGGCGTGTCCGGGATTCGTAGATACGGCCATCTACGAAAACGCCATCGGGGTCAAGGTCGACAAGGACGAGTTTCTTAAGAAACTGCCGGTGCGCCTGGTTCCCGCTCCGGAGGCCGCGCGCAAAATTCTTCGGGGCGTGGAGCGCAATCAAGCCATCATCGTGTTCCCGTTTTATGCGCGGCTGGCCTGGTGGCTGGTGCGCCTGCATCCTGGCGCACTCAGCGGACTGCATCGCCGCACGCTGGCGAATCTGCGATTGATGAGAAAAGAAAATGAGCCACAGATGAACACGGACGAACACAGATAACACGCCGTGCGTTATCCGCGTTTATCTGTGTTCATCTGTGGCCTAAATTTGCTTCTACTACTTGGTCTTCAGCTTCTCGCGCTGTTCGCGCAGCACGGCCTTGCGGCTCAGCTTGATCTTGTTGCCTTCGAGCGCCAGGACCTTGACCAGAATCTGGTCGCCTTCCTTCAACTCGTCGCGCACTTCACGCACGCGGTTCTCGGCGATCTCGCTGATGTGCAGCAGTCCGTCGGTGCCGGGGAAGATCTCGACGAACGCGCCGAAATCCACCAGGCGTACGACTTTGCCTAGGTAGGTCTTGCCGACTTCGGCCACGGCGGTGATGTCGCCGATGATCTGCAGGGCTTTGTTGGCGGCGGCTTCGTCGGCGGAGGAAACATGCACGGTGCCGTCGTCCTCCACGTCGATTTTCACGCCGGTCTGCTCGATGATGCCGCGGATGACCTTGCCGCCTGGCCCGATGACATCACGAATTTTATCGGTCGGAATATGGATGGTGTAAATCCGCGGCGCGTACTGCGACATGTTGGCGCGCGGTTGGGCGATAGCCTCCTCCATCTTGCCGACGATGAATAGGCGCGCCTTGCGGGCCTGCTCCAGCGCTTCGTGCATGATGGCCGCAGTCACGTTGGGCACCTTGATATCCATCTGCAGGGCGGTGATGCCTTCGCGCGTGCCGGCAACCTTGAAATCCATGTCGCCGTAATGATCTTCGGCGCCGGCAATGTCGGTGAGGACGGCGTAATCGTCGCCTTCCTTGACCAAACCCATGGCGATGCCGCCCACATGGGAAGGCAGCGGGACGCCCGCATCCATCAGGGCCAGGGAGGCGCCGCAAACGGTAGCCATGGAACTGGAACCATTGGATTCCAGAATGTCGCTGACCACGCGGAGCGTGTAGGGGAACGTAGTTTCCGGCGGAATGATGTTCAGCAGAGACCGTTCGGCAAGTGCGCCGTGACCGATTTCGCGGCGGCCTGGTCCACGCATAAATCCAACTTCACCAACGCTGAATGGAGGGAAGTTATAGTGCAGCATGAAGCGTTTGGAGGCTTCTCCAGGCTCCAGCAGCTCAATGCGCTGCTCGTCGTCTTTGGTTCCCAGCGTAACCGTCACCAAGGCCTGCGTTTCGCCGCGGGTGAACAGTGCGGAGCCGTGCGTCCGCGGCAGGACGCTTGTTTCGATGGTGATCTGGCGGATCTCGTCGAAGGCGCGGCCATCGGGACGGTGATGGTTCTTCAGCATCTCGTCGCGGAAGATGCGCTCTCTCAGCGCGTCGTAGCACTTTTTGCCCTCGTCCAACTGCTCGGCGGGCAGGTCGGCGATAGCCTGCTTCTTCAACTCGGCGACCCGGCTGTAGCTTTCGAGCTTGGGGTGCTTCTGCGTATTGAGCGCGTCGGTAAGTTGCTCGCGGACTTGCGCGGAAATGCGATTGTAAAGCTCCGGGTCGAGGGCGGGCGCTGCGAAGGCCCGCTTCGGCTTACCGACCTTGGCGACCAACGCATGGATGGCGGCGGCAATCTTTTTGCAGCATTCGTGTCCGAAATCGATGGCGCCGATGACCTCCGCTTCGGAGGCCTGCTGCGCGCCGGCTTCGACCATCACGATGCCGCCTTCGGTTGCGGCCACGATGATATTCAGCCTGGACTCGCGGCCCTCCGAGTAGGTCGGGTTGGCGACGTATGCGCCTTTCAACATGCCGACGCGCACGCCGCCCAGGACGTGGTGAAACGGAATATCGGAAATGGCCAGTGCGGCGGCTGCGCCGACGATGGCTAGCGAGTTGGGGTCCTGCTCGGGATCGGCCGAGAGGACCATGGCGATGATCTGGGTTTCGTTCAGGAATCCTTCAGGGAAAAGCGGACGCACCGGCCGGTCGATCAACCGGCTGGTCAGGATTTCTTTTTCCGAGGGACGTCCCTCGCGCTTGATGAAGCCACCGGGGATTTTACCGGCAGCGTAAGTGTATTCGCGATAATCGACCGTAAGCGGGAAAAAACCGGCATTCGGCTTCGGCTCTTCGGACATGCACGCGGTGACCAGCACCACGGAATCGCCGGAACGAACGACTACCGCGCCGTTCGCCTGTTTGGCCATTCTACCCGTTTCGAGGGTGATCTGGCGGCCTCCCAGATCGATTTCAACTGTGTGTGACATTGTAAACTCTCCAACCTCGGCCGCCCGATCTCGGGGGCCAATGACATATCAGACCAGTCGCACGACTGGCGCTCTGAGACTGGAGTTGACAGGACGGGGCGGTCCTTGCGGGACCGAGCTAGCGGCGGATGCCGAGCTTTTGCAGAAGCGACTTGTAGCGTTCAGGACTGGTATCCCGAAGATACGTCAACATACGCCGCCGCTTCGCGACCATGGTCAGAAGGCCTTTGCGGGAAGAATGATCCTTCTGATGGGTCTTAAAATGTTCCGTGAGCTGCGTGATACGCTCACTCAACAGGGCAATTTGAACCTCCGGCGACCCTGTATCAGCCTTACCACGCTGATTCCGGGTGATAACCTGCCGCTTTGCTTCAGTCGCCAGTGCCATGCTTGAGTGCTGCTCCTTGTCTTCTCTTTATCTCGATTTGGTTACGGAATATAGGATACCACAGGCCTGGCCTCGCGTGCAGAGGCTCGTGCACAACAAAAAACATCTCCAACCGTAAGGTTTCTCACGCAATGGCCGATGACGTCGCGAACGCGGACGCCAGGCTTCCGCGAAGAGTTGAATTTATGAGAGAATCCTTAGCGTGGTGGTTCGGCACACCGGCGTCCGCGGTCCTCTCCGGCAGCAGACGCATTTCGCTTTCTTGTGGATCGCTCTGGTGCCCATGGTATTGGCGGCCATCGCCATGTGGCTGAGCACACAGTTCCGGCTGGAAAGCGCGTGGATCGCGCATACCTACGAGGTGCGTACCCAGGTGCGCGACATCGTGCAACTTGCTGTAGATGCCGAAGACTCGCTCACGCAGTATTTCCTGACGGGCGACCAGCGGCGCTCCCTTGCCATAGATGTCGACAGTGCGCAGCTCATGCTCCGACTGGAACAAGTGCGCAGCCTTACCATTGATAATCCAGTGCAACAAAGAAACGTGGCAACGCTGGATTCATTCATTCGGGAAACTCTTTCGCAGATCCAGGAAGCCCGCGACCTGGTAAAGAGGCGTGCAGCCGGCGGCAGCCTGCCGCCTCGGATCGCCGAGCAGGCGGATCAATTGATGCGCAACATAAGGACATGCGGGCGGGGCATGATGGAAGAAGAGGAGCGGCTCCTGCTGGCCCGCGGCAAGCGCGAAAACCTCATCAGCCGCGAAGTAGAAGCCGTTTTCATGGCGGCCGTGGTGGTTACCCTCGTGCTTCTGTTCTGGGCCGCCCGCCGGTTGCGCGAATATGCCGCCGAGCGCGATCGGGCGGAAAGCGAATTGCAGCATTCCTTACGCCAGATCGAGGTCTTGAATCGGGACTTGGAGACGCGGGTAGTAGAGCGGACCGCCCAGTTGCGAGACGCCAACGTGCACCTGGCCCAGTCCAACGAGGATCTGGAGCGCCTCGCGTTCATCGCGAGCCACGATCTACAGGAGCCGCTCCGGGTTGTGACGCTCTATTCCCAACTGCTCGCGAAATCCTATCGAGGCGTGCTGGACGAGCAGGGATCCGTGTGTCTGGCTAATATCATCGAAGCCACGGACCGCATGCTGGAACTGTTGCGATCGCTGCTCCTCTACGCCGAAATCGGCGTGATATCCGACAATGTCACAGCGCCGGCGGATATGAATGCGGTCTTGCGGAAGGTGATCCAGAACCTGTCAACCAGCATCATGGAGACCGGCGCCGAGATCGCCTCCGACCGGCTGCCCGTTTTGCGGGTCGGCGAGGGGCATTTCGTCCAGCTATTTCAAAACTTAATCTCGAACGCGATCAAATACCGCTGCAACCGGCCCAAGATCAAAGTCACGTTCCTTGAATCCGCTGATGGGCTGCAATTCGCAGTGGCAGACAACGGGATCGGAATCGAACGGGAATACCAGGAAAAGATCTTCGTGGCGTTCAAACGCCTGCATGGCAGAAGCATTCCCGGAGCAGGGATTGGCTTGGCGATCTGCAAGCGGGTATTGGAACGGTACGGGGGCCGCATTTGGGTCGAGTCCGTAGCGGGCCATGGCGCGACTTTTTTCTTTTCGCTGCCGACCGCGCTTAAATGCCCGGATGCGCCGCTGTCGGAGGAGCATTCCGTGGAGAATTCTTCCCTTGCATAGCGAGCTTTCGAGAGCCGGGCGGGGCACTGGCCGTCACCGTAAACAGGTTCCGCGAGACGCCTGTTCCGCCGGGCGTGATTACCGTGACCGGACCGGTCGTGGCGTCTGCGGGAACGCGAGCGACGACGTAGTCCGCCCCGCTGTTGGAAACGGCGGCGGCGGGTAAGCCGTTGAACTTTACCGAGGCGGCGAGCAGATGGCGTCCCCAGATCAGCACTCGCGTGCCGGGCGGACCTGACTGCGGGTCAAATTCCCGGACCCATGGGTGCGGTTTGGGCAGCCCGGCGTCCAGGGCGAAGACGACGCCCGCGCCGGTGGCTCCAGCGCCTTGTGTAGCCCCGTAGAACATGCCGTCGCTGGCCTGGATCAAATCGCAACGGCAGGCGCCGTCCCTAGCCGGCTGGCTCCATTCGTAAAGCCGTGTGTAGTCGCCTCGCTTGGTAATCCGAAACAACTGGCCGGCTCCGCCCGCCGCGGGATTGCCCAGTGTGGCGCCGTACAGATTGCCATCACTGGCTTCCAGCAAGGTCGCCGGGACGCCGTCATTGCCTTTGGGGAAGGTGTAGAGCGGCGTGAATCGGCCATCCAGCGTGAGCCTGTAGATCATGCCGGTTCTATTTATGCCGCCCAAGGGAATGGCTCCATACAGATTGCCATCGGTGGATTCGAGAAGCGGCGCCGGGAAATATCCAACCAGCCAGCCGCTCGGAAAATTGTAAAATCGGGTCCGTGTTCCTGACGGTGTGACCTTAAAGATATACCCGGCCGGAGCGTTGGTAGCTTGCGAGAGACCGTAATAGTTACCGTCGCTGGCGTACAGAGCCGTTCCGGACAGGCGCTCGTCAGTTGCGAATTGCGCCAGATTCCGCACCACACCGTCCAGGCCGACTTTCGCTACGTACCAGGGCGCGCCGTGGAGTCCCACAGCCACCGCCAGAAGTTCGCCGTCAGGCAAGGTCTGCGTCATCATGGGCAACTCGTTTTGTGGTGTATAAAGCTGTTCACTGGCAGGTGTTGCCGGCACTGAGAATACCTTGGCCGGTTGGTTGCCGATGGCAGCGGCCGAATAGAATCTCCCGTCCGCGCCGCCCATGAAAAGCGACAGGATGCTATAGCCGCTCGGGTAGCTCGCCAGGATGGTCATCTGTCCGGATGGCGTAATCGTGAATCCGACCGTCGTGTAGGATCCCACGATTCCATAAAGCAGTCCCGGCGCGCCTTCGGTAAAGCCGGAAGGCTGGTCATACTGGTCCATGTAACGAACAATGCGGTAGGCGGCATCTCCCGCGTGAGCCATGGGTAAGGCGATGGTGAGAAGTGCCGTTGTCGCGATTGCGCGGAGATTAGAAGTTTCCATGGCTACTTAGTGGCCCGAGTAGACCAGAATGCCCGAACAGGGCGCCGAGTTCGAACACCTGGCGCCGGAGTTTGAAACGGAGGTAATACCGCCGGTTGCGATGTAAACATATCCGTTGACCACCGTGGGTAAAGCAAAAGTCGCGTTTTTGAAAGCGCTGGGCGACGGAAAACCGGCAGAGGCATTGCTGGCAAACAGCAACTGCAGAGTCTGCGCGTCATGGGCCTGGAGAACTCCGGCGGATGATGTGCCCAGATTCACCAAGGCCCAGACCACCGCGCCGCTGCCGTCGTCCGAAGTGACTGTCAGGGAGCCGCCTGGATACTGCGCTTCGCCGGCAGTGCCGTACGAGGGATTTATGAAATATCCGCTGTAGTTCCACGGCGCCTCGGTGACATGAATAGCGGCACTTACGGTCAGATGCGTGTCGTCGCCGACGGCCGTTATAACCGGACAGGTGGACCCCACCGTACAGCCCCCGGCGATCAGGGTGTCGCCCGGAATTACCGTGGACGCGAATGTTGTGCCCGATCCGGCAACGGCCGTGCCGCTCGCTGTAATCTCGCCTGCCGGAGCCGGGCTTTGCGCTGAATTGCCGGACAACTGGAGAGCGGTTAAATTCTCGTAAGTGGGCCAAAGATACAAGAGCGGCGGATTGCCGTCCTTGTAAAACGCCATACTGGTGACGCGATGACAACTGTCGTCGCCGCCTTCCACGATGCCAATCTGGTCGGAACACTGGGTGACATTCGCCGCGAATGAGAATGCGTTTCCCGGATCGTTAGCCGTGCCGCCGGCGCCTCCCGCAGGCACGGCTGGATAGCATCCGGCAGGCGATCCGCACAGATTCGCCTGCGTCAACAGGTAACCATAGCCGGCTTTATCAATTGTCAGGAGCCGCTGATTCCCGGCCAGGTCGTTGAACAGCATGATACCGCTGGTTGCCATATCGAAATCGTTCTGGCTGAGTCCCTCAAAGGTATATTTGACCGGATTCGCCGCGTGGGTCGTAAGGCTCTGCTGCAGGGTGACGTTTGGGCCGCCGAAGGGAGTGAAGTACTCCGCCGGGCTCACATCAAAGACTTGCGCTCCCAATCTGAAATCCAGAATACTGTTGCCCCAGTTCTGAATGTCCGGCAGCATCGCGCCGGTCTGCGTCTGCTGCTGGAAGCCGCCATTCCCGACGCCAAAGTAAGCGTGGTAGGCGCCGTTCGAATCGGCGCCGGCGGCCGGCCCTCGGCCGGACATCCAAACGCCGCCCGCGTGCCCGCACCAGTTCGCTGCAAATAGGTAGCCGGAGGCGATACATCCCGGACCCGGCGTGCACGCATTGCCGCTGCAGGAACAGTTCGCGGTGCAGGATGGCTGGTCCGTGTTCGATCCTGCGCCCCAGCTTTTTCCGGTGGTTACGAACCCGATGCGTTGGTGGAGCGAGCTGTCGTATGCGAAGATCCAGCCATGGTACGGTGCATTGACTTCCGTATTGAAGCCGAAACCGAAGCCGGCATAGATCAGGGGGTTGGGATTCGTGGACGAGCCCGAGTACCCAACCTCCAGCAGCGCCGCGCGTTGCAGCGTGGCCCAGGCATTGAAGGAAACGGCTGCCGCGGAGTCTTCGCCCGTATGGTTTGGCCCATCCGCCGAGCTGCCTATCTGCTGCGGCGGCGTCTGGTCAAGGCCGGTATACAAGTTCAACTGGTGCATCCACCATTTCTGCATGGCGTGCGCCGTGCTGGTTTCACAGAGGCTGGTCAGGTAGATTACGGGTTGCGCCGGGTTGGTCAAGGTATCGATCACCGGCGTCGCGACAATTCCCGCGAAAGGCAGTCCTGCGGTGCCACCGTGTTGGACCGTGGAAAGGCCTCCACCGGGGCAGTCTTCCACCCAGAGCGCGTTGCTGGTGCAGCCGGTTTCCTGGCAGTCGTTCCAAATGGTGGCGCCTGTATCGGCATTCCAGGCGTAGACACTGCCCGCAAGCGTGACTGCCAGCAGCATATTACAGGGATTGGGGCAGTTCGCCAGAGGGGGTGTGGTAGAGATCGCCGATACATAAAGCGGCTGCGCCTGGATCCGATTTGTTTGTCCGGATGGGCCGGAACCGACTAACAAAGGGGACCATACCGGCTGTTTCAACGTTACCGTCCCCGAACTCAGGCAGGTGGACGTCAGCAGGCTTTCTTGAGAGTTGTACCCTTGCCGAAGATTGCCATATTGCGCCGTCAGTACGCTCGGAGGCGTGCTACTGGCGCAGGTTTGCGGGAAGCCGGCGGGCGCTCCCATCAGGCCGAGAAAGCCGGCAAGTGCAGCAAAACAGAGCCATCCAGGTACTTTGAAGCTCTGGATATGGTCGAATATGGTCACTGATCTCCTTCCACGGACTTGAACTGGGCGAGCACGTATCGCGCCAAAAGCACCTGTGCGGTAGATGGTGTTTCAGATGGATCACGCCACTCGGTTGCGGACGCCGACAGCAGCCAGTCGAAGTGCCGCAGCCGGCGAAGGTAAGGCGCCGCTTAGCGCGCCGCCAGTACCTCATTGGCGGCGCGGATACCCTCGCGCGCGCCGCCTTCCATATATCCCTGAAAGTCGATCGAGCAGTGTTCGCCGGCAAAGTGGATATTGCCCTGGGCCACCTTCTCGTATCCGCTGAACAGCGTGTATTGTCCGACCTTCCAGCAGGCGTAGCTGCCCAACTTGTTGGGATCGCCGGTGGGATAACTCAAAGTCGCCAGGCCCGTGTAGTGCGGAGTAATTCCTGGCCAGGGACCCTCAAGCTGGGCCAGCAGGTTCTGCGCGAAGCTGGTTACCAACGGCGAACTCTTGCTGGTGGAATATGGTGTCGGCGGATCGTATGCCGCGCCATGGTTTCCGCCGGTATAATCGACTAACAGGCCGCTCGGGCCGGGTTGCGCGCGGCTGGCGTCCCATGTGCTTTGGAACGGCAGATCCGTGAAGATGAAGCCATCGGAAACTCCCCAGGGGCCACTGCCATTCCAATAGCGATCGTCGAATTGCAAGTGCAACTTCGAATTAGTGCCATAGCCTAATTGGGTGATGGCGGTGACCTTCAGCGGGTCGAAACCGGCCTGGCTGCTATCCACTCCGCGCAGGACGCTGAAGGGCAGCGCCAGGATCACCTGGTCGAAGGTTGCCTGTTGCAGGCCGGCCGTGGTGCTAAAGGTCAGCGTGATCGCGCCGGTGGGGCCGGTGGCGATGGCCGCCAGCCTCCAGCCCAACCGAAGGCCGTTCGCCGGCAATGTTGCGGCAATGGCTTCCGGCAAGGCCTGGTTGCCCGCCGCAATGTGATACCTTTCGTCGCCGGTGCCGTAATAAACCATGTTCAGCGCGCTCGATTGCGTGGTATCCAGGCCGTATTCGGTGGCCACGGCCACATCCAGGTATTCGCCAAGGTCTGAGGCATGGCCCCCCGGCACATATTGTTCGATCCATTCGTAGACGCTCAACTGATCGAGCGCGCGGCCCGCCGCGGTGGATTGGTCGTAGGTTGTGGGATAACCGGCGGCCGCGTTTTGTTGCTGCAGGATCGGGAAAACCGGTTGCATGTCGTGAAGGAGCTGCGCTTTAGTGTAATACTGGCCGTGGAACCAGTTGCTGGGAACCGATCCCGGTGGCGATGCGGCGTTTACGTTCTCCAGCGGCAAGTGAAATCGCGCCGCCAGGCCGCGTATGACGGTATGCGAGGTATTGATGAATTCGCCGCACCACTCGCTCACCTGCCCGCCCCAAAAAGTGGTGTTGGAGAACATGCGGCCGCCCACGCGTCCGGACGATTCGTAGACAGTGACGCCGAGTCCCGCATCCTGTAGCCTTAGCGCCGCCACCAGGCCACTGATGCCCGCGCCCACGATGCCGATGCGCGGCGGTGCGCCGGCGCGTACCGATGTCGGCCGCGCCAGAGAAAGGACGCCCGCACCCATCAACAATTCGCGGCGGGTCAGGTGCTTTCCGTGAAGCGCGGCGAGCGCTTTCTCGACCGTGGTGAGCATCGGCGTGCGGGCCATGGCAACCTCCTTCGCAGGGTACTGAAACAACCAGGGCTTGTCAATCTTCTTCGATGCCGCCGCCGCACAGGGCCCGGCCTTGATATCCTGTGTTCTATCATGACCATCCGACAACGTTCAGCCCGGTGGCTTTGTCTGGCACTGGGGATCGAAGCAGGATGCGGCCTGTTCGCTCAAACTCCCGTGCGGCGCATCCGCGAGAGAATGATCGACAGTCTGGGCAATACTCCGGATTTCGTCTGCGCGATCTCCATCGAACGCACGGAACGGATCGGCCGGGCGGCGCCGGTCACGCTGCCAGCGGTCCAGGTGACGGGCGGGGTGATCAATGCGAAGGAGTTGTACGCCTGGCCCGCCGGCGAGGATGACCGAATCCGCCTGCGCGAAGTGCTGGCCGTATTGGCCAAGGGCGGGAGCGGCAATCTCGCGCTTTATTCGCGCGCCATTTTTGTCACCACCGATGCCTCGTTTTACGGATTCGTAAACGAAACGAAAGCCGGCGTCTCCCTCTCCCGCACCGATTTCGCCATGCCCCAGCCCGCCAGCACTTATTCCCTGGATGCGGGCGGAAAGCCAATCTCACTCGGTTACACGGGATCGATCTGGGTGGACCCCACGACGCTGGATACCCTGCGTGTGGCTTTGCGCGCCGACGATCCGCCGGCTGGCACGGACATCAAGTCCGTAACCCAAAGCGTCGAGTTCACGCATGCCAAATTCGGTCCCAATACCGTCGTGATACCGGTCAACATGGAGTTCGATCTACAGGAACGCTCGGGCAGGGAACAGCGTCTGGTCAGTCATTTCAGCGACTGCCGGCAATACACCTCCCAGAGAGGGGACCTGTTCGTGGAGACGGCTTTCGGATCGCCGGTTGATATTTCCGCCGTGAGACTGGCGGCACGTATTATGCCGGCTAGCCTGGTGACGGCTCCGGCCGCGGCGCCGGTGACACGGGTCGAGGGTCCTGTATTGCAGCCGAAGCTCGAATTGCAGACCGTCCTGACTGAGGCCATCGACGAGCGAACCACGGTGCAGGGGACCCGGCTCTCGTTCACAGTCACACGCGACGTGAAAAAGAAGGGCAAGGTGATCATTCCCAAAGGTGCGGCAATTGGGGGTCAGATCACGCGGATTATCCGGCAGGTATACCCGATAACCACCGCCAACGGTTTCAAGGGCTACTATCTCGTTGGTATGCGGCTTGAAACCGTCTCGTTTGGGAGCGAACACTTTCAGTTGTTGGGCAATCTGGAGAGCCTGGGTCCTGCGCCGCTCCAGCGAATCGACTCCGTTTACTTCGTGCCGTATTCCTCGGATCCCAACCGATGGGGAACTTTCGACGACATGCGGACGCTCTTCATCGTGCCTAAGGCCGATCTGGGGGAGTCATTTTTGGGAGTCGTAGGCGAGTTCTTGAGATTGCCTGACCATTTTGTGATGTACTGGACCACGACGGAACCGCCCATATAAATTCGGAGAGGCGCAGCGGGGAGGGGCCGCTGGTAAGTCGATGGCCCCAGTCAGGAATCCCGTACCTGTCGTAGCGATGGGATTCTGCAGCGGGAGCCGTTGCTGGTGGAACCAGTCACGAAAGCGTCGCCGCTGGAGTTAACCCGGATGCGCGTGGCCGTCACGGTGCTTCCGCTACCGGCCGCTTGATCGCCGAGCATAGTCGAATAAACCAGAGCAGATCCAGGAACTGCGGGATGTGCCACCCGCGGACTGGGTGAATCTGGGAGGTGGCGATTTATCCGCGCTGGTCGCCGGACGGTGGCCGCATCTATTTCATGCAGTGGTATGACGGATTCGAATGCATCTTCACGCGCGCCCTGGATCCAGCGACAAAGCGGCCAGTGGGTCCGGTCACCGGCGTTGAGCATTTTCACGGCAGGCTGACACCGCAAGGCATGCGCCCGATCACATTTCGAATCTCCGTGGCGCAAGACAAGCTGGCGTTTCCGTTGGGAACGCGCGATCAACGGCTATTGCAGTGGCGGTAACGGTTCCGATTGTTGGGCCATCACTTTTTCCAAAGCTCGATCATTGGCCGTAGCAATGCCAGATCGCTCCGAAACAGAGCGACTTCTGGAATCAAAGCGTCCGACGGCGCCAAACACTCAGAAGAATAGGGCTGGAGCCACTGTTGAGCCAAGTCGGCCCGAGACCTCCCAAACTGCGACGCCCATTCATCCAAGTCCGCCATCTTATCCTCCAGACTCAGGCATAGCCATGCTTCAAAAACCATACGGTGTTGCTGTTCGACAGCCGCGTTGGCTCGCCCGCGATCGCGACCCCACTCCGGAAAGCGCATTTTCAGATCGTCATGTAGGGGAGTGTTTTTTGGGGGATCCTGGAGGGATACCAGGTATCTCAAGCGCTCGAATATCGACGGGATGTCGATTAGTTGGGAAGAAAGAAAAGCAACAAATTCGTCATATTTCCATGGCGGTGGCGTCCCGGAATTGTTACGCCTGTGTGCCATGAGTCTCCGTTCCACACCATTCTTGTTTTCCCTGGCACTGGAATTGAAAATGGACCACAAGCGCGCGCCGACGGAGCGGTCACGGACTGCGCCGAGTTGCGCACTGGGTGTAGGCCATGGCTTCTTCGATGGATCTGGTCGCCAACCGCGCCCGGTAATCGATAGTTGCGTCAGATCCGCCGTTCAACGTGCTCCAGCGAGGGTGGAACCGTGACGCACCGAAAGCGTGCCGTAATAGGTCGGGTCGGCAAACTTTTCATTGAAAATGCGGTCCCAGCGTGCGTTGTCGACACACCATTTGCATGAGCCACATCGGCAGAAATGGCGTTGCTTGACACGAGAGACGGGCTGGGTCTGAGATGCAGAGATCGGATGCAACGTGTTGCCCACAGCTCCGGAGCGGTTAGCAGTGACGGCAGATACCGGGATCGTCGATGGAACGGATATTGCGGAGCATGAGGGCGCGATCGCCGGAAGGAGGGCCGAAATGCAGTTGTGGGCCAGTTGCTGATCGCTTCGATTCTTCGGTGAACGGCGGTTTCGGGGCGCGGCCAATTGCGCTAGAAGATGGAGGATGTCGGCGTTAGAGGCAAGCACCGCGTCGGAAGGGGCGGATATATTTTCCATGCCGGGCGGTACTGCATGCGGCTAGCCATATCGGAATAATCCTATTACTTATCCAGATAATCATTAAAATCATCGTTAAGTAACCGTAATAATCGGGTGTAAAAATCTTTTATACCTATATAGTGTTACGCCGCTCACCCATTGTGGCTTTTGGCGCAGTCGTGATCAGGTCTTGGGCGACAGACAGTACTATGGCGCTACCGCGCCGGACCCGTCGACGCGAGAGTAATCGAGCCTTTTTGCCTCGATACTGCGATCTGTTCGGGTCGAATAATGCCCTTTCATTCCCCGGCTCAAATCCTTACAGACTCGCTATCGCGGAACTTTTCGGGCGGCATTCGATCGAATGCCCGTCCCGGCAGAACGACTGCAGGCCACACGCCGACCGTTCCACGGATAAGCCGGGGAAATGGTCAATGTTTTATCGGCTGCCGTTAGCTACTTATAGGATGTCTCGAACTGATGCAGTTCGCCTTCGTTCAGATCGGATACCACCCACCAAGTCATCCCGCCCTTGTCCCGGTGAATCACATGATAGCCGTTGCGGCTAAACTCCAGGGCGCCGCCAGCCGCCGTCGAGGGCCAGGTAAACACATTAATAGTGTGTTGCCGCCGCTTGTAGACCAGGGCAGCCACTGCATGGCCGCCAACATAATCGATCCGGCCGCCAATCAAGGGAAAGCCTTGTGCGGAAAGGTCCTGGACATCCGGCGAGAAGTCCAGTTTGCCATTGAACCAGGGTTTCACTGTATGCTGGTCGGACGAGGGCACATCCAATAGATGTGACCCCATCAACGACCGTAAATGGTCTGAAATCACGTCTTGCGCAATAAGATCTTCGCCGGAACTGCGCGTTCGAACGAGCGCGATGTTCCACGCAGCCGAAACCGCCAGCAGGATTGTGGCGGCAATCGCCAACCAGCGCCAGGGCGTCATGGCCTTGCGGTTGGCCCGGCGCACCGAGACCCGGATGCGCTCCCGAAGACCAGCCGAGGCCCGGTAATAGGGCGCCTGGACCCGAATGCGGGTGCGCAAATCGAGAAGTCGTGCATGCGCCTCCGTACAGGAGCTGCAACTCGCCAGGTGCTCCACTATCTGGGCCTTTAGATCTGCATCCAACTCATCATCGAGGTATGAATCGAGCAGCAGAAGTGCCGAGTCACAGGTCATTTGGAGCGGTCCTTCGTCCGCGATTGCAGACATTCGTGCAGTCGCCGGCGTGCGCGCGAGAGCCGGGACATGACCGTGCCGATCGGCGCGCTACAGGCCTCCGCGATATCGCGGTAAGACATCTCTTCCATCTCCCGCATCACCACTACCTCTCGAAACTCCGATGGCAGTAATTCCAGGCAATTATGCAATTCCGCGAACCTGGCGTCGTGGACTAACTGAGTTTCGACGGTCCCCTCGGCCAGGGAGGATGTGTGGACCTCTTCGTCGAAGGTCACTTGGCTTGACGGTTTGTTCCGGCCGAGCCATGTCAATGCGGTATTGCGAACTACCGCCAGGAGCCAGGCTCGCCCGTCGCCGCCCCGAAAACCGTCGAAAAACCGGAAAGCCCGCAGGTAGGCTTCTTGTACCACGTCTTCTGCATCATCCGGGTTCCGCGTCAGCCAGCGCGCCAGGTTATGAGCGGCATCTAAGTGCGGAAGCATCGTCTGCTCGAAGAGAGACAGCTTCGAATCGGGCCCAATCAAACCAGCTCCTCGACTTGCCTGGCCTGCGATTGGGGAGGCGTAGCCGTAACGGGAAACGGTCGGAGTCCAGGCTGCCAGGTCATCTGTCGATATATGGTACTCTGCCGCGCCTCTGGTATTGGGGGCCATGCCCGTCACATCCACTGAATACCGCCCGCGCCGGCGGTTTATTCCCACGATCAATTTACACGTGGAAACCAGCAGCCTGGGAATAATCCAGGTCCCGCACAGGTACCTGCAACAGAAGCGGCACAACTTCATCGAAAAGAGGCAATGATGTCTAAGATCATTCGGCACGACCACAACAACGACGGAATTGATCGCAGGGGGTTTCTCGAATGCATGGCTTGGGCTGGAACGGGTGTCGTATGGTCCATTGGCAGCGGCGTTGCAAGCTCGCGCGCATTCGGCAGGCCGGCACATCCTGGCGAAACCAAGGGGAAGATGACCTTCGTGCAAATCAGCGATAGCCACATAGGGTTTAACAAACCGGCGAATCCGGACGTGGTGGGCACGCTGCAAGCCACCGTGGAAAAGATCAATGCCCTGCCACGCGAGCCGGAATTCATAATCCACACAGGCGACCTCAGCCACATGTCCAAGGCTGCGGAATTCGACATGCTGGACCAGGTACTACGGTCGGCCAAAACAAGCCAGGTTTTCTATGTGCCCGGCGAGCATGACACCTCCGTGGACGATGGCAAGCAGTACCTGGAACGCTATGGCAAAGGCACGCAGGGCAATGGATGGTATAGCTTCGATCACAAAGGCGTGCATTTCGCGGGGCTGGTGAACGTCGTGGGAATGGAGCACCTGGGAAAGTTAGGGCCGGATCAACTGCGTTGGCTGGAAGCGGATCTGAAGGCGCGCTCCAGCAGTACGCCGGTCGTGATCTTCGCGCACATCCCCCTTTGGGCGGTTTATCCGGAATGGGGCTGGGGGACCGAAGACAGCGCGCAGGCGCTCACCTATCTGAAACGCTTCGGGTCCGTGACGGTTTTGAACGGTCATATCCACCAGGTGATGCAAAAGGTGGAGGGCAACGTGACCTTCCACACGGCGATGTCGACGGCGTTTCCGCAACCGGCACCGGGGAGCGCTCCGGCCGCCGGACCGATGAAGGTTCCCGCCGAACGGCTGCGCAGTGTGCTGGGTCTGGCGAGTGTCGAGTATGTGTCGCGCAAACACTCTTTGGCCGTGGTGGACGCGCCGCTGGAGATGGGGAGCTGACTGAGCATGAAACAGTTGACGATTGGCCTGGGCGTCGTGTTCGCCCTCGTGGCGGTCACTGCGCAAACGGAGACCACCTCCGGGCGGGACCTGTTCGAACGGCGCTGTTCCGGTTGTCATTCGTTAGACCGCGACAAGGAGGGTCCGCGGCTCGCTGGCGTCTACGGGAGGGCGGCCGGAACCGTCGCGTCATTCAATTACTCGGAGGCCCTCAAGAATTCGCGAATTACCTGGGATGCGAATTCGCTGGATCGATGGTTGGCCGGCCCTGACAAGCTCATCCCGGAAACTGACATGGCCTTTCATCTGGAGAACGCCGGCGAGCGGAGCGCAATCATTGCGTATCTGAAGACACTAAGCCCCAAAACTGAATAATCGGGCGGCGGGGGCAGCAAGCGTAGATGCATGTTGACTCCGCTGCGAGACTGGCCCGAGGCGGGCTTTCTCGCTGCGCGGTTGCTGGCGATTGTTGTCTGCCGGCGCGGACAACAAATGATTTCTCTATAAGGATGATGCCCATGTGTAGCGGTGACCGCCTTCGCGGCTTCGCAAGCAAACTTGCGCTTTCGCAATATTGCGAAAAACTGGGATCGCGTGCCCAAGACCAGAGTCGCTGTCTAGCGGGAGGAAGATGGATCATGCCCGTTCATCGAGTGGTCGACAAGTTGCCGGCGAAGTTACAGGACAAGTGCAACCTCAGGTTGGAGCGCCTGCGCGAGAGGGGCCTCGAACTGCGTCGGCCGAAGCGGACTTCCTTCGCGACGGCGTCTACGAGCTGCGTGCCAGTCTGGGAGGCGTTCATCACAGGATCCCGCACTTCTTCCACGGCGCGACGGCGGCCGTGGTCTCTCATGGTCTTGCGAAAGAGCGGGCGGTCCCGCCGAAAGAGATCGATCACGTCGTCGAGCGCAAAGAAGCGGTTTGAGGCGAATCCGGCGAAGCACACTTATGAGGAGGCCTAACATGGCAAAGACGCTGAAACCGACGAGCGATGCGATGGAGATCCTGCACCGCCGGGCCTTCGAAGGCAAACCGGCCCGGCTGAAGAACCTGGATGAGGCGCGAGCGAACGCAGAGATCGCCCGCAAGATCCGCGAACTCAGGGAGACGGCGGCCCTCACCCAAACTCAGCTCGCCAAGCTCATCGGCACCACCGCGTCGGTCATCTGCCGCCTTGAGGACGCCGACTACGAGGGCCACTCCCTGGCGATGTTGCGCAGGATCGCGGGCGCGTTGAACCAGCGAGTCGAGATCCGTTTTACCGATTCGGCGGTCGGCATAGCTCACGGTATGGACGACAACGGGCAACGCCTGACGGAACTTTCAAACTGTGTACGGACGCGGGCGGGGGTAATGCCCAATCGCGATGGACGGCAGGGGATGTGTTGCAAACCGCATCTGCACAGAGTTGAACCTGCGTTGTTACGCATTTCATGCAGCGACGCCGAAGAGGACGTGGATGAATTCACGTTGTCCGACCGCGTCGCCTTTCGCAACCCACCGGACTCGTCCCTTCCGAATCACATGCATGGCCTCATAACCTTCGATGGTTCTCCAGGCTGCCTCTATTGACCGGAAGCCGAGGCTTGCCGCAATCCGCTTTTTGATGAAGCGATGGTCCTGCTCGATGATATTATTCAGGTATGGCGATGTGCGGCACTGACAGTGACGGCCTAATTCGCCGGTCTGCTGCAATTCGTGGACGGCGCGAGGGTAGGCAGG
>JBEKYC010000064.1:0-42177 GCA_049511415.1 Bryobacteraceae bacterium | reverse complement strand
TGGATAGTCAACGCCGTCGCCGAACTGGCGGTGCAAAAAGCGCTCAGTGACGAGCAGCCTTCCCAGGAATACCGCTGGTCGCGCTTTCTGCGGTAATGCGCAGGTGAGAACCCGCCCGCCATCTCCTACCTATGTGCGGAGTTTGCAATGGCGTCCTATTTCTTGGGCTTCCGTGCTCGGATATCTGAGATGATCGTGCCAGCCAACCAAATCATGACCGGGACCCACGGCCAGTAGCCGGAGCCGAAGAACTGATCGAGCCACATTTTGAAAGTGTGCAGTGCCGTGATATCACGACTGAAGAAAGCCAGGAATGCGCCGCCGGCACCGATCACGCCGAGCGCCGGCAATATCACACGCGACCAGATCAACACCCACATGGGCCGTGAAGGTGGCGACCAAATAAGCGCGACCGCGACCGTTGCAATTAAGATCCACTCGACCACGAGCCGCAGAGCGTCGACTTCCAGGGACTCATCCGCCGGTGGAGCAAACAATAGGTGGTAGCCAGCGGCCGCCTTGACGCCGGGCGACACGACGATCCACGGTGGACATAATCCTGTAGTAAGCAGGCCTAGGACTCCGATCCAGACAATGGCCTTCCGCTCAATGCTCATGCCCTTTGCGGCGCTCCTGTGCCGGATGATACCACCACGCAACAATGGAGTGCTACGATAAAAGGCGATTACGGCGGGTCCACTCAGACGAAGCTGCTGGAGTACGCTCAAGTAGAACTAACATGGATTGGAATAAGATCGGTGCGTTGGCAAGCGTAGGGTGTTTTCTACTTGGCTGCTTCGCATGGTATGACGCGCACCAAAAGACACTGGAAACTCCTGCCGTGCCACCTCTAATCCTGGTCTTTGGCGGGTGCTTCATAGTGGCGGGTGTTCTCAACCTGGCCGCCGCTAGACTTCAGTTCACTAAGCGTGACAGATCGGCGGGCGGCGCGGCTGGAAGCGATCTCGTGCTCAAGGCCATATGGGAGACGATTCGCATCCATAGCCGCGTATACAAGGACCTTGCCTTTACTTATCCAGACAAGTCCCGATATCCGTTAAATCATTCCTCCTGGCCAAATTTCGGGTCTCCGTGGGAACACCTCAATGCAGCGTTGTATGCCGAGTCTATCGCGTTCGAGCGCACTAGGGCGGTCATGAAGGCGGCTTGGGTGGACATGGGATGGCCAGCAACCCAGGAGATATTCACCGTGTCTTCGCTTACTACAATGCCCGCGCTACTAACTGCCCTTGACGACTGTGATTATTTCCTGCGGTCCAAGGTTCGCGTTCTTGGAACCTAGCCCGACGCATGTTTCGTGGTCTCTTTCTTGACGACTTAACCCGTGACGTCCAGTCTTTGAACCGCAGGTTCCCTCAGCCCCCCAGATGCCAGACCTTCCATGAAGCTTCGGGCGATCATCAGAAATGCGCGCGCTTGATCGCGTTCGTATTTTTTATCGAAATGAGCAAGGTGGCTGCGCCACGCATCTTTGAGGTAGCGAAACTGGCTTGCAAGTTGGGGGTGGAACTGTTGGCAGTTCGGCGTACGCCTCGATTCGCCTGGGGTTCTGGCGCATCTCCGTGACCTTGTGCTCAGTGGCATCAATGATCCCAAACCGGCCCCGCAAGGCGTAGCGGTACGCCGGCGTTCGTGGCGACGATGCCCAGTGCGCTGGCCTGGGTGTAAAGGCAGTTATGGCGAGTGCATTGGTGTGGTTTATGAGGCTCCAGGCTTAGGTGCTGGAATCCCCCCACGGGCTCCAAGCCGATGGGTTGATCGTCGCATCTAGCAACGATGGATGCAAAGGAATGCGGGCTGCCCCGCCCGCCTCAGGCATAATAGATCAGAGGGACCCCGTATGAAACCCAGCTTGAGCATCGGCATCGAGGAGGAATACCAGACCATCGATCCGGAAACTCGCGACCTCCGCTCCCACATCGGCATCGAAATGATCGAAAAGGGCAAGGCCGTGCTCACCGAGCGCGTCAAGCCGGAAATGCACCAATCGGTCATCGAGGCCGGCACTCGCATCTGCCGCAATATCCAGGAAGCCCGCTCCGAAATCGTCATGATCCGCCGCAACCTGATCGACCTGGCCAAACAACACGGCCTGCGTCTTGCCGCCGCCGCCTCCCATCCCTTCGCCGACTGGAGCAAGCAGGAAATCTATCCCGACCAGCGCTATCACACCATCGTCGAAGACATGCAAATGGTGGCCCGCGCTAACCTCATCTTCGGCTTGCATGTCCACATCGGCGTGGAAGACCCCGAAACCGCTATCCACATCATGAACGCCGCGCGTTATTTTCTGCCGCACATCCTGGCCCTGTCCACCAACTCGCCCTTCTGGCGCGGCATGGATACCGGCCTGAAATCCTACCGCTGCAAAGTCTTCGACAAGTTCCCCCGCACCAACATCCCGGACTACTTCCCCAGCTATGGCGAATACGAAAGCTTCATCAACCTCCTCATCCGCACCAATTGCATCGACAACGCCAAAAAGATCTGGTGGGATATCCGCCCGCATCCGTATTTCAATACCCTCGAATTCCGCGTCTGCGACATTCCCATGCGCGCCGACGAGACCCTCGCGCTGGCCGCCCTCATCCAGGCCACCGTGGCCAAGCTCTACAAGCTGCACTCCATGAACCAGGGCTTCCGCCTGTATCGCCGCGCGCTGATCATGGAAAACAAGTGGCGCGCCCTGCGCTACGGCATCGACGGCAAGCTGATCGATTTCGGCAAACGCGTGGAAGTGCCTCTCCACGACCTGATGGACGAATATCTGGAAATCGTCGACGATGTGGTCGACGAGTTAGGCAGCCGCGAAGAGATTAATTACGTTCGCGAGATACTAAAGAATGGAACCGGCGCCGACCGCCAGTTGCGCGTCTGGAACGAAACACACGATATGAAACAGGTAGTCGATTACATCATTCGGGAGACCGAGGCGGGTATTCCAGAAACGCAAGAAAGGCGGATCGGAGCAGGTGAATAAGGTATTTAAAGATGTCGTAGTAGCGCCGGAGTTGGTGGAAGGAGCCCGCAATGCGGTCACCGTCTGCCTGCGCATTCAGCCGCGCGAAAAAGTGACGCTGATTACCGACCGGGCGAGCCTCGAGATTGCCGGCGCCCTGGCCAGCGAGTTGGGCCGGGTCGGCGCGCAATATCATCCGTGGGTGTTGGAAGAGGTGGCCCCGCGCCCCTTGACGGAGATGCCCCGCGCGGTGCTCGACGACCTGGAATCGAGTGACGTCAGCATCTTTGCAGCCGTTGCCCAGGCCAACGAGTTGCACTCGCGCATGCAGATGACCGAAGTCGTCACCCGCCGCCAGATCCGCCACGCCCACATGGTCAATATCACCAAGCAGATCATGCAGGATGGCATGCGCGCCGACTTCCGCGAAGTAGACCGCATCAGCCTTCAGGTTATCGAGATCGCCCGGGCCGCCACGCAGGTGCGCGCCAAAACCCCCGCCGGAACCGACTTGACCGCCGATATGAATCCCGACTACAAGTGGCTCAAGACCAGCGGCATCATCAGCCCTAAGACCTGGGGCAATCTGCCCGGTGGCGAGATCTTCACCACTCCCGGTGAAGTGAACGGCACGTTCGTGGTGGATGGCGTGGTCGGCGACTACCTGTGCGCCAAATACGGCGATCTGCATCACGAGCCGCTCACCATCCGCATCAAGGGCAATCGCCTCACCGAAGCCCACTGCGCCAACCGCGCGCTCGAGGACGAATTCTGGCGCTACACGCACACGGATGAAAACAGCGATCGTGTCGGCGAGTTCGCCATCGGTACCAACATCGGTGTGCGCGACGTAATTGGCAATATCCTGCAGGATGAAAAAATCCCCGGCGTGCACATCGCGTTCGGCGATCCCTACGGCAGCTATACCGGCGCCCAGTGGCGTTCGACAACCCACATCGACGTGGTCGGACGTAAATTCGACATCTGGGCCGATGACCGCATGATCATGCGCGGCGGCGAGTTCGTGCTGGCGTGATTCCCTCTTTCCGAGAACGCTTCAACGCCGCCTTCAAAGCGGCGTCCTATGCTTCGTTCCTGTCGAAACTCGAAGCCGCCGCTGGCGCCCCGGCCCTGTTTCGCCTTTCCGAAACACCGTGCTTTTTCCCCGTTCCCCTGATCGACAGCATGGCCCGCGACGGCTGCGAACTGATCCGCCAGTTGACTACCCCGGAGTATCAGGCCATCGCGCGCCAGGCCGTGCCGCCCCGTTTCGATGTGCCCGCCGAACCGGACCACCCGCTTTTCCTTCAGGTCGATTTCGGCCTCGTGCGCGAGCCTTCGGGAGAGATCGCGCCCCGCCTTGTCGAGATTCAAGCGTTCCCTTCGCTCTATGCCTACCAGCCGGTTCTCTCGCAAGTCTATCTCGAAGCCTACGGGCTCGATCCTTCGCTGCGTTACCTCCTGAGCGGCCTGGATTTGCCCGGCTACAAAGAATTGCTGGGCCGCGCCATTCTGGGTGGACACGATCCTGAAAATGTAATCCTGCTGGAGATTGATCCGCAAAATCAGAAGACCCTAGCCGACTTCATCCTGACCGAACGCATGCTCGGCGTGCGCGCCGTTTGCATCACCGCGATTCGCAAAGAAGGCCGCCGCTTGTTCTACGAACGGGACGGCCGCCAGGTCCCGATTCACCGCATCTACAACCGCGCCATCGTCGACGAGCTCGAGCGCCGCGCCATCGCTCCGGCCTTCGATTTCCGTGATGACCTCGACGTCGAATGGGCCGGCCATCCCAACGATTATTTCCGTATCAGTAAGTTCTCGATTCCCTACTTACGCCATCCTTCCGTGCCCCAAACCTGGTTCCTCGACCAGCTACATCACATCCCGCGGGATACCGCTAACTACGTGCTGAAACCGCTGTTCTCGTTCGCCGGACTCGGCGTTCGCATCGGCCCCACACACGACGAAGTGACTGCTATTCCACAAGAACAGCGCCGCGATTACATCCTGCAGGAGCGCGTCAACTTCGAGCCCGTCATCGAAACCCCCTTCGGCAAAACCCGCGCCGAGATCCGCATCATGTACATCTGGCTGGATGAGTTGCTGCCCGTCTCCCTGTTGGTGCGCATGGGCCGCGGCGCCATGATGGGCGTGGATCACAACAAGAACATGGAGTGGGTCGGCGCCTCCGCCGGCCTGTGCCAGTAGCGCGTATTGGCTACCACATGATCGGCTCTCTGCGGGCTCGGCCAACAGCGCCGCGATTCGACGCTCGAAATCAGGCAGGATTTGTTCCACGACATTCCAGACGACTTCAAGGTTCACGCCAAAATACTCATGGACGAGCTTATCCCGCATGCCCGCGATCTGCCGTCACGGAACTTCCGGGTGAGTTCTCTTACATTGGAACTCAAGTGCTTGACAGCCTCGCCGGCTATTTCGAGGTTACGAACGACGGCGTCCCGCGTTTTGGTATCCAACAAAAAGGCGGCTCGTCCGTCCTGCACATATTGCAGAATGCGGCGAGTAGCATCCTGGATATGGAGTAAGTAAATCCGATCGTCCTTCACAGTGTGATGGCTTCCGAGTAAATCCGGTCACGGAGGTGCGGACTAATTCCGCCCTCGGTGAGGACGTCGACTTTTCTTCCGAGCAAGTCGGTTAAGTCCTGCCAAAAGCCAACAACATCCAAAAGATTCCTGTCATCTTCCATCCGCACCAGGATATCGATATCGCTATCCGGACGTTCTTCGCTCCGCGCCACTGAGCCGAATACACGCACGTCCTTAGCGCCGTGCGCCGCGGCGATCCGCAGCACTTCTTCGAGATGTTCGTTCAATAACTCCTTACCGCACACGTTGACCATGATACAGCATGGGCCCACCACCCTCACGCCCACCCCTTCTCGCTCCATTGCTGAAACCCCGCCGCCGTCAGCCGCTCCAACTCCGCAAGTAACTCCGGCGCCGGATCAGCCTTGAAGTTGAAGCACGTCTTCCCTTGCATCCGCTTCCTCAGCCCGGCTGAAATCTCGCCGGTAAGTGACGGATTCATATACAGCGGCATCAGATGAAAGCTCACGTACGCCTTCCCCAGTCTCACGGAAGCGAAGTACATCGGATGCCCCTTATGTTGCGGTAGCGGTGATGGCCGCTTCGTAAGCAAGGTGTATTCCGCCGGCGTGTCCGCCTTTACCGACAGCCGTTTGACATGCCTCCTCAGCACGCGTTTCAAAGCCGAGAATACTTCCTCAAAATCGCCGGCCGTCCCCTTCATTCGCCCACCTTCAATACCGCCGCGCCCCGCACGGCATCGTTCTTCAGCATGTTCAACGCCGCGTTGGCCTCCGCCAGCGGAAACTCCTGCACCTGCGTATGTATCGGGATCTCCGCCGCGATCCGCAAGAAGTCCTCGCCATCCTGCCGCGTGTTGTTAGCCACGCTGCGAATTACCCGCTCGTGATACAGCAGATTGTAATCCATCGCCGGAATCGGGCTCATGTAAATGCCGCCCAACACCACCGTGCCGCCTCTCTTCAGCACGCGTAACGCGTCGATGACCAGTTCACCTGCCGGCGCGAAGATGATGGCGCTGTCGAGCTTCTCCGGCGGCGCATCGTCGCCCGCCCCGGCCCACTCCGCTCCCAGTTCGCGCGCCAGTTGCCGGTGCCGTTCGTCGCGCGTCATGGCGTAGACCCGCACGCCCCAGTGCCGCGCCACCTGGATCGCCACATGCGCCGCCGCGCCGAATCCGTAAAGACCCAGCGCACCGCCCGGCTGTATGCCCGATACGCGCAGCGAGCGGAATCCGATGATTCCCGCGCAAAGCAGCGGCGCGGCGGCCATGTCGCTGAAACCATCCGGAATCGGGTAGACGAAGCTCTCGTGCGCCACGATATATTCCGCATAACCGCCATCCACCGTGTAGCCCGTGAAGACGGCTTTGGCGCACAGGTTCTCCCGTCCCGTCCGGCAATACTCGCACACTCCACACGTGCGGTGCAGCCACGCAATTCCTACCCGCGCGCCTTCGCGGAATCGCGTTGCCCCGCCGCCGTTACGCTCAATGGTCCCCACTACCTGGTGCCCTGGAATTACCGGCTGCTTGCGCGGCGGCAGTTCGCCTTCGGTCACATGCAGATCCGTCCGGCACACGCCGCAGGCATGCACCCGCACCAGCACCTCGCCTGCGCCCGGCTCGGGCATCGCTACATCCGCCCATCGCAGCGGGTTCTGCTCAATCGCGGCCGGTTGTTCCAATATGCAGGCTTTCACAATGTTATACTCCCCAATTCCATGTCCCCATCGCAACCCGGCTTCTTTCGGCCCGCGGGTAAACCCTACCGCTTCACCATTCTTACCTTCGCCGCCCTGATGGCTTTCGGTAGCTACTTCGCCTATGACAGCGTCGGTGCCATCGAGACCACCCTTATCCAGGTTTTCCATACCGATCGCGCCGCCATCGGCACCATGTACACCATGTACAGTGTGGCCGCGATCTTCGCCGTGCTGGCCGGAGGCTTCCTGATCGACCGCGTGGGCGTGCGCCGCGCCAGCCTCATCTTCTCCAGCTTTGTCGTGGTGGGAGCCGCCATGGTCGCCGCCGCGCCCAGCCTGCCCGTGATGTACGCCGGCCGCGTCCTGTTCGGCATCGGCTCGGAATCCATGATCGTGGCGCAGAGCGCCATCACCGCCCGCTGGTTCACCGGCAAAGAACTGGCCATGGCTTTCGGCATTACGCTCACCATCGCGCGCCTCGGCACGTTGTTCTCCTTCAACACCGAAGAACTGCTCGCCACTCGATTCGGCTACAAGGGCGCGCTCTGGATCGCCGCCGCCCTGTGCCTCTTCAGCCTGCTCTGCAATTGGATCTACACCCTGATGGACCGCCACGCCGAGCCGATCCTGAAGCTGCCCGAAGCCGGCTCCGGCGACAAGATCGCCTGGGGCGATATCCGCAAGTTCCGCGCCTCATATTGGTACGCCGTGGGCATCTGCGTCACCTTCTACTCCGCCATCTTCCCCTTCACCGCGCTGGCCACCGACTTCTTCCACGATAAATGGGGCATGCCCATGGCGTCCGGCGAAGGCCTCGGCTTCCTGGCCGGCGTGTTCTATAACCTGACGCACATGTTCACCACCGCGCAAGGCGTCACATCCATCATCATCGCCGCCTCCATGGTGCTGGCCCCCTTTGCCGGCAACTTCGTCGATCGCGTGGGCCGCCGCGCCCGCCTCATGGTTCTGGGCTCACTGCTGATGATCCCCGCACACCTGCTCCTGGGACTCACTCATATCTCCCCCGTGATTTCGATGATCGTCCTCGGCGCGGCCTTTGTCCTGGTGCCGGCATGCATCTGGCCCTCGGTCCCACTCATTGTGGACGCGCAGCGCGTGGGCACCGCCTTCGGCCTCATGACCGCCATCCAAAACATGGGACTCGCCGCATACCCCATCGCCAACGGCGCCCTACGCGACGCCACCCACGGTTACACCGCCAGCCAGGTCATGTTCGCCACCCTGGGCTTCTGCGGCCTGGTCTTCTCCATCCTGCTCCTGCGCGCCGACACCAGAGAAGGAGGCCGCCTGGAACGAGCAACGTAGCCGTCGCCCCTCGCCCAGTCCGCCAAGTCTCCGTGTCCCCGCGTCCCCGCGTCCCCGCGTCCCCCGTCTGCTACAATCGTTTATCCCGCATGGCGAAGACGGATCAAGAGTACCGCCAGGACATCGTCGAGATCGGCCGCCTCGTCTACCAGAAAGGCTGGGTAGCCGCCAACGACGGCAATATTACCGTCCGCCTGGATGCCGACCGCATCCTCGCCACGCCTACCGGTGTCTCCAAAGGCATGATGCACCCCGACGACCTGATCGTCGTCGACATGCAAGGCAACAAAATCTCCGGCCGCAAAGAGCGCACTTCGGAAATCCTGATGCATCTCAAAATCTACGAGATGCGCCCGGATATCCGCTCCGTCCTGCACGCGCATCCGCCTGTCGCCACCGGATTCGCCACCGCCGGCCGGCCGCTGAACCTGGCGTTGCTGCCCGAAGTCATCATCGGACTGGGCTGCGTCCCGCTCGCCGATTACGGCCTGCCGGGAACGCCGGCTCTAACCCAGCCCCTTGAGCCTTATATCCCCAAGTACGACGCCATCATGATGGGCAATCACGGCGCGGTCAGTTACGGCGAGGACGTCTACAAAGCCTTCTTCCGCATGGAAACCGTGGAGCACTTCGCGCGCATCTCGCTGGTCGCCGAGCTGCTGGGCGGTCCCACCGTGTTGCCCAAAGCCGAAGTGGATAAGCTATTCGATTCGCGCACGCGTTACGGCATCAAGGCCCGCGCGGGCGTGGAACCGGGCTGCCCGGTCTACGCCGAGCAGATGCCCCGGAATGTGCCCGCCCCGCCTGCCATGACGGGTTCCCAGGAACGATTTTACGTGACGCGCGACGAACTCATCGGCATGGTCGACGAGGCCCTGAGAGCGCGCGGTGTCAGTTAAGGAGAGTCATCGATGGGTGAAGCATTAGGATTGATCGAAACACGCGGCCTGGTCGCCATGATCGAAGCTTGTGACGCCATGGTGAAGGCCGCCAAAGTGAGCCTGGTCGGCTGGGAGAAGATCGGCTCCGGGTACGTCACCGCCATGGTGCGCGGCGACGTGGCGGCTGTGAAAGCGGCCACTGACGCCGGCGCGGCGGCGGCCCGCCGAGTCGGCGAATTGATCGCCGTGCACGTCATCGCCCGCCCCCACCAGAGCCTGGAAGACATTCTGCCGATCGGCAAAACCCAGAATGCCGCGGCTGCAAAGTAGCCGCCGCTTGGAGCCGTAAATGATCTTGGCCCGCGTGGTGGGCACCGTGGTGGCGACCCGGAAGGACCCCCGTCTCGAAGGCAAGAAACTCCTCATCGTCAAGCCTGTCTCGCCTGAAGGCCACGACGAGTCCGGTTATGTGGTCGCCGTAGACACCGTCAGCGCCGGGTTCAAGGAGCGCGTCCTGGTGGTCTCCGGCAGTTCCGCGCGCATGGCTGATGGTTGCAAGGACCTGCCTGTCGATACCGCCATTGTCGGCATCGTCGACGACGTGCGCCTGGATTGATATGCTGCTGGGCCGTGTGGTCGGTTGCGTCTGGTCGACCGTGAAGGATGCCGGCCTGGAAGGCCAACGGCTGCTGATCGTGCAGCCGCTGACCGCCGAACTGCAGCCCACCGGTAAGCGTCTGGTATGCGCCGATTGGACCGGCGCCGGCGCCGGTGAACTGGTCTACTGGGCGCGCAGCAAAGAAGCCAGCTATCCGTTCCTGCCCGCTGAAGTGCCGGTCGATAGCACCATCGTGGGCATCGTGGATTCCATCCACCTGAAGAAGGTTTGAGCCATGCTGATCGCGCGCGTTGTCGGTGAAATGGTGGCCACCCACAAACACCCCAGCCACGAAGGCCGCAATCTGCTGATGGTGCAGCCCCTGAACCTGGATGGTTCCAACCGCGGCGATGCCGTAGTCGCGCTCGATGCCATCGGCGCCGGCATCGGGGACCGCGTGCTGCTCACCACCGACGGCTACGCCGCCATGTCCAGTGTGGGACGCATGCAATCCCCCATCGACATGGCCGTAATCGGTTTCATCGATCGCGTCGATCTGGACGCCGGGCTTTAGCCTCGCCCTATCGCGCCGCGCTCCGCCGCTCCATCAACTCCTGATCCACATCCACGCTGCGCTTCCGCCGGCTGCGGAACAGCAGCTTGCCCGCCATCAGCAGCCCCAGCGCCAGGTTCAGCATCTCCAACCCGACGTAGGCATTGTGCATCAGCCAGAAAGTGGACCGCTCCGATGACGGCTGTTCCTGTGGCACCCAATCGATAATGCGCCCCAGCACCACCATCTCCGGCGTCAGCGCCAGCCGTTGCACAATCGCAATCAACAGCATCAGCAGCGCCAGCACCAGCGTGGCTTTAGTCTCCGTGCTGCCGAATAGCAGCACCATCAGCAGCGCCGCGCCCAATGCCATGGCCACCCATCCCCAGCTTTCGAAATACCAGCGATTCTGCTCCGAAACCTGGTGCCGCAACAGCATGCGCGCCTCCGCCGGTCCCAGCTTGTTGATTTGCTGTGCCGCCGGCGCCGGGGGCCGGGCCAGCAGCCGGTCCACCGATTTGAAGTTCTGGATCACCACTGTGTCCATGAACAAAATGCCTAGCAGCCAGGCGCCCAGAATAAGACAAGCCAATCTGCGAAAGTGCACGATGGAATTCTAACCTCTGGACTCGTCCGTTGACAACTTGCCGCGGAACGCATTAAGGCTTGGGTTTCGTTTTCTTGCCCTCGTTCGATTCGTGCGTGTGCGGCTTGGCGACCTTCTGTATGGGCGCCAGGCTGCTCCACCACACGTCAAACGGCATCCACGCGCTATCGTCGCCCTCGTCGCAGGACGCGCCCGCCTTGCACACCTCGATCTTGTAGACGGGATGAATTTCCCAGTTGGACGCGCGCGACGGGTCCCCGTCACAGTTGCTGGCGCCGCAGGGGCACGGCTTGTGCGAAGCGTCGTAAAACAACTGCCCGGTGACTCGGTAAGGATGCTGTTGCAGCCGCGACGACCGTTGCGGGTCCACGACATATTTCTTGCCCGTTAGGGTTTCGAAGAGCCCTATGTCGCTCCACGCCGCCGGCCTGTAATGCGGGCTGATCTCCGCGCTGATGCTGGCGCACTCCTTGGTGTCCGGCGCCACGCCGAGCGCCACGTGGATGTCGTTCTCTGCCGTGCTGGGCTTGTAGCAGTTCACGCTTTCGCCGTCGCCCAGATCTGCATAGTGCGCTTCGATCAGGTAAGCTTTCAATCTGACGACGGTTCCCTCGCCCAGTGCCCGCGGGCCGTCGCGGGTCGCCGGCTCCTGCCCTTGGCCTGACGGGATCCCGTTAGTTACCGCCTTGGCTTGCAGATCGACGAACATTTGTGGCGTGTAAGTCACAGGGTGCGCGGCGTCCGCGCAGAAATTGTTCTTGGCCTGGTCTTGCGTCTGGCTCCGGGCGGCGGCCTCAGGGTCGCCGGTCAGCGCCGGACAGCTTTGGTCGATGGACTGGCTGACCTGAATGTTTGCAAACGGTAAGGTTGAACCACTAGGGCAATGATCGGGAAAGACCGTTTGCGGCCGCGCGCCAGTGGCCGCGGCCAGCAGCGCGGAAACCAATGCGAAACTGCGTGCAAACATGTGCGGTGCCTCCTTGGTTCTAGGGGCTTCTATCATATCACTCGAAAATCCGCCGGAGGCTCCGGCGGAACTCCGGCAACGAGGCTGTACAATGAAATCCATGGACGTCGAGAAGACCATCGAATTCATTCTGGAGCAGCGGGCGCAAATTGCAGCGATGCAGATGAAGGCAGAGGAGCATGCCGCGCGGCATGACGGCGAAATCAACCGCATTAATTCGATACTGCGCCGCGCCATCCGCCTGGGTGTACAGGAAACCCGAAACGAACGAAAGCGCCGCCAGGAGCTGGACGCGCGCTTCGAACTCAAAATGGATCAGATTGCCTCTGCCCATTTGTTGACCGAGGAGGCCCTAAAGCGTACCGATGAGCGAATTGACAAACTGGGCGACAAGATAGACAAAATGGGCGACAAAGTGGACAAGTTCCTGGATGCAAGCCTCCGGCCAGGCAACGGCCATCCCCAATGAGCCTCCCCGCGTCCCCAAGTCCCCGCGTCCCCGTGTCTCCGCGTCTCCGTGTCTCCGTGTCTCGCCTTCTCATCCCCCTCCTGGCCATCACCCTCTCCGCACACCCGCCGGCTGACGAAAAAGACAAAGACAAAAAGCCCGACGAGCAAGGCATGCAATACCGGGTCGTCGGTCCGTTTCGCGGCGGCCGGTCGCTGACTGCGGCGGGCATCCCCGGCGATCCCACCAGCTACTACTTCGGCGCCACCGGCGGCGGTATCTGGAAAACCACCGACGGAGCCATCACCTGGAAGCCCATCTTCGATCACGAAAAATCGTCATCCATCGGCAGCCTCGCCATTGCCGCCTCCGATCCCAACGTGATCTACGCCGGCACCGGTGAAGGCTGCATCCGCGGCAATGCCGCTACCGGCGACGGCATCTACAAATCAGTCGATGCCGGCAAAACCTGGAAGAACGTCGGCCTGCGCGACTCCCGCGCCGTCGGCAAGCTGATCGTCGATCCCCACGATCCTGACACCGTCTTCGTGGCCGCCCTCGGCCACCCCTACGGTCCGAACACCGAGCGCGGTATCTTTCGCACCACCGACGGTGGCAAAACCTGGTCGAAAGTGCTCTACATCGACGAGAACACCGGCGGCATCGATGTAGCCTTCGATCCCCACAACTCCCACATCCTGTTCGCCGCCATGTGGCAGGTCCGCCGCCAGCCTTGGACCCTCACCAGTGGCGGCCCGGGCAGCGGCCTATATCGCTCGGCCGATAGCGGCACAACCTGGAAAAAAGTCGCTGGCGAAGGTCTCCCGGAAGGCCCGTACGGGAAAATCGGCGTCGCCGTAGCCGCCAATTCCGACCGCATCTACGCGCTCATCGAAGCCCGCAACGGCGGCCTCTACCGCTCCGACGATGGCGGCGACAAATGGGAACTCATCAACCCCGACCATCGCCTCACCCAGCGCGCCTGGTACTACATGCACGTGGTCGCCGATCCAAAAGATCCCAATACCGTCTACATCCTCAACGTCGAATTTCATCGCTCCACCGACGGCGGCCGTACCTTCAACAAAATCAAAGTGCCGCATGGCGATAATCACGGCCTCTGGATCGATCCGCTCAACACCCGGCGCATGATCCAGACCGACGACGGCGGCGCTACCGTCACCCTGGACGGTGGCGATCACTGGACCGCCCAGGATAACCAGCCCACCGCGCAGTTCTATCACGTCATCGCCGACAATCGTTTCCCGTATTATTTGTACGGTTCGCAGCAGGATAATTCCAGCGTCGCCATCGCTACGCGCGGTTCCGAAGGCGCCACTATCGAACGCCAGGACTGGTATCCCGTGGGCGGCGGCGAGGCCGGCTACATCGCGCCCTATCTGCCCGATCCCGATATCGTCTTCGCGGCCGACTATCAGGGCCTGCTGACCATGTTCAACAAGCGCACCGGCCAGGCCAAAGTCATCGGCGTTTCCGCCGCCCTCAGCGACGGCAAGGGCGCCGCCGGCCTGGAACACCGTTTCCAGTGGACCGCGCCGCTGCTGTTTTCGCCCCACGATCCCAATGTGCTCTATCATGGCGGCGAGCGCCTCTTCCGCACCACCGACGCCGGCATTCACTGGGAGGCCATCAGCGGTGACCTGACCCGCAACGACAAAAGTAAACAGCAGCCCTCCGGCGGCCCGGTCACCATCGATGATACCGGCACCGAATATTACGACACCGTCTTCGCTATCTCCGAATCGCCGCTCACCAAAGGTCTGATCTGGGCGGGCGCCGATGACGGCCTGGTCCACGTCACTCGCGACGCCGGCAAGAATTGGACCGATGTCACGCCCAAAGAAATGCCCGAGTGGAGCAAAATCAGCCAGATCGACGCCTCGCCCCACGATCCCGGTACCGCTTGGGTGGCTGTCGATCGCCACGCCAACGACGACCTGAAGCCCTATATTTACGCCACATCCGACTACGGCAAAACTTGGAAGCTCCTGGTCGACGGCATCCCCGAAGGCTCCTTTGTCCGTGCCGTGCGCGAGGATCCCAGGCGCAAAGGCTTGCTTTTTGCCGGCACGGAAGCCGGCGTTTTTGTTTCATACAATGCCGGCGAAAAATGGGAGCCGCTGCAACTGAATCTGCCCACCACCCCGGTGCACGACCTCGTCATCCATGAAAACGATCTGGTGCTGGCCACTCACGGTCGCTCGTTCTGGGTGTTGGACGATATCTCGCCCCTACGCCAGTCGAGCGACACGTCGCGCAACGCCGCCGTCTGGCTATACGATCCAGCTGCGGCTTGGCGCGTGCACTCGGCGAAGGGGCCCAAGGAGGCGCCTACCTCGGGCCAGAATCCACCGCCCGGCGCTGTCATTTACTTCGATGTGAAGGAAAAGCCCAAGAGCGCTACCATCGAAATCCTGGATTCCGCCGGCAAACTCGTCCGCAGCTATTCCTCGACCGATCCCGAGCCCCTCGACGAGCCCCTCGATCCCGACGACGACAAGCCCAAAATGCAGATCGAAATCAAGCCCGGCATGAACCGCTTCGTTTGGGACCTGCACTACGAAGATGCGCCGCGCGTGAAGGATTATTACCTATACGAGTACTCCGCGGGCGCCCGCGGACCCCTCGCGCTTCCCGGAAAGTATCAGGTGAAGCTCACCGTGGATGGCAAGACTCTCACCGCGCCGCTCGAAGTGAAGCTCGACCCGCGCGTCAAGGTATCTCCGGCCGATCTCGAAAAGCAGTTTGCGACTCTCGTGGAAATCCAAGCCGAGTTGGCCCGCGTCTATACCGCCGCCAATCAAATTATCGATCTGCGAACCCAGGTACAGGATTTGCATAAGCGGCTGAAACTGGCCGACGCCCAAGCCCTCGACGAAAAACTGGGAGCATTGCAGGATCGCCTGCTGAACCTGAAAATCCACGCCAACGAAGACTCACTCAACTACGGCATGGGCGTGGACGGTAGCCTGGCATATCTCGCCACGATCGTGGATAGCGATTCCGATTCCGCCCCCACCGAGGCGGCCCTCAAGCAGTGGGACAAAGTGAAAAACGAATCCGATCAATACCTGCAGCGCTGGTCCGACATCCAGTCAAATGATCTCCCGGCCCTGCAGCGAGCCGTCGAGCAACAAGGCGTTAAGGCCGTAATGGTCAAGTGAACCTGTGGGGCAGACCCTCGTCTTTCGTGGTCAGCCGCCCCCTTACCAAGTGTAGTGCGCCGTGTAGGTGACCACCTTCTCCTCGTCCGGTCCCAGCGCCACCTCATATTCGATCGTCTTGCTGTCCACCTGCCGGTGCGGGGCCGATTCCTGGCTGATCGCCCAATTCGACCAGCGGTAAAGGTGTTCCACGACTCGCACCGTCACAGCCTCCTTCTTGTGGTTCCGCAGCTTGATCTCGAACGATTCATCCAGCCATTCCTGCTGGAAGTGCGATTGAAACTTTGTCTGCCGCCGCTCGCCGGCAATGTCGAACGCATTGCCCGTGTACACCCGCACGGTTTCATCCTTCGGTGTGTGCTCGATCAGATTTTCACCGGTGAACTCCACTTGGCCGTCCTGGTCGCGGCGATAGAAGCGCAAGCGGCCTTGTGGCAGCGGAACGCCCAGGTGGTTGGCCTCGCTGTTGGCAAACTCCCGCATCACCCACACGTGCGGATTCGATTGCGTGCCGTATTGCGGCATCTGCCGCAAATCCTGCGTGCCGTACAGCCTGTCGAGTGCCGCGCCATCGTAGACATACTGACGCTTCGATTGAATGCCGGTAGCCCGCAGAAACTCCACCTGCTTGGTTTCCCGGTCGTGTATCGTGGTAGCTCGCGGAAGCGTGTAGAGATGATAATCCTCAAACGTCTTCTCGGTCACCTGCGCGGGTGGCGATGCCATGGCAAGTCCAGCCGAAGCTCTGAACATGTCGCCCGTGGAAGGCTGTTCCTTGTTCACGTCCCCCGCCATCAGCTTGATGTGCGCGTGGTCGAACTGCTTGCCGCTCTGGTTATCCAGCGTCACCCAAGCCACCAGGTCCAGTGTGTCCCCGATCTCCGGCGCGACGATGTTATAGTCGCTCGACCAGCTCAGCCCGCCCGAAATGTAGCTCAACTCCGCGGCGAAGCGGGCGGCCTGGCCCGAATACAGGTTCCAGTCCAGCGTAGGCTTCAGAATCGTATCGTCGCCCAGCGCCGGAAAAACCGGCTCACCTGGCAGCGAGAACTGCAGCTTTCCCCCGACTTCGATGATCGGCTGTCCCCCGCCACCCGAGACCATCATCGCCTGGTTAGACGCATACTGCGCGCCGTAGCGGCTCATCGCCTGGTAGTGCGGCACATACCCGCTGCGCACGATCTTGCCCGAGACCGCGCTTGTGGTCCCGTCCGGCCTGCGCACGGCGAAATCGATCGTCTTGCCTTCGAACAGGTTTAGCAGCAGATCCTGCGAGACCGGATCGCTGCGGTAGTTCTGTTCCACGATCTGCACGGTGTGTCTCCCCGTGGGATCCCGCAGAATTACCGAATCCGGTTCCACCTGCGCGGTTGCCCCGGTGAACCGGACGGTGTTGTCGCCTGCCTTCAAGTCCAGCGGCAGGCTTTCGCGGATCACCGCGAAGTTCTGATTGTAAATGGTCAGGGCGGGATCGGCGCCCCTTACCAGAGCCGTGAGACCAGCGCACAGTAGCGCCAACCGGCCACAGCGTTTGCACAAGCATAAGGTCATAAGTCTCATGCTGTCATGACGCGCGCCCGCCGTAAACCGCCGATCACAAAACTCCGTAGCTCCTATCTCACTGATTGCAAAGGCGTACGGAAACCGTCTGTCGCTGCTGTCCACTCCGCCGTGCTAACCTCATTTCGCAATGTATTGCTACACCGTGGGTACTCACCAATGCGACAAAAAACTTGAAAAAGTGTCGCATTCTGTCGCATTTCGTCACGTTTTGTCGCTTTCCGCCCTGATGTGTTAAGATGCCTTAACCTAAAAATCAAAAAGCCGGGAGTCTGATGCCGCTCTACCGAATCGCTGTTCTAATGACCGTTTTGTCCTCGTTCGGAGCGGCGCGGGCCGCCAGCCCCATTGCCGCGGTCGATTTGGCCGAAGCCCGCGCCATCTTCAAACAGCTCATTGAAATCAACACCACCGACTCGGTCGGCAGCGTCACCGCGGCGTCCCAGGCCATGGCCGACCGCTTCCGCGCCGCCGGCTTTCCCGCCGAAGACGTGCTGGTGATCGGGCCTAACGATCGCAAGAAAAACCTGCTGCTTCGTTATCGTGGCGCGCCGGGCAAAAAGCCGGTCCTCATCGTCGCGCATTTGGATGTCGTGGAGGCGCTGCGTTCCGATTGGACCACCGATCCGTTTCAGTTCGTCGAAAAAGACGGCTACTACTACGGCCGCGGCACTCAGGACATGAAAGAGGATGACGCCATCCTCGTCGCAGACCTCATCCGCCTGCATCGAGAAGGCTTCCGCCCCGATCGCGACATCCTGCTGGCTCTCACCGCGGACGAAGAGGGTGGCGATTTCAACGGTGTGGCTTGGTTACTGGAACACCAACCCGAGCTGAAACAGGCGGCCTTCGCCATCAATCCGGATGCCGGCGGAATCGATATGGACCATGGCCGTCCGGTTTCAATCGATGTCGAAGCCACCGAGAAGCTTTACGCCGACTTCGACATTACCGCCGCCAATCGCGGCGGCCACAGCTCTCTGCCGCGTCCGGACAATGCCATTTACGAACTGGCGGCCGCGCTCGAAAAGCTATCGCGTTATCGGTTTCCCTTCGAGTTGAATAGCGTGACGCGCACCTATTTCGCAAAACTGGCGGACGTTGAAAAGGGCCCCACCGCCCAGGATCTGCGCGCCATTCTAAAAGATCCGCCCGACCCCGCTGCCGTCGCCCGCTTGAGCCAGACGCCTGCCTTCAACTCCAACTTCCGCACCACCTGCGTCGCCACGCGCTTGCAAGCGGGCCATGCTTATAACGCGCTGCCCCAGACTGCGCTGGCCAGCGTGAACTGCCGGATCCTGCCCGGCCACTCCCCTGAAGAGGTCCGCCGCCAGTTGATCGAAGTGTTCGGCGATCCCCAGCTCGAAGTCAAACACCTCGGCGGGTTGGGTCATGGCAGTCCCGCGGAACGCAAGCCCATGGCGCCTCCGCCGCCGATCCCGGAAGTTTTCACGCCTCTCACCAACATTGCGCACGGCATCTGGCCCGGCGTGCCCGTGCTGCCCGTTATGGAGAACGGCGCGTCCGATACCGTGTATCTCGCCGCCGCCGGTATACCTGCCTATGGCTTCTCCGCCATCGCGCTCGAGCGGGACGACGTGCGCGCCCACGGGCGGGACGAGCGTCTGCCGCTCGATTCCTTCACGAAGGGTCTGGCTTTTTATTACGACTTTCTGCGCGCCCTGGGGGGTGGGCTTTAGCCCGCGCGGGGCTTCAGCCCCGCCAACATCATCAGATTCCGCCCGCAAATCGTGCTGGCTTCCAGCTTATCCCCGTGAGGACCTGTCCAATGCGTCTCTAAGCTAATCCAACCCGTGTAGCCGTCCGCATCCAACGCGCGCACTTGTCCACGCCAGTCGACCCCGCCTTCACCCAGAGCGCACCACCTGGGCCGATGGCCCTCCACGAAACAATCCTTGGCGTGCACATGCGCCACGCGCGCCGCCGGCAAAAAGGCGTAGCCATCCGGATACGGCGTCTCGCCCGAAACATAAGCATTCGCCGGATCCCAGACCACCTGCAGATTCGGATGGGAAACCGCCGCCAGCAACCGCGCGGTCTCCGCGCCCGTAGCCATATTACACGCGTGCTCGTTCTCGAGGCCGATGATTCGCCCCTGCGCCGCCGCATCGCCCGCCAGCTGTTCCAGCGCGCGCGCCACTCGCTCGAAACACACCTCCGGTTCCACCGTCCGCCAATACGAAAACACGCGGATGATGCGCGCCCCGGTGCGCTCCGCAATCGCCAGCGCGCGCTGCGCCAGTCGCGGTTGATCGGCGAAGGTGTGTGCCGAAGCGAAGACATCCTGCTGGAACCGGGCATCCACCGGCGGCGCATCCGGCAGCACGCACTTCAGCAGAGGTGATGCAATCGAAATCACGCGCAGGCCATGCCGTTCAACGATCTCCATCGCCCGGTCGATCTCCGCGTCTGTCAGGTCCAGGATATTCTTGCCGAACACCATCCGTAATTCGGCGCCGGTCATGCCGACCGCCGCCATGGCGCGCGTGGCGGTCTCGATATCCGGGGAGAACTCGTCGGTGATGGCGGCAACCGGAAATGGCACGGCTTCAACTCCGCATGCGCAGCAGCAGATACAACCCCGCCAGCGAAAACAGGGCATCCGGCGACCAGGCCGCGACGGCGGCGGGCAATTGGTTCACATCGCCGATCTTTTCGAAGAGCAGCGAGATGCCCCAGTAAGCAATGGCGATCACGATGCTGACGCCGATTCCCGCCATGGCCCCGCGGTTGCCGACCAGGAAACCGAAAGGAATCGAGATCATCGCCATGATCAGCGCAAACAGCGGCACCGAGAATTTCCGGTAGAACTGCACCCGCAGCTTTACGGTGTTGAATCCGCTCTGCTGCAGATCGCGGATGTAGCTGTCCAGTTCTTGAAAGTTCATCTGCGAATCCTGCTTCACTTCCTTCAGGAAGTAGGCCGGTGGTTCGTTCAATTCCTTGAATGTCTGCACCTGGAACGGTGTCATGGGAATGCTTTGGTTGCTCTGGTCGCCGCGGAATTCGCGCGCCCATCCGTTTTCGAATACCCAGGTCTGCAGCGACGGCTGCCAGTGCGCCCGCTCGGCTGAAATCTGCCGCACTAACTGAAATGTGTTCGGCTGGATCTCGTAGACGATCACCCCGCCCATGACGTTCTCGGCCTGATCGAAGAACTTGTAGTAATAGATGCGCGAGCCTTTCCCGAAAATCCACTTACGCTCGGGATTCAGATATGACTGCACCGCCCGTCCCTTGATCTCGTTCCGCAGCGCGTCCTGCCGGCGATTGGCTTCCGGCACATAGTAATGATCGAAGGCGAACAGGCCCCCGCTCAGAAACAGGCTGATGACCAGGATGGGAATCGCCAGCCGGTGCAGGCTGATACCGCACGCCTTGAATGCCGTCACCTCGTTGTGCTTGGTCAGCACGCCGAAAGTAACCAGCACCCCCACCAGCACGCTGATGGGCAAAGTCTCATAGATCAGCTTCGGGGTCAGGAAGAACAGGTAGGCAAAAACCTTGCTTAGCGGGATGTTATTGCTGACTATGTCTCCCAATAATTCAAAGAACTGATAGACCTGTGTCATCGACACAAAGCTGGCCAGCACCAGCACGAAATAGAATAGGAAATTGGAGAGAACGTAAGTGTCCAATATCTGCGGCAGGAGCGGTAGATAGAAGCCCCGTCCGCCAACCGCCGTGGGGCGGTCCGCCGCGAAACGGGATCGCAGCCGCGCCACCATCCGGCTGAAGAAGTCTTTCACGGCTCCCACAAAGTCGCCGCTCCCGGGCCGCTCCATGCGGATCACCAGAATCAGTCCCGCCACCAGAAACGCCAGGTTGGGCAGCCACAGCGCCACTTCCACGGGCAGTGCCCGCTGCCGCGCCAGCCGCACCAGGGAAATAAATGCCAGCCAGTAGCAGAAGAATGCCAGGAAGACCGCCGTGACATATCCGCCGGACTTGCCGCCTTTCCGCGAAGACACCCCCAGCGGAATGCCCACCAGCGCCAGCACCATGCAGGCCACCGGCAGCGCCAAACGGCGATGTAGCTCGATCCGGGCTTCCACCCAATCCGAGCCGTGCGCCGAATAACGATTCAGTTCCCGCGTGTTCATCTCGCTGAACGGCTTGCGCGCGACCTGCTCCGGCGGCGCCGCATACAGCGCCTGCGCCACCGTCGGCGAGAAACTGTCGTAGCCCTTCAGGTCTTTGCCCATCTCGTGATTGGCGGCGTTGCGCAAGTAAAGCTGCAGCCGGTTATGCTCCGGATCGGGAACCGCGATGGCGCTCTGCGCCACCGTAATCAGCGGACCATCCGCCTTGTCGCGCATGCCGCTGGTGCGTTGTTCCGGTGGCGTCAGATCCGCCAGAAAGACATTGCGCCACAGCACTACGGCGCCGGGCTTCACATCGCCCACATAGAGAATCGTGTTGGGGAACTGTTCGTCGAACACGCGCGGGTCGATGTCGGCGCTCACTTGCGACGCCGAGATCTTGTCCAGCAGGTCCTTGCTGATGCGCACCGAAAGCGGCATGAGTCGCACGGTCATGGCCCCGGAAACAGCCATGGCGATCAACGCGAACAGCATGACCGGAGGCACCACTCTCCGGCTCGAAACGCCGGCTGCACGCATGGCCGTGATTTCGCCGTCCGTGGCCATGCGGCCTAATCCCACCAGAATCCCGACCAGCGTGCCGAACGGAATAGTCAGCGGCAGCAGCGGCGGCAGCGCCAGCGCGAACAGATACAGGATCGTCTCCGGCCGGGGTGAACTGCGCACCAGCACTTCGAAAAGCCTGCCGACCGTCTGCAGAAAGATGATGGCCGTCGCCAGCCCCATGCCCAGCAGCGCGCTGGAGAGAATCTCGCGGAAAGTATAGCGGCCCAGGATACGCATGCGTTCGTTAGGGGCGTCCTGCGGCTATCGACGGAGCCGGCACGATGGGCAGCTTGGGCAGTTCTTCTTCCGAAGGATGCAACTCGATATCGTCGATGATCACCGACGGCGCAATGACCGAGGTCTCCGCCACATAATTGGCGCTATCGATCAGCGCAAACGGCATCTCGTTATTCAGGAAATCGAAAACGTTGCTGTCATCGCCCGCGGCCACGATGTCCTTGAGCGAGCGCGCGTCCAGCGCACGGAAGCGCAGGCCCCGCACCAGCTCTTCGCGCCCATCGGGATAGACTTTATAAACCAGCACCGGCGCGCTCACTCCATGGCCCCGCTGCGCGGAGTTGCCGATCATGCGGCGCACCTCGTCGAACGAAGCCGACGAGGGGTAATCCATCTTGCGCACGATCACGCCGTAAGGCTTGCCGCGCTGCTGGCACATGGCGATGAGCTTCTTCTTCAAGTCCGCGGCGGGCGTGACGTCCGTGCTGCGCACGAACAGGTTGCTGATGGACGCGGCATTCGCGCCGAAGCTGCCCGGAAGTCGCGCGCGGCCATTGGAACCCGCAAATCCCGGCACCGGTTGCCGCGTGAGCAGGAAATTCTTAAGGACGCCTTTCTCTACCAGGACCAAAGGAGATGGCACTACGCCTTCCCGATCCACGTCGTACGTGCCGAAAAGAGGCCGGCCGCGCCATTCCTTCTGCGTGGGGTCGTCCACCACGTCGAAGCCCTCGGGCAGAATCCGCGCGCCCTGGCGCCCCTCCAATTCGCTGCCGGGCACGAAGTTGTTGCGGCCCGGCTCCGCCACCGGCCGGCGTACGGGAGCCAGGTTGCTGCCCAGCACTTCCGCGAAAATCTGCGCTCCGGCTGTGCCTTCGAAAAGCACCGGGCCGGAGTAGTCCTCGCCTCTCGGCGCGCCGGCCAGCGCCGTCAAGTTGGCTGCCAGGTTGGTGACTCCGCGGCGCAGTTCCGGCTCGGCCGGCAATCGGTCGAAATCCATGGACTCGAAGATGACGGCATCGTGCAGCGCCATCCCATCCGGCGCCTGCGACTCGCCGCGCGCCAGCACGAAAACCACATTGTCCGGCGAGCGGACTTCCGTGCCTTCGGAGTTCATGTAATAGTGCGCGGTTTGTGCCGCGCTCAACTCTACCGCGGACGCCTTCACGGTCGGGTATCCCACGAAGATGGCGGAAAGAGCCCGTATGCGCGCGCTCCAGGCATCCTCATCGAACGGCGCATGCCGGATCGGGTAGAGCTTCTTCAGCGGCTCGGCTTTCGAGAAATCGTCCTGGGCGCCGCCCGCCGCGACATTCTTCAGCGCGGCTCGCTTGCGCGAGAGAGCTTCCACCGCGGACTTATAAGCGCTGTCGGTGGCCAGCCACAAGTAGCGGCGCATCACGGGATAGGAGTTGTCCAGCGGGAATCGCTCGATCTCGTAGTGTGTGCCGAAGTGCCGCCCGCTGCCCACGTAGTCGGTATTGTCAAACTGATAGTCGCCCACCCGCACATGGATTTCAGGCAGCCGAAACCGGTCGTGCCGCGTGGAAAGCAATCCACCCAGTGTGGCGGATGCCTCGAAGCTGCTCAAGTCCTCGATGGTGTACTCGACGAAGTAGGGCGCCTCCAGGTCCAGCACCTTCAAATCGTGCGACCGCCCTAATTCGTCGCGCATGGCCTTCAGAATCGGATCGCTAACGTCCTGCGCCGCCATCACACCAACGCAGACCAACACAGTCGCCAACAGACGCGAACACGCCGTGTTCCCGCGTCTCCGTGTCCCCGCGTCCCCGTGTCTCATCGGCTCCCCGTCGGGAACGGCAGCAGCGGAGGCCGGTCCTGGGACTTGTTCTTCTTTTCGATTTCGATCTCGGAGACCAGCAGCGCCGGCGAAACCGCCGACACCGGCACGCTGCCGGATTCCGCGCCACAGTATCCATTGAAGACTTCCGCCTGATCCGACGTGGCCAGAATTTTGCCGAAGCTGGCCAAAGGCGTACCCACGATATCCGCGCCGCGGATCAACTCGTCGGGCCGCCCGTCCGCATAAACCCGGTAAACGATGATCGGAACCACCTTGAACGCCTGCACGCCCTGCCGCGACGTATTGGTAACGCCACTGGTGACCTCCTGGAAATATAGCCCGTAAGGCTTGTTCTGGCGCTTGATCTCGTCCATCAGCATGGCGCGCAACCGCGCCTCTGGCACGGTCCGCGAGGATTCCACAATCAGATTGGATTGCCGCGCCACCACTTCGTATCCGGGCTGCCGCCGCCCGTGCCCATTGGAGTGATCGAATCCGGCAATCGGCGATCGCGACATTAGAAAGGCTTTCAACACGCCGTTCTGCACCACCGTCAACGGCCGCGCGGGAATGCCCTCGTCATCGAAGGCATACCAGCCGTTCAATTCGACATTGCCCACCTTCTTGCGGGTTGGATCGAAGATAACGGAAAGAAAATCCGGCAACACCGGGCCGCCGACGCTCTTGGTAAATGTCTGCCCTTCGGCCTCGTCCTTCTGCCGATGCCCCTCCACCCGATGACCGAAGATCTCGTGAAAGAAGACCGCCGCCGCGCGCCCCGAGAAGATCGCCGGGCCGGCAAATGGTTCGGCCTCCGGCGCCAGCAGCAGCCCGTCCAGATCCTTGGCCACATGGTCGATCGCCGCGGCAATCACTTCGTCGCGCGGCAAGCCCGCGGGATCGGCAGCCTCGAAAGTCTGGCTGGTCGCCAGATCCGCGCCGTCCATAGCTTTGGTTTCGGCGGTCACGATGACGCGCGCAAATCCGCGCCCATGCCGCAGCCGGCTGCCCTCGCTGCTCACCAGGTACTTGGTCTCGTCCTGGAACATCACGCTGACGCTCGAAGTCAGGATCGTCGGGTGGTCCGCGAATTTCTCGGAGAGCTTGCGCACGCGCGCGGCCCACTGCTCGGCAGGAAAGCGCGGGTGTGCCACCGGCTCGCTGCGCACCACCGGTTCTTCGCTGGAAAAGTCGGCGGAATTGTCCTGCTCGGCGACCTTTACCTCGGCATTGGTGCGGATCTTGATCAGCCGCTCGGCAGCCAGCCGGTAAGCCCGGTCGGTCTCCAGCCAGATGCGGTTCTTAATCGAAGCGGGCTGGTCTTCGAACGTCAGCGGCGCTCCGGAGGTGAACTGGGCGCGCTCGCCGCGCACGCGGTGGTAATTGTCCAGCTTCGGGGATCCCACTCGCACGCAAACATCCAGCCGCCGGCTTGCGCCCTGGCCGCTATTGGTGAGTGCGCCGAGGGTAGCCGAGACCGAGTGAAAATCCTCCTCGTCCACCTCATAGGAAAGAAAATAGGGCGCGGGATCGCCTTTGGCTTTGAGCGCGGAGAAATTACGGTTCAACTCCTCGGTCATCGCGTCCAGGAGTACGGTAGATTGGGCCGATAGGGTGGCGGCAAAACAAAGGAGGAGGACCCCAGGTGCTAGGCTTCCCACGAGAAGTTCAGGATAACACGCGGTGGCTGGGATACTTGGGCAGCATGAGAAGCAGGCCCGCCGATATCAAAGTTGCTCCCGACAGCAAAGTAAGTAGTGACGCATACGATCCGGTGGCGTCGAACACTTTGCCCATCCAGACCGGACCGGCGGCGCCGGCGATCGCATAGGCTGTCCAGGTAAATCCATAAAGCGTGGAAAACGAGCGCAGACCGAAATAGCGCGTCAACAGGTAGGGCGTAAGATCGGCCTCGGCGCCGACGCCCAATCCGATCAGCACGGCCGCGGCGATACCAGGCGCGGTCGCGCCGGCGCGGGCGAGCAGCAGAATGCCGCCGGCCGCCGCCGTACAGAGACAGAAGCCGACGCGGGGGCCGAAGAACCGATCGAGCAGAAATCCGGTGAGCAGGCGTCCCACGAAACTGGCCATGCCCAACATGGAAGCCGCCAAAGCCGCGGAGGAAGCGGACACGCCTCGATCCGTGAGCAGCGGCGACAAATGCGCGATGGCGCCGTTCACGCTGACTGAACTCAGCATCAGCGTGCCAACCAGAATCCAAAATACACGGGACCGCACACCTTCGCGGACGCTGGCGCCATGCAGTGCGATATCGCCTGCGCCGCCTTGCCGGGGCCGTTCGCGGACGAATCGTGCGGTTAGTGGCAAGCCCAACAGGAGAACGAGCAGCCCCAGCACCAAATAGGCGGCGCGCCATCCATAGGCGCTAATGATTGCCTGTGCCAGCGGCGGCAGGAGCATGGCCCCAGTCCCCACGCCGGCCATCACCAGCGCCAGCGCCAGGCCGCGCCGGCGATCGAACCAGGTGGAGACCGCCCGCGAATAGCCCATCTGCGTCGTGCCATTGCCGACCACCCCCAACACGACGAACGCCGCGTACAAGTGCGCCAGGTGCGGCGTAAGCAGTCCGAGGGAGGCGAACGCCACGCCAAAGACCGCCATGCAGGGGAGAATCACGCGGCGCGGCCCGAACCGGTCGAGCCAATGGCCCAGCGCAGGCGAACATGCCGCCACAGTCAGGGCGGCGAATCCGAAGGCCGCCGATATGGACTCGCGGCTCCATCCGAACGCACCGCTCAGCGGTTTTACGAAGATGCTGAAAGTGAAGACCAGCAGGGACCCGAAGCCAACCATCGCCCCGCAGTAGGCCGCCAGGACGACCAGCCATCCCGGGTAAATGCGCTTAGCTTCGGGCATAGCCATGCAAGGCTGTGCGTTTCCCGCCTATGCGGTGCGCTTCATCCGAAAGCGCATGTACGCCGCTGGCATCGATCCACCGATTATAGAAATTGAACAAGGCGCAGACCGTGATCGCCAGATAGATGGCATCGTCATCCCAACCGGTGGCGTAGAGTGGCTGCATATCTTCAGGCGTAATTCGCGGCGAGTCGTGATTCACCTTATGCACGAAACGAAACAGAGCTTTATGCTTTTCGTCCAGCCGAGAGGTCTCTAAATCGCGCAGGACCCCCCAGACCAAATTCTCGTCGCCCAACAGCTCCGCCGCGACCGCGGCGTGCGACTTCAGTCAAAACGGGCAATGGTTGTGATACGACGTATACGCGGCAATCAGTTCGCGGATCCCAGGGCTCAACGGCCCCGGGCCGCGCAGAATCTCCTGCGTAAACCGGGCCAAGTGGTCGGTGGCCTTGGGCAAGTAGGCGAACATATGCCAGATCTGCGGATATTCCGCTCCGCTCGCCTGCATCATGCGGATGTTGTCCGCATACGGCCCCGGCTGCGGATTGTCCTCCACCCCTGGCAGGAACATCGGCTCCATCTTTGAATTATCGTTCGCCATGAGACAGGTTCGAATTATTACACGGATGGAACCTTGCGTCAATAATCGATTGACACTACGGCTTAGATAGTTAGTTTTGATTATTGACGGTTCTCGCGAAAGGGCCTACATTTCTGACATTACTTTAGAGGTGTTTCAACCTATGTGCAAGTTAGCTGCGGCATTTGTATGTCTCTGCGGGTTACTGATCGCGCAGGATCCGGTGGGCAATTTGGAAGGTCACATCTTCGATCCTTCGTCCGCCGCCGTGCGCGCCGCGCAGATCACCGCGCAGAACTCTCAGACCGGACTCCGCCAGTCGGTAATCGCATCGCCCCAGGGGACATTCCGATTTTCCGGCCTGCCTGTGGGCGACTATTCGCTGACAGTCAGCGCTGAAGGCTTTGCGCCGTTTTCCGCCTCTTCAATCCGCATAGACGTCGGGCGGACAGTCAATTACCCGGTGCAGCTACAGATCGCCAGCGCTCACAGTGAGGTCACGGTGGCGGCCCGGACTGAGCTGGTGGATACTAATTCTGCCCTGGGCAACGTAGTGTCGGATCGGGATGCGACGGATTTACCCTTGGACGGGCGCAATCTCATGCAACTCGGCCTGTTGCAGCCCGGCGTGGCCCCCATGACCGCGGGCTTGTCCGAAGCGGGCGGCATCCTGCGCAGCGGTCAGACCTTCGCGGTCAATGGGCAGCGGCCCGAATCGAATAACTATCTACTGGATGGCGTGACCAACGTAGACAGCGTGAATGGAGGCTTTGCCCTGCGTACGCCGGTGGACGCCATCAGCGAATTCCGGATCCTGACATTGGATGCGCCGGCGGAGTACGGCGACACCAGTGGGGCCACCACGTCGGTAGTCACTAAGTCGGGAACGAACAGCTTTCATGGCGATCTATACGAGTTCCTGCGCAACGATGCATTCGACGCGCGCAACTTCTTCGCCACCAGCACCGAACCGTTGCACCTGAACCAGTTTGGGGCCACCATCGGCGGCCCGATCCGGCGCAATAAGGACTTCTTTTTCGCCTATTACGAAGGGCAGCGCGACTATCAAGGCGAGTCACAAGCGGCGATCGTGCCAACTGCCGCGGAGCGCACCGGCGATTTTTCCGGCCTTACGGATCCAAGCACCGGCCAGCCAGTGCCACTCATCAACGAGTTTACCGGCCAGCCATTCCCGGGCAACAAGATCCCGGCGTCGCTGCTCAGCCCGGTCGGGTTGAGCGCGGGGGCTTTGTATCCGTTGGGAAATGTCTCGCCATCGCTTTATGAGGCGACCCAGATTGAGAGCGATAACTACAACCAGGGCGGCTTCCGGCTGGATCACTACTTCAGCAACAACGACCAGATCTTCGCGCGGTACGCAGCCAGTTCTTTGAGTGCGCTGGACCCCCTGCCCATCAATGGATCGAATGTCCCCGGCTTTCCGGTAACCAATGCCATCACCACTAACTCCTTCACGGTGTCGCATGTGCATACATTCTCGCCCCAGACCACGCAGACCGTGCGGCTGGCATTCTTCCGCAATGTATTCATTTACGAAGACGCACAGAATCATACACCGGGGAGCAGCCTGGGCTTCGACTATCAACCCACGCTGGGCACTAACTCCGGCATCCCGTTTCTGATCGTCAGCGGCTACGGCGACGTGGGTAATCCCATTACGGGACCGCAAAACACTGCCCAGAACGACTACCAGGGATCTTATTCGATTGCCATGACGCGCGGCCGTCACAATCTGAAACTGGGCGCCGACCTGGACCGGCAGCAGATCAACGTGTTACTGGGCATCGCCACCAACGGGTTTTTCGTGTTCGCCCCGTTCCCGGCCAGCGATTCGTTCGCCAGTTTGCTGCTGGGACAATCCGTCCAGTTCTTTCAGGGCGGCGGCGATTTCAACCGCGGCCTACGGAAGTGGGTCGCGGGCGGGTATGCCCAGGACGAATTTCGCGTGACGCCCCGGCTGACCATCAACTATGGTCTGCGCTACGAAATCAACACGCCATATACCGACATCCGCAACCGCATGAATGAATGGGCGCCAGGTGAACAATCCACCGTCATGCCGAGCGCGCCTCCGGGATTGTTATTTCCGGGCGACAAGGGCGTGCCGGCCGGTATTGCAGCGGTCGATTACCACGAGTTCATGCCGCGCGTAGGCTTGGCGTGGGATCCGTTTGGCACTGCCAAAACCACTATCCGTGCAGCTTATGGCATCTTCTATGACGGCTATACCAACGGCGTGGGCGGGCCTCTGCAGGCGGCTGTCAGTGCCCTGCCGTGGACCGAGGCTTACCAGTTGGCGGGGCCCGGCTTCAATCTGGCCAATCCTTATGGCGGCCAGACGCCGCCTTTCGTGAATCAACAGTTCGTGCAGCCGGCGACTATCCTGACGGTGCAGCAGGGTATGCTGCCGCCTTACTCGCAAAACTGGAACTTCACGATTCAACACGTCATCGCCAACGACTACTTACTGGACGTGCGCTACGTCGGGAACAAGGGCACACACCTGCCGCGCTTCATCGAAGCGAATCCTTCCATTTATGGTCCCGGCGCCACGGCCGAGAACACCGAGCAACGCCGCGAGTATGCCGATTGCAACGCGGCGGGCGTCTGCGACTACGGATCGGTGGGCTTGATCGCCGACGATTCCAGCTCCACCTACCATGCCTTGCAGGTGGCGTTCTCGCGACAGTTCAGCCGTAACCTGAGCTTCCTGGCTTCTTACTGGTTCTCGAAGAGCCTGGACTATATCTCGTCCCTGAACGTGGCCGGCTCCGCGCCAACGCTGGTGGCGGGTGAGAACGACCTGGCGCAGAATCCGTTCGATTTGAGCGCTGAGCACGGCCCCTCGCTGTTCGACGCCAAGAATCGTTTTGTGTTCAGCGGAAGCTACCGGCTGCCCCGTTGGCGGAATGCGGCGCGGCCGGCGGACTTGCTACTCAATGGATGGCAGTTCAATACCATCGCCAGCATCTCCTCGGGAACGCCGTTCACGGTTTACGACAGCGCCAATGTCTCCCTGCAAGGCAGCGCACCGGAAATTACGGGATTCTACTCCAGCCGGCCGGATCTGGTTTCGAATCCCAATGACGGACCGCACACTCCGAACGAATGGGTGAGCCGCTCCGCATTCCTGCAACTGAATCCGGTAACGCAGGCAGGCCAATTCGGTAATGAGGGGCGCAACGTAGTGCGGGGGCCGGGCATCGAGAGCGTGGACATCTCGCTGTTCAAGGACTTTGTGATTAACGAGTCGAAGCGGTTACAATTCCGGGCGGAGTCTTTCAATACTCTGAACCATCCGAATTTCGGACTGCCGGAGAACGACCTGGAGTCGCCGGACTTTGGACAGATCCTGCAAGCCGGGCCGCCGCGTCTGCTGCAACTGGCGTTGAAGCTGATATTTTGAGACGCGGCGGCTGCCCGGCTTACATCTTGACGATTACGGTCTTCACTTCGGTGTATTGCTGCAATCCGTACTCGCCCAACTCGCGGCCGATGCCGGACTGCTTGAAGCCGCCAAATGGCGCGCGGGTGTCCAGCACGTTGTAGCAGTTTACCCAGACCGTGCCGGCGCGCACGCTGTTGGCAATGGCATGCGCCTTCTGAATGTCGCGCGTCCAAACCGCGGCGGCCAGACCATAGGTGGTGCGGTTCGCGCGATCCACGACTTCGTCGATATTGTTGAACGGGATGATGCTCATCACCGGCCCGAAGATCTCCTCGCGGGCGATCTTCATCTCGTCGGCCACGTCGGCGAATACGGTCGGCTGAATGAAGTAGCCGCGATCCCCCACGCGATCGCCACCGCACATCAGTTTGGCGCCCTCGCGGCGGCCGGACTCGATGTAGCCCATCACCTTGTCGAATTGCGCTTCGTCCACCTGCGGCCCCTGCTCGGTGGTGGGATCGAAAGGATCGCCCACCGTGCGTCTCCGGGCGCGCGCACTGCTCTTTTCCACGAACTGATCGTAAATCTTCCGCTCCACGAAAACGCGCGAGCCCGCGCAGCAGCACTGGCCGTGGTTAAAGAACAAACCGAAGTGCGCGCCCTCCACGGCTTCGTCCAGATCCGTATCGGCGAAAACGATATTGGGGCTCTTGCCGCCGAGTTCCAGCGTCACGCGCTTCAAATTTGACTTGGCGGCCGATTCCATGATGAGGTGGCCGACTTCGGTGGAACCGGTGAACGCCACTTTGTCCACATCCATGTGGTTGGCGATCGCCGCACCCGCGGTTGGTCCAAATCCCGGCAGCAGGTTTACGACACCCGGCGGGAATCCGGCTTCGATAATGAGCTCGCCGATTCGCAGCGCGCTAAGCGGCGTTTGCTCGGCGGGCTTCATCACCACGGTATTGCCCGTCGCCAGTGCCGGCGCCAGTTTCCATGCCTGCATCAACATGGGGAAGTTCCAGGGGATGATCTGGCCCACCACGCCCACTGGTTCGTGGCGCGTGTAGCAGAAATAATTGCCGTCCACGGGGATGGTCTTGCCCTGAATCTTATCGGACCAGCCGGCGAAATAGCGGTAACAGGCTACCGTGGCAGCCACGTCCACGGCTTTGGCTATCGAATAGGGCTTGCCATTGTCGAGCGCCTCGATCCGCGCCAGTTCGTCGGCGTGCGTTTCGATCAGGTCGGCCAGACGGTGCAGCAATCGCCCGCGTTCGGACGCCGGCAATTTGCGCCACGGCCCATGCTCGAACGCGGCCCGCGCGGCGGCGACCGCAATGTCCACATCGGCGGCATCCGCCTCGGCGATCTGGCAGATTTCTTCGCCCGTGGATGGGTCTATGGTTGCAAAAGTCTTGCCGGATTGGCTCGCAATCCAGCGGTTGTTGATGAGCAGCTTCGTAGCTGAAATCGGAACGGTTGTTTCCGACGGGTGTGCCATTACGGAGGCCATGAGACAACTCCTTCTTCGCGTGCAGTGTCGTGCTTACCAGACGCTGTAAGCTATACTTGGGAGATTAGCACGATCTGGCACGCTATGAGATTCACACGGGCTATCCTGATCGCTCTCCTCCTGGCTTTCGCCGTCCACACGCTGCCGGCGGTTACGTTCCCCGATCCCGCCCTCGACAACAAGACGCTCCAGGGAGATCAGACCGCGGTTCTGGCCGGCGGCTGCTTCTGGTGCATGGAAGCCGTATTTCAACAAATAGAGGGTGTTAAGAAGGTTGTTTCGGGTTATTCCGGCGGCGATGCGGCGTCCGCGCATTATGAAATCGTCAGCACCGGAACCACCGGACACGCCGAGTCGGTAAAGGTGACCTTCGATCCGCGGAGAATCTCGTATGGCCAAGTCCTGAAGGTGTTTTTCGATGTGGCCCACGACCCCACTGAATTGAATCGCCAGGGTCCGGACTACGGCTCGCAATATCGTTCCGCGATCTTCTACGGGAATTCGGAACAAAAGCGCATCGCCGAAGCCTATATCAAGCAGTTGAATGACGCCAAGGTGTTTCATGCCCCCATCGTGACGCAGGTGGTGGAATTGAAGGCGTTCTATCCCGCCGAAGAGCACCACCAAAACTTCTGTAACCGCAATCCGCACAATCCTTACGTGATGGGCGTGGCGCAGCCCAAGGTCGATAAGGTCCGCCAGAAAGTGCCGGAGTTGGCCAAACAGCCCTAAACTGCCGGTGGCTCCGCAATGCGATGGCGGCGGAGCATTTCCAGGCCACGTGGATTGCCCTGCGTCGCGGCTCTGCGTGCGTGGCGCCACGCGGCCGCGTAGTCCTCGCGTACGGCGTAGATTTCAGCCAACGCCGCGTGCGCATCGGCGCAGGCTTCGTCCAGCCGCACGGCTTCGAGCAGCAACGCCAGCGCTTCATCCGGCTTTTGCTCCATGCGGTACAGTTGGGCCAGATTGAACCAGGGCCGCGGATTCGAGGGTTCGCGCGCGATCCATGCTTTCTGCTCGCTGACATGCGCGGCGGTCTCGCGGTCGAGCGCAAAACCGATGACCTCTTTGCGCCAGAAGCTCATCGCGGCTCTCCTACCAGAATCAGGCGCACGTCCATCACGTTGGTATTCGTGGGACCGGTTTTCACCAGGTCGCCCAGACCCTCGAAGTAATGATACGAATCGTTGCGTGCCAGGAATTCCGGAGCACGCGCATCGCGATCCACGGTCTGCCCGTCGGCGATCGCGCCGGCGGCATCGGTCGGACCGTCGGTCCCGTCCGTGCCGGCACTGAACACCACTACATTTCGCAATCCCGCGATATCCAAGGCAGCCGCCAAAACGAATTCCTGGTTACGGCCGCCCAAACCGTCGCCGCGCACGGTGACCGTGGTCTCGCCACCCGTAACGATGCAGGCCGGCGGTTTCAGAGGACGCCCGAAGCGCACGATCTCTTTTGCGATCGCGGCGTGCATGCGCGCAATCTCTCGCGTCTCGCCTTCAATGAACGTGGAGAGCACCAACGTGCGAAACCCCAGTTCACGGGCGCGCGCCGCGGCGGCATCCACGGCCAGGCGATTACTGCCAGTCACGGCATTGCGCACGCGCTGGAAGATCCGGTCACCGGGCTTGGGCGTCTCCGCAATCTCGCCGCGTGCGCCGCGTGCGATTCTTTCCCGCACACAAGCCGGCACGCGATCCTGAATGGCATACTTCTCCAGAACGGCGCGGGCGTCCGCGAAGGCGGAGCCGTCCGGCGCGGTCGGTCCGGAACCGATGACGTCCAAATCGTCGCCGGGCACATCGGAAAGCAGCAGCGACAGGACCCGCGCGGGGTGCGCCAGGCGCGCCAGTTGGCCGCCCTTGATCTGGGAGATGTGTTTACGGACAGCGTTGAATTCGTGGATGCCGGCGCCGCAGGCCAGCAGCAACCTGGTGGTCTCCTGCTTTTCGGCGAGTGAGATGGGATCGGCGGGCAGCGGCAACAGGGCGGACGCGCCGCCCGAAATCAGGCAGAGCACCAAGTCGTCCGCGCCGGCGGACCCGGCGATTTCGGCGATCCGCCGCGAGCCTTCCACGCCGCGTTCGTCGGGCACCGGATGGCCGCATTCGTTCAGTTCGATACGGGCCAAACGGAGCGTGTGGCCATATTTGACATTCAACAGACCGCGCGTGATCCGCCGGCCCAGGACGCGCTCGGCCGCGCGCGCCATGGCGGCGCCGGCCTTTCCCGCGCCCACCACGTAGATGTGCCGGTAGCGTGCGAAATCCTGGCGCACCAGACAGCGGGTCACGCCTGCTTCCGGATTCGCGGCGGCCAGGGCGGCTTTGAAAATCGTCCGCGCGTGGCGGCGGAGCTTGGCTTCCGTATTCATGGACCTGGCGTCTTCCCAAGTCTAACCCGCCGCGCCGCGCGCTCGCGGATAGCTATGCGGCCACGCGTTGCGCGAAGGGACGCGTGACGGCGGACATGAGATTGCGGCCCAGAATCAGACTCCGCCCAAAAGGGCGCCCGTAATACCCTGGGATGTCGTATCCGCACCCGTGAGATACAGGTTCCGCACGGGTGTGCGCGCGCCCGGGGACGCCACACGGAAGCGGGACGGCACGGCGTTCAAACCATAGATCCCGCCGTGTTGATAATTGGCGAAGTGGCGGGTTGTCAAAGGTGTCGATAATTCGGCGTAGTCGATGGAACCGCGCGGGGGGGCCTGGTCGCTGGTGCACGGCATAGCGAAGCCGCCATCGCGGGCCGATTTGGCGGCTGGAATGAGGACCAGGTACTTGAATTCACTGACTTTGCCGTTAGGTCGTCATTCCGCGGCTTAATCCTCAAGACTGCCTAACTGCCGCGGGGATAGCAGCCTAGCACTTTGAGCACGTCGGCTAGTTCGCCCAAATGGCCCAACGCGTTCTTAGCCTGTGGCGAATCGATCCTGCCCAGAAAGTCCAAATAGAAGAGATATTCCCAAGGTTTGCCGCGCAGCGGGCGGGATTCGATTTTGGTGAGATTGAGGTCCCGAAGCGCGAAAGCACTCAAACAACGAAACAATGCCCCAGGTATGTTCCGCGTGGAGAACACTAAGGAGGTTTTCCACTGCACATTGGGGGGGATTTCCGCAGGCCACTTGCGGGTATACTCCGGAGTCCGTAAGAGGAAGAACCGGGTAAAATTGCGGCGATCATCCTCGATCGAGCGTCGCAGGATGCGGGCGCCATAAATGTCGGCGGCAACCGCGGAAGCAATTGCGCCGGCATCCCGCAGGCTTTCCTCCATGATGGTCTTGGCGCTGCCGGCGGTATCGTAATGCAGCACCTTCTCGATTTTGGGGTACCGGGCGAAGAAATCCAGGCATTGGTTGAGGGCCACCGGGTGCGAGTAGACCCGCCGGATGCGGGAGAGGGTCACCCCAGGCATAGCCATTAGATTGTGTATGATGCGGACGCTGGTTTCGGCCACGATGGGAAATCCGTAGTGCTGGAGATGATCGTAGTTTTCGTGGACCGAGCCGGCCAGACTGTTCTCGATCGGTATCACGGCGCCGGCGGCGACACCTTCCCGTAAGCGGTTGAAGACGTCTTCAAAGCGTGGACAGGGAAGCACTTCGACTTCCGGGCCGAGCAGTTTCCTGGCCGCCTCCTCGCTGAAAGCGCCGCGCTCGCCCTGAAAAGCGATCGGGCCATGGGCCGCGAGTTTGATGGAGCGGGGCTTCATTATTGCGGACCGTCCCAACGGCGCGCCTGGCCATCCGGCAGGCCGATCAGATCCAGTATGCGATCGACGACGTGATCTACAAGATCCAGAACAGTTTGGGGTTGGTTATAGAAGCCCGGAATGGGCGGTGCGATGATGGCCCCCATCTCCGTCAGGGCAACCATGGTGCGCAGATGTCCCAGGTGGAAGGGCGTTTCACGAACCATTAAGACCAGCCTGCGGCGCTCCTTGAGGGCTACGTCGGCGGCGCGCAGCAGCAGGTTGGAGGTGATGCCGGAGGCGATGGCGGACATCGTCTGGATCGAGCAGGGGGCCACAACCATGGAGTCGATGGCGAACGATCCGCTGGCGAGGCGGCAAGAGATATCTTCCAGGGAGTAGGTATAATGAGCGACTTTCTTAAGGTCCAGCGCACGGCTGCCGGTTTCCAGGAAGAGCGTCTTTTCGCCCGCCCGGGTGAGGATCAAATGGATTTCGGCCGCTTGGTTACGGCGCAAACGCTCCAGCAACCGCACGGCATAGATGGCGCCACTGGCGCCCGAGACTCCAACCACAATTTTCAAAATTAGCCTTTTACAAAATCGCCTGTTCCGAATTCAGAACAAAATCGGCAAAAACGGACTTGCCCCCGGGGACGGTGTCCGGATATAATCGCAAGGGCCGGAACTGGTATGGGGGGCCCGCAGGAGATCATAACATGGAGGATGCCGGGCAGAGGTTGAAGCGCGCCAGAGAACGCTTGAATCTGCGCTACCGAGACGTCGAGCAGGCCAGTATCCGCATCGCCGAACGGCGCCGCAGTGAGGACTTCGTCATTGCGCTCAGCCGCCTGTCGGATATCGAGAATAAGGGTACGGTCCCCACCATCTACCGGCTATATTCCTTATGCGCCATCTATCGCCTGGATCTGCTGGAGGTCTTGGAATGGTATCGGGTGGATACCGCGATGTTGCCGGCGGATGCGGCGTCCATTCCGCTGGCAAGCACACACTTGTTGGGTTTTGGCCCTCCGGGCCATGGCGAGATTCAGGCCCCGTTGGCGATCGATTTAGGTGTGGATTTAAGTAAAACGACTTATCTGAGCCGGGCAATCCATCGCTGGGGCAAACTGCCCCTCTCCTTACTGAATGTGCTGGATCTGAAGCACCACCGCTACGCTCTGATCGGCACCGAGGATTGGTGCATGTATCCGGTGGTGCAACCCGGCGCGCTGGTCATGATCGACGAAGGACGCCGCAAGATTCTGCATACCGGGTGGAGCAACGAATTCGAACGGCCGATTTACTTCCTGGAGCATCGCGAAGGATTTGCTTTCGGCTGGTGCACTCTGTCGGATGGGCAGTTGGTGGTGCAGCCGCACCCCGCATCACACTGCCTGCCGCAGATCTACGCACACCCCTCCGAGATTGACGTGATCGGGCAAATTACCGGTGTCGCTATGCTATTGAATCAGGCGTCCCGACTCCGTACTCCCGCTTGAGCACGGCGAGTATCTTCGCCAAATCCGCGGTGAATAACTGCCGCTCTGGTTCCAGTGCCGCGGGAGGCGCCAGATCGCGGAAGGATCCGGAATCCACCCAACCCGCCAGCACGACCGACGGATTCGAGACCTCCGCCAGGTACTCCTGCAAATCACCTTTCTGCTGTTCCAGATTCAAACACAGCCAATCCTGAAAGACACGGGCGTGGCTCCGGCGCAAGGTGTCGCCCGCCTGCTCGTCTCCGACCATTTGCGCCAGGCCATGGTGCACGTAAGCGCCGTCGCTTTGGCTGCGGAGGGAGGAGAGGTAGATCAACCTTCCAAATAGTGTCGGGATACGGGCGAGCGTATGCCTCCACAGATCGCCGGCCGGTTCCCGGCTGGAAACTGACTCCTGCGAGAATTTGTCGCTACTCATGGCAAGTTCTTCAAGCCACGAAGCAAATCACGGCTTCGCAGTCAGGCTCCGCCGCGCAGCCGGTACTAAAGTCCTGATGGTCCTGGAGAGATTATACATCCTGGTAGATTTTGTTATCAACGGTTAACTCCTGTTCCAAATCCGGAAAATCTTGCACGCCACCCTGCAGCGGGCAGCGCCCATACCGTATAACCTATTACATAGCTACTTTAGTTAACAAGGAGAAACACCTTATGTTCAAAAAAGCATTGCTCTTAATCGGACTGGTTCTGTCAGCATTTGTCGCGACGAGTACGCAGGCAGCAGCGCCGCCGCCGCAGTGTTTTCCCTGCCCTGGCGGACACTAGACCCTAGACCTTTACTGCCGTGCCGGTTGTGGCACATGGCGCCGACGCCACGGGTGTCTAAAGCTGGCCGTAATCGTCGCTTGTTCTTGATAGAATCGGGTATTCGAAGCAAAGCTCCGGAGTCCCATGGCCGGCATCCTTAATCTGGTCGTCGTGGCGGGTATTATTATGCTGAGTGTCCGGCTGACCTTGTCCGGACTCCACAGGCGCTACCGGGCCTTTTTCATTTACCTGATCTTTGCCGCGCTGCAGGAAGGCGTACTCGGCAGCATCAACCCAGCCGGAAAACCCTATTATTACATATGGGCTTACACGGAGCCGGTGGCGTGGGTTCTGTATGTTTGGGTGGTGTTGGAATTGTACGGTTTAGTGCTGGAGGATTACCAGGGCCTGGCAACGGTGGGCCGGTGGGCTCTGATCGCCGGTATAGTCTTGGCCTTGGCGGCTTCGGGCCTGAGTTTAATCATTCCATCGCAGCATACGCCGCAGGGCCATCTGATGACCTACTATTACGTCACGGAGCGAGCCGTCTATTTCAGCCTAGTCGTTTTCCTGGTGTCGATTCTGGGTTTTCTGCTCCAATATCCCATCGTTCTGAGCCGCAATATTATTGTCCACAGCATGGTCTTCTCCGTTTATTTTGTTAGCACTACCATCATTTACACGGTTCTCAGCACGAGCGGCTTGGAGAAAGAGCGGCTGGAGATCGTGGGGGATGTAATGAACGGCATTAATATCGCCGCTCTGGGGGTCTGGCTGGTGATGTTGAACAAGGCCGGAGAATCGCTAAAGCAGCGGCTACGTCCAGCCTGGATGCCGGGCCGGGAAGAGGATCTGGTCCATCAGTTGAACCAACTGAACACCGCACTTTTACGGGCGACGCGAAAATAGACCGAAGTTACCATTGTTTTTTCTCGCTGGTCACGATATTCTTCCATGGGAGAGTAGAAAAGCGCACATGGATTTCATCCTCGGCCTCGCTGCCTTTGTTTGTCTGGCAGTGGGGGCTGTGCTGGTCATCCTATTTCGAAGGCTGATGGCGGGGCCAAAATCCCTTCCCGTCTCCGTCGATTGGATTAATGATCTGTCCATCGCGCGTTACCGGCCGATGGAACGCCTGTTGAGCGAGGACGATTACCGTTTCCTGTCCAGCCAAACCGGAGTCAGCAAGAAGACATTGCGGCGTATGCGAGCGGAGCGGCGGAAGGTTTTCCGGGGATATCTGGCTTGCTTGCGCAAGGATTTCAGTCTGGTGGGCGCGGCCCTGCGGATGATGATGATGTACTCGGCGCAGGATCGCGGGGATCTGGCCGGCATTCTCTACAAACAGCAGGCCCTTTTCGCAGTCGGTATGTTGGCCGTAGAGTGGCGGCTGTTGCTGCACGCGTGTGGTGTAGGCCGGGTCGACGTGAGCGGTTTGGTGCTAGCGATGGAGAATATGCGTCTGGAACTCAGGCACATGATTCCGATCGATCCGATGGCCAGCCGGATGACGGCATAACTCCAACTCTGTCCTAATCCTACGGCGCGGGCTCGACGTGGATCAGCACGTCCGCCACCCACGGCAACGTTTCCTTAATCACGATCCGCACCTGGGTTGCGATATCGTGCGACTGCCGCACGGTGATTTCGGGGTTAACTTCCAGATGCAGGTCCACATGATACTGTAGCCCGGTCTTGCGAGCGTAGCATTTCTCTATCCCCTGTACCCCGGGCACCGTGACGGCCACGTCCCGGATTTTCGCCATGGTTTCGCTGTCCGGCATGGTATCCATAAGCTGCAACGCCGTATCGCGGGACACGCGCAACCCTGTCAACACGACGATCAAGCCAACGGCAAATGCGCCCCAATGATCGGCGGAAGCGAACTTGTGGGGGGCCAGGATGGTGAATGACACGGCCACCAGCGCCACTAGAGCCGAGAAGATGTCCACGCTGTCGTGCCAAGCGTCCGCCATCAGTGCCGCACTGCGGATCTTCCGGCCAAAATGGAACTTAACACCGGAAAGCACGATCTTGACGGCGGCCGACGCGATGAGCGGCCAGACTACGTAGGTGGCCGGGGGACCATCCACGGAGCCCAGATGCAAGAACGCATTCGTGGAGATGGCCACGCCTGCCGCGCCCAGCATCATTCCGACGAACAGCCCGGTAATCGTTTCCACGCGGCCATGTCCGTAGGGATGATTCCAATCCGGTGGCCGGTTTGCCAGCGTCAGGCCCAGCAGCACGATCCCGGACGCAAAAACATCCCCGAATGACTCCAAGCCATCGGCCACAACCGCCTGGGAGCCACCCATCAGGCCGATGGTGACCTTGATAGCGGCCAGGGCGGCGCTGACGATCATGCCCGAAAGGGCCACGCGTTGGCCGGTCTGCATCTCATTTCAGTGTATGCCAGGGTATTGCCTGCCGAGCGCGCGGAACGGTAACACCGCGCATGGGTTCGCTTATTACTTGCTCCTCAATCGTTTCCGCCGCGCGGCCCAGCGCCGATGTTGTGCAAGCGTGCTAGGGTCAGGGCGAAATCAGATGAGAGTCGCTCTCGCGTATAAGAATCTGAAAGCCGCCAATCCGGTGCTGAGTCATAGCGGTCTAGGCGTGACCGCGCATCATGACGAACTTTCCTTGCGTGCCTCCGGCATCCCGGCCGAGGCCTGGGCCGTGATGGAAGGCTATCATTTGTGGGCCCTGCTGGCGCGACGGCCCGACATTACCCATGTCGTCACCTTCGCTCCGTACCTGGATACACCGTTCACGGAGCGGTTGGTCCGGCATTTTCCGCAGGTCGCCTTTACGGTAACCTGTCACAGTAACGTGGGATTCCTGCAAGCCGACCGGAATGCCATGAAGCTAGTCAGGGAGGGATTGGCTCTGCAGCAGCGCGTCCCAAATTTTTCAGTGGGCGGCAATTCGGCCAAGTTCTGCGATTGGGTGGAGGAGGCTTACGGCTCCAGTTGCGCGTTTCTGCCAAACCTGTATTATTTGGACCAGGTCCACGCTCCCGTACGGCCGCTTTATCGCGGAGGTACTCTGCGCCTGGGAATCTTTGGGGCGACGCGCGTGCAAAAGAACATTATGAGCGCGGCGGCGGCAGCTCTGGTGATCGCCCGGCAGGCTGCCGCGGAGAACGCCGAGATCTGGGTATCTTCCGATCGCGTGGAAGGCGGGCAGGGCGTGCTGGCGTCCGTCAAAGAGATGCTATGGCGCCTTCCGCGAGTGCGGCTGGTGGAGGCCGGCTGGTATGGCTGGCGCGAGTTTCGCCAGTTGGTCAGCCGCATGCACCTGATGCTGCAGCCCAGTTACACCGAGTCGTTCAACATGGTAACAGCCGATGGCGTGGCGGAGGGCGTCGCGTCGGTTGTCTCCAGCGCGATCGACTGGGTTCCAAAATACTGGCAGGCCTGCGCGGACACGGTGCTGGACATCGCGCGCGTGGGACGGCAGTTGCTGCGGGACCCGTACGCCGCCGCCGACGGATACCGGGCGTTGCAGGCCTATAATCAAGCGGGCATCGCGGCCTGGCGCGCGCATCTTTCATAAAACTTCGAGTAGATCTGTCCCCTTACCACCTCGTTTTCCGCTCTTACAGTTGGGGGTGGAAAGCCGGACGCGGAGTCCTGAATCCGGCTTCTGGACGCTGCCATGCTCGAGCTTTTCGAAAAGCTGCTGTCACTCGTCGGGTCTTTGCCCTGGAAGGATCTGAGTTCAGCCGTCGGCAAGCTGTTTGC
>JBEKYC010000063.1:0-40631 GCA_049511415.1 Bryobacteraceae bacterium | reverse complement strand
GACGCCTATCAGAGATAGCCAAATGGGTTACTGCCCGATCACACGGAGATATGAATGTAGAAGACAAAGAAAGCAATCGTCCTGCGCCTGGACGAAACCGTTTTGAGCCGCATCGACTCAGTTCGCCAACCACTGAGGATGGATCGTACAACATGGCTCCGTAAAGCGGTTGCCCGAAATCTGCAATACACCGTTCAGCACGAGCTTCCCCTCGTAGCTGGCCGGGATATCCAAGAGGTGCTGATGCCGTAACCGTACAGGAGGACCGACATGCCGCTCATTAATTTAACGAAGAAATGCACAATTGCGACGGAAGCTGTGGAGAGAGTGCGCCTTACTGAAGACAAAGGCAAGACAATGGTTAAGGTCTTCTATAAGCAACGGGAGTACCCATCGCTGTTTTCGGAAGAGGAAGCTGAAGAAGCGTGGGCCATCTGGCAGGACTTCATGAAGCAGTACGAAGAGATTAGTAGGAAAACAGTGGGGCACGAGCAATGACGTTTAGCCAACTCAACTGTCTCTGCGATGAAATTCTTCAATCCGATTCCGACAGAAGCCATTTGCTGGCGTCGTTCTCCGATTTGGAACTTCAAAGGGCTTACGTGGATACTTTGCGGCAGTTCGGGGTTGAGCTTGCGGTTGGGATCGAAGCGAACTCAAACTGGATTTTGCCCGAAGTGTTGATGATCGGCGGAAATCCAGGGCCGATTCATGCTTGCCAAGCTGCTTTTGAGGCCATTCGATTGGAAATGTCCCGGCGAAAAGTTGACCCGCCCAATGTCGCTCTCGGGTGCCGATGAGGAAGCGCCAATAATAACCCGGTTCAAAACCAAAAGGTTTAACGGTCAGATCGACGCTTTGATGAATGAGATCAGGCTCTTCTACGAATTGGAGTTAAACTCGAAACCGCATCATGACCTTCCGTGACGTATTCAGCGGCCAAATGCAAGTACACCGTTGTGGTTTTGAGATCGGCGTGTCCCATGATCTGCTGCAATTTGTAAATGTCGCCTCCCCTTCGCAAGTACCCCGTTGCGAATGTGTGTCTGAAGCTGTGAAAAGAGAGTGGCCGGATTCCGCATTTCTTCTCGACAACTCGTAAATCTCTCGAAGCGTTCTCCTGGATCATCTTCGTCCCGGTGTGCGTGCCGAAAACGTAGGCAAAATCCGGGGCGACGGTCAGCATGTGTCGGTACAAGATGGCCCTAAAGATCTTGCTGATGGGAACGAAGCGTGTCTTGTTTCCTTTCCCCAGGATCTTTAGAAGCTCCGATCCAAAATCGACATCGCTCGGCATCAGCGACAGAGCCTCATCAATACGGACGCCTGAATCCAACATACACATGCCGATGCACCACGCCCTTTTCTGGTTGAAAGTCTTCGGCCTGAACTGTTGGAATTTCAAAACCTCATCGTCACGGAAAAACTCACGCCGATCACCCGTGGGCTGCTCCTGGTACGCCAGCTTCGTCTTCTCGCTCGACCTCCCTTCGTCCTGCAAATAGTTGAAGAAGGTGTTCAGGACTCTGATGTAGATGTTGATGCTCACCGGAGAAATTTTGCGTCCCTGCATCTTGGCTTGAGCGATGGCGACCTTGGAATGACTCAAAAGTTCACGCCCATTCAGCTTCCTGTCATCGGGAACCAACATACGATCCAACACCGGGCCGAAGAATGCCCATGCGGACTCGTAGATGTTCAGCGTTTTCGGTGAGACGTTTTTGACCAGACGGTCCATCTCGAAACTGGAGAAGAGAACGCCGATCTTGGAGGGTTTTTCACCGGCGAGCTTGAGGTCGATCCAGTTGTTGAGCTTCGGTTTGGACATACTGAATCGTATCATCCGTTTTTCGGAGGTATGCTGTATTCTTTCGTTAGTGTTTTCGTAAGATATTCATAACACAGATGTTGTTGAAACGGTACGAGAGGGAATGCTTGTAAGGCAGGCGCTCTAACCAACTGAGCTAACCGCCCGGTACGGTTTCTCTTATTCTACGACACTTCCGCGTAGTCCCGGCCTGCCGGGCCATCGTCCCAAGTTGCTCCTCCCGCCAGCGGAATGAAGCTCATGGCGCGCTCGGTCACCGCGCAGATGGTCAGGCTGGGATTCACACCAAGGTTCGCCGCCAGCACCGACCCGTCGCAGACGTACATGTTGCGATAGCCGAAAACCCGGTTGCGATGGTCCACCACGCCGCCGGTCGGCGTGCCCGCCATGGGGCAGCCGCCCATGATGTGCGCCGTACCGGGAACATTGAACAGGATCTCCGTCACCATACTCATGGGCGTGCCCCCGATCAGCTTGGCCGCCTTGCGCGCAAAATCGTTGGCCTGCGGGATAAAGGTCGGAATCTTTTTGCCCTGGCTCGTCAGAATCCTACGGAACGGCCAGAACCAGCGCCGCCGCAGGCGCATATTGATATATCCTTCCAGCGTCTGCATGCACAGGAAGATGACCGATTCGCGCGCCCACCCGAACGGGTGCAAGGCGCGGGCCGTGCGGATCGGGTGACGCAGCAGCGCGAACGCCAGGGTGCCCAGCCAGGCCACGATGCGCGTGTGGCCCGGCCGGCCGCCGGTCAACAACGTAGCCAACGGACCCATGGCATCCGAACCGGCGGGATAGCGCACGGCTTCGATGTGCGTGTAGTCGTCCAGGTAGATGCCCGATCCGATGGCGATGCCCTTGGAGAAATCTTCGGCGCTGCCCGGCACGCGCACGCCGATCAACGATTCGGCATTGGTGCGCACGCGGCTGCCGATCTGATCGCTCAGTGCCGGCAGCGATCCGCCCAGCTTCAGGCGGAACAGCAGGTCCATGCTGCCCAGCGCGGAAGCCGCGAAGACCACGCCGCGGCAGGTAAATCGCCGCGGCTGTTTGCGGAAGAATGCCGTCGACGATACCGTGCGCACTTCGTAGCCCGCGCTGCCGTCCGCCGCGCCGGCGAGGGGTTTGACGTCCACTACGCGCGTCTCGGCGAAAACCTGCGCACCATGCTTTTCGGCGAGGTAGAGGTAATTCTTATCCAGGCTGTTCTTGGCGTTGAAGCGGCATCCCACCATGCAGCCGCCGCAGCCCGTGCAGGTGGCGCGCGCCGGACCTCTGCCGCCAAAGTAGGGATCGGGATAAGTCTTCCCGCCGGCCTCGCCTTCCGGCGGTTCGAAGACGGCTACGCGCGTGCGATAGAAAGTGTGTCCCACGCCGGCCGCATCCGCCGCCTGCTTCAGGAAGTAGTCCGCCGGACCCAGGATTCGGTTCTCGGCTACGCCCAGCATGCGCGTCGCCGTTTCGTAATACAGCCGCATCTCGGCCTTCCAGTCCGCCAGGCCGGTCCACGAGCCGCTGTCCCATACCCGGTCGGGCGGGACCAGCATGGTGTTCGCATAAGTGATGGAGCCGCCGCCCACCGCGCAGCCGTGCAGAATCACCACGTGCTTAAAGAACTCCATGTTGAAGAATCCGCGTAGCGCCAGGCGCGGACGCCAGAACCAGCGCCACAGGATCCAGTTGGTGCTGGGCAGGTTCTCGGGGGTCCAGCGCCGCCCCATTTCCATGACCGCTACGCGGTAGCCTTTTTCCGTCAACCGGTGCGCCGTGACGCTGCCGCCGAAGCCGGAGCCGATCACGATGAAATCGAAGTCGTGGCTCGAATCGGACATAACGGTTCTCTTATATGTAATGCCACAATGATGATACCGCTTGTTTACAATGAGCGGTAGCCGATGACCGAATCTGAGCGCGCTTACTACGACCGGCGGGCCGCGGAATACGACGATTGGTATCTGAGTACGGGTCTGTTCGCCGCGCGCGTGCGGCCCGGCTGGCACGATGAAGTCGAGGCCCTGCGGCAATGCCTGCGCGCGCTTCCGGCGCGGCGAATGTTGGATGTGGCCTGCGGCACCGGGTTCCTTACGCGGGACCTATCGGGCGAACTGACGGCGCTCGACCAGAGCGCGGCCATGCTTGCCATTGCGCGCGAGCGGCTGCCCGGCCGACGCCTGCTGCAAGGCGATGCCCTGTGTTTGCCCTTCCGCGATCATTCGTTCACGTGCCTGATGGCCGCGCATTTCTATGGGCATCTGGATGCGGCTTCACGCGCCCGTTTCTTCACGGAGTCCCGGCGGGTGGCGCACCACTTACTCATGGTTGACGCAGCCTGGCGCGAGGACGTGCAGCCCGAAGAATGGCAGACACGCGTATTGCAGGACGGCTCCCACCATAAGGTCTACAAGCGCTACTTCACTCCCGCGCAACTGGCTGCCGAAGCCGGCGATGGGCGGATCATCCATGCCGGGCGCTGGTTCGTCGCCGTGCTGGCCTGATCCAGCTCAGGCGCGCTTGTAGAATTCCGCGGTGAACTCGTAGATCGACCGCGCCTGTTTGGCGGTTTGCAGATTCTTCAGGATGGCCTGCTTGTCCGCTTCGCTGCGCTCCTGGCCGAGCTTAAATTTGCCCTCTAGCAGTTCGACCGGCATTTCAAATCCTATGATGCCGCCGATCATGCCGTTGACGAAGCTATCGGGCAGTTTGCCGAAATCGTATGCCGAGTCCGGCCCTTCGAACTTGGCGATGAGTTTCGCCAGCAGGCCATGCAGGGCCTCCCGGTCGGTGACTGGCCGTGGCCGTCCCGTGGCGTGGACCACGGCGAAGTTCCAGGTTGGCACGGCTTCCGGCTTATTGTACCAGCGGGGCGAAATGTAGGTATGCGGTCCGCGGAAAACTATCACGGCGGGTTGGCTGCCGTCGAAGTTCTTGCTCTGCGGGTTCTGGCGCGAAATGTGGCCGTACACGGTCCCGTACTGTGACGCGGTCCGGTTCAGGAACACGGGTATGTGCGTGATGCGAATACCCGGGCCGGCGGTAACCAGATCCGCAAAGGCGAACTCATCCATGAAGTCGTGCAGGAACTTGCGGTCCTCGACCAGTTGCGGCTTGGGGATGTAGAGCGATCCCGCAGGCGGCTCCTGTGCGTCCAGACCGATTCCCGCGGAGGCTAGAGCAAGCAAAAGCTGGCGGCGATCCATCCTACTGTTTTACCGCGGATTGCACCGCGCGCAGGGACAAATGTTGCGTAAATGTTCCCACGAATAAATGCCCGACGAATGCCCGTCGCTCCAGTGGATGCGAATGGCGTAGTTTCCCACCGGCTCGACGCTCAGCATTTTGATGACGGGCTTGTACATCTGGAAGGGCGAAGCCGGGTCCGGCGCGCTCTCCGGCTGGCGCGGCGGCGTGCCATGCGCCCCGCTGCAAGTGGCGCAGGGGCATTTATCGCGCAGATACGTGAGGCCGTACTCGCTCAAGTGCCCGTCCTTCCAATCGATCTTGATGCCTTTCGTTTTGGATATGGCGATGTGCTCGGGATCGGTGACGGTGGTCATATCAGTTCACGAGGCGCTCGACGTCGCGCACGCCGGAGATGCGCCGCATGGTGGCGACCAGTTTTTCCAGTTGCTTCTTATCGCGCACATCCACGGTCATCTCCACCAGCGCGCCGTGCATCTCGGTTTCGGTCTTGGCTTCCAGGCTGCGGATATTGGTGTTTTCATCCGAGAGCACCGAGGTAAGCTGGGCCAGCATGCCGGGACGGTCGTCGGTGTGGACCACGATCTTCACCGGGAAGGAATCGGACGCGCTACGGGCCCATTCCACTTCGATCTTGCGCTCCACATCGTACATCAGGTTCTGGACGTTGGTGCAGACTTTGGAATGCACCGCCACGCCCTTGCCGCGCGTCACGTAGCCCACGATGGCTTCGCCGCGAATCGGGTTGCAGCATCTGGCACGGTAGACCAGCAGATCGTCCACGCCTTTCACGCGAATCACCGCGTCACCGTCGGGTCCGCGCGGGGCGCCGGCCGGAGCCGGGGTCACCTCCGGCTGCGACGCTACGGTTTTGGGACTCTCGGGCCCGTCCGGCAGCACCTGGCCCGGCGCCAGTTTCTGCAACACTTGCCGCGCCGAATACTTGCCGTAGCCCAGAGCCGCGTAGAGATCTTCGATCTTGCCATAGCCGTAATCGCCGGCTACCGACACCAGACTTTCCTTGGTTACCTTGCTGAGTTGCACGCCCAGGCGGCGGGCTTCCTTCTCCAGATACTTCTCGCCGATCTCGATGGCCTTCAGCCGCTCGCTGGCGTTGATCACGTGCTTGATCTTGTTGCGGGCGCGTGCCGTCTTGACCAGCGTCAGCCAGTCTTTGCTGGGCAGATGGCCGGGCTGCGTCATGATCTCGACAATGTCGCCGTTGCGCAAGGCGTAGCGCAGGGGCACGATGCGGCCATTTACCTTGGCGCCGACGCAAGTCTGGCCCACGTCGGAGTGGATGGCATAGGCGAAATCGATGGGCGTGGCATCCCGCGGCAGCACGATCACCTTGCCGCGTGGCGTGAAGGTGTAAACTTCCTCCGGGTAAAGGTCCACTTTGAGCGTGGACATGAACTCGCCGGGATCCTGCATATCGCGCTGCCATTCGACCAGATGCCGCAGCCAGGCGATGCGCTGGTCGTCGGGCGCCGGTCCCTTCTTGCCTTCCTTATATTTCCAATGCGCCGCGATGCCTTCCTCGGCGATGCGGTGCATCTCTTCGGTGCGGATCTGCACTTCGAAGTGCAGGCCGTGCGGTCCCACCACGGAGGTGTGCAGTGACTGGTATAGATTGGGCCGCGGGATGGCGATGAAATCCTTGATACGGCCGGGAATGGGCCGCCACTCGTTGTGGATCACACCCAGCGCCGCGTAGCAGTTTTTCACCGAATCGGTGATGATGCGCAGCGCCATCAAATCGTAGACCTGCTCGATGCCGATCTTTTGCCGCTTGATTTTCTGATACACGGAGTAGGGCCGCTTCAGCCGGCCTTCCACGCGCGCCGGAATGCCTTCGCGGCGCAGTTCGCTCTCCACCGTCTGGCGGACCTCGTTCAGAAACTCCTCGTTGGCGTGGCGCTTGGATTCGATGGTTTGCGCGATCTCTTCGAAGGCTTGCGGATCCAGGTGGCGAAACGCCAGATCCTCCAATTCGCCGCGCACTTTACCCATGCCCAGGCGGTGCGCGATAGGCGCGTAGATTTCGATAGTCTCGGTGGCTACGTGTGTGCGCCGTTCCGCGCTAAGGTAGCCGAGAGTGCGCATATTATGGAGCCGGTCGGCCAGCTTCACGATAATCACGCGAATGTCGTCCACCATGGCGAGCAGCATCTTGCGGAAACTCTCGGCCTGGCGCTCCTCGGCGTTGAAGACGTCCAGTTTGCTCAGCTTGGTGACGCCATCGACGCACCGGGCCACTTCATCGCCGAATCCCTTGCGGATATCGTCGGTGGTCATGCGGGTGTCTTCCACCAGATCGTGCAGCAGGCCCGTTTCGATGGTGGTCAGGTCCATGCGCATGTCCGCCAGGATGTGGGCGACCATGAGCGGATGCACCATGTACGGCTCGCCGGATTGGCGCAACTGGCCTTTATGAAGTTCGACCGCCAGGCGGAAGGCCTTTTCCAATTGCGACAAATCCTCACGCGGGCGATATTCGCGGATCTTGGCTTCCAACTCGTGAAACAACTGCTCGATGCGGTCAGGTGGCGGAGTTAGCGGTGGAGTTTCGGGAAAGCCGGACACTTCAGGGGACACTCATTTGATTGTAGCCGAAGTGATATTGTCCCCAGAAGAACAAGGATCAACCCGGAAAAGCCCAAGAGGTGGTCTTCTGGGATGATTGGGGTATGCGGCGTGTGATGGCGGGTATGGCTTTGGCGGCGATACTGGCGGGAGCATCCGGGCCTCCCTTGACATCCAGCGGCAAGCCTTTGTTCACTTTTCGGGCTTCGCTTTGGATGAACCTGCATCATTTCCTTTATGTTCTGGGCCGGCAGCGGAACGGCACTCCGGACAGCCGGCGGCGCGCGGTGGCCAATGCCCCAACGGACGCCGCGCGCATCGAAAGCGGCAGCGCCGGTGAGCGCGTTGCCTGGGAACGGGCTCTGGCGTATTACCAGAAGAACGTATCGACGATGGATGCGATTTTCGACCGCGACCTGACCAACATCACGAACGCTTTGGCGGCCGCGGGCGACGCGCCCACGTTGGCGGCCGTGGATATCCCGGCCGAATTGCGGACGGCGCTCGAAGGGGCGGCTCCGGTGTATCGCAAGTTCTGGTGGGAGCGCCATGCGGAGGGGGACCGGGCGCGCATGCACGAAGTCGAAAGCCTCTTGGACCGCTATGGGCAGCCGACCTCGGAGATCATCAGAAAGGCTTACCGGCAGGACTGGCCGGCGGAAGGCCTGACGGTGCAGATGTGCGCGTACGCCAATTGGGCCGGCGCCTATTCGACGGCGGGCCGCTTGATTGTAGTGGCGAGCTGCAGTGAGGGCCAGGCGGGCAGCGAGGGGCTGGAGACGGTCTTCCATGAGGCCATGCATCAATGGGACGATGCCATGATTCCGCGGCTGCGGGAGATTGGAGAGCGCCTGAACATCGACTATCCGCACGAACTCTTTCATTCGCTGATCTTCTACACGGCCGGCTACGCCACAGCGCGGGTGGTTCCGGGACACCATCCTTATGGGGACGCATTGTGGGATCGCGGATTGCCGGGCCGCGCGCAATTGGATCGCTGCTGGCTGCCGTATCTGCGGGGTGGAGGCGACCTGCAGGCTGCCCTGGTTGCCTTGGTGCAGGCATTCGGCACGGACGGCCTACGCTGAAACGGCGCGGGAGTGGTAGAGTGGCAAAGAGGAGGGACACATGTCCAGTTTTAGCAGGCGCGATTTTCTAAAAGCGGGGGTGACCGCCTCCGTGCTGGCCGGCACGGGCAGCCTGGCATTGGCGAAGCACAAACGCCTGGCCGGCGACTGGGTAAAGCTGGGTAAATCGAACGTCAAGGTGACGCGCCTGGCTTTCGGCACCGGCACCTCCAGCGGACGCTTGCAGCGGGACCTGGGACAGGCCGAATTCACGCGGCTGGTGCGCTACGCCTACGACCACGGCATCCGCTTCTTTGAGACCGCCGAGAGCTATCATGGCATGCCGGAGATGCTGGGAATCGCCCTGCAGGGACTGCCGCGCGAGAGCTATCGGCTGATGACCAAATACAGCACGCCGGCCACGGGCGATCCGGCTCCCAAGATCGATCAGTTCCGCAAGCAGATGAACACGGAATACATCGACATTCTGCTGCTGCACTGCCTGCGTCCGCCGACATGGGCCGGCGACTACGAGAGCCTGATGGACGGGTTCTCGCTGGCACAACAGAAGAAGGCGATCCTGTCGCACGGCGCATCTATCCATGGACTGCCGGCGCTGCGCACGATTCCGGGCAACAAATGGCTGGAGATCGCCATGATCCGCATGAACCACAATGGCACCAGGATGGATACGCCGGAGATGCGCGACGTCAACCAGCTCGGCAACGTCGACGAGGTGGTGGCGCACACCAGGAAAGTACACGCGCAAGGCATGGGCGTCATCAGCATGAAGCTCATCGGCGAAGGCCGTTTCACGAAAGCCGAAGACCGCGATGCGGCCATGAAGTTCGCCATGAACTTAGGTTGCGTGGACTCGGTCACCATCGGCTTCAAGAACACGGCGGAGATCGACGAAGCCATCGAGCGCATGAACCGGGTGATGAACGCCTGACCGTAAGCACGTGCCTTGACAAAGGCATGATAGTTTGAGTCCGTATCGTGCCTAAACTTCATTACAGCTTGTGGCTTGCTCCGCTGCTCATCGCTCTGGTTCTGTTTGGCCTCAGCCGGCTGTTCGGTGCGAAGAAGGTCGCGGCGATCTATCGCGACAAATTTCCTGAAACGCCCCGCGAGCGGCTCTTCTGGGCCTCGCTGGGTTTTTTCGTGACGCTGGCGGTGGTCCGGACGCTGACGTTTCTCATCCATAACCAGGTCGGCCCGTTCCACGACATCGAGATGCACGGACGGCACATCCATCACCTGGTATGGGGCATCCTCTTGTTGCTGGTGGCCGGGTATGGATGGCTGCTGGAGGCAGGCACGGGCGCGAGCGGCTCCCGCACTTGGGCGGGCCGCACCATGTGCATGATATACGGGGTGGGTGCGGCGCTGACGCTGGACGAGTTTGCGCTCTGGCTCAATCTGCGGGATGTCTATTGGGAGCGGGAAGGCCGCGCCAGCTTCGAAGCGTTGGCTCTGTTCGCTACCGCGCTAATGATCGCCGCGCTGGGCGGACCATTCCTGCGCGCGATCGTCCGCACCGTGATACACAAGCCGAAGGCCGGACCGCCTAGCTAAGAGAGGAAGCGCAGCAGCGCGGCCGTGAAGGAAGCGGGTTCCTCGATGTTCGAAAGATGCGCCGTGGGCAGATATTCCACGGTCGCGTGCGGTATGCCGCGCGCCAGCACTTCGCCATGGCCTTGCCACGGCGTGGACACGTCGCGCTCGCCCACGATAATCAGCGCGGGCACGTCGATGGATGCCAGCATCGCGGTTTGATCCATGTCGCGCACCGCCGCGCAGCATCCCGCGTAGCCCGCCGGATCGGTGGCCAGCACGATGCGGCGAATATTCGCTACCTCAGGTGGATCGGCGGCCAGTCTCTCGGGTGTGAAGAAGCGCCCCAGCACCGCGCTGGCGATGGCGGACATCCCATCCTCCAGCACCGTGCGCCGGCGGTTCTCCATCCCGCTGGGATCGGGAAATCGCGCCGAAGTGTTGGCCAAAACCACTTGCGTAACCCGATCCGGCGCGTTGGCAGCCAGCCATTGACCGATCATGCCGCCCAGCGACAGCCCGCAGAAAGCGAACTGCGCGATGCCGAGCGCGTCCACAATCGCGCGCGCATCACGGGCCAGTGATTCGATCGTGTATTCGCAGGCGGGAGCATCCGTTGCGCCGTGGCCGCGGATGTCGTAGCGCAGCACCCGAAAATGCGGCTGCAAGGCGGCAACCTGCGCGTCCCACTGCCCGTGATCGCACCCCAGCGAGTGCGCGAACATCAGCACCGGACGGGAGTCCGCGCCGTCGAGCCGGTAATAGTGGCGTAAGTCACCGATTGGAAGGAAGGGCATTTCTGGCTGAATCCTCCGTGCGCGCCTGCAAATCCCGCAGGGTCTCCAGTTCGACTGCGGTGGGTGGCGGCGTTTCCAAGACCTCGGCTGCGAAACGCAGATCCCATGCGGTGTTCCGGCGCGCCTGCTCGCGCGTCACGCCGGGGTGCAAGGCAGTCACTACGAATTCGTGGGTCTCCGCATCCGGCTGCATGCTGCAAAGATCGCTGACCAATAGCGTCGGCCCGGCGGTGGATATTCCGAACTGGCGCCGCTCACGCCCGCTGGGACCGTGTCCCAGCGTGGTGAGAAAGTCCAGCTTTTCGACGAATGCCCGCGCGTGCTGCCGCATGACGATGAACACGCGCCCGCAGGACGCCGCAATTTCCGGCGCGCCGCCCGCTCCCGGAAGCCGCACTTGCGGACGGCGGTAATCGCCGATCACGGTGCTGTTCAGATTGCCGTAGCGATCCACCTGCGCACCGCCCAGAAAGCCCACCGTAATCCGCCCGCCCTGCAGCCAGTATTGAAACATCTCCGGCACCGGGACGGTGGTGAGCGCCGTTTCACAGAGCTCGCCATCGCCGATGGAAAGCGGCAAGACCGAAGGCCGCGTCTCGATAGTGCCCGATTCGTATACCAGCTTGACGCCGGGCGCATGCGTCAGCCGCGCCAGATTGCAGGCGGCCGACGGCAAACCGATGCCGACGAAGCAGACGTCTTCATTGCACAGGGCCCGCGCGGCCGCGATGGTCATCATTTCCGTGGCGCTGTAGTTCATCGGCGGGCACCCACCCGTTGGGCGAACACCTCCGGACCTTGTTCGAGCACGTGCTGCCGCATCCAGGCCGTGAACCGGCCGCGGTCCCGCGAGATCTCATCCCAAGCGGCGTAGTACGCATTATCGCGCGCATAATAGCCATGCGCGTAGGAGGGATGCGCGCCACCCGGAGCCACTATGATGGCGGCGATTGTCCACGAGGGGAGCACCACCGCATTCGGACTCCCGCGCGCCAGTTCGTCCACCATCTCCTCCACCGTCACCAGCGCACGCCGCGCTGCCAGCACGACCTCCTTCTGCACGCCCACAATGCCCTCCAGCAGCACGTTGCCGCGCCGGTCCGCCTGCTGCGCGTGTATGATGGCCACGTCCGGCCGATGCGCGGGCACGCAGGTCAGAGTCTCGCCGGTGAACGGGCATTCCACGAAACGGATGTTGGGATTCACGGACGGCAGATCGGTGCCTGGGCAGCCTTTGAAGAAGGCGCTGGGCATGCCCGCGGCGCCGGCCGCATAAGCGTGGGCCATGCCGGAGTGGGTGTGCTCCTCGATTTCGAGAGCATGCGGCCAGCCGCGCTCCACCGCATCCCGCAGGCGGTGCAGCGATCCGACACCCGGATTGCCGCCCCAGGAAAACACCAGCTTACGCGCGCATCCGCTGCCGATCATCTGGTCGAAGAGCAGATCCGGGGTCATGCGCATCAAGGTCAGGTCGCGCCGTCCCTGGCGGATGATTTCGTGCCCCGCGGCGAACGGAATCAGATGCGTGAAGCCTTCCATCGCTACGGTATCGCCGTCGTGTACCCATTCGGAGATTGCGTCGCGCAGATTGCAAAACGAAGCCATGGCGCCGGTATCGGTCTACATAGCGTAGCCGATAACATGCTCCGGCGGTGGCGGGGATCACGAGCATGGCGGTAGGATCAATTTGTGCATGGAGAAAAAATGATTCATAAGTGGGCAGTGATGACAGCCGTGCTGGCGACCGCCGCACTGGCGGCCGAGCAGGCGAAGATCGATAGCGGCGCACTGGAAGGATCTATGAACGCCGCCGGCACCGTCCGGATCTTCCGCGGCGTGCCGTTCGCGGCGCCGGCAGCCGGCGAATTGCGCTGGCGGCCGCCGCAGCCCGTAAAGCCGTGGAGCGGCGTGCGGAACGCGCAGGAGTTCGGCCCGCATTGCATGCAGGGCAATGTCTTCGGCGACATCTATCCGCGGGATAAGGTAATGAGCGAAGACTGCCTGAACCTCACGGTTTGGGCGCCGGCCCAGCCGGCAAACCAGCTGCGGCCGGTGTATCTCTGGTTCTACGGCGGCGGTTTCGCGGCGGGCGCGGAAGACGAGCCGCGTTACGACGCGGAAAGCTTCGCCAAGCGGGGCATCGTGGCCGTGAACGCGAATTACCGCCTGGGCGTATTCGGCTTCCTGGCGCATCCCGAACTGACCCAGGAATCCGCGCATCACGCCTCGGGCAACTATGGATTGCTCGATCAGGTGGCCGCGCTCGAATGGGTGCGGCGCAATATCGCGGCCTTTGGCGGCGATCCCCACAGAATCACCATCGGCGGCGAATCGGCCGGATCGCTGTCCGTCAGCGCGCTGATGGCTTCGCCGCTATCCCGCGGCTTGTTCCAGCAGGCCGTGGGCGAAAGCGGCGCATTTTTCGGATCGGTGGGCGGCCGCGGCATGCCCACGCTGGCGGAAACCGAGAAGCATGGCGAAGCTTTTGCAAAGTCGGCTGGCGCCGCCACGCTCGCCGAGTTGCGCGCCAAATCCGCCGAGGACCTGCTGGCGGCGGCCACGAAAATGGACCGTGGCTTTGGCTTCTGGCCCAGCGTGGATGGTTATTTTCTGCCCGCCAGCGTGCAATCCATCTTCGCGGAAGGCAAGCAGAGCCAGGTGCCGCTGCTGGCCGGCTGGAACGCCGACGAAGTCCGCATGGGCGTCATGATGGCGAAGGAAAAACCCAACACCAAAACATTTCCCGAGCAATTGCAGAAGCAGTTCAAAGACAAAGCGGACGCGGCGCTCAAGGTGTATCCCGCCGCCACCGACGAGCAGGCCATACAATCGGCCGGGGACCTGGCCAGCGACAATTTCATTGTCTTCGGCACCTGGAAGTGGATCGATATGCAGGCCCGCACCGGCAAGCCGGTCTACCGTTTCGAGTTCGACCGGGCCGAGCCGGTTCCGGAGAACATGCAGAAAATGGGCGTGAAGACCATGGGCGCGCCGCACGCATCCGAACTCGAATACGTGTTCGACACACTGCCATCCAAGAAGGCCGACTGGAAGCCGGAAGATCAAACCGTGGCCCAGACCATGAACGCCTACTGGGCCAACTTCATCAAGACCGGTAATCCGAATAGCGCGGGTCTGCCGGAGTGGCCGGATTTCGCGAAAACACACCAGGTGATGCACCTGGATGCGGTGAGCCACGCGCTTCCGGAGCAGCATCGCGACCGTTATGAATTTCTGGAATCGGTGCAGCTCACGGGAGGCACGAAGTGAGGCTGGCCGCCGCGCTCCTGGCGGGAGCATGGCTGGTGGCGCCGGCCGTGGCGCAAAACCAGCATGCTTGCGCGGACTTGAAACAGTTTGCGCCGGCGGGCCTGAAGCTGGAGATCGAAAAGACGGAAGCCGTGCCGGCCACGCCGCCTGGCGTCATGCGCATCTCGCCGCTGAGGCCGGGCACGGTAGACGTGCCGGTGCCGGCATTCTGCCGCGTGGACGGCGCCATCGACCGGCGCACGGGCGCGGACGGCAAAACGTACGCCATCGGCTTCGCCCTGGCGCTGCCGGACCGTTGGAATGGACGGTTCCTGTTTCAGGGCGGTGGCGGGTTGAACGGCAGTGTCTGGCCGCCGTTGGGGGCACAAGCCGTGGGCAATACGCCGGCGCTGGCGCGCGGTTTCGCGGTGGTCTCGACGGACACCGGACACAAGGGCTCCGTGTTTGACGGCAGCTTCTTTCGCGATCAGCAGGCCAGCCTTGATTTTTATTACGTAGCCATCGGCCGGGTGGCCGTGCTGGCCAAGCAAATGATCGCCTGGTATTACGGGCGCGGCGCGGAGCATTCGTATTTTTCGGGGTGCTCCACCGGAGGCCGCGAGGGCATGATCATGTCGCAGCGTTATCCGGCGTACTTCGACGGCATCGTGGCGGGCGCGCCGGCCATGCGCACGGGTTATTCCAATCTGGCGCTGGCCCGTATCGCGTCGGCATTCAGCGGTGCGGCGCCCAAAGACACCGCCGGCAAGCCCGCGATGGGGCAACTGCTTTCCGATTCCGACCGCAAGCTGATCGTGGATTCGCTCCTCAAGGCCTGCGACGCGCTGGACGGCGTCAAGGACGGCATGGTGTTTTATCGCGACGCCTGCCCCTTCGATCCGTCGGTGCTGACTTGTCCGGGGGCCAAGACGGATAGCTGCCTGTCGGTGCAACAGGTGAATGTGCTGGGGACCATCGAGGGGCTGCGCACCTCGCGCGGCGACGTGATTTATCCGGCATATCCATGGGATGTGGGAATGGGCGACAGCCAAGGACTTCCGGGGCTGCTGCACGGGCCAGTGCTGCCGGTGCCCGTGCCTGTCGGGGCTGGCGGCTTCGATATAGATCGCGAATTCTTCAAGGTGGAGTCCAATGCGGGCGCGCGGCTCGGCGATAGCACCTGGACGAATCTGAGCGCCTTCGCCGCGCACGGCGGCAAGCTGCTCTTCTATCACGGCCTCAGCGACCCGTGGTTTTCGCCGCTCGATACGGTGAGCTACTACGAGCACATGGGGCGCGATACCACGGCCACCGGCCCGGTGACCACGTGGAGCCGCCTGTATCTTTCGCCCGGCATGGGGCATTGCGGCGGTGGCAGCGCGGCGCTGGACCAATTCGACATGCTCACGGCGGTAGTCGATTGGGTAGAGCAGGGCAGAGCGCCCGACTCGGTGGTGGCCACGGGGAAAGCCTTTCCGGGCCGCAGCCGCCCGCTGTGCGCGTATCCCATGCACGCCCAATACAAGGGCCAGGGCGATACCAATGAAGCCGCCAGTTTCGTCTGCAAGGAGTGAGCACGCCGTGGCCTGGCACAAAGGAGTTTGAGAAAGAAGCGCGCTTACACGCCGGCGGCATCGAGAGGCCGCTGCAGGCAGGGAGCCCATAATGGCTAGCTCAGGGCCTGCACAGTTGCAAGATCGACGCTCTGGCCACGATAAATGTAAAAGCAGGGTCGACCGGCTTCCCCGAACCCCGTTCCGGGACAACGAGCTAGGAACCACGCATTTCCACTGGGGCGCAAAGTGTTCCCCAACAATGGGGTCCTGCTGGGACGACCAAATTTGACGGCGAAGGCCCTCTCTCAAACATGCGGTGAACCAAGTTAGAATCGGCTGAAACTTCTATGCCCTTGGTGAGTGTTGTACAATCGCGGCGCCACGTATTCAGTCTGGCGTAAGCGAGATGGGAGCAACCAAATGCCCGAACAAAAGCGCCTTGAGGAACAACCGAAAGCATCCAGACCCGCCGTCAATGAAATGACCCGAATTCCAGTTTCGCGGCGCGTGCTGCGTTGGCGACGCTTTGGGCAGAGATGTTATTTGCGGTTCTGCTTGGAGACGGCTTTCCTGCTTGCTTTGTACGGCGGTTACGGCTGGTCTCAACCCCTCGTGATCACGCGTGTCACAGTGATCGACGCCACTGGGCGTGGCCCCGCGCCGAATATGACCGTAACAGTCGATGGTGATCGGATTGTCGCCGTGGGCCCGTGGAAGAAGATGCCCATCCCTAAGAACGCCGTGGTAGTCGACGGCGCCGGCAAGTTCCTGATCCCTGGCCTCTGGGACATGCACGCGCACGGAGCGGCGGACGAGCACGCCGCCTGGACCCACCTTCTTTTTCTGGGCAACGGAGTAGTCGGCGTCCGCGACATGTTTGGTCCGCCCGACGCTCATGCGTGGCGCACGGCGCGAGTCTCCAAGGAGGATCCATCGCCGGCCATCTACCTTGGCAGCCCCCTCGTCGACGGCCCGAACCCGCGATGGCCCCATTCGATTGTCGTCACCAGTGAAGCGCAAGGCCGCGAAGTAGTCGAGCAGCAGCAACAGCGTGGCGCAGACTTCATCAAGGTCTATGACAACCTCTCCCGCGGCGCATACTTCGCGATCGCCGACGAGGCCAAGAAGCGCGGAATCCCATTCGAAGGACATGTGCCGAAATCGGTAACCGCGGCGGAGGTCTCCGCCGCCGGCCAGAAGAGCATCGAGCATCTGACCGGTGTGGCTCTTGGCTGCACCAAAGAAGAGTTGACCATCTCCGCGGAATTGCAGAGGCAGGAGGCCTTGTTCCACGCGCCGAATGCCACCATGTCCCAAAAGATGGACAGCGGGAAACGTATGACCGCTCTCTACCTGCGCGTCGTTGAAACCTACGACGATGCCCAAGCCCAATCGCTGTTCACCGGGTTCGTGAAGAATGGAACCTGGCAATGTCCGACTCTCACCTTACTGCGCGCGTATGTAGGCGACCCATTGCCCGCCAACGACCCTCGCGTGACCTACCTGAGCAAGGAACTGCGAGCGGAATTCGATGCTGGCTTCTACCAGCATTTCCCTGCCGAGGCCCGCGCCTGGACGGTCAGTCTGAGAAAAAAGGAATTCGACGAATCGATGAAGATTGTGGGTCTGATGTACCGGATGGGCGTCCCCATGCTTGCCGGTACCGACGCCCTGAATCCGCACTGCTTTCCCGGCTTTAGCATCCATGACGAGCTCGCGCTTTTGGTGGATGCCGGTCTCCCTCCTCTTGCCGCTCTTCAGGCCGCCACCCGCAATGCCGCCCAGTTTATGGGGCAGCTTGACCGCCGGGGAACGATCGAACCCGGCAAAATCGCCGATCTCGTTCTACTCGACAAGGACCCCCTCGCCGATATTCATAACACTCGCACCATTCAAGCAGTCGTGCTCAACGGAAAGCTTTTTCCGCGCGCGGCGCTCGACGGGATGCTGACGAAGGAGCAGATGCTAGCGGGCCGCGAGAATGATGGCGTGACCAGGAAATGAACTGATAACCTGTGGGAATGTTTGCTCAAATGACATCACCGCGGCGCTCACGACCGGCTCTCGCATGCTGGGCTAGCGGGAAGTTTCGTCTGATTGGGGTCTCCCGCCGGAAAAACGCTACCACAGCCTCAATCAGCGCTTAAGGGCCGAGGCCTGTCACGCCAAAGGACGAGTCAATCAGGATTAAAGTTCCCAGCCCTTGCGATACTCGCGGTAAAGATACTTATTGGCGTCGGCAACATTGGCAATCTTCATGTCGGCGGCATCGTACTCCAGCCGCCGGCCGGCGCGCAACGACGCCGCGGCCAGATTGAAAGCCTCCGATATCGGACCCGCGTGCAAGAACTCCCCCGACGACGGTTTTCCGCCGCGGCAGGCCGCGACCCATTCGTTGACGCCGCGCAGCGGGTCGCGCTGCGGACGCTCCCATGCGGATTTCGGCCCGGAGTATGCGCGCATCTTCTGCTCTGGAATCAGCCGCGGATCTTCCAACGAAAAGCCTGTCAGGATCTTGCCTTTGTCGTCCACGAACATCATTCCCTCGGCTTCCAGATCCTTGTTGTCCGCCTCCAACTCCTCGGGTGTGCGGGGACGCATGCCGCCGTCGTACCAGAAAAGATCGATAGGTCCGCGGTCCGCGCGGGCCGCGAACTTGAAACGGATCGTGGACGCCAGCGGGAACGAGTAATCGTTGCGAATCTTCCGGCTGACGCCACCGGCGATCTCACAAGCGCCGCTGGCACGCGCTTCGACACTCACCGGCGCATCCAGTTGCAGCGTGCGGAAGACCACCCAAAGACTGTAATGGCCCATATCCGCGATCGAGCCGCCGCCGAAATCGTACCAGCCGCGAAAGACGGCGTTGGTATAGTTCGGATGGTAAGGGCGGTCGACGGCCGGCCCCAGCCATAGGTCCCAATCGAATCCCGCGGGCACGGCCGGCCGATCGGTGGGCAGCGTCAGGTATTGCGGCCACACGGGCCGGTTCGACCAGTTGTGTACCTCGCGCAGCGTGCCGATCGCGCCGTCCTTGATCCAGGCCATGATCAGGTCCATCGGGCCATTGGTATCCCAGGGAATGAAGTGTGTGGCCACCTTCGTCGCACGCGCGGTTTCAATCACCTTCCGTGCCTCGTAAACCCGGTTGCCGATGGGTTTGTGCATCATCACGTGCTTGCCCTTGTTCATGGCGGCGATGGCGATGGTGGCATGCAGATGGTCCGGAGTCATGATCTTCACGCCATTCAGATCTTTCTGTTTCTCCAGCAACTCCCGGAAGTCGGCGTAGGCGGCGCAGCCCTTGTAACCACCCGATGGGCTCTTCTGCGCATAGTACGATTCCACAATCTCGCGCCCGACCTCGCGGCCGCCGGGAATCCCTTCCGCGCCGTCGCGCCAGCCGGGCTTGTTGAGGAACTTACCGATCGAGTTCCGCAGTCCGTTCTTGGACCAGTCCACGTAATTGTTGCTGTCCGTGTTGGGATCGCACACCGCCACCACCTGCACGTCGGGGCTGGGCAGCAGTTCCATCAGCTCGCGAATGCCTTGCGTGCCGACGCCGATGTAGGCCATGGTGATCTTGTCGCTGGGGGCGATGAATTGCGGTCCGCCCAAGACGTGGCGCGGGACAATGGTGAACGCGGCGGCGGTGGCGTTCGTCAGGAAAGTGCGGCGGTTGAATTCCGGTCGTGACACGAAGAACCTCCTGCAAGCCGGCGGCCGGGGCACGCGCGGCACATTACAACATAACGCGTGGCGCCGGTTTCAAATCGCGTGCTAATTTCGTGTAAGGATGTGGTCCGCCGTTCATCTCGCCGTGCTGCTGGCCGTTCCCGCCGCCGTGCCGCATTATAACCAGGCGGCCGCACTCGAGGCCCAGGGCGATTCGAGCGGCGCGGCGCGCGAATGCCGCGCGGCGATTGCGCTCGATCCGGCTTATGCCGAGGCGCATCGGCTGCTGGCGCGGATCCTGTTGGAGCAAAGCAACCCATCCGATGCGGCCGCCGAATTGCGCCGCGCCATTGCTTCCAAACCCACGGCCGATCTGCATTTGGAACTCGGTCTGGCGGAGGGCCAGCTCGGCAATCTGGCTGAAGCCGCGGCGGAGTTTCGGCGTGCGGCGCGCATGAATCCCAAATTCGCGCGGGCTTACGACCGTCTAGGCGTGGCGCTCCGCCGCCAGGACGATCGCGCCGGCGCCCTGGCCGCCTTCCGCCAGGCCGTACAGGCCGATCCCGGCGATGCCGATGCGCATTACGATCTGGGCCTGGAACTGAAAAGCTCGGGCGACGTGACGGCCGCCGTCGCCGAGTTCCGCCGCGCGCTCGAAATCCGGCCGGATTTCGAGAAGGCGCGTTATAACCTGGGCCTCGCGCTCCGCGCCCAAGGCCAATCCGCCGCCGCCCAGAAAGAAATGGACGAAGTCAAAGGTCTGCACGATTTCCGCACCCGCCTGGCGCAATCGAAGCAGCTCATCTTGCAGGGCGTCGAAGCTTTGAAACAGCAGCAGCTCGCCAGGGCCCGCGATCTTTTTCAGCGGGCGGTTGCGCAGAGCCCCGAGAACCCCGTGGGCTTCTATTATTTGGGCGTCGCCCTGGGACGTCAGGGAGAAGCCGATAACGCGATGGCAGCCTACCAGCGTGCGCTCGAACTGAAACCCGACTATGCCCAGGCCCACTCCAGCCGCGGCCTTCTCTACTGGGTGCGCAATGATAGGGCGCAGGCGCTGGAAGATTTTCGCCAGGCGGTGATGTGCGATCCCGATCTGGCCGAAGCGCACTACAATTTCGGGCTGGCACTGGCGGAATCCGGCCGCGCGGACGATGCCTTGCGCGAGTGGCACGAAGCGGTCGCCCTGGATCCCGACGATACCAACGCGCGCATCCGCCTGGGATTGCTGCTGGCCGCCCGCAACGATCTGTCCGGCGCCGCCAACGTCTACCGCGACCTCCTGCGGCGCAATCCGGATTTCGCGGAGGTGCACAACAATCTGGGGCTGGTGCTGTTGCAGTCGGGCGACGCCCCCGCGGCGGACGCCGAGTTTCGCCAGGCCGTCCGCGTGAAGCCGGGCTACGCCGAAGCGCATTACAACCTCGCGTTGGCGCTGCGCCAGGAAAGCAAAGAGGCCGAATCGCGCGCCGAGTTCGAGAAAGCCTTCGCCATCGCGCCGGAATTGCGCAACGCCGGCGCCGGCCGCTAGGCCGCTGGCCTATTCCGGCAGGGCGAACGACACCACGTCCCCACCGGCCGCTATCGCTACGTATTGCTTGCCGTTCGCCAGGTAAGTCATTGGCGAAGCCTTCCATGCCGTGTTCAGATGCATATGCCACAGCGGAGCACCGGTAACGGAATCGACCGCCGCGAAAGCGCCGGCATCGTCGCAATAGAACAGCAGCCCGCTGGAAGTGGCCAGCACGCCGCCCCAGCTTTCCGCTTCGCCGGTTTGCTGCACCTCCCAGGCAATCTTGCCGGTGTCCAGATCGATGGCGCGCAGATACTGGCGCGGGGTTTCGCCCGGAACGTCGCGCGCGCCGCCGCCGTAAAACGACTCGCCGGCCTTCCACACCGCCGACGACTTGGTAAAGATGTTGCACTTCTCCAGGGCCATCAGATAAAACAAACGCCGGTTCGGATCGAACGCCGTGGACATCCAGTTGGTCGCGCCATCCATCGATGGGCAGACGCGCGCGCCAGTGGGCGTCGGTTCGCTGCCCGGCAAGAGCATCGGCCGGCCGTCTTTGTCGATGCCGCTGGCCCATGTCAGCGCATGCACGAAAGGCGTGGCGCGCAGGAACTTGCCGGTAGCCCGGTCGATCACGTAGAAGAACCCGTTGCGATCGCCATGCAGCAGCAGTTGCGGCGGCCGGCCCGCGATGGGCGCATCGCCGAACAGGGCGTCCACCAGCATGGGCGTCTCCGTGGCATCCGAATCATGCAGATCGTGCGGCGTGAATTGATAATGCCACTTCAGCGTGCCCGTGTGCGGGTCGAGCGCCACCACCGAATCGGAGTACAAATTGTCGCCTTTGCGTTCGTCGCCGTTGAAATCCGGGCAGGGGTTGCCGACCGGCCAGAACAGCGTGCTGGTCTCGACGTCATAAGTTCCAGTGAGCCAGGTGGACGCGCAGCCGTGTTCGATGGCATGGCCCACCCAGGTGGCGGCCGCCTGTTCGCCGGGCGAGGGGACGGTCCAGAAGCGCCACACGCGCTTGCCGGTGGCGGCGCTGTACCCGGCCACGAATCCGCGGATGCCTTCGTCGCCCCCCGAAGTGCCGGAGACGACCAGGTCATTCACCACCAGTGGCGCGGAAGTGGCGCCGTAATTCTCACCCGAATCGGCCATTTGCGTATCCCACACCAGCGCGCCGTTCAGCCGGTCGAGCGCCAGCAGGTGCGCGTTGTCCGTGACCATGAAGACGCGGTCGCCCAGTACCGCCACGCCGCGATTGATGCCCCCGGACGCATCGCCGGACAGGCCTTTGCTGCGCGGCCGTTCATAGTGCCAGATCTCGCGGCCCGTCGCGGCATCCAGCGCCCAGGCGGCGTTAACGTTCGTCACATACATCAGGCCGTCGACCACTATAGGAGTCACTTCCAGATGCCGCGCGCCGTGGATCGGAAACATCCAGCGCGGCGCTACCCGAGCCACGTTTTGCGGCGTGATCTGCGTAAGTGTGCTGTAACGGTTCCCGCTCAGTTGGCCGTGATACGTGGGCCAGTCGCCGGCTTTGGGTTGGGCGATGCGGGCCCAGGCGATGCCGCCGGGGTGGGCCGCTTCGCTGACGGACGCCTCTGCGGCAGGCGGATTCACCAGGTACGCAATCAGGTCCTGCATCTCCGCGTCGCTCGCGTGCAGTGCCGGCATGTAGGGCGCCGCCTCGCGATCGATGCCCGCCACTTCCTCGCGGCGCAACAGATGCAGGCGCCCGTCGAAATCCTGGAGCTGCAAGTCGTAAAGGCTCTCGTTGCGCATCAGCCCGCGCAGCGCCGCACCGGAGCGCAACCGCACCGTGACTACCTCAAACCCGCGCTTCCGCCGCGCCGCCGGATTGCGCAGCGATTGCTCGATTTCGGCCAGCGTCAGTTCCTCGCCCGCATTGCTCAGGTCCGGCCCGGTAGCGCCGCCGCGACCGCCCATCGAGTGGCATTGCGCGCAACGGCCTGCGCCGAAAAAGAACGCCTCGCCGGCGGCTGCATCGCCCGGCGGCATGCTTTCCCGCGCCGGCGTCACCCGCGAACGAACAAACGCGACCAATTGCGATAGCTCCGGTTCGGGGATATCGAACGGCGGCATGCCCGCGTCCGGAATGCCGCTGTGGATCAGCGCGCGCACGCTCTCCTCCGAATCCACGCGTTCGCGTTCGCCGCTGCCGATGGCCGGTGCGCGTTCGCCGCCCGCGCCGTCCGCCCCATGGCAGCCGCCGCAGCGCGCTTCAAACCGGCGCCGGCCTTCCGCCAGCGCGCCGGGATCGCCGGCGAACGTCAGTGTGCCGAAGTTTTCCGGCACGTGGTTGGGGTCGCGATTCACCACGCAGGTGGGCTGCCAGCAGAGAAAGCGCCGCTGCGGGTCCGCGCCCAGGCCGTCGATCCGGTACAGATTCGCGCGCCATTTCGTGCCCGGTTTCACCGGCTCGGCGCTGATGGCGCGCAGCGGAATACGCGCCGCGGCATACCAGATGTGCTTCCCCTCGTCGATGTGCGCGGCGGTGGTCCAGCCGGAGCGCCAGCTTTGGTCGTCGCTTTCATGATCCAGATCGATCGCTAAATCGATCCAATCTCCCGTCGGCGCAATCTCGAATTCGCGATAGTGGCGGATGTTCTTCCAATCGTCGCCCAGGAACATTTCCACCACATCGCGGTCCCACAGTTTATTGCGTGGACCGCCGCCCTTGGCCGGCAGGAAAAGATTCAACTCGCGATAAGGGCAACTGAAAAGCAGATACAAATGCGAATCCGTCCAGAACGACCGCACTTCCGTGCGCAGCCACGGGTAGTCGATCTGCTGGCTGCAATCCTTGGAGATGGCCGTGACTGCCGCGTTGCGCCATAGCGCCGCGGCCGGGTCGGCGTCGATGGCCGGATCGCCCGCCCTGTGCGGCACGTTGTAATTTGCGGTCGGCCGCGCCACCGTGCAACGCTCCTGCGCGGGGACCAGTGCGGGAGATGCCAGAAGGGCCAAGAGTGCGAGCGCGGTGCGTTGCATGAGCTTCATCAAGGAGAGTATACGACGCATCCGCGCGGCCCGGGATTATGATAATGATTCCCTATGAAACTTCTCCTCCTGTTTGCGGTGCTCCTGCTGCCCCTCTTGGGCGTCGAAGTGCATGCTGTCGTGCCGCCATCCGCTCCGGCTCCCATCGGCCCCTATTCCCCGGGGATCATGGCCGGCGACTACCTTTACGTATCCGGCCAGGGCGCCCACGCGCCGGATGGCTCCATGCCGGATACGTTTGCCGGCCAGGTGCGGCAGATGCTCGAAAACGTGAAAGCCGTGGTGGAGGCCGGCGGCCTGACCATGGAACACGTCGTCTACACGCAGGTTTATCTGGAGGACATGAGCAAGTTCGCGGAGATGAATGCGGTCTACGCGCAATACTTCTCGAAGGCGCCGCCCGCGCGCGCCACTCTGGGCGTAGCCAAGCTTCCGAACACGACCGTGGAGATGAACGCCGTAGCGGTGCGGGATCTCTCCCAGCGGAAGCCAGTCGCCGTCCCCGGCTACGATCCGCGCGAACCCGTATCTCCCGGAATCCTGACACAAGACCGCCTCTATGTTTCCGCCATGCGTGGCCGCGACCTGCGCACGGGCACTGTGCCGGACGATCCCGCCGCGCAGGTCGATGCCGCCCTCGACGGTGTCAAGGCGGTTCTGGAGGCCGCCGGCCTGCAGTTGGCCCACATGGTCTTCGTCAATCCTTACCTAACGAAGCAGATCCCCGGACGGGTGATGAATAAGCTGTACGCCGCCCGGTTCGAATTCGGCAATACCCCGGCGCGCGCCACCATCGAGGTTTCCAGCCTGCCCGAGGGCGCCCGGATCGAGTACACCGGCGTCGCCGTCCGAGATCTTAGCCAGCGGCGCGCCGTCCGTCCGAAGAACATGCGGCCCAGCCCCACCGCCAGTCCATGCGTGTTCGCCGGCGACACGCTATTCTGCTCGGCAAAGGACGCGTTCATTCCCGGACCCAACGCGGGCGTCTTCGCCACCACCATCGAACACCAGGTGCGCCAGTCCATGCGCAATCTTCTCGATAACCTGGAGGAAGCCGGCATGGACTTCTCCACCGTGGTGTCGACCAACGTCTATCTCGACGACATCGCCGACTTCCAGGGTATGAACCGGATCTACGCCAAGTTCTTCAAAACCCCGTTTCCGGCGCGGACCACCGTGCAGCAGATCGCTCCCGTGGGCGAACGGAAGACCGATGGGGAAGGGGAATATCCGGCGCTGGAGCAGGTTTCTCTCATCGCGGTGAAGGGCGTGTCAGGGCGCTAGCCCGGCCCCGAAACCCTCGAAGGCATCGCGCACGATTTCTTCGACCCGATGAACTTCCGTAGTGTTCATCTGCTTGAATTCTCCATCCCGGCGCTTCTTTGACAAAGTCCCGTTGTTCTGCCGGATGAACAACACCAGGTCCTCCGCGGTCCGGTCGGGCATCTCGACCACATCCATGATCCGGCGAATGGCTTCATCGTGCCGGCGCAGATAGTCGATCTGCCGCGGCAGGTCTTCCTCCACCGTGCGCCTGACGCATGCGTATAGGAATTTGGCCTGCTCCGTGCAATCGAAATAACGATAGAGATCGGCGGTGTCGTTGCGGACCTCGACATTGCGTTCCGGCGTGGCCCGCCAATCGATGAAATGCATCAACGGGCCCGAATGGGCCTGCAAAGTTGTCCGGTAATCGTCGATACGGTCCAGCATGACCGCTGAAACCGGAAATACCATGCCCGGCGGCGTGAATCTCCGTTCGGCCAGAATGTGATGGATCAGGCAGCGGTGCATACGGCCGTTGCCGTCCTGGAACGGATGGATGTAAACGAAGCCGAACGCCGTGGCGGCCGCCTTCAACACCGGATCGATGCCGTCCTCGCGCATGCGGTCGTTGGCTTCCAGCAGGCCGTCCATCAAATCGCCCAGATCGCCCGGGCGGGCGCCGATGAATTCCGCCAGCGGATACCCGTTGTGGTCCCTTTCGCCCAGGAAGACCCCGTCGGGACGAAGCCCGGCACGCACGAATCGCGTGTCCTCAATGAGGATGCTCTGCAGCCGGATGATTTCATCCAGAGTCAGGCGATTTTTGCCGGCTTCGAGCACGGCGCGGCCCCACCGTTCCAGCCGGTTGCGCGGCGGACGTTCGCCTTCAATCTCGAAACTGGCCCGGCTATCGGCCAGCAGCAGGAAACTGGCAGCCCGGGACACTAATTGCGTGCCCGTGCGCCCAACCGTTTCCCGCGCTCTGGCGGCCAGGTCGAGCTGCAGGAATTCCGTCAGCGCCTTGTCGCGCCGGATCACCGGGCAGAACCGTCCGGCGCCCAAAAGATTATCGCGCACGCTGTGCCGCTTCGAGAGACGCGCCTTGCCGGTGAAATAGGTTTTCGGATCGAGGAGATCCACCGCCGCGGTGCGTGGCGTGTCTGGAATGTCGAGCGTGCGGCCGGTCAGGGCCTCGTATAGAAACCAGGCGCGGCGCGCCGGAATACCTGTGGGCGCTGTCCTCACCAACGCCTCCACTTCCGCTCTCGGCACGGCCTGAAAGACTCGCTTCAGGACCAGGAGATCGATATCCTCTTGGCGTAGTGCAAAGGTCAGATGATCGGCGAAGGTGTCGCCCGGCCAGTAGCGCCTGTCGAAGACGGTCCATTGCCCTTTGCTGCGGCGGCTGCCGCTGACGTACTGCTCCGAGACCCCGCTTGGCTGCCGAACGGGGGCGGCAATGGAGAGCGCGCGCACTAAGGCGGCCCAGCCGGCAAGCCGGGCGCCGTCGGGCACGGTTTTCTCCTGGAAGATTTTCTCGGGTGTCAGCTCCAGCTTCATTCGTCGAAAAACCTTTACGCTCGTCGAAAAACAGCTCCTCCTAGAGCCTGCACGTCGAATTATGTATAACACATCGGCACATCGAAAATCTAGCAATGCTCGTCGAAAAATGCCAGATTAATGACTTTCATGTCGAAAAGTACGCCAGCATGACGGTGCAATGCGTCGCTGAAACGCTTCGCGGTTTCCGTCGAGAATTTCGATTAAACTACTATAAGACCTGTTTAATTGAAATGAGAACCTCAACCCTCCGCGTGCGCGCACTGTTCGCCTGGTTCCTTCTGCTCTTCTGGCTGCTGCCCACGCCTCCCGCCCGCGCGGGCCGCAAGCCGCAGGCCCCCTTGGCTCCCATCCGCATCGACTTTCCCGAGCCGGACTCCATCTTCCCGCCCGACATCGCGCCGCCCACCATGATCTGGCGCGATGCGGATGAGACGGCCACCGCGTGGCGCATCGAAATCCTGTTCGGCGAATCCGCCCCGCGTGTGCGCGTTAGTTCCCAGGGCGAGAAGTTGCAGGTAGGCGAGGTGGACAGCACCCTGACGGGCTACGTGCCGCCCACTCTGACGCCCGAACAGGCCGCCGGCCATGCCTGGAAGCCGGATGCGGCCCTCTGGGACGCCATCAAGAAACATTCCCGCCAGCATCCCGCCACCATCGTCATCACCGGGTTTCGGGATCAGCGGTTGAAGCAGCCGGTCTCCACCGCGCGCGTGAGTTTCGAGACCTCCATGGACCCGGTCGGCGCCCCGATCTTCTATCGCGACGTGCCCCTCATTCCGCCCAGCCCCGCGGAGCGCGAGCGCGGCGTCATCAAGCCCCTATCGGACTCTGTGCTGCCCAAGATCAAATGGCGCATCCGCAACGTATCCGAGCCCACCAGCAAGACCGTGATGGAAAACCTCCCCACCTGCGCCAACTGCCACTCGGTTTCGCGCGACGGCAAGACCCTGGGCATCGACGTGGATGGCCCGCAGAACGACAAGGCGCTTTACGGTTTGATCCCCATCCGCAAGGTCAGCACCATCAGCAATGAGTACGTGATCCGCTGGAGCGCTTATACCGAAGAAGGATCGCAAAAGCGCTTCGGCTTCATGTCCCAGGTGTCTCCGGATGGAAACTACGTGAGCACCACCATCGAAGTGCCGCACACCCGCGGCCAGCGCGTGACCGACCGGATCTATCAGGGCCTTTACGATTACTACGGGTTTGGCCAGGTTTTCTATCCCACCCGCGGCATACTGGCCTGGTACAGCAAGGCTACCGGGAAATTGCAGCCGCTGCCGGGCGCCGACGATCCGGAATATGTGCAGGCGTCCGCCTTCTGGAGCCCGGACAGCAGCTACCTGGTCTTCTCGCGGGCCAAGGCGCGCGATCCCTATTCCCCCGGCCAGCCCTCCGCGCGCTACGCCAACGATCCCAACGAGACCCAGATCCAGTACGACCTCTACCGCATTCCGTTCAATGGCGGCCAGGGCGGACCGCCGGAAAGGATCGTGGGTGCCTCGGAAAACGGCATGAGCAACGATTTTCCGAAGGTCTCGCCAGACGGCAAATGGATTGTTTTCGTTCAGAACAAGAGCGGTCTGCTGATGCGGCCGGACAGCAAGCTCTACATCGTACCCGCCACCGGGGGCGTGGCGCGACCGCTGCGCAGCAACCAGGCCGTCATGAACTCGTGGCACAGTTTCTCGCCCAATGGGCGCTGGCTGGTCTTTTCCTCAAAGACGCCGTCGGTCTACACGCGCATGTATCTCACCCACATTGATGCGGACGGAAACAGCAGCCCGGCCATTCCGATCGAAAACGCCACCGCGTCCAACCGTGCGGTGAACATCCCCGAGTTTCTGAATGTGGGGCCGGATGGTCTGGAGCGTATCGACGCCCCGGCCACGGAGTTCTACCGCCTCTTTAACGTCGCCGCGGGACTGATGGAGAAACAGCAATTCGCGGACGCGGTGCCGGCCTGGCGGCAGGCGATGGAACTGAATCCCGAGGATGCCCGCACGCATAACAACCTGGGGGTCGCGCTGGCGGGAACCGGCAAGAACGAGGAGGCCCTGGCGGAGTACCGGAAGTCGCTGGAACTTAATGACCTGAGTGCGCAGACCCACAATAATCTGGGCAGCTCGCTGGCCGAGCAAGGCCATCTGGACGAGGCCCTGGCCCAGTTTGCAAAGGCCGTGGAATTGAATCCCGATAATGGCCGCGCGCACAGCAACCTGGGCGGAGCGCTGTCGGAAAAAGGCCGTTCCGAAGAAGCGCTGGAACACCTGCGCAAAGGCGTCGAACTGGAACCGGGTTTCGCCGACGGTCAGAACAACCTTGGGGCGGCTCTGGCTAGAGCGGGCGCGCTGGACGAAGCCTTGCCGCATTTGGAAAAAGCCGTGGAGCTGGGGCCGAAGTCCGTCGGGTATCGCTACAACCTGGGGCGCGTCCTGGCCGCGAAAAGCCGATTCGCCGACGCCGCCGCGCAATTCGAGCAGGCGGCCAATCTGTCGGCGATGCGCGAGCCGGCCATCCTCGAAATTCTGGCGGATATGTACGCTGAGATGAACCGGTACCCGGATGCCGTAGCCACCGCGCGCCGCGCCATGGAAGTTGCCACCGAGTTGCGCAACTACCAGATGGCGGCGTCCCTGAAGGTCACCCTCGAACGCTATGAAGCCCTCGCCCGCGGCGGCGAATCGCCCACCGGTCAGCGCCGTTAGCGGGTCACGCTTCCCAAGTCGGGGTCTCGGCGGTGTTGCCGCCCCCTGCCGCGCAACCCATTCCTGTCGCAGCGAGCACACCGGGTCGATTCTGCCACGGCAGCCGGAAAGAGCGCCACGATTAAGTTGGTGACGGCATCCGTGGCTTCACGTCGAAAAGTAGCCTAGCCAGCAGAAGACCCATCGAATTTGCAGCTGTTCGTAGATACGGGCTCACTCCTCGAACCCAACCCCGAAAGCCGGTCGGCTCCCCAGGGAGGTATGGAAGCCCTAGAACGCTATCGCGGCTATCAGCATAATCACCGCCAGACTGATGCCGGCATACCAGGCAGCCCCCTGGGTCGTTAAGGGAAAGTTTTTCAGAAGACTGTGTATGAAGTAATTACTCACCATCGCCAGCGGGCCGAAGCGAATCAGTACAAACACCGCCAGACTGAGGAAGAGCACTACCGTGGCCAGGTTAGCGAGGCCAACCGAGCTTCCCGCTGCGATCACCGTGCCCAATACGACAGTTGCGACTGCGGCCGCCCACGCCTTCCGCAGAAAGGCCCGCAGAAGAACCAGTACAAACAAAAACGCAAGCCAAAAAAAAAGGCGCACCGATCAAGATATTCGTCAGTTCGGCAATCATGGTCCGCGCGCCCAGAAGCTCCATTTGTGGACCCGATAAGGGCTGTGTCGGAAGAGCGCCGAGCCACGCGGGGAGAAGCCAGGCCAGTCTGTCAAGAGCGGTCGAAGACGCACCCAAAAGACAACCCACAAGCACGTCGCGTCCCACCACTGGATCCCGAAAACCTCCCGCCAGCAACCGGCTCCAGGATACGAGCGTGGTCGGCCAGCGGCGGCGCACATAGGGTTCCAAGGCGATGTAGAGAACCCATAAGAAACAGGACCAGGCGATCCCTCCCGACCAGGCCTCCAGAAAGAGACTGAGTTCGTCGAAGTTCGGGACGTGATGTGTGACAAAGTAAGCCACCGCGATGGTCGCCAAAACCACGGCGGCAAGGCGGGAGGCCCCACGCCGATCCCCCCGGCCGAGGCGAAGGTTTCGCCGTGCCAGCAGGACGCCGCCCGCCACCAGTGCAAACAATAAAACACTGATAATTGCCAGAGCCACACGTTCGCCGGCAGTCGCCGGGCGAGTCCACGGAGCAATCAACTCGAAGTAGACCGGCTTGCCACGATATGCTGCACTCTCGATTCGCATCGGGAGATTGGGGCGTTCGGCAAGCGATCCGCTCCACGCAGCCCGTGCGTCACTATAAACAGGGGGCGTCCAGGTTGGCTGCGCTGGTGACCACTGGGTTGAATCGAGGCCGGCGGCAGAGAATAGCGGCGCCCAGTTAGGTAGGCGTGTGGCGCCTATCGGTTCCTCAATCTGGGGAGTAACTGCGATGAGCTGCGTTAGGCGGCCCAGAGGATTGAGCCTGACCAGCGTCATCCCGGAAACATCCAACGGCGGGTCGTTCGTCCATACGAATCCTCCGAAAGGTGCATCCGACGAGAAGAATGAGAACCGAACCGCGAGTGGCCGGGGACTGCCGCGATACCAAAACACCAATGCACCGGTATCCAGATGATCCCAGCGCGACTTCGATTGATCGTGCTCCGCGATATATCGCAGAAACGCGTTCCCCTCGTAGAATCCCATTGCCGTATCGGCCGGAGGTTTGGAATAGCCGGCACTCTGCAGAATGTCCCGCGCCCGCTGGGCGAGTACTTCCGGCGCCGTTTCGAGCGGCACGCGCCGGTAAAGCATCGTTTGTGCGCTCAACAGAATCGCCGCAAGGGCTGACACAACCACCCCCGCAAGGCAGGCCCATGCAATTGCGGGTCGCAGGCCTTCAGATTCTCCTGCGGCGGCGACCATCTCGGGCGACGGCGTTTCACCTGCTGCCAGCGCGGCGGCCAGCGGATCGCCTCCTGGCAGCGCGGCCGCCACTTGCAGCGCCCAAGCCGGGCGCTTGGCCGGATCCTCGGCCAGGCAGCGGCGGATCACGCGGTCCACTTCGGGGCCAACTCAGGGTGGCTTACATCTGCAGAGGGCCGTTTGCCCGTGAAAACTTCATGTAAAACTACGCCGAGAGCATAAATGTCGCTGCGCGCCGTTACCTCCAGCCCCGAGACCTGCTCAGCCGCCAGGTATCCAGGCGTTCCACTGCGGATGTCCTTTACTTCGACAGCCACTCCCGCCAAGCCGAAGTCGGTAATGCGCAACTGACCTTGCCCATCGAGCATGATGTTGCCCGGCTTCAGATCACGGTGCACGACGCCTTTGTCATGCGCGGCGGCCAAGCCGGCGCAGAGCTGGCGGGCGATTTCCAGCGCCTTGTCTTGCGGCAACCGCCCGATGCGCCTTAACAGCGAGGCCAGATCCTCGCCGTCCACATATTCCATGGATAGATAGGTCGAACGCTCGGCTTCGCCGATGTCGTACACGCGGCACACATTGGGATGTGAGATCTGCCGCGCGATGCGCACTTCGTTCCGGAACCGCGCGAGCGTGGTTTCATCCGACGTCCACTGCGCGGGCAGGAACTTGAGGGCCACCGTCTGGCCCAATAGCAGATCGTTGGCGCGGTAGACCTCGCCCATGCCGCCGCGGCCCAGTAGACTCACGATCCGGTAGCGTTGGGCGAGTAAGGTTCCTGGTGGAAAGCGGCCCTCGTCCATATTCTTGGACGATGAGGGAGTGGTACTGCGCGGCTGGTGTGCGGTCTTTGTGGCAGCGCTTCGCGGTCCGTCTACGGATGCACCTACATTTCCCACAGAACTCGTTGCTCAGTGGTACCTCGGTCGCGCACGACGGACAAAGCCTCAACTGGCCCTCCTTTACAGCGCAGCTAATTTATAGGGCAGAGAATTCCGAGATTGTACAACGGAACCCCTGCACCCGCTCTCGTCAGCCGAATAAGCTTAATGCGCGCCACCGCGCGTAACGTTGCGCGGCCGGTTTCAGCGTTGCCGGCTCTTCAGAATGTAAGGTTTCGGCACCAGCAGCGTCAGCGCGTCCGGCACGATCTCCACGCTGGCCGGAATGTGTCCCGCATATTCCCCATCCACCTGTATGTAAATCCGCCGTGCCGTGGTTCCGGGCATGCATACCTGCGTCGCCCGGACCAGCGAAACACCCGATACGCCCGAAAGTCTGCGCACTGCCACGCGCGCCAGATACCCCAGAAAGCGCAGGGAACTGCGCGTTTCAAACAGCACCACCTCGAAGCGATCGTCCAGCAGGCTGATATTCTGCGCTATTTCCAAATCGCCGCCGTAGTTCCGCACTTTGCTGATCAGCGCGAACGAGCAGTTCACGCGGCGCCCGTCCACCAGCACCTCGAATTCGTCGAGCTCGCGCCCGATTAGGCTGAAACCGCCCACCCAGTAGGCCAGTTTTCCGAAGCGGGCCTTCAGCGGCAGACTCAGGTTGTAAACGATCTTGGCATCCAGGCCGATCCCCGCCATTAGCAGGAACAGGCGCGTGCGCTCGGACCCGTTCACGCATTGCAGGCGTCCCATCGAGACGCGCGTGGGAACGCATGCGCCCAGCCCTTCCGCGGCCCCTTCGATGCTCGATGCCAGGCCCATCTCGTTGGCCAGCACGTTGGCCGTGCCCGCCGGCAGAATTCCCAGCGGGACATCCGAGAAGGCCACCCCGCTGGCGATCTCGTTAATGGTGCCGTCGCCGCCCGCTGCCAGAATCAGTTCGGCCCCGTCGGCGATGCTGCGCTGCGCGATAGCCCCCGCCGTGCCCGGCCCCTGCGTCGGCACCAGCCACGTATCGTGGCCCGCCTCGCGCAGAATCTCCGCGGCCGCGGACAGGCGCTTCAATCCCTTCGCGCCCATCTTCCCGGCGAATGGATTGTAGATGATGATGGTCTTGCGTGCGGCGCTTATGACTTCACTCCAGATCTCTCAGTTTAAACTAAAGAGAATAGTCCGATGCCGAACGATATCGCTTCCCGGGTCGAAAGGCTGCGTGAAAGCCTCCGCCATCACGAGCGCCAATACTACGTGCTCGACGCGCCGCAAATCAGCGACGCCGAATATGACGTCCTCATGCGCCAACTGCGCGAGCTCGAAACCCAGCATCCCGAGCTGTTGACTCCCGATTCGCCCACCCAGCGCGTGGGTGGCAAGCCCCGCGAAGGTTTCGTCAAAGTGGCCCACAGCTCGCCCATGCTGAGCCTCGACAATGCCCTGGACGAAGGCGAGTTGCGCGATTTTGACCGCCGCGTCCGCGAACTGCTGCGGGGCGCTGAATTCGCCTACGTCACCGAACTGAAGTTGGACGGTCTGTCCATGGCCGCCCATTATCTCGCCGGCAAGTTCGTCCAGGCCGTCACCCGCGGCGACGGTCTGGTAGGCGAAGACGTCACCGAAAACGCGCGCACCATCCGCTCTCTGCCGTTGCGCGTGCCGGACGCCCCGCCGCAATTCGAAGCGCGTGGCGAAACCGTCATGAACCGCCGCGCCTTCGAGCGTCTCAATGCCGAGCGCGACGAGCGCGGCCTCTCCCGTTTCGCCAATCCGCGCAATGCCGCCGCCGGGTCGCTGCGCGTGCTGGAACCCGCCGTCACCGCCTCCCGGCGCCTGGATTACTACACCTACTTCCTCTACGTCGATGGCGCGCCGGCCTTTCCACGCCACTGGGAATCGCTTGATGAACTCGTGCGCATGGGCTTCAAGGTGAACCCGCACCGCAAGCTGTGCCCGGACGTTGACGCCGTTGTGGCGTTCTGCGCGGAATGGGAAGCCAAACGCGAAACGTTGCCGTATGAGATCGATGGCGTGGTGGTCAAGGTGGATTCCATCGCCCAGCAGCAGCAGTTGGGCTATACCGCCAAAGCGCCCCGCTGGGCCATCGCCTACAAGTATCCGGCCCGCCAGGCCCTGACCACCGTCGAGAACATCGACGTGCAGGTCGGACGCACCGGCGCTCTCACGCCGGTGGCCCGCCTGAAACCGGTTGAGGTCAGCGGTGTCACCGTGTCGCGTGCCACGCTGCATAACGAAGACGAGATCGAGCGTCTGGGCCTCGAGATCGGCGATACCGTGGTCATCGAGCGCTCCGGCGACGTGATTCCCAAAGTCGTGCGCGTGCATTCGCTCGGCTCCTACCGCAAACCCTTTCGGATGCCGGAGACTTGTCCGGTTTGCGGCGGCAAAGTCGTGCGCGAGGAAGGCGAAGCGGCTTCCCGTTGCATCAACACTAACTGTCCGGCGCGGCTGAAGGAATCCATCCTGCATTTCGCCGCGCGCGGCGTGATGAATATCGACGGACTGGGGGACGCCCTGGTGGATCAGTTGGTGGACCGCGGCATCGTCCATGGCGTGGCGGATATCTATGACCTGACGCTAGTGCAGTTGGTGGAACTCGAGCGTATGGGCGCGAAATCGGCCGCCAACGTGATCGCCAATATCGAAAAATCCAAACAGTGCCCGCTGCCGCGCATCCTCACGGCGTTGGGAATACGATTCGTCGGCGAGCGTACCGCCGTCTTTCTGGCGGAAGCGTTCGGCAGCTTGGACAAAATTGCCCAAGCCAGCGCCGAGGAATTACAGCGCGCCGAAGAAGTCGGTCCGAAGGTGGGCGAAAGCGTAAGCCAGTTCTTTCGCGAGCCGCGTAATCGGGAATTGGTGGAGCGCCTGCGCGCCGCCGGCCTGAAATTCGAATACGAAGCCAAACTCAAAAAAGGCGGTCCGCTGGAAGGACTCACTTTTGTGCTCACCGGCACGCTGCCTACGCTCAGCCGCGAGGAAGCCACCCGTCTGATCGAATCCGCCGGCGGCAAGGTCAGCGGCTCCGTCAGCCGCAAAACCAGCTATGTCGTCGCGGGCGAAGAATCCGGCTCGAAACTTGACAAGGCTCGCGGCCTCAACGTGCCCGTAATTGCCGAGTTGCGCCTCCTGGAAATGCTCGGAAAAAGTCAAGACTGGCAGTAAATCCCGCGTCCCGCTTAAAATATCCAGTGTTTTGGGTTACATTTTCGTCCATTTACAATTTCCCTTGATGGTACTATTCGCCCGCCGTCGGAGGACATAAAATCTACCACAAACGCCGCCCGTCTTTTGTGAATACGGATCGATATCGCGTATTGTGGCCCCTGTTTTTTGTTTTTTTGCGGAACTACCTGTCAAATATGGGGGATGATCGGGCTTTCCCCGATGCAAATAGGTGAGTTTTTTAGGCGAAAGGTTAAGGAACGGTTGGCAGCGTTGTTTTGTATCGCTCGTTAGGCGCATAATTCTGCCATTGGGAGGGAAATGTGGTTTCCAAAAAACAAAATGCCAAGGCCAATAAGGGAAATTCGATTATCGAATTCTCGCTATTATTGCCCTGGTTCATTTTCTTGTTTACCGGCGTATTCGATTTTGGGTTCTACGCGTATGCGCTCATCGCCGCCGAGAATGCGGCGCGCGTGGCCGTGTTGCGATCCGCCGCCAATAACGCGACAGCCGCCGATCAAAGCGGCGCCTGCGCGCTCGCCGTCACCGAATTGACGGGACTGCCCAACGTGGGTCCTTCCTACAGCGGCTCCTGCAACGCGGATCCGCTGACCGTGACGTCCTCTTACTGCGATTCGAGCACGCCCTGCAGCGGCTCCACCGGAAGCGTGGACGGCGGTCCGGCCGCCTTCGTCACGGTTACCTATAGCATGCCGCCCTTGTTCCGCATCCCGATTCCGGGCGTGACCCACATCACCCGCACCGCGGAAATGCGATTGAGGGATGCCCTGCCATGAAGTCTCCGTCCGTTCAGCGTAGGGAGTCTGGGAATGCGGTCCTGGAATTCACCCTGGTTGCCATTCCCCTCATCTTTCTGTTGATCTCGATTGCGGAATTGTCCCGCGGTATGTGGGTCTACGGGACGCTCGCCCACGCGGTCAAGGAGGGCACCCGCTTCGCCGCCGTCCACGGGCAGGCTTGCGCGCAGGCATCCTCCAGTTGCCCGGTAACGGTCGGCGCCGTGGCTACCGTCGTCGGGAATGCGGCCGTCGGCTTGGACCCCGGACAGATCAGCGTGACCATGGCGGCCGGCAGCGCCACGCAAAACTGCGCGCCTTTATCGGCTTGCCTCACCGGCGCTGGCGCCTGGCCGCCCGCCCCCAATAACGGCATCGGATTGCCCTTGAAAATATCGGGCACTTATCCGTTCCGTTCCGCGCTATCCATGTTTTGGCCCGGATCTTCGCCCATGCAGCTCGCCGCCATTACTCTCGGCGCGCAATCGCAGGAAGACATCGCATTTTAGGAAATCTCGATATCGGCAGGTAATCGTTATGTGCAAGATTCGCAAAAAACGCGCCGGTCAGGCCCTCTTGATGGCCACGCTGTCTTTGACGCTTACGATCGGAATCATCGGTCTCGTGGTGGATCTGGGCATGGGCCGCTACACGCGAAAGGTAGCCCAATCCGCGGCCGACTCGGCGGCTCTGGCCGCCGCGGCACAAGCCTTGTCGGGCGCCGGCCAGACGGCTTCCTTGCAATGCGGCTCCAACGTGCAGTGCCAGAGCCTGGCCTCCTGCCCATCCAGCGGCAACCTCCAGAACGGCTGCCTCTACAGCCAGCAAAACGGCTTCACCCCCGGTGGCGCCGGCGGCCGGCAAACCGTTCAGATAGCCGCGGGTACCACTTCTCCCGCGCCTGGCGTGCCGAACGTGCCCGGCGTTCTGTATTGGACCCAGGCCACCGTGACGCAGGGCGTGCCCCAGCTCTTTTCCGCCGTCTTCGGCAACACCATGTTATCCACCGGAGCTACCGCCACCGCTGCCGTCTTCCCCGCGGCCGTGACCCCGTCCCTGTTCCTGCTCAACCGCTCCACCGACTGCTTCGTCTCGGCCCTCGGTATCGGCCTCGTGTGCGGCGAAGATTTTCTGTCCGCGCTGGGCGCCAACGTAATTGCCCGCGGCGGCATTTACATGTCGTCCTCGAATCCGGCATCTACGCCATTGCCCAATGTAGCGGCCGGAACCATAATTGGCAGCGCTACCGTAACCTCGCCATTTACATATATTCTCGGCTCCGGCGGCATTAATACGCTCGGTATATCGAATTGGACCGCCGCCCCCGCCAACGGATTTCCGGATGGCGACGACTTCGAGGATCCCATGCGCGGCAAGGGCCAGCCCCCCGCCCCCACCGGCTTGCCCGATCATCCCGTAGCCGGCGGCATCATCACCGGAGGCCTGCTCTCCGGCAGTCCCACCGTCCTCCCGCCCGGCAACTATTACTCCACCAACCCGCTGACCGGAGCGCCTCTGGGCACCCCCGTTACCGTGCTCGGCAACGTCACCTTTTCCGATGGAGCATCCACCCCCTGCGGCGGATTCTGCAACTACGTCTTCTTCGGCGGATTGGTTACCGGAGCGCTATCCACCACCACCTTCAGCCCCGGCCGCTACATATTTGCCGGCGCCCAGCCGGTGGCCGGCGGTCCGGCGCTGGCCCTTTCGGTCGGCGCCAACTCCACCGTAAAAGATCTCACGCCCCTGGTAAGCGGCCAGATTACCCAGAATACCGACGCGGGCGAAATTTTTGTTTTCACCGATTCGAATTATCCGGGCCTGCAAATTCCCACTGCCATTACCACCATCGGTCTGTCATTTCCGCAGGCCACCGCCGGTTTTCAAGGCGGGCTCGGATATACCGCCGTATTGCACGGATTAAATGGGTCCAATGCGGCCGTGCCGTCGAGCCTCACGACTTTTGCGCCCGTCCTTTTCTGGCAGGACCAGGCCAATACCACGCTGAAGTACACCTCCAGCGGCTACCTCAACCTCTCCTGCGGCGGTCCCTGCACCAATGTCCTCGCGGTTCCCGGTTCCCAGGAGATGATCTTGCAGGCCAGCACCGTGGGGGGCTCGCCCGGCGTCAATCTGTACGGCACGATCTATTCGCCCAGGGCGGCCTGGATCACGCTGCTCGGATTGCTCCCGGGCGATACCATCCGCGGCCCCCTGCAACTGATTACGGGAGCCTTGCAGATGGCCATCGATACGAATCTGGACGTGACACCCGTTCCCAATCCGGTAACCCGGCGCACGGTCTCGCTCATCCAGTAATCGCCGGTCTTATTCGTGTTTATCTGTGTGCATCTGTGGCCGGAAACGCTTCGCGCGCAGCCGTTCTACATGATCGCCGTAGGCGGCGCCGGTTCGTCCGGATCTCCCGCATTCCGCAGCGGCACTTGCGTCATTACCACCGCCAGCACCGCCAGCGCGATCAGCGCGGTGATGAAAGGCGCGCTCCACTTCACCAGCGTCACGTCGTGCCCGCTGCCCACCAGCGCCGCGATCACCAGCCCGCACAATGCTTCCCCCGCAATCAACCCGGACGCCGTCAGCACGCCCGCATTATCCACGCGCGCCCTCTGCGCTTCGTTGAACCCCCGGCGGTCGCGCAATTTATCCGTCACCCAGCGAATCAACCCGCCCACGAAAATGGCGAACGTTGTCCCTAGCGGCAGATACATGCCCACCGAAAACAGCATCGGGCTTCTGACTTCGATCAGAATCAGCGCGAAGCCCATCAGGATGCCCACCACCACCAGCGGCCAAGCCATCTCGCCGTTCACAATGCCCTTTGAAAGCATCGCCATCAATCCGGCTTGCGGCGCGGGCAACCGGTCACTTCCAAAATGATAGGCCTTATCGAGAACCGCCAGCGGGAAGAACAAGACGAAGGATGCAACGATTATTCCCAGCATATCGCCGATCTGCATTTTTGCAGGTGTGCCGCCCAGAATGTGCCCGACCTTCAGATCCTGCAGCATCTCGCCCGCCACCGCCGACGACACGCACACCACCGCGGCCACGCCCAACACCGCCGCCACGCCGCCCGTGCCCGATACACCCAGCGCCACCATCAGCAGCGCCGCCACCACCAGCGTGCACAGCGTCAGCCCGGAAACCGGATTGTTCGACGACCCGATCATGCCCACCAGGTTGCCCGAAACCGCTGCGAAAAAGAAGCCTAAGACCGCCATCACGAGCGCGGCGACCACCGCGCCCGTCAGTACTGTTGAGGCGGACAAATTTCCCGCGCCCCTGATGAAGTAGTAATAGAGCCCCACCATCGCCAGCAGCACCACTGCCACGCCCGCAAACACCGTGCGCGCGCTCAGGTCCCGCTCCGTGCGGCTGGTGGCAGCGTGCGCCGCAGCCGATTTCTTCAGATCCGACACCGCCCGCGCCATCCCCGCGCCAAGCTGTTTGCGCATGCGGAACAGGGTGAACGACGCGCCCACCAGCATACCGCCCACCGCGATAGGCCGCACGATCGAGAAATAAATCGAGTTCGCCAGCAGCGTCCACGAAATCGGTTGACCGGCCGGAGCGCCCGCCTGCAAAGACGGTCCCATCACGTACGTCAGCAACGGAACCATCAACCCCCACGCGAGCACGCCGCCCGCAAAGTTCAGTGCCGCCAACCGCGGGCCGATGATGAAGCCGACACCCAGGTAAGCCGGGCTGATGTCCGGTGCGTAGAAAAGCGAAGCGCCGCCCGTGGTCGTCACCGCCACGTTCGGATTCGTGCTCGTCCGCAGCAGTAGCCGCTTGCCCACGTCGCCGATCGCCACCCGGAACGCATTACTCGGATTGAACACGTTCACCGCGCCCAGCAGGTAGATGAACGCGCCGAAGCCCATATTCGCAAACAGGATCTTAGCTGCGCGCGAGCCTTGCTGTCCCGCCTTGTGGATCTCCGACGCCGCCACCGACTCCGGAAACGGCAGCTCCGGATCCTCCACCATCACCCGCCGCAGCAGCGTCACGAACAGGATCCCCAGCGTGCCGCCGATTACCATCAGAACTACTGAGTTCCAGAACGCAAGCGATGTCCACCAATGGTCCAGGGTGAGCGGCAGCCACAAGCCCGAGAGCACAAATGCCGGAATCGTGAAGATCGCGCCCGCCGCAACCGATTCGCCGATCGACCCGATGGTTCGCGCGATGTTTTCTTCCAGCAGCGATCCGCCCATCAGCTTCAGCAGCGCCATCCCGATCACCGCCGCCGGATACGTGGCCGCGATCGTCATCCC